>CAIOAK010000104.1 GCA_903855945.1 uncultured Anaeromyxobacter sp.
CCGGCGCAGGTACCCGCTGGGACGAGAGATCACAGACGAGGAGATGGCGAGCGTGAATCTCGTGCCGGACCGGTTTCACGGTGAGTGGAACTACACCATCCGACCAAGCAGCGATCAGAGTTCGTAAATGTTATTATTTATCGGCGCCTTACTACGCGCCCGAGCCTGACGAACGAGCATTCTCCCGCCAGGACGTCGATGTCGATATGGAACAGCGGGCGCTCCGGAGCGAACATGATGTCGAGTCGGCGGTCGTCGGTCGCCCTCAGACCAGCCTTCGCCATGGCCAAACCGATCAACGGTTCGTCGCTCTCCATTCCGCCCCTGACACGTGCAAGGTGAAGGCAGTCGTAGAGGCGAGAAAGCTCCTTCGCCCTCCTGAAGATCTCCTCTGCCAGCGGGGACCTCCTGAAATAGAGAAGTCCGCCGTTGAACACTGGATACGTCGGAGACGGGATCAGCGCACGGACGAGTTCGAGCGAGCGGAAGTACGAGGTCGTCGGCTCGTTCCGACCGAACACCGCGAACTGCTGCCCGTCGAAGTAGTCGAACACGACGTGAAGCGACCGGACCGCCAGGCAGTCCGTCTCCACGAACAGCGTGGTCTCGAACGGGGTCATCCCGTACGCCTCGAGCTTGCAAAGCACGCCGGGCCAGCGGGAGAAGTCCCAGGGGATCACGTGCTCAAAAGCCCCCTTGAAGGCCGCCGGGTCGAGGTCCGTCGCCACGGCCAAGGGGAGGTCCGGCGCTCGCAACCTGATGGAGCGCGCCAGGTTCACCGCTTGCCAGGCGTACTTGGGCTTCGTGTGAGCGATGGTCAGGACGCCTCTGTTGTCCTTCATGGCCCGGACACCGCAGACGAACCCCGGACGAGGCGGATCGGGTCGTCGAGCGCCACGCCTCCCCGGAGCACAGGATTTTCGGCCCGGGTCATCAGGCGGAGGTAGTCGGCCGCCACGTCGCCCCAGGTGCGCGGCTTCATCGTCTTCGTCTGCTCCTGGGCGCGTGCCCGGTAACGGCGGTAGTCCCCTTCCAACGCGGCCAAGACACGCCCGAGGGACTCCGCGGAGCGAGGGTCGAACCAGAGCACCTCCCCGCCCAAGCGCTCGACCATCTCTCGCAGCACCGGGATGTCAGACACCACCGCCGGGATCCCCCGCTCCATCGCCTCCCAGACCGGAAAGCTCCCGCCCCCCTCGGCCAGGGTGGGCATCACCAGCGCCCAGGCACCGTCGAGGATCTGAAAGTACTCCGCGTCGTCCACGTAGCCCGCCCCGAAAATCGTCCTGTCGAGGACCATTCCGGCCTGCTCCGCCCGCTGCCGGACCCGGCGGCCGCGTGGACTGCCGTTCGACCCGAGGTCCGTCCCGTTGCCTGTCAGGACGAGCGGGTGCCGTTCGACCAGGGTGCCGACTCCCGCGAGCAACGTCTCATGGTTCTTGTGTGGACTGAGGTTCGCAGGGAAGAGCAGGTACTCGCGGCCCGCAAAGCCCCAGGGATGCGGTGCGGAGGATGCCGGAGGAGCTCCGTGCTGCCCCGACAGCGGGATCACTGAGACCCGGCCAGTCGGGGTTCCGAGGAGCCGCGCGAGGCTCGAGACCGTGGCCTGGGAGCTGACGGCAATCTGCGTTTCGGAGGCAAGCCAGGCCTTTAGAGAATTGCGCACGAAGTCCACCTTGTACGGCTGACGCTGATCGGGAAACTCGAGAAGGATCACGTCGTGCAGGCTGGCCACGATCCAGGGCGCCCTGGACGTTGAGACGCTGTGCCAATTCAGCCACGGGAACCAGGCCACGTCGCAGTCGCGCAGGGCCTCGCGGGGGACCCTCACTCCCAGGGGGCGGCCCAGCAGCCGGTTCAGCCGGCCGACCCCGCGAACGCCGGCAGCGGACATCTTCTCCCGCCAGCTCCGACGCGGAGGGATCTCGACGAAATTGACGGGGACCTCTCTCGAAAGCATCTCCCGGTACCGCTCCAGGGCGAGACCATGACTCACGACTTCGAATCGGACCCTGCCGGATGAAACTTCCGGGATCTCGTGCATGGCCAGCAGCAGCTCCTTCGAAAAGCGTGCTCCGCCTCCCAGATTGGCCACGTAGTCGACGACACGGATCTTCATCTCTTCCTTTTCTCCGAGCCCGTCCCTTCGCTCCCGCGCTCACGCTCGCGCGGAAAAGGCCTCGTCGCACCCCGACCCGCTGCAGTCCCGCTTTGCCGCCAGAAGGCTGTGACAGACGTATTCGATGTCCTCCTCGGAAAGCATCGCCGAGGAGGGCAGACTGATCCCCCGGGCCGACAGCTGCTCGGCCACCGGGAAGCGGCCCATCGGGCCGGCCCAGCGGTACGGGGGCATGGCATGCATGGGATAGAAGAACGGCCGGGTCTCCACGCCTGCCTCGAAGAGCCGAGCCATGATCGAGTCTCGCCAGCGGCGCCCGGCGAGGGGCAGCACGACGCAGTTCATCCAGAACGCGTTCCTGGCCCACGGCAGCTCCGGCGAGAGGCTCAGGCTCGCATCTGGGAGCAGGTGCCGCCGGTATTCCAGCGCGATCTGCCGACGCCGGGCCAGATGCCAGTCGACCTGTTCGAGCTGCCCGAGGCCGATGGCTGCCGCGAGATTGGTCATGCGATAGTTGTACCCGACGACCTCGAACCAGTAGCGGCGGTCGAGGTCCTGGCCCTGGCCCTTGAGGATCCGGATCCGGGTGGCCAGCGCGTCGTCGTCTGTGCAGACCATGCCTCCTTCGCCGGTCGTCAGGATCTTGTTCCCGAAGAAGCTGAACGCACTGACCTTGCCCAGGCCTCCGACGCGCCGTCCTCGATATTCCGCCCCGTGGGCTTCCGCGGCGTCTTCGACGATCTCGAGCCCGTGGCGGCGGGCGATCGCCAGGATCGGATCCATGTCCACCGGGTGGCCGTACAGGTGCACGGCCAGGATCGCCTTCGTACGGGGAGTTACGGCCGCAGCCACCGCCGCCGGGTCCATGTTCCAGGACTGGGGCTCGCTGTCGACGAAGACGGGCGTCGCGCCGCAGTAGGTGACGGCGTTGGCACTGGCAATGTAGGTCAGCGTCGGCACGATCACCTCGTCGCCCGGGCCGACGCCGAGCCCCAGCAGGGCGACGTGCAGCGCGGCGGAGCCGTTGCAGCACGAGATGGCGTGCCTCGTGCCGCAGAATGCCGCGAAGGCCCCCTCGAAGCGCTCGATGTACGGTCCGTTCGAGGAGATCCAGTTTGTCTCCAGGCAATCCAGCACGTACCGCTTCTCGTTCCCGATGGGAGACGGTTCGGCAACCGGTATTAGCGCCCGGCTCCCCGGCGGGCGGACCGGGCGGACGAGTCCCAGGGTCATGACGATCCGCTCGTCGCCGTCGCCGCCGACCAGCACCGGCGAACGCTCGGTCTCCCGAAATCCCACTCTCTCGTACAGACGGGCCGCGACCGAGTTGCTGGCGTAGACCGTCAGCCGGACTGCCGTCGCCCCGATTTCCCGGGCCGCGCAGAGGGTGAACTCCGTCAGCGAGCGGCCAATGCCTCGGTCACGATGCCGAGAATCGACCAGGAGCCCGAAACTGGGCCGGCGATAGCCGTCGGCCCAGCCCCGCAGCATGCTGAAGCCAACCAGGACCTCGCTCAGAAAGGCGCCGAAGAACAGGTCCCCCGGCATGGTCTGCCCCAGTGCCACCGCCGAGGCATGGGTCAGGGGAAACGGGGTGAACTGGCGTTCCGTTTCCGGCGTGCCGTTGCGGGCGAAGAACTCGCCGATCGTCCGCACGTCGTCCGGGACGAGCGGTCGAAAAACGGGTTCCGTCCTCTCGGCGGTCGCCGACGGGATCTCCCCGGTCAACGGCCCTCCCCGATCGCCCATGTCGCTTTTCCCCCGAGTGCCCGGAGCGCATTCCAGCCTCGTCGCCGTTCGGGCGGAGTGACCCTGACCATGTCATCGCGGACGGCGATCTCGGCGTCAAACCACATCGACTTGATGATCTCGGTCAGCGCCTCCAGGGTCGGGTACGCGGGATCTGCTCCGAAGCACCTCGCGTCGTCGATCAGGATCACGTGGTCTCCGCTCCCGCTCCCGAGGATGTGGTGCAGCTCCTCAAGGATTGGCGTATCTCTTGCCCCTCTTGAAGCCCCTTTCACCATCCTGCCGGGTGAGTAGTGGCCGTCCAGCCAGAAGAGCGCCGGTTGACCCAGACGCCGCATGACCTGGCCCAGCTCGACCCCGCTGTCCCCCGGGACGATCTCGACGTTCCGGGCGCCCTCGAAACGCGCCCTGGCCAACCTGCAGAGCGTCTCGCTCAGCTCGATCGAGTAGATGCGGTCGAACTCCCCTCTCATCGCCTCGACCATGTCGCCGCGGAACGTTCCCGTCTCCACCAGGACGCGGAGTCGGTAGCGTCTCGCGTACTCCCGCAACGTTCTCTGCTTCACTCGATGGGGCGCGCACCCCCGCCGCCCGCCTCTTTCCCACGCGATGATCTCCGGCGGCTCCCGGAACGGACGCACGCACCGGGCTACGAACCGGTAGATCGGACTCCGGCGGAGTACCTCTGGCAGGGGGACCTTCACTTCTCGATTCTCCACCCGCACCAGGGGCCTCCGGAAGGGCACCGGTTCCCCCTCGCGCCACGGCCCTATTCGGGGTCCGGATTCGCCGTTCCAGGTCGTGGACCTCGAAGGCGAGAGTAGAGCTTAGCCACGGGCGACAGCGCCGGCGGCAGGTACGAGCCCGGCCTGAACCTCGGACGGGGCAGCTCCGATCGAGGCAGCGGGAGCGGGCAGGCCCCTTGACCAATCTCACGAATCAGGTGTGCGTAGTCCCGTTCCATCTCGTCCAGCGAGAAGAGACGCCGCGTACGCGCCGCTGCGGCATCGCTCAACCGCTGCCAGCGATCCGGATCCGAGGTGGCCGCGATCCGCTCGGCAAACGACTCCGGATTCCCGGCCTCTGCCAGCATCCCGGTCACTCCGTCCTCGACGGCGAAATCCGTGACCCCGACCAGGCGGGACGCGACGGGAACGCACCCGTTGCCGTGCCCTTCGAGGAGGACAAGGCCCAGGCCTTCGCCGTAGCTCGAGGTCAGCAGCAACACGTGATGACGCCGGAAGGCCAAATAGAGTTCCACCTGCCGAGGCAGCACGGGAAACTTCACAAGGTGAGCGACCCCCTCCTCGTGGCACGCCCGCTCCAGAGGCTCGCGGTCCGGTCCGTATCCGCACACGGTCAGCGTCGAGGGCAGGCCTCGGCGGAGGCACGCCGCCAGGATCCTGGGCAGCATCAGGACGTTCTTCCGGCCGAGCAGCCGCCCCACGAAGAGAAGCCGCAACGGCATCGTCAGAGGGACCAGCTCGGCCAGCCCGCCCTCCGAGGGAAGGGCAACGCCGGTCGCCGCCAGGCGGACCGCCTTCGCCGGCAGCCGATCCTGGAGCGACTGCACCAGGCGGGAGCTGATCGCCACCGCTACGTTCCAGGAGGCGCTGGAGCGCACGACGGGGTCGCAGGGAAACGCCCTGTCGCTCACCACCGCGAGGACGACCGCGGTGTCATCCGGAGAGAGACCGAGGGCCTCCTCGAGGTACCGGGCGGGAAGCCCGGCGCACACGAAGACCACATCGAACCGCTCCTCCCTGAAGCGCCGCGCAATCCGGTGGACGGTCCCGGCCTTCGTCTCACAGCGGGCCTGACCGACGTCGATGCAGGAGCGCGGGCCCCTCCCGCTCCGCCCGTCGAGCGCCTCGAACTTCTCCACCACCATCGTCACGTCGTGGCCGCCTCGAGCCAGGAGGTCTGCCAGCTGCATCGCGAAGTGGCTCGTGCCATCCCTCGGCCGCACTGCCCTCGCACAGACGGCGATCTTCACTTCATCCCTACCGCCGCTGCGCCGGTCAAGGGCGGCCCGACGACGGGCCTGTACCGATGGCCGGCCGACGGGCCCCCCTCGCGAGCCGATAGAGCCGCTCGGCGGACGGATAGAGCGCTCGGGGAACGAACGAGCCGGGGCCGAAGCGGGGCCGCGGCAGACGGGATCGGGGCACCGGGAGAGGATGGCCCCCCCCCTCCAGCTCCTCGAGAAGGCCCCCGTACTCCCGGGCCATCTCCTCGAGGCTGAACAGCCTTCTCGTGCGGGCAACGCCGGCCTCGCTGAAGCGCCGCCAGACCTCCGGATCAGCCAGCCGGGCGACTTCTGCGGCGAACGACTCCGGCTCGCCCACCTCGGCGAGCAGGCCCGTCACGCCATCCTCCACGCTGAAGTCCGTGACGCCTGGAAGGCGCGAGGCGACCGGAACGCAGCCGTTGGCCTGGGCCTCCAAGAGCACCAGGCCCAGGCCCTCCCCTGGGCTGGACGTCAGCAGGGACACGTGGTGACTCCGGAGAGCTCCGTAGAGGTCCTCGCGGGAGGGCAGCTCGAGGAATTCGACGCGATCTGCCACGCCCTCCTCCCGGCACGCCTGCTCGAGCACTCCTCTGTCCGGGCCGTAGCCACACACGGTCAGCGTCGAGGGCAGACCCCTTCGGAGGCACGCCGCCAGGATCTTCGGGAGCATCCAGACGTTCTTGCGTCCGAACAGCCGTCCCACGTAGAGAAGCCGGAGCGGGACCGACAGGGGGGCGCGCCCGCCGAGCTCCCCCTCATCCGGGTGAACGATGCCGGTCGTCAGCAGCCGCGCCGGCTTCCCCGGAACGCGCGCACGGATCTCCCGAAGGAGCCGCGGGCTCTCCGCAACGACGAAGTTCCACGCCGCGGCCGTTCGCTGCACCGGCTGGTAGACGTGCTCCCTGTCGCCCCCCAGGACCGGGACGATCGCTAGGGAGTCCGGCATCAGGCAGAGGGCCTGCTCCAGGTGCCTCAACGGGAGGCCGGAACAGATGAACAGGACCCGGAATCCCCGCTCCCGCGCGAGCCTGCCGATCCGATGGACGTTGCCGGCTGCCGTCTCCCACCGGGTCTGCCCGACGCGGATGACCGGCAGGCCGGTTTCGTCCAGGCTGGACTCCGGAGGCCCGCAGATCTCCGCGACCATGGTCACCTCGTGGCCGGCGCCGGCCAGCACCTGCCCCAGCTGCAAGGCGAAGTGGCTCGTCCCGTCCCTTGGCTGGATCAGCTTGAGGCAAACCGCGATCTTCACCGGGTCGTATCTCCACTCATCCGCCTGGCGATCTTCCGGAGAGGCCGGAGGACCCGGCGCACGCCTGGGACGATGTTCCGGACCCGGGGAGCGACGCTGTAAGTCCGCCGGGGACGAGCCCGGAATCTCGCCCACTGCTCGAGGAAGAGGTCGAAGGCGTAGGCGTACAGCTGCCGATCGTGCCAGGTCAGCTCCTCGAGCCGGTCGACGACCTTCGGCGCGAGACCGGATCGGTAGCTCGCCGTCAGGTCCGACCGCCGCGGGTTCACGTTCTGCCGTGGAAGACCGGCCGGAGCCGGGACGCCGAGGGCGTCGCAGGCGAGAAGGACCGACTCGGCGTAGCGCTCAGTGATTCCGACAGCCGCCATCCCCCCCAGCCACCCGCGCGCGTTTTCGAGGAGCCGTGCCTTGTCGCCGGTATCCATCAGCGGCGGCAGCTCATAGGGCCTGAGGACGCTGCGCCCGCCGGCCGCGCGGTCGCTCCCCTTGAACAGCGGTGTGTAGTCCTCGAGGATCCCGAGGGTCCTGATCTGGCTGTCGCACGCCTCCGCGAACATGTCATGGTGGACGCATCCGTCCAGGTCTCCGTGGGGTATCGGCGCGACCCGGGTGAGGTACGCCGCCGTGAACGTCTGCGGAATCCTCGCCACCGTCCGCCGGAGGTAGAGGATCTGCGAGACCGCACGCTCGACGGGGTCGCGCAGCATCGTGATGCAGGTCAGATCGGTCCGCCCGGTCAGCTCCAGGAGACTCCGCCCCTGGTGCATCGCGTGGAAGAAGCGAAAGCGCTCGAGGTCCGACGGCGCGAGCTGTGCCAGCGTCGGCGGCTTCAGCCGGACGCACTCGCTGCGCCTGAAGGCCACGCCGAGGACGGTCCCGAGCGAGACCCCCCCCGTCTTGGGTACGTGGACGAAGTACGTGGGCGGCGGCTCCAGACGGACCCTCATGGGGATCCGTGCCTCAGCCAGCGCGAGAGATCGCGGCCGATCAACTCCTGCAGTGCGAGGATGTCCTCCCGGTAGCTCTCCGTTAGGGTCCGCCTGATCTCCAGCGGGAGCGGCGGCACGCCACTCTCGTTCCAGCGACCCAGGACTCGACGGAACCCTGCCGGCAGCAGAGCCTCCGGCCATCGCCCGAACCTGCTCCGCCCCTGCAGGACGTGCCGAAGCCGCTGGCTGCGATAGCGACGGGTGACGTTGAGCCGCTTCACCTCCACGGGGGCGTTCTCGTCGACGCACAGGAATCGAAACGTCTCGCGAAGCACCGCGCCGGGCCGGGCTTCCCAGTCCTCGTAGAGGATCACGTGGATCCGTTCCCTCGGGAAAAGCTCGAAGAAAGGCTTCAGGTTGGCGAAATAGCAGCCGTTCATCCGATGACGGAGGTCCGGGATCTCGTTCGCCCGGATCCGTGCAGGCTCCGCAGCGAGCGCCTCCGTGAAGTCCCCGAGCGGCTCCAGGCCGCGCGCATTGTAGTAATTGAAGGCCGAGTAGGCCCGATCCGCCGGCTGGCGGAGGACGGCGATCAGCCTGGCGCCCGGAAGTCGCCGGCGGATTCGCTCAGCCGTCCGCTCCGGGAAATAGCTACTCAGGTAGATGGCCGACGCCTCGCCGATCGCCTTCTGGCCGGCGGCCCCCTCGAAGAGCCCCAGGTAGCGCTCCCACTCCCAGACCAGCCATCGAGCGTATCCCGGACTAGGAATCCGATACTCAGGCGGTCTTCCGTCCATAACGAAGAAGAACGGTTCCTTGTTCGGGCTCATGAAGATGTCCGGATGCTGGCGCAGCGCGTTGTAGAGAGCCTCCGTACCGCACTTCTGCGCGCCGATCAGGAGAAAGTTGGGCTGCGGCATCCCGGCCCTCCAGCCTGCGGTCAGGCGTCCCCACCGCGCACCATCGAGGCGACACGCCTAAGCCCGCGCTTCACCTGCCCCAGGCCGCGCAGCAAACTCGGAGGGATCCGGTGCGACACGATCGGGGGGATGTAGTCCATCGATCCGAAAGGCACCGCGCTCCTCTTCCGGCCCTGATTGTAGGGCCGCTCGATTGGGTACTTCCCCTGAACGAGGGCTTCCAGCAGCCTCACGTAGCGGTCCCCCATCGCCGAGAGCGAGAACTTTCGCCGAGCCCGCGCGATGGCCGCTCGGCTGTGGCTCTCCCACACGGCTGCTGTGCCGACTGCGGCCGTGTGCGCGACGAAATCCTCGACCGCGCCAAGCGCCACGAGTCGCCCCGTGACGCCGTGCTCGACGGCAACGTCCGTGACGCCCGGCAGGGCTGTCGTGACCACCACGCAACCGTTCGCCTGGGCCTCCAGGACGACCAGGGGCATCCCCTCCGCGTTTGTCGGAAAAACGAGCACGTGGTGCTGCCGCATCGCCGCGGCGACATCTTCGGGGGGAAGGTCGCCCGCCAGATGCACGAGGTCGCTCACGCCCTCCTCCTCGAAACCTCGAACCAGCCGCTCGCGGTCCGGACCATCGCCGATCACGCTCAGAAGGACGGGCACGCCGAGTCTCCGGCAGCCCGCGAGGATCTTCGGGAGCATGAGGATCCCCTTGTGGGAATCGATCAGCCGCCCGACGAAGAGCAGCCGCAGGGGGAGCTCC
>CAIOAK010000105.1 GCA_903855945.1 uncultured Anaeromyxobacter sp.
CGATCTCCTGGACGCCCGCCTGCTCGTCCGCGGCGACGTGTTCCTGCGCCAGCGCTTCTCCGGGAGCGGCATCTCCGCGCGAGGCGTCCTCTACGCCCCCTACACCGGCCAGTCCGCCGGCTTCGACCTGCAGGCCACCTGGCGCCTCGGCATCGGCGAGGTGGGGGTATCCGGAAACGTCGAAGCCGCCAGCGGATGGACCGCCGGCGGCTTCGGTGTGCACGCTTCGGTCTTCTTCTAGCCGCCTGCGCCGGTCTGCTGGCAGGTGACGGACGTCGTGGCGGTCATGGTGCCCGCCTGCCCGGAGGTCAGCGTGACCGTCTGGTTCGGGAAGGTGATGCCCGGCTGGCCGGTCGAGAACCTGACCTCGATCGAGGTGTTGTAGGGCAGGTTCGTAAGCGAGGCCACGCCCGAGGCGTTGGTCAGGCCGGAGGCCACCATCTCGGGCACCCCGCCGAGGAGGAGAGACGCCCACGCCGACACATAGGCAGAACCGATGGGCGTCGTCTTCGTGGCGTCCTCGACGCAGGCCTTCTGGACGGTGACCGCCAGGCTCGCCGGCGGCAGGGGAGGCACGGTCACCGTGAGCGGACCCACGGCGGCGCCGCACAGGTTGGTGAAGGCGAGCGTGCCGACCTGCCTGCCCTGATAGTACGCGTAGAGAAACCCTTTGACGCCCGAGGGGAAGTCGGTGAGCTTCATCGACGAGGCGGTCAGGCCGGTCGCGATCGTGTTCTCGTAGCCGGCGGTGATCATCCAGATATCGATGGGGCGCCCCGCGGCGTTGCCGGCGATGGTGAGGGTGGGGGTCAGCTGACAGAAGACCTGGGGCTGGAACCAGCCCAGGTTGAAGTACGAGAGGTGCGTCACGAAACCCGTGGCGTAGAGGATGGATGCCACCGACTGCGCCGTCAGGGGCGGTTCAGCCTGCCACTTGCCCGATGCCGTGTCGTAGCTCCAGAACGGGATCGAGTCGCCGACGGCGATCACGGTGTCGGTCAATGGATTCTTCGTCCCGGCAGGGATGACCTGGCGAATCGCGATGGGCTTGTCGAAGTTGGCGGCCGCCCGCCCGTTGGCATCGGTCACCTGGACCGAGTTGAAGCCGACGGTCAGGAAGGAGCCCTGGCCGCCCTGGCTCGGGATGTTCACGCTGAAGCCGCTCGGGAAGCCAGCGAGCGAGGTCGAGGCGGTCGGGTTGTAATAGACGACCGTCGCCGTGAGGGCGCCCGAGAGCGGCGCCCCGTCCTTGGTGGTGATCGTGGTCGTGGCCGGGATGGTCACTTCAGCCAGTGCATTGCTCTCCGGTTCGGGGCTGGTCGTGACCGTCACGGCCGCTCCCGTCGTCCCGCCCGGGTTGCTCGAACCGGCGGAAGCCGCGACGGCCACCGTGCCGGCAGGGGGGGCGGCGATCTTCAAGATCGTGGCGCTGGCCTCGACGCCCGCAGCCGTCGCAACGGTGAAGTTCTGGCTCATGGTGCTGTAGCCGGTGGCCGACACGACCGCCACGAGGGTCTGGGGAAGGGTCGCGGTCGAGGCGATCTGGAAGACCGCCACGCCACCGTTGGTGACGAAGACCGGGGTCGCGGCGCCGGCGCGGTCCTGGGTGACCGTGGAGAGCGCGCCCGCCGAGTCACGGATGGTGACGGTCACCGGTATGGCGACCGGAGCGCGGGTGGCGCTGTCGGTGATGAGGAAGGAGACCGGTCGCGCCAGCGGCGGCACCGGGGGCGGCGGGTTGATCTCCGGAGTGCTCGTGCTGGTGCACCCCTGGGCTGCGCCCAGCGCAACGAGAACTGCGGCGAGTACGTAAGATCGGTTCATCGTGAAAGTCATCGATTGCTCCCCTCGGCACCATGCCTGACCTGGGAGCCTATCACCGCAAGTGGGAAGAATGTAGGCTGTGACCCGGAAGGGTAGACGACCTGCGAGGACGGTTTCGTGGCAGGAAGTGACACACATTCTCCGCCACGCCCCTACAGGGACCGCCTGATGTCGGTGCTCGCCGCCGCCGCAGTGGCTCTTATCCTCACCGCACCCGCCTCGGCAATCGGCGCGAGCCCGTCCCTGGAGGGTTACACCGGCCTGCTCCGGACCCCTTCTGCCTGGGTCGAGGAATCGGGTCGGATGCTGTTCCTTGTCGGCCAGCCCGGGGATCCCGGCCTCTTTGCCGGAGGGACAAAGTACGCGCTCACACTGGGTTTTCTCCGCTACCTGGAGGTCGCGGCGGTCGAGACCGACTGGGTCGGACCGGGGAGCGACCTCTCCGCCAACCTGAAGCTCCAGGTCCCACTCGACCTCCTCTTCCCGGGAATTCCGGTGGGTCTCGCGGCGGGCGGGCAGGCCATCGGCGGCACGGCCGACCACTTCCGCACCTGGTACGTCGTCGCGAGCGCCAGGCTCTGGCGGTTCGACGGCACCGTTGGCTGGGGCAGCGGCCCGGATCGCATGAAGGGGGTCTTCGGCGGACTTTCACTCAGCGTGTATGACGGCGTGGAGATCCTGGGCGACTGGGACACCCAGAACCTCAACGTCGGCGCCAAGGCCTCGGTCTCCCTCGATCCGCTCATCGGCGTCCCGATACGCATCGGCGGAATCTTCACGAGCGCCGTCACCCGCAACCCGGTCACCTTCGGCTGGGCGGCCACCCTCGAGATCCCGCTCTGGTGGAGCGAGACGCCGGAGGGGGAGCGGACGGTGCCGTACTATCCACCGACTCCGCCGCCGGCACCGCCACCTCCGCCGGCTGCACCGCCCGTCCCACCTGTCACCGTCGCCACCGACGGCATGGTCCGCCTCGAGGACGCGCTCGTGGAGGACGGATTCGAGGAGGTCCGCGTCGGCCGGCAGGGAGACCGGGTCGTCGTCGAGTACGAGAACAACCGCTACAACTACGATCAGTCCGATGGTCTCTACGTCGTCATGAAGGAGATCGAGCGGAGCGCCGTGGCCGCGGAGCCGCTCACGGTGGTGCTGAAGCGGCACGGGTTGCGCCTCGCC
>CAIOAK010000106.1 GCA_903855945.1 uncultured Anaeromyxobacter sp.
AGGCAGCCCTTTCGGACGCCATTCGCGCCCCCCGTTCTTGAAGGCCCCGACCAGTTCCTTCTTCTTCGTGTCCACCGAGATCACCGGTTGCCCGCGATCTTGAAACGCCATCACGGTACGGCTGATGTGCAGGAACTGGGCGTTGAGGTCCGGGTGCGAGGCGCCCTCCACGGTCTTGCGGTTGCTCTGCAGGCTGTACCCGGCGTCGTTCAGAAGCCGCCCTACCGTCCGAGGACTCAACGCATGCCCCTGCTTCGTCAGGGCGTCCGCCAGCTGCGTCGTGCTCTTGCAGGTCCAGCGCAGCGGCGATTCCGGATCTCCTCGGGTCATCGGATCGACCAGCGCCTCCAGCGAGGCCAGAAGGTCAGGGTCGATCAGGGTCAGAGACTTCCGTCCGCCACCCGGCCGACGGAGCCGAGAATCGACCCGGGCCTCCGGGTGCGCCTGCCTCTCCCGCAGCTCGATCAATCCCTTTCGGATCGTGTTCGGAGACATCCCGATCGCACCGCTCACGGCGCTCACGCCACCCCAACCGTACGCCTGCGCCTCTGAGGCCGCCCACTGTCGCCGCATTCGTTCATCCATCAGCGGGCCAAGCGCGCCGTATTTCCGCCCGATCTGTTCGACCACAGCGGCATCGTGCATGACCCTTTAGACCACAATCCAACATTCCTGTCAATTTATTATGACGCGACTCCTAACCCCGCGGCGGACCAGACTCCTACTTCCCCAGCAGGGCGCGGATCGCCGGGCGTGTGCTCCGCATGAGTCCTCGCTTCACGGACGCGATGGCTCCATAGGCGCGTGAACTTGAGGCCAGCCGGAGGGCGCAGAGGCATCGGAGCTGGAAATCCCCTCGGGTGGGGGCGAGGCCGAAGCGAGGCGCGATCCGGCGGAAGAGACGATGGCAATCGGGCCCGAGGTGAGCCGACCGGCTGCAGGCCGACAGCCAGCGTCCCGCCATCCGCTCGCGCAGGTAGTCGTCCGGAATCTGTGCGAGGAGAACGAGCCATTCGGCAGCGCGGGCGAGGTCGCTGAGGCTGGAGAAGACCTCCCGTTCGGCGACCTGGGCGAGACCGGCGTGGTCTTCCCTGGTGGCCTCGGGAAAGAGTTCGTGGAAGTACCGCTCGCGGAACCTGCGCTGGTCCGAGCGGAGCGCCTGCGCCTTCACGAGGTGGATCTGCTGCGGGTGGCAGCGTTCCTTCAGGAGGACCTGCGGCACGTTCCCCATCCGGTACCTCGACGCGAGGCGGGTCCAAAGCTCGTAGTCCTCGTACACGGCGTCCTCGTCATACGGGTGGGCCCTGGCGACCTCGGAGCGCATGAGTACCGAGGGCTGGAGGAGGCCGATGCGAAAGAGCAGCTCGTTGCGGATGGCGTCGTGCGTCTCGGGGAACCAGAGAAGGCCGTCCTCGGTGCCGAACCGCTTGACGCAGGACCCGCAGATGTCGACCCCCGTGCGCTCCATCCACTCGAGCTGGACCGAAAGGCGCTGCGGCAGGGCGACGTCGTCGTCGTCCATGTGCGCGATCAGCGATCCGCGAGCCACGGCGATTCCCGCGTTGCGGGCCCGGCCCTGGCTGCCGTGGTGCAGGAAGAGCGGCCGGACGCGCCCGTCTCGGTCGGCGAAGGCGCGCACAGCATCCGCCGAGCCGTCCGTGGACCCGCCGTCCACCACGGCGACGAGCTCGATGTGAGGATAGGTCTGGGTCAGGATGGAGTTGATGGTCTCTTCCAGGAACCGTTCGCGGTTGTAGACCGGCATCACGACCGAGATCAGCGGCTGGTCGCGGGGGGATGCGGACGTGCTCATGGAGTGCCTTTCCCCGCCCCGTTCGAGCCGGTCTGCGGATTCCAGCCATGATGAACATCGACTCCGGGCCAGGGTGAGCAGCGGTCGGAGCGAAGCGACGCAGGGCCTGGCGGCGAAGTCCTCTCTTCGTTCGTTTGATTCTACGGGTATCCCTCTCGGGGCCCCGTGGCAAGTGCGACGCAATTTCGCGATCCCGCGACCCCCTCGGCTTGCAGCTGGCGGCTGGCGGCGAGCGGAAGCGGGAACGTGGCTGCCGTCGGCGTCGAATGTCCTTCCCTGGGCGGGAACCTGGGCGATTTTCCCGTGGACCTCGAGGGCAGCTTCTCCTCCTGAGGAAAGGAGGAGAAGCTCGCGAATCGACGGCCCGACCGCCTTCGCGATCGACGGCAGGTCACCTCGCTCCTGACCGTTGTTCGATCAGGAGCTCGAGGAACCGCCGATCGATGGCGTCCTTCTCTCTCACCGTCTGCTTCAGTCTCAAGAGGAGTTCTGGAGACGCGAACGGGATCTCGACCCCCTGAATGGTGGCCCTATCGATGCCGGAAGTCGCCTCGGCGTATTCGACACCACAGGCGCTCTTCATCAGGTCGACGACGACTTCGTCCGCGACCCGGACGACGACGTAACGATCGAGGTCGGTTGGCCGGACTTCGCGCACCGCGTGATCGGGCAGGATGGAAAGCGCCTCCTGAATTCGTTCGAAGTTGACGGGCGACGAATCGACGAGGAGGTCAATGTCCCCGGTGGCCCGGACGAACCCGGCGTGAATGACGGCCATCCCGCCGACGACGACGTACAGGGCGCCGTGTGCGTTGAGGGAGCGGCAGATCGTCAGGAGGTCGTCGAGGAGGGGAGGACGGGACTAGAGGATCTGGCCATCATTCGGATCGCCCATTCGTGACTCTCCTCGAAGCTCTCGAACCGATGGACGCCCCGCGGAAGGAAGGGACGGGTGCCGCGCAGGTCGACGACGAGCCGGAGAAACCCGGCCGCCTGATCGAGGTCCCCGTGTGCGGGGCGTCGCCGCCCGACCTGCCGGAGAGGAAGAGGGTCTTCGCTCACGACGTCATGATACAGGCCGGCGAGCTAGCCGATTCGAGTTTCCGCCAGCTCCTACGGCCTTTCCCGGATCTCCTCGTCGCTCTCGACCGTGGTGAGGACGTGCCGTTAGTCCGGCGAGCCGAGGCGTTGAGGTGGTCGAGGATGCGGCGGATGGCGCGGCCGTCGGTGATGAACGCGACCACCCGCATCACGCCTTGGCAGCGGGGACAGACGAGCGGGTCGATCTCATACACGCGGGGATGGAGCTGAGCCCATCCACGACGAAGAGCGGCGAACGAGGGGGACACGGAGGCGGGCGGAGGGGCGTCGCCCGGTCCTGGCGCGAGGGGCTCGGTGTGCTGGGCCTGGCGGCGGGCTTCCAAGCTTTCCGCGACACGGTCTGACCGGGCGGAGCGCCGATCCCCGGGGCCCTATCTCCCGGTGAGGACCCGCTCGAGGACCTCGACGGCGCGAGAGACGCCGTCCTCCGTCCCGATCGCGCGCCCGATCTCCGCGGCGCGCCGCGCCATCCCCTCGTCGGAGACCGCCTGCCGGATCGCCGCGGCGAGCCGTTCCGGGGTCAGCCGGCTGACGGGAATGGGGGAGGGCCCGGCGCCCAGCCTGGCGACCCGGTCCCCCCAGAACGGCTGGTCGAAGAAGAAGGGGACGACGACGGTCGG
>CAIOAK010000107.1 GCA_903855945.1 uncultured Anaeromyxobacter sp.
AGGCGCGCCAGCGCTTGCGGGGGCGCTCCGGCGATGCTAGAACGCGCTGCATTTCCCGCCTTGCCGACATAGCTCAGCTGGTAGAGCAACTGATTCGTAATCAGTAGGTCCCCAGTTCAATTCTGGGTGTCGGCTCCAGAAACCGAGCAATCAGTCGCCCCTCCCCGCCCCGTCAGGGTGCCCGGAGGGGCTTGTCTCGGGTGTTCGCACGGGGGACGAGTCCCGAAGTAACTACCTCGAACGGGGCTGGACGGGGGCTCGCCCCTGGGTAGATTCGTCGACGTGATCGCCTGCGAGCACTGCGCGTTCCCGAACCGGCCGCTGAGGCGCCGCTGCGACCGGTGCGGTGCCTTGCTGCATCGGCCCTGGGTGCGGGTGGCATTCCCGACCTTCCTGCTGGCTCTCGCGATCACGATTCTCGTGGCGATCCTCCCGCGCTGACGCTCGGGTGGCCTCCCGCTCCTCCCTTTGCTACCGTCCAGGCCGAAGGGTCGTGCCATGCCTCGCAACGCCGCCATCCGGTCGGGTCTGCTCCTCCTCACGCTCTGCGCGGGAGCCTGCAAGTCCTCCGCTCCTTACAGCGCCGCGTCGATGGCCATCAACGGCGGCCTGGCCGCCGGGGCGTCCGCCCTCTCGCGGAGCCAGGGTGGCTGCTACGCCATGTGCGTGGGCGGGACCGTGTGCAACACCCGCACCGGTTTCTGCGACCCGGTGGGATCCATCGTCTGCCTGGGCATCGACTCCGACCCCCCGTCGTGCCTCCACCGCACCGGGGCCAGCATGGGCACGGAGGCGTCGGTACCGGGAGGCGGCCCGGAGACCGTCTCGCCGGTGGGCATCTCCCCCGCCACCGGCCGGCCGCCGCCGCAGCCCGGGTCCACCGGTCCCTGAAGCGCCCGGACCTGTCCGGGGATATGAGGACCGCCCAACCGGAGGTGCACCGTGTCCCGTCCCGCCAATCGCCAGTGGCTCCTCGCTCGCCGCCCCCAGGGGCTCGTGTCCGCGGAGGACTTTCGCCTCGTCGAGACACCCGCGCCCGTCGCGGGGGACGGGGAGCTCCTGGTCCGGAACCTCTACCTCTCCGTCGATCCCACCCAGCGGGGCTGGATGGCCGGCGACACCTATCTTCCGGCGGTGAAGATCGGCGAGGTGATGCGCTCCTTCGCGGTGGGCGAGGTGACCGAGTCGCGCCACCCCGCCTTCCGTGCGGGGCAACTCGTCCAGGGGCTCTTCGGCTGGCAGGAGTGGGCCGTGGCCCGCCCCGGTTCCTCGTCGGCCCCGACCGCCATCCCGCCGGGTGTCCCGGTCGAGACCGCGATGAGTGCGCTCGGCCTCACCGGGATCACCGCCTACTTCGGACTGCTCGAGGTGGGTCGTCCGAAGCCCGGCGAGACCGTCGTCGTGTCGGGTGCCGCGGGCGCGACGGGTTCGGTGGCCGCCCAGATCGCCCGGGTCGCCGGTTGTCGTGTCATCGGCATCGCCGGGGGGCCGGAGAAGTGCGCCTACCTGACCGGGGAACTGGGGCTCGACGGAGCGATCGACTACCGGGGTCCCGACGTGGCCGGGGCTCTGCGCACCCTCTGCCCGAAGGGGGTCGATGTCTTCTTCGACAACGTCGGCGGCCCCGTCCTCGACGTGGTCCTCTCCCAGCTCGCCCTCCGCGGGAGGATCGTGCTCTGCGGTGGCATCTCCCAGTACAACGACGCCCGCCCGTCCCCCGGTCCCGCGAACCTGATGTCCCTCATCGTGAAGCGCGGCCGGATGGAGGGATTCATCGTCCTCGACTCCCTCTCCCGCGCCGGGGAGGCGGTGACCGCCCTTTCCGGCTGGATGCGCGAGGGGCGCATCCGCGATCGCGTGGACGTCGTGGAGGGGTTCGAGCGTGCCCCGGAGGCGCTGCTCCGGCTCTTCCAGGGACGGAACCTGGGCAAGCAGCTCGTGAAGCTCGCCGCCCCCCGGTGACGAGGAGTCGTGGCGGAGATGACGCGGCAGGACGAAGGATTCCGTTCCGGAGGGGTATCCGGGCCCGCACAGGCCCCGAATTTCCCGGCAGACGTCCCGTAACCTGCCGTCGTTCCTCGGGTTGTGATCCCCTGAAAGAGTTTGATTCCCGGGTCAACCGGCCGTACCATCCGTGCAGATTCCCACCCTACCCGTTCACCCGAGGTGCGGCATGAAGGCAACGCGCAAGGACGGTCCCCGCAAGAGCATCTTCGACGAGTCGATGGAGGCGTTCTACCGCGCCGCGGACCTCATCCATCTCAACCCGCGCGTCCAGCTCGAGCTCGAGGAGCCCGACTTCGAGCACATCTTCTACATCACCATCGAGACCCGGGACCGGCTGGTCCCGCTGACCAAGGAGGAGGAGGGGCACTTCAAGGACCTCCCCGCCTCCTCGGTGAAGGCCGGAGAGGCGCTCGAGCCGCTCGCCAACGGGCAGCTCGTCCTCCACCGGCGCGCCCTCCTCAAGGCCGACTTCACGCTCCGTGAAGGGGTGATCCGCATTCCCAAGCGCGGCCTCTTCCGGATCGAGAAGGGAGCCCCGAAGAAGTTCAAGGCCTACCGGATCCAGTACAACCAGGTGCGCGGCCCCTACAAGGGCGGCGTGCGCTACCACAAGGACGTCTCGCTCGACCTGTTCAAGGCCCTTGCGGCCGACATGACCTGGAAGACCGCCATCGCCGACATCCCCTTCGGCGGTGCCAAGGGCGGCGTGCGCATCGACCCCTCGGCCTACTCCAAGGAGGAGCTCGAGCACGTCACGCTCCGCTTCATCTACAAGCTGAAGAACCTCATCGGGCCCTACGTGGACATCCCGGCGCCCGACGTGAACACGAACCCCGAGATCATGGCCATCATGATGCGCCAGTTCACCGACGGCGCCCGCATGCCCCACGCGGAGCGCGGGGTGGTGACCGGAAAGGACGTGCGCATCGGCGGGTCGGAGGGGCGCGCCAAGGCCACCGGCCAGGGCACCGTCTACTGCCTGGAGGAGTGGGCGCGCTGGCGCGGCGAGTCTCTCGCCGGGAAGCGGGTCATCGTGCAGGGCTTCGGAAACGTGGGAACGGCCTCGGCCGAGATCCTCCACGCCATGGGGGCGCGGATCGTGGGCGTGATGGACGCCTACGGCTGCGTCGCCAACGAGAAGGGGATCGACGTGCCGGCCCTCCTCTCCCACTGCGGCGGCCCGGAGAACCTGCGCCGCACGATCGACGGATTCCCCGGAGCCTCGAAGGTGTCCCGCGACGATTTCTGGAAGCTCGACGCCGAGATCGCCATCCCGGCCGCCCTCGGCGGCGCCATCACCGGAGACGTGGCCGAGGGGTTGAAGGTCCAGGTGGTGGCCGAGGCGGCCAACGGGCCGACGACGTCGGACGGCGACCAGGTCCTGCGCGACCGGAAGATCGATCTCATCCCCGACATCATCTGCAACGCCGGCGGCGTCACCGTCTCCTACTACGAGTGGCTCCAGAACCTGCGCATGGAACACTGGACCGAGGCCGAGGTGAACAACCGGCTCGAGCGGGCCATCAAGGCCAACTACGGCATCATCCACGACATCTCCCAGGACACGCCGCAGAAGACGCCGCTCTACGATTCGCGCCGTTTCGCGGTGGGCCAGAAGGTCGACCCCCGCACGGCAGCCATGGCGCTCGCGCTCCGGCGCATCGAGGCCCACTACCTCCTCGAGGGATTCTCGCAGTAGCCGCGCTACGCGGCCTCGTCGCCGCAGACCACGGGCAGGAACTCGTCCCGGCGCTCCGCGAGCAGGCGGGCCTGGCGCGGGATGGCAAAGCGCAGGCCCAGGGCCCCGGCGAGCCCGAGGACCGACCATCCCGCCAGGAGCACCGTGGGTGAATCGACCCGCGTGGCGAGGAGCGCGGGGAGCGCGAAGAGCATCGTCACGGCCGAGACGATCCCCATCCCGATGAGACCCGAGAGGGTTGACAGGGCCGAGCTGCGCTGGATGGCGAACGAGGCCGCCTTGGGCCGGAGGATCGAGACCATGTTCCCGGCTGCGTAGAGCCAGGGCGCGGTGCCGGCGTGGAGGACGACGGCCGCGGCGAAGGCCCAGCGCGGTGGCGTGCCCTTCCCGAGCAGGAGCATCACCGCCGCCGAGAGGAGGAAGAGGAACAGGCTGAACCCGTAGAGGACGGCCGCCTTGGCCCGCAGGACCGCGCCGAGGTCCACCGGGGAGAGGAAGAAGGCCCTGGCCCCGCCCCGTTCCCAGCCGAAACCGTTCAGCCAGAACGCCTGGAGGAGCAGGTGGGCGTAGAGGGCGGCCCCGAAGAGCGGGAGGGCCCGCACCACCTCCCCCGCCTCCACCGGGATGCGCGGCTCCAGTTGCAGCGCCACGAAGACCATGATGACCGGCGCGAGGAGGAGGTCCACACGGGCGAGCGGCTGCCGGAAGAGGTAGCGCGCCTCCTTTTCCAGGAGTGCGCCCCACGCACCGCCCCGCCAACCCGAACCGACGCGGGACGGTGCCGCCGCGCCCCCTTCCCCCGTCGCACCGCTCCCCTGCGCCAGGGCGAGGGCGATGCGGAAGGAGAGCCACCCGGCCGCGAGGGTGGTCCCGCAGAGCCCGACCACCCAGGGCAGGCTCTCCGCGGAGCGGCCGGCGAAGAGGGCGCGCGCCGCCCCGGCCGAGAAGGCCGCGGGCCAGGCCGCCCACTGGAGGATGCGAAGGTAGGGAAGCGCGTCGGCGGCGGCACGCACCGGCCGCTCCCCCGACCAGGCGAGGAGCGCCAGGATGGCCATCGAGACGCCGACCGAGGCGATCATCGCCCACTCCCGGGACCGGCGGGTCGAGAGGACCGCGGACAGGACCTCCTGCACGAGCGCCACCAGCACCACCGTCGCCATCGCGAAGGCGAGGAGCACCACCGCCAGGATGGCGAGCCAGGCCCCCGGCCGGGCCACCGCGGCGCCCACGAAGACCCCCGCCAGCATCGCGCCCCAGACGAGTGCCACCGGATCGCCGACGATCCCGGTGGCGAGTCCCATCGCGTAGACCCGCCCTGGCCGGACGGGGAAGAGGAGGAAACGGCGCAGGTCGAGTCCGTCCCGGTCGTTCAGGGTCAGGCTGACCGCGGTCCAGGTCTGCCAGATTCCGAAGAAGATGGCGGATGCCCCGACGTCGCTCCGCAGACCGCCGGCCGACTTCACCGCCTGGTAGGCGCCCATGCCGATGGCCACGGCGAAGCCGAGGCCGACCGGGACTGCGATCAGGAGGAGGACCACCGTGGCCACGCCCTCGGCGATCCCTCCACGGGCCGTGAACCGGCGCCAGAGAAGCCTGCCGCGGAGCTCCGCGAGCGCCCGCAGCTCGCCCGTCACTCCGCGTCCGCCCGTGAACCGAGCCAGGAGAGCCCCGGGCCCACCGGACGCTCCTCGGAGACGAGCCGGATGAAGGTCTCCTCGAGCGATCCCGTGGCGCGAACCTCTGCGAGCGAGCCCTGGGCGATGAGTTGCCCGTGGTGGATGATCCCCACGTGGGTGACGAGCCGCTCCACCACCTCGAGCACGTGGCTCGTGAGGAAGATCGTGAGGGACCGGCGCACCACGAGGTCCTGCAGCATCCGACGGATGCCCGACACGGCCACCGCGTCGATCCCCTCGAAGGGCTCGTCGAGGAAGAGCAGCTCCGGACCGTGGATGAGCGCGCAGGCGAGCGCCAGCTTCTTCTTCATCCCGTGGCTGTAGTCCTGGACGAGCTTGCCTCCCTCCGCGGAGAGCTCCATCGCCGCGAGCAACTCCTCGGCCCGGCCGGCGGCCACCTTCCGATCGAGCCCGTAGAGCTGCCCCTGGATGCGAAGCATCTCCCCACCCGAGAGGCGCTCGAAGAGGGCCAGGCCGTCGGGAACGACCCCGATGCGCCCCTTCACCGAGAGTCCGTCCCGGGCCAGGTCGACGCCGAGGACGCGCGACGCGCCGGAGCTCGGTCGCAGGAGACCCGTGAGCATCTTCATGGTGGTGCTCTTGCCGGCGCCGTTCGGCCCCAGGAAGCCGTAGAAGGCTCCCGCCGGGACGCGCAGATCGATTCCCGCCACGGCGGGCTTTCCGTCGAAGAGGCGAGTGAGACCGCGGGTCTCGATGGCCAGTGGGGCGGGCGGGCTCTCGTACATCTGGTGGGACTCCCCACCCATCACTTCTTCTCGGGCGCAGCCTCCGGTTCCTGGATCTTGACCGGAATGTAGGTCGCCTGGCTTCCCCGGCGGACCCGAAGCAGGACGACATCGCCCGGTGCGGCCCTGGCCACCGCGGCGGTCACCTGCTCGGGCCTGGAGACGGCGTCCTGCGCCACCTCGAGGATGACGTCGCCCCGCTGGATCCCCGCCCGGGCCGCGGCTCCGTCCGGCACGACCTCGGAGACGAGCACGCCGGAGCCCGGATCGAGCTTCATCTTCTGAGCGAGGTCGGCCGGGACCGGCTGCAGCCGGACCCCCAGCTTCGCCCCCTTGGTGGGCGCAGCCGCCTCCCCTGCACCCTCCTCCCCGTCGGCGGAGTCACCCCGGGCAAGCGAGTCCTCGTCGGGGCGGGTTCCCACCGTGACCACGACCTCGGTCTTCTTGCCCTTCCGGAGGATGCTGAGCGAGGCCTTCCCGCCGGGGGGGATGCTGGCGATGGACCGGGTGAGCTGACCGCGGTCCTCGACCGGCTTCCCGTTCACGGCGGTGACCACGTCCCCGGCCTTCACGCCGGCCTTGGCGGCGGGCCCCTTCCCGACCACGTCCTGCACCACGGCTCCCTTCATCCCATCGGCCAGGCCGAATCCGCGCGCCAGCTCGGGGGTGAGGTCACCGACCGTGACGCCCAGGAACCCGCGGGAGATCTTGCCCCCCTTCTCGAGCTGGGGCAGCAGCTGCTTCGCGAGGCTGATGGGCACGGCGAAGCCGATGCCCTGGCCGATCTGCGGCGACACGATGGCGGTGTTGATGCCCACCACCTCCCCCTTCATGTTGAAGAGGGGCCCTCCCGAGTTGCCGGGGTTGATGGCGGCATCGGTCTGGATGAAGTCGTCGAAGGGGCCGTTCTGGAGCGACCGGGCCTTCGCGGAGACCATGCCGAAGCTGGCCGAGCCTGCGAGGCCGAAGGGGTTGCCGAGAGCCAGCACGAAATCGCCCTGCTCGAGCGCGTCGGAGTCGCCGAGCGCCACGGTGGGCAGGTCGTGGGGGGCCTTCTCGAGACGGATGAGGGCCACGTCGGTCGGGGGATCCTTCCCGACCACCTTGGCCATGAACTCGCGCCCATCGGAGAGCTTCACCTTGATCTCGGTGGCGTCCCCGACGACGTGGTTGTTCGTGAGGATGTAGCCGTCCTTGTTGATGATGAAGCCCGACCCGAGGCTGTTCGACTTGAAGTCGGGCATCTCGCGCTGTCCGCCGTAGAAGCGCTCGAAGAACTCTTCGAGTCCGTTGGGCCCGCCCTGCGGACCACCCTGGGGCCCGTTCCTGGAGTATCCGGGGACGCGGGGGTGGCCCTTCGTGACGGTGGTGGTCGCGATGTTCACGACCGCTGGCTTGAGCTGCTTGATGAGCGGGGCGAGCGAGGCGACCGGAGCCGCGGCGGCAGCGGGCGTGGCGGCGGGCAGCTCACGCCAGAGCTGCTCGGCAGCGACCTTCGTGCCGGAACCGGCGTCGGCCCGCCCTTCGCGGCTGCAGGCCAGGACGACCACCAGCGTGCCGACGGCGACCAGGGACAGCGACAGGATTCGTCTCATGGAGCCTCTCTCGTTCGTCGAATGATGGAAGGAAATCACCCATGCAACGCCGTCCCCCGGGTGACCTATTCCCGCTCCCTCCGGTTCATGCCCGGGCGAGCCGACCGACCCGGACCCGCGCCGGTCGGAGCACCCGGTCGCCGATCCTCCAGCCGGGGCGCAGCTCCTCCACGACGAGCCCGTCCTGGGACTCGTCGGCGACGGCGGCAAGATCGACCGCCTCGGCGGTTCGCGGATCGTATGGGAGCCCCAGGACCTCGAGCCGGCTGGCGCCCAGCTCCGTGATGCGCTTCTCGAGGGTGGCGAGCGTCAGGCGCACCCCTTCGCGAAGGTCGTGGGACTGCTCCTGAGCCTGTCCGGTGACCGGGGACCGATAGGCGAGTTCCAGCCCGTCGTGCGTCTCGAGGAGCACCTGGGCGAGCTTCGCCTTCTCGGCCTCCAGGACCCGCTCCTTCTCCCGCTCCATCCGCTGACGGAAGGATTTGTTGTCGTCCACCATGGCGGCGCAGGTGCGCATCAACTCGTCGATTCGCTCGGACTGTGACTGTACGGTTTCCTCGAGTTCCCGGAACCCGGTGGGGCGTCGATCGGTCACGAAATTCCTCCCGGAACGCAACGTAAGGTCGCGTTCGGCCATGTCAATTCGAAATGGGGTGGCTCAGGCGCTCTCGGCGATTCCGAGGAGCCGGGCTACGGTCTTCTCGTCGGCGGCGGGGAACTCGTACTGGTCGAGTTCATCCGGACGGACCCAGCGGTGATCGTGCGCCCGGACGTTGTGCACGGCTCCCGCCCGGATCTCGCAGCGGTAGACGCAGAAGTCGATGTCGTAGCTCGCGTAGGCGTGCTGCACATGGACCACCCGATTCCCCACCCGCACGGCCACGTCGAGTTCCTCCTCGAGTTCCCGGGCGAGTGCGGCCTCGTCCGACTCCCCCTCCTCCACCCGACCGCCGGGAAACTCCCACAGGAGCGGGAGCGAGGCGGCGGGAGCGCGCTGGGTGATCAGGTACCGGCCATCCTTCTCGATGATCGCGCCCACGACCCGGATCTTGCTCCGCATGAGCCCTTTCTCCACCGTTCCTGACGCCCGGCGGTCGGCGCATTGTAGAATCGCCTCACCATGGCGTCCATCCGGTTCCTCGGTGCGGCAGGTACGGTCACAGGATCGCGATTCCTCGTCGAGGCCGCCGGCCGGCAGGTGCTGGTGGACGTCGGCCTCTTCCAGGGCATGAAGGAGTACCGGCTCCGGAACTGGGCCCCCTTCCCCGTGCCGCCCGGCTCGATCGACGCCGTGGTGCTGACCCACGCCCACATCGACCATTCCGGAGCGCTCCCGCTGCTCGTCCGGGGCGGATTTCGTGCCGAGGCATGGTGCACCCCCGCCACCGCGGACCTCGCGCGGATCATGCTGCCCGACTCTGCCCGGCTCCAGGAGGAGGAGGCGCGTTTCGCCAACGACAAGGGCTACTCGCGACATGCACCCGAGGCGAAGCCCCTCTACGAGGGGATCGACGCCGTCGCCGCGCTGGAACGGCTCCGCCCCCTCCGCTACGGGAAGCCCCGAGAGATCGTACCTGGGGTGACCCTCTGCTTCGGCCGGGCCGGGCACATCCTGGGGAGCGGATGGGCGCTTCTGACCGTGGCGGCGGGATCCGGGGACCCGGTGCGCGTCCTCTTCTCCGGCGACCTGGGGCGATACGGCGTCCCCATCCTGCCCGATCCGGAGCCACCGCCGGAGGCCGACTTCCTCGTCGTCGAATCCACCTACGGGGACCGGAGCCATCCCCCCGAATCCCCCGCGGTCGCGCTCGAGCGGGAGATCCTGGCCGCGGTCGCCCGTGGGGGGACGGTGCTCATCCCCGCCTTCGCGGTCGGCCGGACCCAGGAGGTTCTCTTCCTGATCCGGAAACTGGAGCAGGAAGGGCGCATCCCGACCTTGCCGGTCTTCGTCGACTCGCCGATGGCCACCGACGTGACCCCGGTGTACCGCGCCCACCGGGAGGACCACGACACGGAGATGGACGCGCTCCTCGACCGGGGTGTCGAGCCCCTGTCGCCCGCCCGGCTCTCCTTCACCCGGTCGGTCGATCAGTCGAAGGGCATCAACCATGTTCACGGTCCGTGCATCATCCTGTCCGCGTCGGGGATGGCCACCGGCGGGCGAATTCTCCACCACCTGGAGCGGCGGCTGCCCGAGCCGTCCACCACCGTGCTCCTCGTCGGCTACCAGGCGGCCGGGACCCGCGGGTGGAAGCTCCAGAACGGCGCCCCCACCCTCCGGATGCACGGGAAGGACATCCCGGTGAGGGCCCGCGTGGTCACCCTGCCCGGCTTCTCCGCCCACGGCGACCGGGATGAGATGGCTCGCTGGCTCGACGGCCTGTCGCAACCCCCGAAGCGGACGTTCTGCGTCCACGGCGAGCCCGTGGCGCTGGCGGCCCACGCGGAGCGGATCGCCGCCCGGGGCTGGCAAGTCCACGTACCGGCTCATCTCGAGACGGCAGACCTCGGGTGATTCCCCGGGCGGCACGCGGCAGCGCCATCCTGCTCGACGGAGGAATGGGCACGGCGCTCATCGACCGGGGGCTCCCGCCGGCCTGCCTGCCCGAGGAATGGGTCGTCGAGCATCCCGGAGAGGTTTCGGCGGTCCACCGTGCTCACCGCCGGGCGGGCGCCCAGGTCCTCCTCACCTGCACCTTCAACCTGGCACGGCTCGACGTCGCGGCGAGCTCCCTCGACCGGAGCGACGTCGCCCGCCGCGCAGTGGCCCTGGCGCGGTCGGCCGGTGGCACGACGGTGGCGGGATGCGTGGGCGCAACCGGTCTCACGCGAGGCGACGGCTCGGGCCCTCCGGCAGCCGAGTTCGAGGATCGCTACGGGGCCGCATTCCGGGCACTCGCCTCGGCCGGCGTGGAGATCCTCTGGCTCGAGACCCAGCTCGATCTCGGCGAGGCGCGCGCCGCCCTGAAGGCGGCACGGCGCACCGGACTCCCCTTGGTGGCGACGGCGACCCTCCGGCCCGGGCCGGACGGGATGGAGGGGTTCGACGGCACCCCCGGCCTCACCTTCCTGGAAGTCCTGTGGCGCGAGGGCGCGGCGGCCGTTGGCGTGAACTGCGTGGCCCCGGATGCGACGCTCGCCCGGTTCCTGGCTTCCGCGGCCAACCGGATCCCCGTTCCTCTGGTGGCGAAGCCGAACGCCGGTCTGCCGGGGGAACCGGTCGGCCCCGTCCCTTTCGCCGCGGGAGCGATGGCTGCGGTCCGGGCGGGAGCGACGATGGTGGGAGGATGCTGCGGGGCCGGGGGCGCGCACCTGCGCGCAGCAGGCATCTCGCTCGGGCCGGGGCGCTATCCCGCTCGCGGGTAGGAACCGAGAAGCAGCATCATGTGCACCTGCCGGCGTACGCCGGCGAGGGCATCGGCACACTCGGGCTCGGCCCTGTGCCCCTCGAAATCGAGGAAGAAGACGTAGTGACCGACGGCCGTCTTGGTGGGCCGGCTCTCGATCCGGGAGAGGTTGATCCGCCGCGTCGCGAACAGGGCGATGACCTCGTAGAGACCGCCTGGCCGGTCCCGGTCGAGCGTGAAGGCGATGCTCGTGCGATCGCGTCCGGTGGCCTTTCCGTCCTCCCGCCCGAGCAGGACGAAGCGGGTGACGTTCTCGGCTGCGTCGTGGATGGAGGAGGCGAGCACGGCGAGTCCGTATCGATCCGCTGCGCCGCGCCCACCGATGGCCGCGAGTCCCTCCTCGTCGGCCGCGCGTCGAGCGGCGTCGGCCGTGGAGAGCGTGGGCTCGGTGGGGATGCCGTGCAACTTCGCTCGCAGGAATCCCGCGCACTGGCCGAGCGCCTGGGGGTGGGACAGCACCCGACGGATGGCGCCCATCTCGGTTCCCGGGCGTGCGAGCAGGTGCTGCTCCACGGGGAGGGGCAGTTCCTTCTGGATACGCAGGCCCGGTCGGTGGACGAGCAGGTCCAGGGTTGCCCCCACCGCTCCCTCGATGGAGTTCTCGACGGGGAGCAGCGCCACATCCACTTCCCCGAGCAGGGCCGCCTCGTACGCGTCGGCGAAGTTGGGGAACGGAACGCGCTCGGCGCCGGAGAGGCCGGGGCAGCGGGATACCGCCTCCTCGCTGAAGGTTCCGGGGGGGCCGAGATAGGCGACGCGCATCCCCCTTCCTTAGCAGGGGTGCACCGACCTGTCTCCTTCACGGCGCGTCAGCGGTGGGTCGCCAGGAATTGCTGCTGCCCGTTCCAGTTCGGCCCGAAGATCAGTCCGCCGATCTCGGTCGGTCCGAAGAAGGCCCCCCGGACCCAGAAGGCTTCCAGGTTCGCCGGCCGGAACACGAGGAGGATCTCCCCGTTCGCGGAGACGGAGCCGGCCACCGAGCCGGTGAGGCTGGGACAGGTCGAGAAGGTCCCGCTCCCGGTGGAACCGTTGATGCTCATCTCACCGAGGCAGGTTGTGGTCCCGCGCGGGATGGTGAAATCCCAGGTTCCGTCCAGTGCGGGAGCCGGGCCGGAGACGGACGGCACATCCTGCACCTGCGACGACGAACCGCAGGCGGCGGACCCCAGGCTCGCGGCCACCAGGACCACCATGCGTAGGGCTCTTCCGGGATTCATGACCGGACACTCCCACCGGAGCGGCGTGCGAGCAAGCGCAGAGTGTCCGGTCCTCAGGCCAGCCGGAAGGTGCCGTTGAGAGAGTCGCAGAAGGCCTGCCCTGCAATCGCGGTCATGGGCATGTAGAGGATGATCACCGCCCCGGTGGTGGCCGGCAGACCGGGCGCGGGCGAGTAGTTCGCCACCGTGCAGACTCCGAGCGCGTTGCTCGACTGGCAACTCCCGCCGATGGCCCACGATCCGCCTGCGCTGCTGCAGGACAATCCGACGGCGGCGGCATCGCCGGACGTGAACGCGCCATCGACCGGAAAGTACTGCCAGCACTCGAGCGCGGATCCGTTGAAGCAGACGTACGCGGTGGGGATGGCCGACACGACGCCGCAGGCCGTCGCCGTGAGGCCCGCCACGAAAAGGACCGTCAGGACCGAACGACGCATCGAGTCTCTCCCCCGCATTCGCATGGCTACCCGAACCCTGGAGTCGAAGTTCTCGAAGGGCACAGCCGAGGATACTCCGACGCGGCACCTGACGGGGCACCGGCCACGATGGAAGGCACCGTCCCGGGGGCCTCCTTCGCTCCCGTGCCGGGCAAGAAAAACGGGCGGCTGGGATTCTCTCCCAACCGCCCGTTTCTATACGGCTTCTAGCTGGTGGGCGCTGAAGGTTTCGAACCTTCGACCCCTGCCGTGTGAAGGCGAAAGGGACACCGCACCCTTGGTGCAGCGTTGCTGATTTCACGTCGCGCGAAGTGCGCGCATCTTCCACACTGGCGGGACTTTCCGCTATACTCTGCATCGACCCACGAGCAAGGCGCACGATGGGTGGAGCACCCGGAAATTGGTACCCCGGAACCGGTCCGGGGTACCAGCGGGCCGAGGCGGCGCGAACCGCCCCGGCCCTGCGCCACGAGCCTTGGAGGAGGCCACATGGCACGACGCAAGGATAACTCGGATCGTCCCCTCACCGCCCCGGAGATCGCCGCGCTGAAGCCCCGCGCGGAGCGCTACGAGGTCAACGACGGCACGGAGAAGGGGCTCCGGCTCCGCGTGCATCCCACCAGCGTGAAGTCGTACCGGTGGACCGTGCGCGAGGAGGCCGGAGGCGAGCAACGGGTGATCGTCATCGGCCGTTTCTCCCTGCACCGGATGCCCGGCTTCGTCACCCAGTCGCAGGCCCGCGCCTGGGCTGACCGGCTCCGCGACGCGAACCGCGCCGGGCGCCTCGCGGAGGAGGAGGCCGCCCTCCGCGCCGAGGTGGACCCTCCCGGCCCG
>CAIOAK010000108.1 GCA_903855945.1 uncultured Anaeromyxobacter sp.
CAGTCCTCGGCGC
This sequence comes from uncultured Anaeromyxobacter sp., assembly GCA_903855945.1. Classification (GTDB taxonomy): domain Bacteria; phylum Myxococcota; class Myxococcia; order Myxococcales; family Anaeromyxobacteraceae; genus CAIOAK01. The sequence goes on from CAIOAK010000108.1 coordinate 14, forward strand.
CATACCGCCGCGCCCACCTCCCCCGCGCAGCCGGCGCCCCCCCGCGACGGGGGCTCCACCCCGCCCCGCCGGCTCCACCGAAGGCGACTCGAGCGAGCCCGCTTCGTGGGGGAATCCGGGCGGTCGCGCCGCGCTTCGACCGGACTCGCGAGCGGGCCTCGTCCCCGCCCTCCCGTGCGCAGGCGGGACGGGGTGGCCCCGGCGCGGGGCGCATCTGCGCGGGCGCCGAAACGAGGCCGCTCGAAGGACGCTGTCCTGCGGCGCCATACATCCTAAGTGAACTCACCCCGCGCAGCCGGCGCCCCCCAGCGACGCGGGCTCCACCCCGGACCGCCGGCGCTCAACGGAAGGGCGGACCCCGCGGGCCAGCCCCAGGCCGCCGGCGCCTCAGATCACCGCTGCGCCGACGAGCTCGACCACCCGCGCCAGCGCCCGGTCGATCCCCGCCGGATCCGACCCGCCCGCCTGCGCCATGTCGGGCTTCCCGCCGCCGGAGCCCCCGATGAGCCGGGCCGCGTCCTTCACGAGGTCGCCCGCCTTGACGATGCCGGAGAGGTCCTTCGTCACGGCCACGAGCAGCACCGCCTTGCCGTCGTTCTCGCTCGCCAGCGCGATCACGCCGCGCCCGAGCTTCTCCCGAAGCTTGTCGGCCAGCTCCCGCAGCGCCTTCCCGTCCCCCTCGGCGCGGACCGCCAGTACCTTGACCCCGTTCACCTCGCGGGCCTGGGAGGCGAGGTCGCCCGAGCGGGCCGCCGCCACCAGCCCCTGGGACTCGGAGAGCGCCTTCTCGAGCTCCTTCACGCGCCGCTGCAGCCCCTCCACCTTCGACGCCACCTCGAAGGGACCGACCCGGAGCAGCCCGGCAGCCTGGCGGAGCTCGGCATCGGCCCGCTGGGCCAGCGCCACCGCGTCGGGCCCGGCGTGGGCCACGATGCGGCGAACCCCGGCGGCGATGCTCTCCTCGCTCGCGATCTTGAAGAAGTGGATGTCGCCGGCCCGACGCACGTGGGTGCCGCCGCAGAGCTCCCGGGAAGGGCCGATGCCCACCACGCGAACGGTGTCCCCGTACTTCTCGCCGAAGATCATCATGGCCCCGGTCTTGCGGGCCTCCTCGATCCCCAGCACCGCGGTGGAGGCCTCCTCGTTGCGCCGGACCAGGTCGTTCACCCTCCGTTCCACGTCCGCGAGCTCGTCGTCGGAGAGGGTCTGGAAGTGGGAGAAGTCGAAGCGAAGGTGGTCGGGACCCACCACCGAGCCGGCCTGCTTCACGTGCTCGCCCAGCCGCTCGCGGAGCGCCAGGTGGAGGAGGTGGGTCGCCGAGTGGTTGGCCCGGATCCGGTCGCGCCGCTCGTCGTCCACGCGAAGCTCGACCTCGTCGCCGACGGCGATCTCCCCGTCCGCCACGTCGCCCCGGTGCACGATCAGCCCCGGCACGGGGCGCTGCGCGTCCACGACGCGCACCTTCCCGCGCGGGCCGGCGATGGCTCCCTCGTCCCCGACCTGGCCACCCGACTCCCCGTAGAACGGGGTGGCGGCGGTGATCACCTCGACCCGGTCCCCCTTTCCGGCCCGATCGGCGCGCTTGCCGTTCACCACGAGCGCCCGGACCGGCGATTTCGCGCCGGTGGCCTCGTACCCCGTGAACCGCACCTCGCCGAGCTCGTTGGCGATCTGCCGGTGCAGCTCGGTCACCGCCTCCTCGCCCGATCCCTTCCACTCCGACCGGGCTCGCTGCGCCTCCATGGCGACCTCGAACCCGGCCTCGTCCACGCCCACCGCGTGCTCCTCGGCGATGACGCGGGTGAGGTCCATGGGAAATCCGAAGGTGTCGTAGAGCTGGAACGCCACCTTCCCGGGGATGGTCTTCTCGCCGCGGGCGGTGATGTGCCGGATCTGCTCCTCCAGGATGCCGAGCCCCTTGTCGAGGGTGCGCCGGAAGGACTCCTCCTCCTGCTCGGCCACCTTCACGATGAAGGGCCGGTTCTCCCGGATCTCCGGGTAGACGTCCCCCATCTCGGCGATGACCGCCTCGGCGACCCGCGCCAGGAATACCTGGTCGAGCCCGAGCCGCTTTCCGTGCCGGATGGCGCGCCGCATGATCCGGCGCAGCACGTAGCCGCGCCCCTCGTTGGACGGCAGGACGCCGTCCCCCACCAGGAAGGTGGTGGCGCGGGCGTGGTCGGCGATGACGCGCATGGAGACGTCGTCGGGCGAGTCGGTGTGGCCGTACCGCTTCCCGGCGATCTTCTCGATGGCCCGGATGATGCTCTGGAAGATGTCGGTGTCGTAGTTGGAGCGCTTCCCCTGGACCACCGCGGCGATGCGCTCGAGCCCCGCTCCCGTGTCGATGGAGGGCTTGGGCAGCGGGGTGAGGTGGCCGTCGGCGGCCCGCTCGAACTGCATGAAGACCAGGTTCCAGATCTCGAGCCAGCGGTCGCAGTCGCAGGCGACGCCCTGGCACTTCCGCCCGGCCTTCTCCTCGGCGCAGGGGATGTCGTTCCCCTGGAAGTAGTGGATCTCCGAGCAGGGACCGCAGGGCCCGGTGTCCCCCATGGCCCAGAAGTTGTCCTTCGCACCCAGCCGGTGGATCCGCTCCACCGGAACGCCGGCCATCTTCCAGAGCTCGAAGGCCTCCTCGTCCCAGGGCAGGTTGCCCTCCCCGGCGAAGACCGTGGCGGCGAGCCGCGAGGTGTCGATGCCCAGCCACTCCTTGCTCGTCACGAACTCCCAGCCCCAGGCCACCGCGTCCTTCTTGAAGTAGTCGCCGAAGGAGAAGTTCCCGAGCATCTCGAAGAAGGTGTGGTGACGCGCGGTGAATCCCACGTTCTCGAGGTCGTTGTGCTTGCCGCCGGCGCGGACGCACTTCTGCGCGGTGGTGGCGCGGGTGTAGTCCCGCTTCTCCCGTCCGGTGAAGACGTCCTTGAACTGGACCATCCCGGCGTTCGTGAAGAGCAGCGTCGGGTCGTTCTGGGGCACGAGGGAGGAGCTCTTCACGCGGCGGTGCGCCCGCTCCTCGAAGAAGCGGAGGAACGCCTCGCGGATCTCTGCGGCGGTCAGGGTCTTCATGTCGGGCCTAGATAACAGAGCCGGCCGGGGTGCGGCTACTGGCCCGGCAGGTCGATGCGCCAGCCCCCGCGCTCCCGTACGACCACCACGTCGCGGGTCTCCGCGGCGGGCGCCTCCACACGCAGCACGGCACGGTCGGCCCCGGCTTCCAGGACCGTGATCGCGCGGGGCGGGAGGACCGAGAGCGCGGCGTCGCCGGCGAGCAGCGACCGGGCCTCGGGCGAGACGACCCCCGGCGCCGCGGCGGCAGCGGTCCGGGCACGCGCCACCAGCCGGGCCTGCGTCGCCGAGGAGAGCAGTTCCCAGGCCGCCGCCTCGTCCCGATCGGCCACGGCGCGCACGAGCGCGCGGTAGGCGGCGTCCGGAGGGAGGTCCCGCACCTGGCAGGCCGGGAAGGCGGCGAGGAGCGCGAGCGCCGCCAGCACGCCCCGCGCACGAGGGGATGGCCGGCTCATCGTGCCTCCCGGGGGCGACCGAGCCGGAGCCGCCACACCGGCTGGCCCGTGGCGAGGTACCGCTTCTCGCGGGTCGAGGGGATCTCGTCGGGATCCCGCTCGGCGAACTTCCCTGCGCCGGCCAGGTTCTCGAACCCGGCCTGCTCCAGCCGTTCGACGGCGTCGCGCGCGTACCGCTCCACGTCGGTGCGGAAGTCGAGGAGGCCACCCGGCCGGAGCAGCCGAAGGATCAGGGTGGACATCCCGTCGTCCACGAGCCGCCTCCGCTCGTGGCGCCGCTTCCACCAGGGGTCGGGGAAATGGACGTGGACCGCGGCGAGCGACCCGGCCGGGAAGAGGCGCGGCGCCAGCAGCCGGGCGTCCCCGGTCAGCACCACGAGCCCCCGGTGACCGCGCCGCTCCGCCCGCTCGCGGAGGTCGGAGGCGAACTTCTTCCGCTGCTCCACGGCCACGAGCAGCCGGTCCGGGTGGCGCGCCGCGAAGGCGAGCGCATACCCCCCGTGGCCCGAACCCACCTCGAGCTCCAGGTCCCGGGCCCCAGTCCCCACGGTTTCCACCCAGTCCGGGTGAAGGTCGAGCGCGATGGGCGCCTCGTCTCGGTCCGAAAAGATCATCCGTCGGCAGGCTCCCCGCCTGGATTCGGGTGATAATGAGTTCCCATGCGCCGCGCCCTGGCCGTCGCTCTCTGCTCGTCGCTGCTTCTCGCCTCTTGCGGCCGGAAGCGGGAGTATCCGCCTCCGGAACGCTACGTTCCCGCCGACGCGCCGCTCTCGGTGTCGGTGCCCGCGCTGGGTACGGCGGCCCGGCAGGCGGGCGCACTCTACCGCACCATCGCCCAGGCGCCGCAGGCCGTCGTGCTGGCCGAGGCCCACGCCGCGCTCAAGTCACAGCTCGGATTCGATCCCCTCGACCCTCGCGGGATGGAGCAGGCCGGGGTGGACCCGGCCGGCGCGGCGGCGGCGGCGCTCGGTGGGGCCACGCCGTCGGTGCTCGTGCTGCCCATCCTCGACCTCGCCAAGCTCGACGCGATGGTGGCTCGCCTGTCCCGGGACCGGATGGGGGCGTCGCAGCGGGTGACCATCCAGCTCCGCGGCGTCGAGGTGGTCACCTTCCGGCGCGAGGGGAAGGGGCCCGCCGCCCTCGCCTACACGATGGTCGGTCCCCACGCACTGCTCGCCGCCGGCCCCGACGGCCCGGACGCCCTCGTGGCCGCGGCCAAGCTCCCCGAGGAACGCTCCCTGTGGAAGAGCCCGCTCGGCGCCCGGGCGCGCGAGGCGCTCGGCTCGGGCTGGCTCGCCACGGTGGTCGCCCCGGCGGGCTCCCCGGTGCTCGCCGACGTCCGCCTCGCCCGGGACGGCGCGGCCCTGGGTGTCCGGGCCGAGGCGGCCCGCCTCGGATTGCGGGTCGCGTTCCTCCTTTCCCCCGAGCGGGAGGCGTGGTGGAAGGGGCTTCAGCCCAAGGCTGCGGTGGACGAGGGCGGGGCGGCATTCCTCGCCCCGGACGCGGCGCTCCTCCTGCGGTGGGCCGGCGATCCGGCGGAGGCTGCCCGGCGCCTCGAGCCCTGGTACCCGGCCGGCATGAAGAGCGCCTTCGCCGCCCAGAAGATCGACCCGGTGTCCCAGCTCGCCCCGGCCTTCGGACCGGTGGGCACGGTCTCGCTCGCGCTCTCCCCCACCTTCACGCTGACCGACTTCTCGTCCCCGCGCTTCGACCTTCGCCGGGTTGACCCCTTCTCCTTCGTCCTGCTCGACGCCGCGCTCCCCGTCCGGGACCCGGCGGTGCTCCGCTCCTTCCTCGCCCGGCTGCAGAAGGTGGGGCCACGCATCTCGCTCAAGGTGATCCCCTCCGGGCCGGCCGCCGAGCCCACCGGCTGGACCCTCTCCTGGGGCAAGGGGCAGCTCGGCCTCTCCCTGTCGGGGGGCAGGCTCCTCGTGGCCGGCGGTGCCTCGCGTCTGCCCGCGCTGGAGACGCGCACGGGCGGCGGCGGCTACGCCACCGAGAGCCCGGGCGCCCGCTCCGCCCTCTCCTCGGGACTGGGAGGCGCCGTCCTCGATGTCGACCACCTGGCCCGGGCCGTGGAGGCCCTTCCCGAGTCGGCCTACGGAACCGGCCCCAACGCGGTGGTGATGCGCTCGGTCGTGAACCGCTACCTCGAGCCGGCGGCTTCCCTCTCGACGATCTCGCTTCGGCTCGACCTCGTTCCCGGGGCAGCGGTCGTGGACCTCGAGGTGGACGGGCGGAGCGAGACGAAGCCGCGGCCGTGATCTCCCTGCGCCACATCACGAAGTGCTTTCGCGACGGGGAGCGCGAGGTGGTGGTGCTCCGCGACCTCGACCTCGACGTGGCGGCCGGCGCCTTCACGGCGGTGGTCGGCCCTTCGGGCTCCGGCAAGTCCACCCTCCTCTACGTGGCCGGGGGACTCGACGCCGACTACGAGGGGGAGGCCGTGGTGGCCGGCCGCGACCTGCGCGCCCTCTCGGCGCGGGAGCGGGCCGCCTTCCGGAACGTCTCCGTGGGCTTCGTCTTCCAGTCGTTCAACCTCCTCCCCGCCCTGCCGGCCGTCGAGAACACCATGCTCCCCGGCCTCTTCGCGCCGCCGGGCGTTCCTGCCCCTTCCATCGGACAGCTCCGCATCCGCGCCATGGAGGCCCTCGACCGGGTGGGGCTCGCCGACAAGGCCAGTCGGCTGCCGGCCCACCTCTCCGGCGGCGAGCGTCAGCGCGTGGCCATCGCCCGGGCGCTCCTCTCCCGCCCCGCCGTGCTGCTCGCCGACGAGCCCACCGGCAACCTCGACGCCGTGAGCGGCGAGGCGGTCATCCAGCTCTTCTCGGCCATGGTCCGGGACGGCGTGACGGTGCTCGTGGTCACCCACGAGGAGCGGGTCTCCGCCGCCGCCGGGCGTGTGCTCCACCTCGAGGAAGGGAGGCTCCGGTGAGGCTCGCCTCCCTCGTCCACCTGGCCTCGCTCAACCTGCGCTCCGACCGGCGCGGCACGATCCTGAACACGGCCGCGGCCTGCGTCGGCGCGGCGGCGCTCGTCTTCTTCGTGGCCCTCGGGATGGGCGTGGGGCAGGCGGCGCGCCTGCTCTTCCCCGGCGACGCCCGCCTCATCGAGGTGGTCCCGGGCGCGGTGTCGCTCGGCGCGGCGCTGGGCGGCGGCGCGCTCGACGACGGCGCGATGGAGCGGCTGCGCGAATTGCCCGGCGTCCAGGGAGCCTGGCGGCGCCTCTCGCTCCGGGTCCCCATCGCCGCCAGCCGGGCGCCGGAGGGTGTGCGCATGAACTGGCCCCCCGGCTTCACCGTGCAGGTACCGGTGGTGGGGGTGGACGCGGGGCTCGTGGCGAGCGACCTGCAGCCGGGGCGGCGCTTCGACGACCCGCCGGCGGGCGAGCCCATCCCGGTCCTCGCCTCGCGACGGCTGCTCGAGGTCTACAACAAGACCATCGCGCCGGCCTGGAACCTGCGCCGGCTCCCTGCAGGCATCGACCTGGTCGGGCTGCAGATCCCGGTGCAGGTGGGGTTCTCCATCATCCCGCTCAAGACCGAGGAGAAGGTATACGACGCGCGGCTCGCGCTTGCCGGCCTCTCCGACCGGGTCCCCCTCTACTCGCTCGCCGTCCCCGTCGAGACGGTCCGACGACTTCACCGAGAGTATGGGAAGTCCGACGCCGGCTACAGCTCGGTGGTGCTGGAACTGGCCCGCCCCGACGACGTCCCGTCCGCCGCCGCCGCGGTGCGCCGGATGGGGTTCGCGGTGGACGAGGGGGAGCGGGCCATCGCCGAGCGGGTCGGGCTCGCCATCACCGTGGTGGCCGGCGCGCTGGCGCTGCTCGCGCTCCTCATGACGGCGCTCGCCGCGCTCGCCATCGCCCAGTCGCTCTCGGCGAGCGTCCGGGCGCGCACACGCGACATCGCCATCCTCCAGTCCCTCGGGGCCACGGCCGGCGATGTCCGGGCGCTCGTCTTGGCCGAGGCGGCGCTCGTGGGTCTCGCGGGGGGCGTCTTGGGGGTTCTGATCGCCTGGCTCGCGGCGCGCGGGGTGGACGCGGCGGCGCTCCGCTTCCTGCCCGACTTCCCCTTCCGGCCGACGACCTTCTTCCAGTTCCCGCCCTGGCTCTTCGCCCTCGGCGTGGGGGTCTCGGCTTCGGCCGCTCTGCTCGGGGCGCTCGCACCCGCCGCGCTGGCCGCGCGGATCGACCCGGCGCGCGCCATCTCCTGAAACGGGACAGAGGTCCAGCGGTTCCCGGCCGCGACTGGCCGGAAGACTCATTGGGGTACTCATGGTCACACCGAGCACCCATGCTCGTCTTGTACCGTGGAGCCACTGCGGGGGAGCGGACGAGAAAGACGAGACTGCTGCGAAGCGCGTTGGTCCTTCTTTTGCCACTCGTTGGGTCGGCGTCGCGCCAACAGGTCGATCTCGCCTTTGTCTGTACCCGCAGTGAGAGCGGACATGATCGATGAGGTCAACTACGATTGCTGGAGGCGGAAGACCGAATGGGGGAATCGGTCGGCGTATTTCGCCCAGGAGTCGACTCGATGGGACGGCGGAGGGACGGGCTCCAGCTGGACCTGCCCGGGGATGCCCGGGATGATTTGTCCCGGATACGTCCTCTATTGCGTCGAAACCGGATTGTGTGGGCAACCGATCATTGAGCATTCGCACAAGGGGCCGCGAGGCTTTTCGCCCCGCGGCCCCCGGTTCTGCGGAAGGTCCCTCGTTACTTCAGGCCGGCGACGAACTTGGCCACGTCGGCCGCGTCGTCGATCTTGACCGGCTTCATCTTTCCGGCGCCCTCGTTGATGGCCTTCAGGACCTTGTCGGCCGCCATGCCCTTGATCGGGGCCTTGGCCATCGCGCCGCCCTCACCGGCCGCGCCGTGGCACATCTTGCACTTGGAGGCGTAGGTGGCGGCCGCGTCGGCCGAGGCGGTGGTGGCGAAGGCGACGAGGAAGGCGGCGGCGAGGATGCGCTTCATGGGAGCTTCCTTTCCTTGGGAGGGTTCCTGCTCTAGAAGACGGTGGAGGCCCCTGCGGTATTCAGGGGGGCTCCGGGATACACGATCCCGGAGGGAAAAATCCAGTCACCACGGGGCGATTCAGCCGGCGGCGCTGGCCCGGACGGCGGTGCGCCCCTGGGGCGGGGCGATGACGAGCTGCTGCCCGATCTGGAGCTTGTGCCGGCTCGGGTTCTTGATGCCGTTCCAGTCGCAGAGCTGCTGGAGCTTCACCCCCACCCGCTGCGAGATGGTCCACAGCGAGTCACCCGCCCGCACGAGCACGGTCGCCTGGCCGGAGGCGGCCGCGGCCGGCCTGGACTTCGACGCCTGGGATGCCTTCGGCGCCGCGCTCGCCAGCGCCTCGGCGGCGGCGACCGCACCCTGGCGGCGCGCCTGCGCGCCCAGCGGGATGACGAGCTCGGTGCCGGGCTTCACCCGCTTGCCGGCCTTGAGCCCGTTCATCTGGAGCACGGTGACCGTGGAGACGCCGTAGGCGGCGGCGACCGTCGCGATCCCCTCCCCCTTCACGAGCGTGTGGTGGGCGAAGCCGAGCTCCGCCGACGACCCGACCTCGCCCCAGTTCTTCTCGAAGGCGACGCTCGACCCGACGGGAAGCTTCACGGCGTAGGCGCGGGGCGGCGTGCAGTTGCGCCGCAGCTCGGGGTTGAGCTCGTGCAGCTCGTGGGTGCTCACCTCGGCGGCGCGGGCCACGGCCTCGAGATCGACCGCGTGCGGCACGGTCACCTTCTCGTAGGGCGTCCAGCGCTCCGCCTCGATCTCCTCCTTGCGGAAGCCGAACGCCTCGGGGTGCTTGGAGATGATGGCGGCGGCCATGAGCTTCGGGACGTAGCCCTTCGTCTCCCGCTTCAGGATCTTGCCGCGGGCCATGGTCCAGAAGTCGAGCTGCCCCTTCTTCTTGGCCTTCTCGATCTTCCCCTCGCCGGCGTTGTAGCCGGCCCAGGCGAGCCGCCAGTCGCCGAACTCGGCGTAGAGCGCCTTCAGGTAGACGGTGGCCGCGCGCGCCGACTTCTCCGGGTCGCGCCGCTCGTCCACCCAGAAGTCCTGCTGGAGCCCCATGCGCTTGCCGGTGGAGCCGATGAACTGCCAGGGGCCGGCAGCCTTGGCTCGGGAGTAGGCGAGGTTCGCGAACCCGCTCTCGATCATGGCGAGGTAGATGGTGTCCTCGGGCAGCCCGGCCTCGCGCAGGATGGCGCGGTAGCGCTCCTGGTAGCGGGGGAGCCGGCCCAGCCACTTCACGAAGTGCTTCCGGACGCCCGGCGTCTGGAAGAAGCGGACGTACTGGACCACCGCCTCGTTCACGTCGATGGGGATGTCGTACTCGGCCTGGAGCCGGCGCAGGTCGTGCCCGATCTCCGGCAGCATGGCGATGGAGCCGGCATCCTCCTCGGGCATGGGGGCCGTGTCGCGGGACAGGGCGCCGTCGATCCGCTGGCGCAGCGGCGACTCGGTGCCGAGCCGGACCGCCTCGCGAGCCGCCCCGTCCTCGGGGTGGGGCAGCGGTACGAGGACCGCCTTCTCCTCGGCCAGCCGGACCTCGTCGATCTCGGCCGACTGGGCCTCGAGCTCCTTCTCCACCTCGGGCACGTCGCCGGCGTTCACCTCCGCCACGGGCGGCTCCGGAGGCTCCACGGCGGCCACGACCCGAACGGGGCCTGTGGCGACCATGAGGAGTGCGAGCAGGAAGGTGGTCCTGATCATCGAGTCCTGTGTCCGTGAAGGAGGGTACGGCGGAGCGGCATTCTAACCGGTATCGCCCTCCCCGGCCAGGGTGGGCGATGCCGCCGGGGAGGTCAGGGGCCGCCGGCCGGTGCGGACGGGGCCCCGTGGCCTGCCCCGACGATGCGGGAGCGGAAGCTCGTCGGCTCGAAGCCTGTGGAGTGCTCCGGCGTGTGGCAGCGGGTGCAGACCGACGTGGCGGGATCGCGCACGATGTGGCCGGGCGGATCGACCGCGTGGAGGCTGGCCGGGCCGTGGCAGGCTTCGCACTGGACCCCCTGACGCCCCGCCGTGCTGCCCACGTCGCAGGGGCCGCCCGGCTGCTTCCACCCGGTCACGTGGCAGGAGACGCAGTCGAGGTCGAACTGCCGCCCCCCCTTCTCCAGGGTGGCGTAGGCGCGGGCGTGTCGCGTCCTCTCCCAGGAGGCGAAGGCTCCGGGGTGGCAGTTCCGGCAGTCGCGGTCGCCACCGCGCGGCACCTCGTCCACGCCCACGTAGGCCGGGACGTCGCGGGCCGGGTCGGGGCAGGGCTTTCCCCCACCCTTCGCCGCGGCCAGGTTGGCCTTCGCGACCGTTCCGTAGTGGCGGGTGAGCAGCCGCCGCACCGCGGGGTCCTCCGGGACCGACTCGTCGATCGGGACGAAGGAGATCTGCATCGAGGGGCGATCGGTAGGGGGAACCGGGGGCGGCTCGGCGCGCAGCTGCCGCTCCCGCCCGGCCAGCTCGGCGAGCTTGCCCTCGAGCGCCCGGGCGAGCGGTTCGTTCCCGGCCGCCTGCGCCGCGGCCCGCCTGCGCGCGTACTCGGCGCGTCGTTCGACGAGCAGGTCGAGCTCCTCGGCCTTCTGCGACGGGCCCGGGAGCACCGCGAATCCCTTCGAGCGGTCCCCCTGGAGCCAGATGTCGATCCGGGCGAGCGCCTGCCCGCGCCCCTGCACCTGCACCACCGGCACGGGACCGTCGAGCACCGCGCGGCTCGCATCGTCCTCCAGGATCCCCTCCCGGTGTGCGGCGAGCAGGAGGTCCACCCCCTCGCGCCGGGCCTGCTCCGCCCGGAGGACCGCAGCCCGGCTGCCGCCCTCGTGGACCACGGCGACGCGCACCGGGGCGCGGGGCACCGAGCCGAGACCGCCGAATCCCACCGGCCCGACCTTCTTGCCCTGGGTGAAGGGCAGCCCGGTGGACTTCTGGAAGGCGACTCCCGCCGCCCGATCCCGCTCCCCCGGCCACGAGGCGGCGAGCCCCATGCCCTTCAGGACCTCGGCCAGGGTCCGGGCCGCCGAGAGCTCCTGCGCCCTCCGCTCCGGGTCGATGGGGCCGCCGAAGAGGAGGTCCCCACCCGCGACGAAGATCGTGTCGGGGTTCTCCTTCCGGATGCGCGCCAGGGCGGTGGCGGCACGGGCCAGGCCGCCGCGCTGGTCGGCGCTGCAGCCGCAGGGTTCGAGCCAACCGGCCAGATCGGCGGTGTAGACGAGCGTGAGGTGGCGCGGCGGCGCGGCCGAGAGGAGGAGGGCGGCGAGGGCGACGACGGGGCTCATCCGATGGAGAGCCTTTACCACGACCTCCCGGCCCGCGCCGTGCGGAGCGGCCCCCTTCGTGCTAGGACGGGCCGGGATGCACATCGGGCCCCATCACTTCTCCGGCCGCTTCTTCCTGGCGCCGCTCGCCGGGGTGTCGGACCGCCCCTTCCGCGCCATCTGCCGCGAGATGGGGGCGGCGTTCACCTACACCGAGATGGTGAGCGCCCACGGACTACTTCACGCACAGTCACAGACCCTCTCCTACCTGGACCGGGATCCGGCCGAGGTCCCCTTCGCCGTCCAGATCTTCGCCGCCGAGCCGGAGGTTCTGGCCCGGGGCGCCGTCGCGGCGGTCGAGGCCGGGGCCGGGATCGTGGACATCAACATGGCCTGCCCGGTGCGGAAGGTCTGCGGCACCGGCGCGGGGGCGGCGCTGGCGCGGGAGCCCGCGGCGGTGGAGGCCTCGGTGCGCGCGGTGACGCGGGCGGTCCGCGTGCCGGTCACCGTGAAGATCCGCGCCGGCTGGGACGACGCCACGGTGAACTGCGTGGACGTGGCCCGGGCCGCGGAGGCCGGCGGCGCCTCGGCGGTGGCGCTCCACGGCCGCACCCGCGCCCAGGGCTACTCGGGGAAGGCCGACTGGTCGCTCATCCGCGCGGTGAAGGAGGCGGTCGGGATCCCGGTGCTGGGTTCGGGGGACGTCTGGTCGGCGGCGGACGCGCTGCGCATGCGGCGCGAGACCGGCTGCGACGCGGTGCTGGTGGCTCGCGGCGCCTGCGGCAACCCCTGGATCTTCCGCGACCTGCGCGCCGCCGAGGCCGGGGAGGAGATGCCCGGCCACCCCCGCCGCGACGAGTGGGTGGAGACGGTCGAGCGACACGTCGAGCTCCAGATCGAGCACCGCACCCGGCAGCACGGGGGCGAGGATGCGACCACCGCGGAGGGGCACGCGGTGCGGGAGCTCCGCAAGCACCTCCTCTGGTACACGCGCGGCCTCCAGGGGGGCGCCCGGTTCCGGCGGGACGCCACCGCGGTCGCCACCGCCGCCGGCGTCGAGGCGCTGCTCGATCGGCACTTCCCGCCGGGCGCGCCCTTCACCTTCGACCCCTCCCTCGCCGCCCGCGAGGCGATCGCCGAGTGAGCCGACCGTGAACGAGACCCTGACGCTCGTCGTATACTCCGGCGCCATCCTCACCGGGTCGCTCGCCGGCGGCGCGCTGCCGCTTTTCGGCCGGAAGACCCGGAACGACGGGCTCCTCTCCTTCTCCGCCGGCGTGATGCTGGGGGCGGCCTTCTTCCACATGCTCCCGGAGGCGGTCCACCTGGGCGGGCCGGACGTCATCCCCTGGACCGTGGCCGGATTCCTCTTCCTCTTCCTCCTCGAGCGATTCGTCCTGGTCCACGTCTGCGCCGAGCCCGGACCGTCCGACCGCCTGCTCGGCCACCCGGCCCCGCCGCCCCACGGGATGCGGGAGCATGCCGGCCACGACCACGCCCACGAGGCGACCGGCTGCGACGTCCACACGCTCGGCCTCGCGGCCTTCGTCGGGCTCTCGCTCCACACCCTGGTGGACGGCTTCGCGCTCGGCGCCGCCCAGAGCGATCCCGCGCTGGGGCTGCTCGTCTTCGTGGCCATCCTGGCCCACAAGATCCCCTCGTCGGTCTCGCTCACCGCCATCCTGCGGGCCGAGGGGTACAGCGTGCGTCAGTCGATGCTCATGAACGCGAGCTTCGCGCTCATGGTCCCGCTGGGCGCCGCCCTCTTCCTCCTGCTCGACCGCGCCGTGGGCGCCCGCGGCTTCACCGCCATCGCGCTGGCGGCGAGCGCCGGGTCCTTCCTGCAGCTCTCCCTCTCCGACATCCTTCCCGACCTGCACCGGCGGGGAGGCGATCGGTGGAAGATCTCGCTCGCGCTGCTCGCCGGACTGGCCGCGATGTGGGCGCTCCGGGCCTTCGGCCACTCCCACGGCGGATAGCCGGCGGCTCTACCCCGCGATTCGCAGGTGGTCGGACAGGGCGGCGTCGCCACCCGTGCGGAAGGCCTCGAGCGCTCCGTCGGCCGGGCAGCGCCCCTCGGCAGCGCCCTCCACGAACGGGTGGAGCCAGATGCGCTCGTCCTCGCCGCTCTGCCCGCAGGCTCCCTGCCGGCACAGCCCCAGGCGTGCCGCCTCCACCAGGTCGGCGGCCAGGGCGGAGAGCGCCCTCCCGTCGGGTGCACGCGCCGCGAGCCCCTCGCGTCCGGCGGCGTCCCGGAGCGCCCGGCGCTCGTCCACCGTCCAGCGACGCACCAGGTCCCAGGCCCAGTCGCGCGACTCGCGCGAGTAGAGGATCCCCTTCCAGAAGGCGGCCAGCGCCTTCACGAGCGGGGGGGACACGCCGTCGGCGCCGCGCACCTCGATGACCCCCTTCATCCGCACCTCGGGGAAGAGGACGGAGAGCTGGTCCTCCCAGTCGGCGAGCGTGGGGCGGTGCCCCTCGATCCCCTCGGCGAGGTAGCGGCGGAAGGTGAACCCGCGGGTGTCGAGGTAGCGCCCGTCGCGACGGAGGAAGACCATCGGCACGTCGAGCGCCCAGTCGGCATAGCGCCGGTAGGCCTCCTCCTCGAACCCGGGCGCGAAGGCGAAGGGGAGGATCCCGCAGCGGATCGGATCGGTGTGGTTCCAGACCTCGGTGCGGAAGCTCTTCCACCCCGATTCGGCGCCCCCGACCACCGGGGAGTTGGCGCACAGGGCCACCATGGCCGGCTGGACCGCCAGGGCCACCCGCAGCTTCTCCGCCGCGTCCCGCTCGCTCCCGAAGTCGAAGGAGGCCTGGGTCGATCCGGTCATCGACATCATGTCCGGCGCCAGCCGCCCCCGCGCCGCCAGGAAGGGGCGCATCACCGCGTAGCGCTCCTTCGGCACCCAGCGAGCCGTGGCCGGGGTGCCCCAGGGGCGGTAGCCGGTGGCCAGGAACTCCACCTCCAGCTCGGAGCCGATGACCTGCCCGATCTCCAGGTGCCGGTCGAGCTCCTCGGCGACCGCGTGGACGTCCTGGAATGGGCGCCCCGAGAGCTCCAGTTGCCCACCCGGCTCGATCGAGACGGTGAGACCGCCTTTCTGGGTCGCGATGGCCCGCCCGTTCTCCTCGAAGGGCTCGTAGCCCCACCGGGAGTAGGCCCGCAGGACGGCCTCGATCCCCCGCGCCCCGTCGTACGGAACCGGGTCGAAGGTCCCCGCCACCTGGGCGATCGCCTCGAACTCGATGCCCACCTTCCAGGAGGGCTGTGGCCGCTCCCGTTCCCGGAACCAGGCGACGAGATCCTCGATGCCGCGCACCGGCGGGCTCTCAGCGATCTTCCGGTCGAGCGACATGCGGCGGGACTGTACCGGCGCCGCCCCTCCGGCGCCACCGGGACGCCTTCGAGACCTCGTGCGGGAACTGCGACAGGGAGGGAATGGCGGCAGCGCCTCCACCCGTTCTCCCGGGACACCCGCCCGCTCGCAGGCGACCCCTCACACCGGAGGACGTTCCACTTGCACCCCTGCCCCCCTGCCCCTATCCTCCCGAAAAGGGCGGCATTTTTCGTTCCGCCGAGGATTCGTCCCCACATGAAGAGTCTCCTTCGTTTCGCCGGCGCCTCGGTGGTCGCGCTCGCTCTCGCCGCCGGGCTGTCGCTGGCCCTCGCCCACCGCCCGACGCCGCCGCCGCGCTCCACCGGCCCGTCCGCCGTCGCCTCGATGGGCGAGCATGCCGGAACCTCCGCGAGCGACGACGCTTCGCGCGACGCCGACCCCGGCTACCGGCTGAAGACCCTGCCGGTGGTCACCAAGGTGGTTCTCGCCGTCCAGGAGAACTACGTCGACCCGAAGCGGGTCGATCCCCGCTCGATGCTGGCGGGCTCGCTCGGCGCGGTCGAGAAGACGGTCGCCGAGGTCATGGTGGTGGGCGACGTCTCGGCCGGCAAGGTGAAGGTGACGGTGGGCGAGGCGAGCCGGGACTTCGACGTCTCGGGCGTGAACTCCATCTTCACGTTCCGTCAAAAGCTCGCCGAGATCATGGACTTCGTGCAGGACAACCTCGTCGCCCACAAGAACCTGGGCGACGTGGAGTACGCCGCCGCGAACGGCATGCTCCAGACGCTCGACCCGCACTCGGTCCTGCTCGAGCCCAAGCTCTTCAAGGAGATGCGGCTGCAGACCCGGGGCGAGTTCGGCGGCCTGGGCTTCGTCATCGGCATGCGGGAGGGCAACCTCACCGTCATGAAGGTGCTGAAGAACACCCCGGCCCAGCGGGCCGGCATCCGGGCCAAGGACGTGATCTCCCGCATCGAGGAGCAGTCCACCATCAACCTCGACGTCCAGGACGCGGTGGACCGGCTCCGCGGCAAGCCCGGCACACGCGTCAACGTCACCCTGAACAAGCCCGGCCAGGAGCCGAAGCGGCTCGCCATCGTCCGGGAGGTGATCAACGTCGAGACCGTCCCGTTCGCGAAGCTCCTCGAGAAGAACGTGGGCTACGTGAAGGTGGCCCAGTTCTCGGCCAACACCACCCGGGACATCACCCGGGCCATCGAGCAGCAGAAGGCCGAGGCGGCCGCCTCGGGGGGCAAGCTCACCGGGCTCATCCTCGACCTGCGCGGCAACCCGGGCGGCCTGCTCGAGCAGGCCATCTCCGTCTCCGACCTGTTCCTCTCCGAGGGGGTCATCGTGAAGACGGTCGGCGAGGGGGATCGCCGCCAGATCCACGAGGTGAAGGAGGCCCACGCCGACAAGAACGACTACGCCCAGCTCCCGGTGGTGGTGCTCGTGAACAACGCCTCGGCCTCGGCCAGCGAGATCGTCGCCGGGGCGCTCAAGAACAACGGGCGCGCCCTGGTGGCCGGACGGCAGACCTTCGGCAAGGGGTCGGTGCAGGTCCTCTACGACTTCAGCGACCCGGCCCACGGCGGGCAGGACGCGGCGCTCAAGCTGACCATCGCCCAGTATCTCACTCCGGGTGACATCTCCATCCAGGAGGTGGGCATCACCCCCGACGTGCTCTTGCAGCCCGGGCGCGCCCTCCCCGACGCGGTGAACTGGTTCGCGCCCCCCCGCTCGATGGGCGAGGCCGACCTCGACCACCACCTGAAGAACCCGCTCCTCGGCGGCGACACCCGGCGGGCCGAGGAGAAGCGCAAGAACGTCGAGAAGCCCCAGTTCGAGCTCCGCTACCTCCTGGACGAGAAGGAGGACATGGTCGCCAAGGCGCTCAAGAAGGAGGCCCGGGAGGCGGCGCGCGCCCTCTCCGAGGACCCGGAGCTCACGCCGGCCCAGCAGGAGGACGAGGAGGCCGAGGCCAACCCCGACGAGCTCGTGGAGGACTACCAGATCCGCTTCGCCCAGGACCTGATCGTCCGGGCTCCCTTCCCGGACCGCGCCCGGCAGCTCGAGGCGGCCCGCACGCTCGTGGACGAGCGGCGCGTGGAGGAGCAGTCCCGCCTCCAGGCCCGCCTGGCGCAGATGGGCATCGACTGGAGCGCCGGCACCGCCGCGCCCGGCACGCCGCGCCCGGTGGTCAGCTTCAGCCCCGCCGACGGCAAGGCCGTGAAGGCCGGCGAGACCGTCTCCTGGACGGTGACCGTGAAGAACGAGGGGGACGCCCCGATCCAGCGGCTGCGCGGCTGGACCCGCACCGAGAGCGCCCCCTTCCTCGACCGGCGCGAGTTCGTCTTCGGCGCGGTGAAGCCCGGGCAGCAGCGCACCTGGACCATCCCGCTCCGCGTCCCGCGGGGCATGGACAGCCGTCTCGATCCCGTCGCCCTCCACCTGGAGGACGACGCCGGGCACGTCTGGCCCGACGCCCGCACCCGCTTCGAGGTGGTGGAGATCCCCCGCCCGCTCTTCGCCTTCACCTGGCAGGTGGACGACGACGGCAAGGGGGGGGACGGCGACGGCCTGCTCAACCGCGGCGAGGAGATCGCGCTGCGGCTCGACGTGAAGAACGTGGGCGGTGGCGCGAGCGGCGACAAGACCTACGTCTCGGTGAAGAACCTCGGGGACGAGAAGGTATTCATCAAGAAGGGGCGCGCCATCCTGGGAGCCATCCCGCCCGGCGAATCGCGTCCGGCGGTGCTCGAGCTGGAGGTGAAGAAGGGCATCAAGCTCGACCAGATCCCCTTGCGGGTCACGGTCGTGGACGAGAAGGCGGAGGAGTACATCTCCGAGAAGGTGGAGATCCCCATCGTCGCCCAGCCGCCCGCGCGACAGCCGGCCGGCGGTTCGGTGAAGGTCATCGCCCTGGTCGCGGCCGTCCGCTCGGGGGCCTCTCCCGATGCCCCGGTCCTCGCCGAGGCGGCCCGCGGCGCCGTCATGCCCGTCAGCGCGCGCATCGGCGGCCTCTACAAGGTGGAGTGGGAGAAGGGGCGCTTCGGCTTCGTCGCCGCCGCCGACGTCCAGCCGGCCAAGGGCAAGCGGGAGGGCACCTTCACCCGCGTCTGGCAGAAGGAGCCGCCCCGGATCGCGCTCCAGCCCGACCCGGCCCGTGGCCCGATCCAGGCCGACGGCGACAAGCTCCGCATCCGCGGGACGGCCAGCGTTCCGTCGGGCAACCCGTCCACGCGCCTGCGCGACGTCTTCATCTTCGCGAACGACCAGAAGGTGTTCTTCAAGGTGGTCCCCGAGGGCAAGACGGGCGACATCGCCTTCGAGGCCGAGGTGCCGCTGAAGCCGGGGAACAACACCGTGACGGTGGTGGCGCGGGAGGACGAGGAATTCCAGACCCGCCGTACACTCATCGTGTACAGGAATCCTCCGCCCGAGGTCGCCCAGAAGAAGTAGCGCCCTCCCCCGCGCGTGAACGAACCCCGCACAGGCCCCGCCGGCCCGCCTCCTCCGCGCCTCGAGCTCCGGATCGAGGGAGGGAGGGTTCGCGTGGGGCTCTCTCCCGGCCCGATCGGCGAGGGGCTGCACCTCGTGGATCTGGAGCTCGAGCCGGCCACACTCCCCGCCCCGTTCGACCCGTCGGCCGGGACGGCTCCGTTCCGGGCCGTCCCCTGCTCGCTCCGGAGACTCGTGGTCGCCGCGGCGGGCGCCCAGCCCGGCCCCGAGTCGCTCGACCGGATCCTGGACGCGGTGCTCGCGCCATCGGGATGGCCGCGCCCCGACACGTCGGGGCTCATCCACGCCGCGGGGGAAGGCCCCGGGGGGCCGGTCGCCTCGTGGCTCTGCCGGACCGATGCCGCGAGGGTCGGGAACGAGCGCCTGACCGCGCTCCGCGCGGCCCTCGAAAACGGGCTCGGGCGCGACGATGCGCGCGCGGCCTGGGAGACGATCCTCGGGCTGGCCCGCGATTCGGGCGACGCCGCCACCGAGCGGACGTCGCTCGCCGGCCTGGCGTCGGTCGCGCCCACCGGGGAGCGGCCGGCCCTCCTCCTCCAGCTCTCCGCGCTCGATCGGGCCGCCGGGGACGAGGCGACCGCGCGGGTCCACGCCGAGGAGGCACGGACGCTCGCGCCGCGCGATCGGGGCGCCACCGAGGCCTGCCTCGCGGCCGCGCAGCGGGACGGCGACCTGGCTGCGGTGATCGATCTGCTCGACCGGCTCGCCGTGATCGACCCCGCGACGGCCGGTGACCGGCTCCTCGAGAGGGCGCGCCGGCTCGCCGCCACTCTCCGGACCGTCGAGGCCGACGCCGGCTTCCGCGACGCCCTGGCACGACTCCCGGCCGACCGGGCCCTCGCCGACGAGCACGCGGCGATGCGGCGTGCGGCGCCGCCCCCCGCGGGTCGGCTCCCCTGGAGCGAGCCGCTCGAGTCCTTCGCCGCGCGCGCCACCGATCCGGACGAGGCCTCCCGGGCGCTCCGGGACGCTGCACTGCTCGCCCGGGCGCAGGGGGACCTCGCCTCCGCCCTGCGCGCCGCCCGCGGCGCCCACTCCCGCTCGGGCGATCCCTGCTTCGTGGGAGAGCTGCTCGCCGAACTGCTCCATCAGGGTGGGTCGGTCGTCGAGGCGCTCGGGCTCCACCGGCAACTCCTGGCCGACGGGGCGCCGCCGCTCGCTCCCGACTCCCTCGCCGCGCGGCTCCACGCACTCGCCGACCTCGCGGAGGCGGCCGGCGAACCCGAGCTGGCCCTGGCCTCGCTCGAGCGGTTGCTGGCGATGCGCCGCTTCGACGCCGACCTCCTCGAGTGGCGCTTCCGGCTCGACCCCGACCGGAAGGGTGCCGGCGAAAGGCTCCTGGCCGGGCTGGACGAGGTTCGATCCCCCTCCCGCCGTTCGCGGCTGCTCGCAGGGGCAAACCTCGAGAAGGGCGTCGCCCCCGAGCCCGTCCGCCCGATCGGGCTCGCCTTCGGATTCACGCGGGAGCTGCGGAGCCGGGTCGCCCTCCCGGGAGCAGACGGGGCCACCGGGCGGCTCCTCGCGATCCTGTCGCCCTGGCTGGAGCCGCTCTTCCCCGTCGATCTGGGCCGGTGCGGCATCGACGCCCGGGAGCGTCCCTTCCCCGCCCCGGCGCCTGCGGTCCAGGATGCCTTCGGCGCGGCCTTCCGTGCCCTGGGGGGGCGGCCGCTCGCGCTGCTCGCCTCCGGAGGGCCGGGGCTGCTCTCCTCCATCGAGAACACCCGCCCGCCCTCGGTGGTCCTGGGGCGGGAGGTGGACACGCTGCCCCCCGGGGCGCTCGCCTTCCTGGCCGCCCGGGCGGTCGCGCTCGCGGCGAGCGGGTGGGCGCTGCTCGGCCGATTCGCCCCCCGCGACGTGCTCATCCTGTGCGAGCTGGCGTCGCGATTCGCGGGCGGCACGCCCCCCCCGCGCGGCATGCCCCCCGGGCCCGCGGCGGCGTTCCTCGAGGCGCTCGAGCGCTCCGTTCCGGCGACCACCCGCGACCTCCTCCCCGCCCTCGGCCGGGCGGCGGGCGCCGAGCTCGAGACCCTCGACGCCGCCGCGTTCACATCGGCGGTCGAGGGGACGGCCTCTCGCCTCGCCCTCCTCCATGCCGGTGACCTGGACGGTGCCCTCTCGGTCCTGTCCCGGCTACCGGGGGCAGCCGCCCCCGGGGAAGCGCTCCTGCGCCCCGACCTGGACGGGCTGGCCGGCTTCGCCGTCTCCGATGCGTATCTCCAGCATCGCGGTATGCTTCTGGGATGGGCGTGAGGCCTCTCCTCGCCGCCGCTGCGGCCCTCTTCCTCTCTGCGTGCGAGGTGTACGCGGTGCCGAGCCCGATCGACTGCCCCGGCCAGCAGCAGGGGGTGTTCAACTTCGGCGGCTCCCTCACCTCCGACCCGACCGCCTGCTCCTTCGCGCAGCCGGGCAATCCCTCCGCCCTCCAGGTGAACAACCCGATCGGGTTCTCGGGCACCATCAACTTCGCAACCGTTCCGGATCCCGGCGCCGCCATCTGCATCTCGGCGGCGCACGCCGTGCCCCGGATCGGAACCTACGCGGTCGTCGACTCCTCGACCCAATCCCTCCGGGTCGCCTACGGGAGGCCCCCGGCCTCCCCCGCGGTCGCCGGCGAGGTCAAGGTGTTCGTCGGCGGGTGTGGCTGCCCCAGCCTGGATGCGGTCGCGGCCGCCGGCTGCAGCTGTCCGGCCAACACCCCGCTCACCGGATGCTCCTGCCCGGTGTTCATCCAGGAGGCGATCCAGGGGCTGCTCACGCTTCCCAGGCCGGGCGCCACCAAGAGCTTCACCGGAACCCAGGTCGTTTCGGTCTTCCCACCGATCGGCCTGGCGGCCAACCTGGCCTGCGACTGCCAGTCCGCCTGCAAGTACACCTACGACATGACTGCGACCGAAGTGGGCTCCCGTTAGGTTCCCCGGTCATGGCGCGCCGCACGTCTCGCCCTCCTCGCCCCCGACGGGCCGTCGTCCTCCTCTCCGGTGGGCTCGACTCATCCACCGTGCTGGCCGTGGCCCGGAAGAAGGGCTTCGAGGTCCATTGCCTGTCGGTGGACTACGGCCAGCGCCACAAGGGGGAGCTCGCCGCCGCCCGGCGGGTGGCGCGGGCGCTCGGTGCGGAGAGCCATCGCGCGGCGCGCGTGTCGCTCTCGCTCTTCGGTGGCTCGGCCCTCACCGACGACGCCATCGCCGTGCCCAAGGGGCGCAGCGAGGCCGCCATGGGCTCCGACATCCCGGTCACCTACGTCCCGGCCCGGAACACGGTGCTCCTCTCGATGGCCCTCGCCTGGGCCGAGGTGCTGGGCGCCCACGACCTCTTCCTGGGCGTGAACGCCATCGACTACTCGGGCTATCCCGACTGCCGTCCCGAGTTCCTGCGCGCCTTCGAGCGGCTGGCCCGGGTGGCCACGAAGGCCGGCGTCGAAGGGGAGCGGCTCCGCATCCACGCGCCGCTCCTGCGCCTGTCGAAGGCCGGGATCGTCCGGCTGGGAACGCGGCTCGGTGTGCCGTACCACCTCACCCTCACCTGTTACGATCCGGTCCGGGGCCGGGCCTGTGGCCGCTGCGACGCCTGCACGCTCCGGCGCAAGGGCTTCGAGGAGGCCGGCGTCCCCGATCCCACCCGGTACCACCGCCCCGGCAAGGAGAAGTGATGGCCCGCATCTCCCGCAACTTCGACGGTCGCCCGGACGACGAGATCTTCGAGAAGGTCCACGAGGTGATGGAGAAGATCGCCCAGGAATTCTCGCTCGACTACCGCCAGAACGAGAAGCTCCGCCAGGGCGAGGTGTCGAAGATGGGCATCACCGGGAAGTTCTCGGTGCGATCGAGCGTGGTGGTGGTGGACATGAAGTACCCGATGCTCGTCCCGGGCTCGATGCGCGCCAAGATCGAGGATCACATCGAGCGAAAGCTCGACGCGCTCTTCGCGTGAAGCCGTGCCGCACTACTCCAGCCGGACCACCACCGCGCCGGTCCGCTCGTTGAGGCGGTGGACGGCGTCGTAGATGGCGGCCAGCGGCGAGTCCCCCCGGCCGCTCGCCGAGCGGGGTGCGGAAGCGCGGCGGCGACGCGCCCGCGCGCCCGCGCCGGAGGCGATGCGGGCGCCGGCCTTCCCGCGCAGCGGATCGGGCCAGAGCTGCACGCGCAGCCCGGCGCGGTAGATGGCCATGAGGGCCCTGCCCATCTCCGATGCCACGCGCTCGTCGGAATGCGTCATTCGTTCGTCTCCCTGGCGGCGACTGTACCCGCGCCGGAAGTCCCCGCCAGTTCGTCGCGATGACGCCCGATACCGCGCGCCATCGCATCCGCGGGGCGTCGTAGAATGGCGCGCCTGCGACGCGACGCCCCGACCCCCCCGCACGAGGACGCGATCCCGGAGGCCCTCCGTCGCCTCGCGGGGGTCCCGGCGGCGCGCGCCCTCGCCGAGGCGACCGCGCATCTTTCCGGCGCCGGATCGGTCCTGCTGGAGGATCTTCCGGTGGCGAGCGAGGCGATGCCGCTTCCGGGAGCGCTCGACGGGCGGCTCCTCGATGCGCTGGCGGCGCGCGCGCTCCGCGGGGCGCGTGGGGCTGTATTCACTGCTAGTGAAGAAGGGTGCGTGCTGGCCGCCTTCGGCCTGGCCGCGGCGGCGGAACGACGCGGCGGTCCGGGGCTCGCCGGCGGCGTGGCCGCCCTCCTGGGCACCGAGCGCGCCTCGCCGACCTTGCGCGGCGCGCTCGACGGCCTCGTCCTCCTCGACCCTGCCTGCGGCGGGGGGGCCCTGCTCGCCGCGGCCCAGGTGCTCGCCGGCGCCGTGGGCGCCCGGCTGGACCTCCGCGGACTCGACCTCTCCCCGATCGCCGTTCGCGCCACGTCGGCCCGGCTCGCGCTCCTCGGCGTCGATGCCGTCGTCCGTCGCGGCGACGCGCTCTCGGCGGCCTGGCCCGCCTGCGATCTCCTGCTCATGAATCCCCCCTTCCTGCGGCACGAGGCCATGCCGCCCGCGTGGAAGGAGCGCGCCGTGCAACGGACCGGCCTCTCCCGTCAGGCCGACCTCTCCGCACATCTGGTCCGGCTCGCGCTCCGCCACGCGCCGGTCTGCGGGCTCGTGCTCCCCCGCGCGCTCGAGGTGTCCCGCTCGGCCGCGCCACTGCGGGACGAGGCGGCGCGCCGCGGCGGATTCCGCCTGGCGATCCGCTCGCGCGCCGCGGGCAGCTTCGCAGCCTCCGTCGAGACCTCGCTCGCCGTGTGGGTCGAGGGTGCCGCGGCGGTGCCCGGGGTCGAGGCCACCGTCCCTCTCGCGGAGCTCACGGCGCAGGAGCTCGCCGATCTCGCCTCCGGCCGGCCGGGGCGGCGCATCCGGGTCGTCCGGCCCGCCCGGAGGGCACCGGCCGGCGCCCGGAAGCTCTCCGACGTCTGCGAGGTGCGCTTCGGGATCAAGACCGGCGCGAATGGCTTCTTCCACCTCCAGCCGCTCGGCGGCGATCGCTACCGGAGCGGCGTGGCCGGAGAGGTCCGGCTCGAGCCGGGCGACGTGGCGCCGCTCCTCTCCGGCCTGCGCGACGCCATCGCCCCGGAGGTGGCGCGGCTCGCCTGGGTCCTCTTCCGGCCGGGCGATCCGTCGGCGCGGGCGCTCGCCTACGTCCGGCTCGGGGAGGAACTCGGAGTGAACCGGCGCGCCTCCTGCGCCGCGCGTCGGCCCTGGTGGCGCATCGCCCCGGGGCGCTCGCCCGCACCGGTTCTCTATCCGGCCAAGGTGGGGACCCGCGCCTTCGCCTTCCACAACCGGGAGGGGCTCCTCGAGGACAAGAAGTGGCACGCCCTCTTCCCGCGGGAGATCGACCCCTGGTGGCTCGCGCTGCTCCTCTCCGCGACGCCGCTTCGGCTCGCCGTGGAGCGGGGGGCGCGCCAGCTGACCGGGTCGCAGGCCATCGCGGACATCGACGCCGGCGTGCTCGCGGCGATTCCCTTCCCGGACCCGGACCGGCTCGGGCGGGTCGAGGAGACCTTCCGTCTCCTGCACGTCGCCCTGG
Organism: uncultured Anaeromyxobacter sp.; assembly: GCA_903855945.1. Taxonomy (GTDB): domain Bacteria; phylum Myxococcota; class Myxococcia; order Myxococcales; family Anaeromyxobacteraceae; genus CAIOAK01. The sequence goes on from CAIOAK010000108.1 coordinate 24,655, forward strand.
CCCGCGACCCCGTGACCACCGACCTCCCCGCCATGCTCGACCGGCCCGCGCAGCGGGAACTCGACCTCGCCACCGGCGCACTCCTCGGGCTTTCGCCGAGGGCGGTCGAGCGGGAGCGGCGGGACCTCCGGGAGCGGACGGCGGAGCGGTTGGCGCGGGGCGCCGCGGTCCGGCGCGCCATCGCCCGGGAGGGGCGCGGAGCCGGCGCGCCGTGAGTGGATCGATCAGAAGGCGATCTTCACGGCTGCGGTCATCGTCGGCCCCGCGAACGTGTCGCGAACCCACACCGGCGTGCGCGCTCCGGCGATGATCCGGACCGGGTCGAGCGGGAACACCAGCGCCGCGGTGACCCACAGCACACGCTCGTCGAACTCCCCTCCCAGCTCGATCTCGTGCTGGTAGTTGAGCTCCACCTCGGGCTGGAGCCAGGGAAGGACCTGGTAGCCCAGGGCCGCGTTGCAGACGAGGAAGCCGGCGTCGTTCGACACGCGGGGCCCGACCGGCGCGGTGAACCCGAGCTCGAGCCCCGCTGTGAATCGTCCCCAGTCGGCGGAGGCGAGGAACGCACCCCCCACGCGCCAGCTCCCCTTTCCCGTGGCCAGTTGCTCCGTGGCAGCCGTCACGCCGGTGGGGATGACCAGCGCCGCGCTCACCGCGAGGTCGATGGCCGGGTCTGGCAGGGAGAGGAAGCGCCAGCGGGTCGCGACGATCGTGTCGGCGAGCCCCTGCCCGTAGGCCGGCCCTCCCGGCATGTTCGGCATGGCATGAGCGAGAACCCAGCCCACCATGACCCGCGCGTCGAGGTCCCGGACGATCCCCAGGGTCACGGCCGCCACCATCAGGTGCTGCTCCCCGGTGAGCGGGTCGATCGAGCCGGCGGTGGCCCACCAGGTGGGCGCGTAGTCGACCTCCACCTCCACCCGTCCGGGTTCCACGGGCGTCGCGTCGCCGGTGAAGGCCTTGCCGTGCTCCGGCGCGGACTCCCGTGCGACGCCGGGTGAACCGGCGGCCGGGGCCTCCTGGGGACGGGACGCCCCCGGAAGCAGGACGAGGAGAAGCGTCCCGGCAATATTGAGAATGATTCTCATCTTTCTCGCCGTACCGGAGCGGCAGGATACAGGTCAACGGGAGGCCGGTCGCGGAGCGCGACGGCGGTCCGGTGCCGGGCCCTTCCGTGGTGCCGGCTGCAAGGGAGGGCGGCGATGAGGCCCCCGCGTGCGGTGGCGTGACGCCCGGATCTCCCCACGAGGCGAGCTCGCTTGCTCGAGTCGCCTTCGGCCCCGCATCCGCAACGAAGGCTGTCAGATCGAATTGCTACCTTCCCTCCTCGCATCGTCCCGCTCGAACGCAACGCTCGTAGCCAGGCGACGAACAGGAAGGGTTTCGCCATGGTCAACAAGGTCATTCTCATCGGCAACCTCGGTAAGGATCCCGAGGTCCGGTACACCTCCGGCGGCCAGGCGGTCGCCAACCTCCGCATCGCCACCTCCCGCTCCTGGACCGACAAGGCGTCGGGCCAGAAGAAGGAGGAGACCGAGTGGCATGACGTCGAGGTGTGGGGGAAGCAGGCCGAGCAGGTGGGCGAGTACCTGGCCAAGGGGCGCCAGGTCTACGTGGAGGGGCGGCTCAAGACCGACAAGTGGCAGGACAAGACGTCGGGACAGGAGCGCACCCGCGTGAAGATCGTCGCCGACTCGGTGCGGTTCCTCGGCGGAGGCGCCGGTGGCGCCCGCGGCGCAGGTGGCGGGCAGCGCGCTCCCGGTGCTCCCGAGGAGAGCGGTCCTCCGGGTGGGTTCGAGGAAGGCTCCGGCAGCGGAAGCGGTGGTGGCGGGGGCGACGACATCCCCTTCTAGGCGATCCGGTCACGCGCCCGGCGGAGCGATGATCTCCAGCCTCGGAAAGTAGGTCCGGTACCGGCTCGCGTCGCGGGTGAGCAGCCGGTGGCCGCACACCGCGGCGTGCGCGCCGATGTAGAAGTCCGGGAGCGGGGAACGGCGGGTCCCGCCTCGCTTCCGGTACGCGAGGAAAACCTTCCCGGCGAGGAACGCCGCCTCGTACGGGAGGGGCTCCCTGCGGTACAGGCCGGCCGGCAGGAACCGCTCGAGCTCCTCGACGTGGGCGTAGCTCACCGAGACCTCGGCGTAGACCACGGGGTTCACGACGAGCAGCGAGGTATCGGCGACGCGCTGGAGGGCTTCCCGCGACCAGGGGCCCCAGACCGGATCCTCCTCGGCGACGTCGATGAGCACGTTGCTGTCGACGAGGACGCTCACTCTTCACCACGGGTGAGCGCCATGATCTCGTCGGTGGTCATCCGGACCGTCGCCGATCCCCGGAGCAGTTCCACGACCCGCGCCCCGCGCCCCGGAAAGCGCGGCGCCCGGGCCCGCCGGATGCGGACCGCCTCCCCGTCGAGCTCGAATTCCACCTCGGTCCCGGGCAGGAGCCCCGCCTTCTCCCGGATCTCCTGCGGGATGGTGACCTGCCCCTTGCTCGTGATCCGCATTTCGAGCCTCCTCTTACTATTACCAGTAAGAGTATTACTTCGTATCCCGGCTCGCAACGCCCTCACCTCCTCCACCTCCCCGCCTCGACGAAGCTGTAGTGCCCGCCCGCCGCCACGATGACGTGGTCCCGGGCGAGGATCCCCACGAGCTCCGCCGCGGCGCGGAGCCGCTCGGTCAGGTCGGCGTCCTCGGCACTCGGCGACGGGTCTCCGGAAGGGTGGTTGTGGACGAAGATCAGCCCGTGCGCCCCCTCGCGGATGGCGGGGCGCAGGGCGTCGCGGGGCGAGACGGGGCACTGGGTGAGCGAGCCCTCGGCCACCCGCTCGGCCCGGAGCAGCCGGCCCCGCACGTCGAGCAGCACCACGAAGAAGCTCTCCCGGTCGGCGTGGGCCGCGGGACGCATGAGCTCGGCCACCCGTCCCGGCTCCAGGATCCGGTCGCCCCGACGCGGCGGCGTCCATGCGCAGCGACGCCCCAGCTCGAAGGCCGCGGCGAGCGCCGCCGCCCGCACCGGACCCACGCCGGGCTCCACCGCGAGCGACCCCGGGTGGCTCCAGGCCAGCTCCGGCAGGGGTGCGCGAGCCACCAGCGCCTGGGCAGCCAGGCACGCCGAGCTGCGCGCGGACGGGTGGACCGCGCCCCCTCCCAGGACGAGCGCCAGCAGCTCGGCATCGGTCAGCACCGACGGCCCCGACGCGAGCATCCGCTCCCGTGGTCCATCGCTCCAGCAACTCCCGGAATGCATGCGGCGGCGAGCTGGAGCAACCTCCGTGCCCGCCGCCGCGTACCATCCGGAGGGACCTCGCGCCGCCCCGGGAGGGCGCGGCGCGGACCCCGCGTCCGTCCCGACTACTTCTTGGGCTGGTCCTTCACGATCTCGGCCTGGATGTCGAGCTTCACCTCGTCGCCGACCACCGCGCCGACGTCGGTCACCTTGCCCCAGGTGATGCCCCACGCCTTCCGGTCGATCTTCCCGGTGAAGGAGGCGCCGCGGCGGGTGAGCCCCCACGGGTCGGTGATGGCCTTCGTGACCGAGCCCTCGAGCGTCACCGGCTTCGTCACGCCATGCAGGGTCAGGTCGCCCGTGACGGTGAGCGCCCCGTCCTTGCCGGCCACGACCTGGGTCGACTTGAAGGTGACGGTCGGGTACTTGGCCACGTCGAAGAAGTCGGCCGACTTGAGGTGGGCGTCCCGCTTCTCGTCTCGGGTGCTGATGGAGGTGGCGTCGATGGTCACCTCGACGCTCGACTTCGAGAGGTCGGTCTCGTCGAGCTGGACCTTGCCGGAGAGCTTGTCGAACTCGCCCTTCACGTCGGAGATGACCAGGTGCTTCACGCTGAAGCCGACGCGGCTGTGGGTCGGGTCCACGTTCCAGGCGGCGGCCTGGCCGAAGGCCAGTGCCGGCGCGAGGGCGAGGGAAAGGGCGGCGATGCGGATCGTGCGATTCATGTGCGTGTCCTCTTCTCTTTCTTGTTCTTGTGCTTCGGGGAAAGGGTCCTGCCGAGGAGCGCGGCGTGCGCCTCCACGGCCGCGGGGCGAAGGCGGTACCAGCCGAACTGCCCCTCCCGTCGGACCGTGACCAGGCCGGCGTCCACCAGGATCTTCAGGTGGTGCGAGACCGTGGCCTGGGAGACCGGGAACAGCGTCACCAGGTCCTTGCAGCAGATCTCGCCCGCCGAGGCGATGCGGCGCAGCAGCTCCAGCCGGGTGGGATCTCCCAGTGCCTTGGCCACCCGTACCAGCCTGTCGCTCGCCCGATCCATCGACATATCGATATGTATCGATGTAATGCGGCGCGACGGGAGATCAAGCCGATCCGCGACCGGCCCCACTCAGGGCGTAAGAAAACGCTCCAGCGCCCGGTAGGCGGCCTCGACGGCCGCCACCTCGACCCACTCGCCGCGCTGGTGCGCCTGCGCGGTGGCGCCCGGCCCGAAGTTCACCGCGGGGATCCCCGCCGCCGCGAGCCGCGCCACGTCGGTCCAGGCCTGCTTGGGGCTCACCTCGAGCCCGGCCCGGTCGCGCAGCCGGGCCACCAGCGCGTTCTCGGCGAAGGCCGGGCAGGAGGGCGCCTGGTCGGTCACCTCGGCGGTGGCCCCGAAGCGCGTCGCCAGCGCCTGCACCTCGGCGGAGGCCTCCTCCGGCGTCCGTCCGGGCGCGAAGCGGAAGTTCAGGTTGAGGGTGCACCGGTCCGGCACCACGTTGCGGGCCCGCCCACCGTCGATGCGGGTGACGGTCATCACCTCGCGGAAGGGAAGCCGCCCGGAGGAGACCTCGCGGGGGGGGCGCCCGGCCAGCTCGCTGAGCAGCGCCCCGGCCCGGTGCACGGCGTTGTCGCCCTGCCAGGGTCGCGCCGAGTGGGCCGCACGCCCGGTGAAGGTGAGGGTGGCGTGCAGCGAGCCCACGCAGCCCAGCTCCAGCCGGCCGTCGGTGGGCTCCAGGCACACCGCGAGCCCGGCGTCGCGGAGCTCGGGCGACCGCTCCAGGACCGGCCCGAGCTCGTTCTCCAGATAGGGCCCCTCCTCGCGGGCGTAGAGGACCACCGCCAGGTCGGCGAACCGGCGGTCCCGGGGGATCCGCTCGGCGATCTCCAGCGCCACCGCCACTCCCGACTTCATGTCGGAGGCTCCGGGCGCCACGATGCGGCCGCCCTCCCGCCTCGGCGGTCCCCGGTCCCCCTCGTGGACCGGGACGGTGTCGATGTGGCCGCACAGGGCGACGAGCGGCCGCCCGGACGTCCCCCCCGGCGGATCGACCCGGATCACGAGCGAGTTCTGCACCCGACGCACCCGTCCGAACCGCTCGAGCGCCCGTCGCTCGAGCAGGGTGCAGAGCTCCCGCTCCTCGCCGATGGGCGAGGGCACGGCGCAGAGCGCCTCGGTCCGGGCCGCCAGCGCCTCGCCCAGGGTGGGGCTCACACCGAGACCTCGAACTCCCGCAGCGCGTCGTTCAGCGACACCTTGCGGTCGGTGGCGGCGCTGCGCCGCCCGACGATGAGGGCGCAGGGGATCTGGAAGGTGCCGGCCGGATACTGCTTGGGGCGCGTCCCCGGGATGACCACCGATCGGGCCGGGACCCGCTTCTTCCACACCACCTCGGTGGAGCCGGTGACGTCGATGATGGGCGTCGAGCCGGTGATGACCACGTTGGCCCCGAGCACCGCTCCCTCCTCCACGAGCACCCCCTCCACGAGGATGCAGCGGCTCCCGATGAAACAGTCGTCCTCGATGATGTTGGGGCGGGCTCCGGGCGGCTCGAGCACTCCGCCGATCCCGACGCCGCCGGCCAGGTGGACGTTCTCCCCGACCTGCGCGCAGGAACCGACGGTGGCCCAGGTGTCCACCATGGTCCCCTTCCCCACCCGCGCACCGATGTTCACGAAGCCGGGCATCACCACCGCGCCGGGCGCGACGTGGGCCCCGTAGCGAACCACGCCGCCCGGGACGACGCGCACGCCGGCCGCCTCCAGGTCCTTCTTGAGCGGGATCTTGTCCCGGATCTGGAAGGGGCCGTAGTCGTGGGTCTCCATGCCGGTGACGGCGAAGTAGAGGTTCACGGCCTGCATGAGCCAGCCGTTCACCTTCCACTCCCCCGCAACCTTCTCCGCAACGCGCAGCACGCCGCGATCGAGCCCGGCCACCGCAGCCAGGACCGCCTCGCGGTGCGCCGGATCGGAGAGCTTGCCCCGGTCGGCCCAGGCCGCCTCGATCCTTTGCTTCATCTCCTCCACCGCCATCACCGGATCGTTCGCCATCTCTCCACCGCCTCCTCGATCTCCCCGAGCGTGGGGACCAGGCTCACCCGCACGAATCCCTCGCCGGCCGCGCCGAATGCCGTGCCCGGCGAGACCACGATGGCCTCGTCGAGCAGTCGCAAGGCGTAGCTCGCCGAATTGTGCCCCGGCGGGACCTCCACCCAGAGGTAGAGCGTCGCGCCCGAACCCTGCACCCGCAGCCCGTGCTCCCGGAAGAAGGCGAGCAGCCGGTCGCGCTTGCGGCGGAAGATGGCGCGCCGCTCCGCCACGTGTGCGTCGTCGCTCCAGGCCGCCACCGCCGCCGCCGACACGAAGTCGGGCGAGGCGACGCCGGGGTGGGAGCGCATCCGCTTCACCTGGGCCACGAGGTCGGGATCGCCCGCCACGAATCCGCTCCGGTAGCCGGTCATGCCGCTCCGCTTCGAGCAGGAGTGGATGGCGAGCACGTTCTCCACCTGCACCTCCAGAAAGGAGAGCGGGGGCTCGTCGAACCAGATGTCCGCGTAGCACTCGTCGGAGGCCACCACGAACCCGTGGCGCAGCGCCGCCCGCCCCACCCGTTCCAGGTAGTCGCGCGTCGCCACCGCCCCGGTGGGGTTGTGCGGGTAGTTCACCCAGAGCAGCAGCGTCTCGTCGAGGAGCGACCGGGGAAGGTCGTCCGGCTCGAGGAGGAACCCGTTCGCGGGCCGGAGCGGCACCTTCACCGGCTCGAGCCCCGCCATCCGGGCCCCGGCCTCGTAGGTCGGGTACCCCGGGTCGGGCATCACCACCCGGGTCCGTCCGGAGCCCCGGAAGGCGAGCGGCAGGTGGAAGATCGACTCCTTCGCCCCGGTGGCCGGGACGATCTGCCGGTCGGGGTCCACCGTCACGCCGAACCGCCGGTCGAGGTAGCCGGCCACCGCCCGGCGCAGCGCAGGGGTCCCGAGCGGGCTCGGGTACTGCGACACCTCCGGAACGGCCGCCCGCAGCGCCTCGCGCAGGAACGGGGGGGTGGGCTCGAGCGGGTCCCCGAGGCCGAAGTCGTGGAGCTTTCGCCCCGCCCGGCGCAGCGCCGCCTTCCTCTCGTCCAGCTCGACCATGAGGTTCCGGGGGATGGCGTCGAGCGCGGGATTTCGGGGCGGGTTCCTCACCGGTTCGAAAACTCCTCCATGGGTCGCGGGGCGTGCATTATAAGCGCACCATGCTCCACTATGACGTTGCCATCGTCGGCAGCGGCCCCGCCGGCGAGCGAGGCGCCACCCGGGCCGCGTTCCTGGGCAAGAAGGTCGCCGTCATCGAGAAGGAGGCGGTCCCGGGCGGGGCCTGCGCCAACACCGGCACCATCCCCTCCAAGGCCCTCCGCGAAACGGCGCTGTCCCTGCTGCAATCCAGGCGGCGCGACGTGGCCGGCTTCATCCTCAAGGTGGCCGACACGATGACGGTCGCCGCCCTCATGGGGCGTCGCGGCCTCGTCACGGCGCGCGAGCACACCCGCATCCGCAACCGCTTCTCCCAGTACGCCATCGAGACCTTCCGCGGCACGGCCAGCTTCGTCGATCCGCACACGCTCCGGGTCTCGGTCCCCGACGGGACCTCCCAGGAGATCCGGGCCGACGTGATCCTCCTCGCACCGGGCACGCGCCCCTTGCACCCGCCCCACATCCCCATCGACCACAGCCGCGTCTACGACTCCGACTCGATCCTCATGCTCGACCGGATCCCGCGCTCGCTGGCGGTCCTGGGCGGCGGCGTGGCCGGCTCCGAGTACACCTCCGCCTTCGCGGCGCTCGGCGTCCACGTCACCATGGCCGACTCGCGCGACCGGGTGATGCCCTTCCTCGACGCCGAGCTCTCGCAGGAACTCGAGCGCACCTGGACCGAGTTCGGCGTGGAGATCAAGCACCACACCCGCGTCACCAAGGTGGAGCCGGGCGAGAGGGACGTGCTCCTCGCCCTCTCCGACGGGTCGCGCCTCGTCGCCGAGAAGGTGCTGGTGGCCGCGGGGCGCATCGGCAACACCGAAGCGCTCGAGCTCGCGAACGCCGGCCTGAAGGCCGACGAGCGCGGCTATCTCAAGGTGAACGAGCACTTCCAGACCTCCATCCCCCACATCTACGCCGCCGGCGACGTGGTGGGCTTCCCGGGGCTCGCCTCCACCTCCATGGAGCAGGGGCGGGTCGCCATGACCTACGCCTGCGAGGGCACCGACTTCCGCACGCAGCTGCAGGGCCAGGTGCTGCCCACCGGCATCTACACCATCCCGGAGATCTCCTCGGTGGGCGAGACGGAGGAGGCCCTCCAGGCGAAGGGGATCCCCTACGTCGTCGGCAAGGGGAGCTTCGTCGAGAACGCCCGCGCCAACCTGATCGGCGAGGCGGTGGGCTGGATCAAGCTTCTCGTCTCCCCCGACGACCTGAAGGTCCTCGGCATCCACGTCATCGGCCCGAACGCCGCGGAGCTCGTCCACGTCGGCGCGGCCGTGATGGCGCTCGGGGGCACCTACCGGTACTTCATCGAGGCGGTCTTCAACTACCCGACGCTGGGCGACGCCTACAAGGTGGCCGCCTACGACGCGCGCAAGAAGCTCGGCGCGCTCACCGACGGGTCGAAGCCGCCCGAATAGCGCGGGGACGACCGCCTACCCGAGACGGGAGCGGGCCTGCGACAGCGCCTCGTGCACCTTCTCGAGGGCTCGGCGCGCCTCGAGCAGCTCGTCCCGCTCGACCCGGATCGCCGATAGCTCGCGGGCGAGCGCGTCGCGCTCCCGCACCGTCTCGGAGAGGCCGGCTCGAAGCCGAGCACCGTCGGCGGTGCGCTCGTCGAGCTCCGTGGTGAGCCGCTCGGCCTCCGCACGCCCGTTCGCGAGGGCCTCCTCCAGCTCGTCGCCGCGGCGGGAGAGGTCGTCGGCCAGACGCTGCCGCTCCTCGTCCAGTGCGGCGAGGGCCTGGGCGCGGCGGACCGACTGGTCCCGCTCCTCCTCGAGCGCGGTCATCTCGGCGAGCATCTCGGCCATCATGCCGCGCCGCTCCTCGATCTCCTTCTCCAGCGCGCCGAGCCGGCCGCGCGTCGCCTCGGCGTCGCCGGCCGCGCGGGCCAGCTCCGTGCGGGACTGGTGCAGGTCGGCGCGAAGCGCCTCCTCCAGCTCGCGGCTGCGGGCCAGCTGCCGGTCGAGGTCCCCCACGAGCGACAGCGCGCTCTCGGCGGCGCGGGCCGGCTCGCGGGGCGCGGCGGCCGGGGTTCCGCGGCGCGCGGCCTCGGCCACCTTGCGCTTGATCTTCTCCAGCCGCTCCTTGCGGTCGGCGAGATCGCTCGACGCGGCGGGCGCCGGAGCGGCCACCGCGGCGGCACGGGCGGCGGCACGGAACGAGCGCGAGACCGGGGCGGGTGCAGGTGCGGCCCTCGCCACCTCCGGCTCCACCGTGGGCTCCGGCGCGGGGCGCTCGACCGGCGCGGGCTCGACCACCGGGTCCTGCGCGGCGGCCTCGACCTGGACGGCCGGCTCCACCTGGGCGGCCTCCGGCTCCCCGGATTCGGCGAAGAGCCCCTCGGGGTCGATCGTGGCGATGCCGACCGGGTGCAGGCGCGGCTTCAGCTTCGGGACGTTGGCGTCGAAGGCCTTCCTCATCTCACGCTCCTCGCTGCGTCGGGCCGTGCGGCCAGCCCGATCTTGATCCGTTCCAGCACCTCGAGCTGCATGGCCTCGATGTCGGCGGCGCCCTTGGAATCGGGGTCGTAGCCGAACACCGGGCATCCCTCGCTGGAGGCCTGGGCGAACTTGGTGCACTGCCGCACGACGCTCTTCAGAAGATATTCGGGGTAGTGCTCGCGGAGCGCGTCCACCGCCTCGCGGGCGATGCGGAACGTCTGGTTGAACCCGTTCACGCAGATGAAGATGTTCTCGAGCTGGTGCGACAGGTCCTCCTCGAGCCCCTGGATGGTCTCGAAGAGGAGCCGCAGCCCGTCGTAGGAGAGGAAGTCGGCGAGCACCGGCGTCACGAGGTCGTGCGCCGCCATGAGCGCGTTCAGGTTGAGGAGCCCGAACGAGGGCGGCGCGTCCATGACCACGAAGTCGTAGTCGGCCTCCACCTCGCGGAGCGCGTTCCGCAGCTTGAACTCGCGACCGGCCATGGGCATGAGCGCGAGGTCCATCGTGCTCATGGCCAGGTTGGAGGGGATGAGCCGGAGGCCGGGCAGCTTGGTGTCGATGGTGACCTCGGTCACCGTGGCCTTGCGCACCAGCACGTCGTAGAGGGTCTTCGTGAAGTTGCCGCCCGCCTCGCCCAGGCATCGGGTGGCGTGCCCCTGGCTGTCGAGGTCGATGACGAGCACCCGGTAGCCGCGCTCCGCGAGCCGGTAGGCGTACGAGGTGGAGAGGGAGGTCTTGCCGGTGCCCCCCTTGAAGTTGAGGAAGAGCTGGCGCCGGTGGGGATAGGCGGGTACCGGCTTCCGCACCGCCTTGCGGAGCTTGCCGAGATCGGCGGTGCCGAACTTGTCGCGCCGCCCCAGGATCTCGGCGACCTCGCGCTGCGTGATCCCGAAGATCTCCGCGAGGCGCCGTGACGTGTATTTCACGTTCTCCATGCGTCTCGCTCCTAGGCCGGGAAGTACCGCGTCCCGCGCCTCACCGCCACGCCACGGACGACGAGCCTGTCGAGCGCGCCGCCGGCGTCGCCGGGGACGACCCCGGCCACCTCGTCGAGGGTGCGCCCTCGCAGGGCGGAGCGGAGCTCGAGGAGGACGGCCTCCTCGATCGGGGAGAAGTCGCCCGGGCCCGCCTCGACCGCCACCACGGCGGCGCGCGGGAGCAGCGAGGCGGCCGATGCGGCGGCGGTGTGGACGCGCGGCGCGGCGGCGGACGCGACCCGGGCGCGTGCGGGCGCGGGAGCAGCGACCGCGGGTACGACCCTGCGCGTCGGCGTGGAGGAATCGTCCACCACCGCATCGCGGAGCGCCGTGGCCCCGACGGCGGCCAGCTTCTCGGAGATCCGGCGCGCGGCGCGACGTCGATCCTCGGCCGGGGCCGCGGCCGCCACCGACTCGCCCGACCAGCGGGCGACGGCCTTCGAGGCGACGCGACGGACCGACTCGTCGCCGTGATCGAGCGCGCGGGTGAGCGCGCCCTGCGCGGAGGCGGTGGGAAGTCCGGAGAGGGCCAGCGCCGCGGCGCGGGCGACGCCCGGGTCCCGGTCGGACAGCGTGGCCCGCAGTGCCTCCTCGGCGGCGGGCCCCCCGGCGAATCCGAGGAGGAGCACCGCGCGCCGCCTCACGAGCGGGCTGGGATCGCCGAGCGCGCCGAGCAGCCGGGACTCGGCCGCGGGTCCGGAGAGCGCCGACAGCGCGTCGAGGGCCGCCGCGCGCACCCCGGGGCGTGGGTCGGAGAGCTCGCGACCCGCCACCTCGGCGGCAGCCGTCTCCCCCAGCGCGCCCAGCGCGGCGAGGAGCGCCACCTTGACCTCCTCGTCCCGTTCCCGACCCACCGCGGAGGCCACGAGCGGGGCCGCCGCGCGGGATCCCATGGCGCGAAGCGCATCGGCGGCGCGCCGGCGTGCGTGACGGTCGGTGGAGGCGAGGTCGTCCATGGACGACTCGTAGAGCGAGCGCTCGGCCCGGCTCTCCAGCCCGCCCTCGAGGCGGATGGCCTCGGAACGGCTCACGCTCAGCCGTCCGGAGGCCTCGAAGCCGCGCGCGATCTCGTCCACCCCGGCGTGGGCCGAGCCCACTGCGTGGGACGCGGAGGTCCCGGCGGGCCCCTCGAGACGCAACCCGGCCAGCTCGGCCGCCACCTTCCACGGGCGCAGCAGCTCGATCTCGGCGCGGAGCTCGGCGATGAAACCGGCCAGGTCGGCCTCCTCGCCCGCGCTCTCCCCCTCGGAGGGCGCTCCGGCGATGCGGGCCTGGTCGATGAGGCCGGTGAGGAAGCGTTCCCGCTCTCCCTCGAGAAGTCGCACGCGCTCGGAGAGCTCCCCCTCGTGGTGGCGGGCCGTCTCGACCTCCTCGCGGAATCGGGCGAGATCGGTGGCGGTGACCGCCTCCCGGGCGCGTGCGGCGGCGGCGCCCTCCCGCTCCCGCGATGCAACCTCTCGCGCAGCGGTGAGCTCGCTCTCGAGCTGCGAGAGCCGACACTCGAAGTAGACGATCTTCTCGAGCGCCCCTCGAAGGAGCGCTTCCGGATTTCCGCTCAACCCGCCTCCACCAGCCCGTCGGAACCCATAGGGTTTCCGGTACCTTGCACGTGGTGAGTGTAGGGAAGGCACCCCGAAAAGGCAAACCCCAACGGCCGCCGTTCAGCGAACCAGCTCGAGCCCGTGGCCGGAAGGCCCTCGCTCGGTCCGGTAGAGCAGGAACGAGAAGGCGAGGCCGAGGAACCCGAGCGCCGTGAAGATCCACATCCCCGGCCGGTAACCGGCCGGATTTGCTGCACCGGCGTGGGCCGCGTCGTTCGTCGCGCCGATGAGCCAGTTCATCCCGGCGAGCCCGACCTGCTGCACGAGCGTCATCACCGAGTAGGCGGTGCCGAGCCGCCCCTCCGGAACCAGGTAGGCGACCGACGGCCACATGACGGCCGGGATGAGCGAGAAGGCCACGCCCATGAAGGCGATGACGAGCCAGAGCGGCACCCCGCTGTAGACCATGAGCAGGTAGACCGGGATGAGGGTGGCCGAGCCGATCGCCATGAGGAGCGCGCGGTGTCCGATGCGGTCGGCGAGCAACCCGAAGAGCGGCGTGGCGAACATGGCGGCGAGCGGGAGGACGCTGTTGAGCGCCCCCGCCGTCTCGCGGCTCACTCCGCGTGCGTCCATGAAGAACTTGATGGCGAAGGATCGGAACGGGAAGATCGCCGAGTAGAAGGCGAGGCACAGCGCCACCACGTACCAGTAGGACTTCCCGTAGGCGAAGAGGTCGCGGAGCACGAGCTTGTCGGTGCCGCCGGCCGCGCCCAGCGAGTAGCGCCGGGCCACCCGCGCCTCCAGCACCCAGTAGAGGACGCCCGCCACGAGGCAGCTGGCCCCCAGCACCGCACCGATCTGGAGCGGCGGCTGCCAGCTCCCGTAGTACGACCTCGCCCAGCTCGGGGAGTTGTCGGCCGCGACCGAGCCGAGCCGCGCGATGGTGAGGTTGAGCCCGAAGGCGAAGGAGAGCTCCTTCCCCTTGAACCACTTGGCGATGGCGGTGGTGACGGCCACGATGAGCGGCTCGGCCCCCACCCCGAGGAGGAAGCGTCCCGCCGCCATGACGCGGAAGTCGGAGGAGACCGCGGTGAGGATGCCGGCCACCGTGGTGATGGCGCCGAAGAGCAGGATCGAGCGGCGGGTGCCGAAGCGGTCGATGACGATGCCGCCGCCGATGAGCACGAGCACCGCGGCCCAGCTGTAGGTGGAGTAGAGGAGCCCGATCTGCTCGTCGTTGAAACCGAGCTGGCTCGTGAGCAGGTCCGCGACCGGGGCGATGGTGTCGTAGACGTAGTAGTTGCCGAACATCGCCAGGCTGAGCAGCACCAGGGCCGCCCAGCGGTCGAACGGCGGCGGGCGGGGGCGCTCTGCCACCGGTCAGGCCCGGTCCAGGTTCTCCTTGCCGTTGACCGGGTTCCAGGGGAGCAGCTCCCACTGGGCCACCCCGCCCTTCACGTAGGGATCCTGGTCGCGCAGCGCGAGGAGCTCCGCGTCGGGCGTTCCGTCCGGCAGGCGCAGGAGGACGGCGCCGGCGAAGCGGGGCTCGATCGGGCCGGAGGCGACGATGATCCCCCTCTCGCGGAGACCCGCGGCGTAGGCCCGGTGGGCCTCCTGGTGCTTCTGGACTTCCTCGATCGGCTTTCGGTAGCGGACGATGGCGATGACGTACATGCGGCCTCCGGACGATGGAGGGCCGGTCGTACCACGCCCCCCGGGCGGCGTCACGCCGGAGGTCGAGGCTCCCGCAGCACGCGCACCCGCTGGATCCGGCGTCCGTCTGTTTCACTGATAGTGAATGACCAGTCCCGCCAGCGCAACCGGTCCCCGCGGGCCGGGATGGCCCCTGCGAGCGCCACCAGGAATCCGGCCACGGTCTCGTAGGCGCCACGGGACGGGATCCCGGCGCCGGTCGCCTCGTTGAACTCGGCCACCGGGGCGTCCCCGCGCACGAGGAAGCTGCCGTCGGAGGCCGGCTCGACCGCGCCCCCCTCCTCGGTGTCCATCTCGTCCCGGATCTCCCCCACGATCTCCTCGAGCACGTCCTCCAGCGTCACCGCCCCCATGACGCCGCCGTACTCGTCCACCACGATCATCATGTGCTGGTGCTTGCGCTGCATGCCCCGGAGCAGCACCTGCACCGGCGTGGACCAGGGGACGAAGGTGGGCGGACGGATCACGTCGCGCAGGACGATGAGCTCGGGGTGGGCGAGCAGCGGCACGAGGTCGCGGACGTGGAGGACCCCCACCACCCGGTCGAGGCTCACCTCGAAGACCGGCACGCGGGAGTGCCCGTCCTCGGCGAGCCGCTCCAGGATCTCCGGGACCGGGGTGTCCACGTGCAGCGCCATCACCTCGGTCCGCGGCACCATGATGTCCCGCGCCACCTTCTCGCGGAACTCGAGCACCCGGTGGATGAGCTCGCTCGTCCGGTCGGCGGGATCCGTCGACCGGGCGTGGGCGGCGAGGGCCCGCTCCACCTCCTCGACGGGGGGGAGCGGCAGGCTGAAGCGTCCTGGCCCTCCGACGAGCGGCGACACCGCCATCCCCATGAACCGCGCCACCGGGGCGAGCAGCACCGTGACCGCCTGCACCGGGATGGCGAGCGCCAGCGCCACCTCCTCCGGGTGGGTCGCCCCGGCGCGACGCCCGGCCGAGGCGAGCGCCACGCTGAGGAGCGCCCCGAGCACCACCGCGCCCGCCATCGGGAGCGCGCGCGGGCCGGCCGGCAACTCGGCCGCCGCCGCGGCGAAGAGCGCCCCGGCCGACAGCGACGTGAGCGCGACGAGGAGCCGCGTGGCCGCCGCCGACCGCTCGGGCCGGGCCACGAGCCGCCCCAGCGCCCGGGCCTTCCCGCTGGCGGCCGGATCGCTCGCCATGGCCTCGGCGCGCGGCACGCCGAGCGCGGTGAGGGCCGCCTCGAAGGCCGCGCCCAGCGCGCGCACCGTCAGGAGCAGGACGGCCGCCAGCGCGAACTCCAGGACCAACCCTCGGGGCGCCTCCATCCCGGATGGAATAGCATACGCGCCGGCCATGCGCGTCGACCTGCCCGGACCCGCCGGACGCATCGAGGGGCTCCTCGAGTCGCCGGCGTCCCCCCGGTTCGCCGCGCTCGTGCTCCATCCCCACCCGCTTCTCGGCGGCACGATGCACAACCACGCCACCTACCACCTCGCGAAGGGGGCGGTCTCCGCTGGGGGCGTGGCGCTGCGGATCCAGTTCCGCGGTGTGGGGCTCTCGGACGGAGCTCACACGGGAGGCCCGGGCGAGCTCGCCGACGCGCGGGCCGCGCTCCTCTGGCTCTCCGGGCGCTACCCGGCACTTCCGCTCCACCTCGGTGGGATGTCCTTCGGCGCCTGGATCGCGCTGCAGCTCGGGTGTGCCGAGCCCGACGTGCAGGGGATCGTGGGAGCTGGGCTCGCGTCCCGCACGCTGCAGCTCGGCTTCCTCCCCGCCTGCGCGCGCCGGGTGGCGGCGATCCAGGCCGCCTCCGACGAGCTCGGCCCGGTGAGCGAGGTGGAGGCGCTCATGGCCGGGCCACCGTCCCTGCGCCGCCTCTCCATCGTCCCGGGGACGACCCACCTCTTCCTCGAGTCCCTGCCCGCCTACCGGCGCGCGGTGGACGCGTCCTGGGAGTGGCTCACTTCCCCGCGATCTGGATCCCGCTGAAGAGGAGGGACGGCGTGCGCATCGCCGAGAAGCGGTAGGGGTCGTTCCCCACCGCGGCGAGCTGCTGCCAGAGCTCCCGGTGGTTTCCGGAGGCGTTCATCTCCCCCACCGGCCCCTCGATCCGTCCGGCGCGCACCCGGAACCCCTGCACCCCGAGCGAGAAGTCACCCGTGGTGGAGTTGGAGTTTCCGCCCAGGAATCCGGTGACGAGCAGCCCGTCCCCCATCTCGGCGAGAAGCCCGTCGCGCCCGACCGCGCCGAGCGGCCAGGAGAGGTTCGAGACCCGCGCCGTGGTCGGTGCCATCCCGAGCTTCCGGCCGTAGTAGGTGTCGACGTAGCAGTTCCGCAGCACGCCCTGCTCGATCACCGGGAAGGGGCGTGAGGCCATCCCCTCCCCGTCCCAGAGGCGGGAGCCGAGGCCGCGCACCACGAACGGATCGTCGGCCACGTCGAGCCGCTCGCTGCCGATCGACTTGCCGATCATGCCCTCCAGGAAGGAGCGCTTCTGCTGCAGCGCCGACCCGGAGAGCGCGCCGAGCAGCGGGCCGAGGAGCCGGCCGGCCGCGCGCGCGTCCACCACCACCGGCGTGACCGCCGAATCCCCCTTCTCCGAGCCGATGCGGGAGAGGGCGCGCGTGGCGGCCCCGCGCCCGATCTCCGCCGCCGGTGGGAGGTCGAGGTGGAATCGGGCCGTGGCGGCGTCCCAGTCCTCTGGGCGCCGGCCGTCGGGGTCGGTGACGCTCACCTCGGCGGCCATGCCGAAGTCGGTGCCGCCGCGCAGCCCCTCGAAGCCGTTGGAGGTGACGAGCGCCCGCTCGCCCGAGCTGTCCCCCACGCTGGCCGAGACCGACAGGATCCGATCGGCGCCGGGGACCGACCGGGCCGCCTCCTCGATGGCCGCCACGGTGCGGCGCCTCGCCACGGCGTCGAGCCGGTCCTGGGACGGATCGGCGAGCTCCAGGTCGAGCTGGGCGCGCCCCTCGTAGAGGGCCGGGTCGGGGAGGACGCGGAAGGGGTCGGGGGCGAGGGTGCGGGTGAGCGCCACTCCGTCGCGGACCAGTCGCTCGATCGCCTCGGGTCGCAGATCGCTCGTGGAGACCGACGCGTATCGCCCGTCCACGTAGAGGTCGATCCCCAGACCGCGGGTGGTGGCCTCGCTGGCCGTCTCCACCTTGCCGTCCCGCCAGGTGAGCTCCACGTGGCGCGAGCGGCTGGCGGCCGCGGCGGCCTCCTGGGCGCCGGAACGGAGCGCGAGGCGCACCGCCGCGCGCGCTGCCTCGAGCAGTTCGGCGCTCATGGCGTGCCCCTCCCACCCACGGTCATCGAGGAGACCCGGACGGTGGGGAGACCCTGCGAGACCGGGACGCTCTGGCCGTCCTTGCCGCAGGTCCAGCCCCCCTCGTCGATGGCGAGATCGTTTCCCACCATGTCCACCATCTCGAGGGCGCGGGGCCCGTTCCCGATGAGGTTGACGTCCTTGATGGGCCGGGTGAGCTTCCCGTCCTCGATGAGCCAGCCGTTCTTCACGAAGAAGGTGAAGTCCCCGGCCCCGATCTGGACCTGGCCGTTCGAGAAGGTCTGGCAGTAGATGCCCCGTTTCACGGAGCGTATGATCTCGTCGGCCCCGTGGGGACCGGGCAGCATGTAGGTGGAGCGCATGCGCGGGAGCGGCGGGCTGCGGTAGCTCTCCCGGCGGCCGTTGCCGGTCGGGGAGACCCCGTAGTGGCGCGCCGAGATGGCGTCGTGCAGGTAGGAGGCGAGCACGCCGTCCTCCACGAGCACGGTCCGGCCGGCCGGGTTTCCCTCGTCGTCCACGTGGATGGAGCCGCGCGCCCCGGGCTCCGTGCCGTCGTCCACGATGGAGACGAACGGCTGCGCGATCCGCTTTCCCATCTTGTCGGCGTAGATGGAGGTGCCCTTGCGGTTGAAGTCGGCCTCCATGCCGTGGCCGATGGCCTCGTGGAGCAGGATGCCCGACGAGCCGGCCGCGAGGACCACCGGCATCTCGCCGGCGGGGGGCTGGCCGGCCTCGAAGAGGATGGCGGTGCGGGCCCAGGCCTCGCGCACCAGCCGGTCGATCCGGTCGGCCGAGTAGAACTCGCCCCCGGCGCGCCCGGCCACGTTGTAGCCGTTCTGCTCCCGGCGCCCGTCCCGCTCGGCCAGGATCGAGGCGGAGAGGAGCGCCATGGGCTGCAGGTCCTCCACCACCCGGCCGGTCGAGTCGGCGATGAGCACCGCCCCCTGCTCCTCGTGCAAGTGAACGTTCACCTTGCGTACCGATGGGTCGGCGGCGAGGAGGCGCGCGTTCACGGCCTCGAGCACCGGGAGGCGTGCCGCGGCGCCCTCCCCCTCCCCCGGCGCGAGGGCCGGGTAGCGCCCGCCGGCGCGCGGCGCGAGGTGAAGGACCGCGGGGCCGTCGCGAGAGGCGCCGTCGGCGATGGCGGCCGCGGTGCGGGCCGCGGCCAGGATGGCCGGCAGGGACAGGTCCTCGGTGTAGCCGTAGCCGGTCTGGCCCCCCCGGACGACCCGCACCCCCACCCCGAGTTCCACCGAGGCGAAGCCGCGGTTCACGGCCCCGTCCTCGAGCGCCAGGTCGGTCTCGACCCGGTGCTGGAAGAAGAGGTCGGCGAAGTCGCCGCCCCTGGACATGGCCGCCGCGAGCGCCTCCCGCAGCGTCCGCTCCGTCACCCCGAAACGCCCGAACCACCCCGCGCCGGATCCCGCCGCTCCCGCTGGCATCGTCATGGACTCCGGAATATATGCCCGCGGTCTGCGTAGGACCCGATTTTCCCCGGAGGAGGACTCATGCACCGTGTGACCCGCCTGACGACGCTCGTCGCCCTGGCCCTGTTCGTGACCGCACCGCTCTCTTCGCTCGCCGCCGATGCGAAGCCCACACCCGTCATCTCCCGCGACATCCTCTTCGGGAACCCCGAGAAGGTGAGCCCCAAGCTCTCGCCGGACGGAAAGAGGTTCGCCTGGATCGCCCCGGACGAGAAGAACGTCCTTCAAGTGTGGGTGAAGACGGTGGGCAAGGAGGACGGCAAGAAGGTCACCGCCGACAAGAAGCGGGGCATCCGCCAGTACCTCTGGGCCCAGGACGACCGGAACCTGCTCTACCTGCAGGACTCGGACGGCGACGAGAACTACCATCTCTTCGGCGTGGACCTGGTGACCGGGAACGTCCGGGACCTCACCCCCTTCCAGGGGGTGCGCGCCGCCCCGGTCAACGTGAGCCAGAAGGTGCGTGACCGCATCCTCGTCACCCTGAACCTGCGCGACCGCCGCCTCATGGACGTCTACGAGGTGAACCTCGAGACGGGAGCGTTGAAGCTCGTGGCCGAGAACCCCGGCGACGTGGTCGGCTGGGACTCCACCGACGACCTCGAGGTGAGGGTGGCCCAGTCGATGAAGCCCGACGGGAGCACAGAGATCCGCGTCCGGGAGAGCGCCGCCGCTCCCTGGAAGAGCTTCGTCACCGCCCCCTTCGGCGAGGAGGTGTCCGAGCTCGACATCACCGACGACGGCACGGCGCTCATCCTCCAGTCCACGCTGGGCTCCAACACCGGCCGCGTGGTGAAGAAGAACATCACCACCGGCACCGAGGTGGTGATCGCCGAGAACCCCGACGTGGACGCCGGCTCGGTCGTCATCCACCCCGTGAAGCACACCGTGCAGGCCGTAGACTTCCCGGCGGGCCGGCAGGCCTGGACGGTGATCGACGCGATGGTGAAGGCCGACTTCGAGGGCATCGCCAAGCTCTCCGGCGGTGACTTCAACGTCGTGAACCGGGACCGCGACGACAAGAACTGGCTGGTCGCCTTCAACGAGGACAAGGGTCCGATCCGCTACTACGCCTGGGACCGCACCGAGAAGAAGGGGACCTTCCTCTTCGTCCACCAGCCCAAGCTGGACGGGCTGCCGCTCGCGACCATGCGGGCCGCCTCCTTCCCGGCCCGCGACGGACTCGTGCTGAACGGCTACCTCACGCTCCCGGTCGGCGTGCAGACGGCAAGGGTCCCGCTCGTCCTCTTCGTCCACGGCGGCCCCTGGGCCCGCGACTTCTGGGGCTACAACCCGTACGCCCAGTGGCTCGCGAACCGCGGCTACGCGGTGATGCAGGTGAACTTCCGCGGCTCCACCGGCTACGGCAAGAAGTTCCTGAACGCCGGCAACAAGCAGTGGGGCAAGGCCATGCACACCGACCTGCTCGACGCCGTCGAGTGGACGGTGAAGCAGGGCTGGGTCGATCCCAAGAAGGTCGCCATCATGGGCGGCAGCTACGGCGGCTACTCGGCGCTCGCCGGCGTCACCTTCACCCCCGACGTCTTCAAGTGCTCGGTGGACATCGTCGGCCCGTCCAACCTCTTCACGCTGCTCCAGAGCATCCCGCCCTACTGGGCCCCCATGATCTCCCAGTTCCACCAGCGCATGGGCGACCCCAAGACCGACGAGGCACTGCTCCGCGCCGCCTCGCCCCTCTTCTCGGCGAGCAAGATCAAGGTCCCGCTCCTCATCGGCCAGGGGGCCAACGACCCGCGCGTGAAGCAGGCCGAGTCGGAGCAGATCGTGGCCGCCATCGAGAAGAACGGCGGGGGCGTGACCTACGTCCTCTACCCGGACGAGGGGCACGGTTTCGCCCGTCCCGAGAATCGCATCGACTTCAACGCCCGCGCCGAGGCCTTCCTGGGCGCCTGCCTGGGCGGCAAGGTCGAGCCACTTCCCCAGGGTGGGAAGGTGCCGGGCTCGACGGCCGTCGTGAAGGTCGTCCAGCCGAAGAAGAAGAAGTAGGCACGCAGGGAATCCAGCCCTGCACCGCGGGTTTGCTCCGCGGTCGGGGGCGTGGCCATGATGAGGGGGGCCCGGGAGGACCCCTCATCATGCCCACCACCGACACCGGCGAAGCGAAGATCCATTACCAGGACGTCGGGGCCGGCAAGGACGTCATCGTCCTCCTGCACGCCTTCCCGCTCCACTCGGGGATGTGGTCTCGCCAGCTGGCGGCCTTCTCCCACCGGTACCGCGTCATCGCGCCCGACTATCCCGGGCTGGGCAAGAGCGCGCTGCGCCCCGAGCCCTCGTCCATGGACATCCTCGCCGGGCAGGTGAAGGCGCTCCTCGACGGGCTGCGCATCGACCGCGCCCTGGTCGTGGGGCTCTCCATGGGGGGCTACCTGGCCTTCGAGCTCTACCGGCGCCGCTCGGCCCTCTTCCGGGGGCTCGTGCTCTGCGATACGCACCCGGGCGCCGACACGCCGGAGGGTGCGGCGGGGCGCGAGACCTTCGCGCGCAACGCGGTGGAGAAGGGGCTCCACTGGGTGGCCGACGAGATGACGCCGAAGCTCCTCAGGCCCTCGCCCGACCCGGCGGTCGTCCGGGAGGTGCGCGCCCTCATCGGCCAGGGGACGCCGGCCGGCGTGGCCGCGGCCCAGCGCGGGATGGCCCGCCGCATCGACTCCACCCCCACGCTCGCCACCATCACCTGCCCGACGCTCGTCGTGGTGGGCGAGGAGGACTCGCTCACACCTCCGGTCGAGGCCGAGAAGATGGTGGGGTTGGTGAAGGGGGCGCGGCTCGTCCGGATCCCCGGCGCGGGGCACCTGCCCAACATGGAAGCGCCGGCCGCGTTCGACAAGGCGCTGCTCGACTTTGCGAACGGCCTCTCGAAGTAGCGGCCGCCCCGGCTACGTCGCCACGGCGCGGGTCAGCACCGCCCCCACCGCGGCGATCACCCGCTCGACCTGGGCGCGCTGGGCCGGCCCGAACTCCGGCTCCTCGTCCTCCAGGTTGTCGAGCTGCTCGGTGACGTAGGCGGCGAGCGCCGGCTGCACGCTCTCGAGCGCAGGCGGCTCCGACTCCAGCTCGCGCAGCTCCCTCCACTCCACGTCGCCGAGCCGGTCGTCGAAGGCCCGGTCGAACATGGCCCAGGTCTCGAATACGAGGTCGTGGGCGGCGAGCCCGCCCGTCTCGGGCAGCTCCACCTCGGAGAGCCATGCATCGATGTCGGGCTGGGCGTTCTGGAAGCGGTCGCGCAGCCGCGCGGTCTCCCGTTCCGGGAGGGCGGCCAGCCAGCGCCAGGCCGACTCGACGAAGCCGGGGGGCAGGACCTGGCCATCCACCGACCCGCGCTCGGGCGGTGGCGGCGCATCCCGCACCGGCTCGGGCGGAGCCGGCTCCTCGGCCTCCGCCCCCAGGCCGGCCGCCACCCGTTCCCAGAGGCCGAAGAGGTTGGCGTAGAGGCGACGCGCCTCCTCCGGGGAGGCGAAGCGGGGCTCCTCGGGGAAGATGGACGGGATGACGTCGCTCCGGGGCTCGCCGGCGCCCTGCGCGGCGCGGAAGTGGTCGGCCACCTCCCGCGCGGCGTGGGGAGAGCCTGCCTGCGAGAGCAGCTCGGAGAGCACCTCTGGCCCCTCGTAGCCCGAGAGCCCTGGCTCCTTCCGTTCCTTCCCGCGCCTCCGGCTCGCCATCCGAATCCCTCCCGGACGGAAGTATAGCGGGGTCGGGGCCCTACGGCCGTGGACCGCCCGGCACGTCGGCCATCTCCATGCCGAAGCGCTGGCGGAACCGGGCGAAGAACATCGCCATCCGCGCCACCTGCCCGGGCGCCATCCCCTTCGAGAGCGCGGCGAACATCTCCCGGTCGATGCCGAGCGAGGCCTGGCGGGCGTCGAAGATGCGCTGCACGGCGCCGTCGATCTCGGCCTGCGTGCCGGTGCCCCTCTTCGCGCCCTGGCGAAGCGTCCGGAGGTCGGGGGCGATGCCCTCGAGGAGCGCCTTGCGGCGCGCGTCGAAGGGGGCCATGGCAGCGTTGAGCCGCGCCGTCCCGGCCTCGTCGAGGTCGAGCGCCTCGGCGAGCCCCAGCGAGCGGGCCATGCGCATCCGCCGTTCCATGCGCTCCCGCGCCTCGGCCGGCGGACCGGCCTGGGCTGCGCCCGGGGAGGGTGCGGCGAGCAGCACCGCGACGAGCAGCGCCAAGAGAGGGCGCACGTCAGTCCGCATCAAGGTCCACCTCCTGAAGTTCGGCGAAGAGTACCTCCGCGGGCTCCTCCGTGGCATCGGGATCGGAGGCGGCGGTTGCAGCCCAGACGGCGTCGAGATCCGGCGGCGTCCAGCCAGGGTCGGCCGGCCCCCGGTCCTTCACGGCCAGGAAGAGGGCCACCGACGCGGCCAGGGCGATCGCGATCCCCCCCCCGAACCGGCGCCGGCTCCGCAGCCTTCCGTCGTGCCGCAGCGCATTCCGAGCGCCCTCCGCGACCGCCACCCGCTCCCGGTCCGACGGCGGCGGGAGCGCGGCGAGCGAGAGGGCGAGGGCCACCGCCTCCGCCTGCTCGCGGCACGGCGCGCAGCCGGCGAGGTGCCGGTCGAGGCGCGCGGCGTCGCCCGGCGCGAGCGCGCCCCCGGCGCGATCGAGGATCAGGGGCTCGAAATGTGGACAGGCGTGGCTCACGGCTCGCCCTCCTCCGCGCGGACCAGCTCGGCGAGCCGGCGCGCGGCGTGGTGGAAATGGACCCGGGCGTTCCCCTCGGCGATGCCCAGGGTGCGGGCCACCTCGGCGAAGGTGAGGCCGGCGTCGATGCGGAGCGTGAGCACCTCGCGCTGGCGCCGGGGGAGGCGCAGCACCGCCTCCTTCACCCGCCGCTCCCGCTCCCGGCGGAGGAGCAGCTCGTCGGCCGGGGCGGAACCGTCGGCCAGGTCGTCCACGTCGGCCACCGGGGCCCGGCGCCAGCGGGCCTCGTCCCGCGCGTGGTTCTTGCCCAGGTTGGCGCTGATGCGGAGCAGCCAGGCCCGGAACGGGAAGTCGTCGCCGGCACGCCGGACGGTGCGCCGCGCCGCGCTCACCGCCCGCAGGAAGGCTCGCTGGGTGAGGTCTTTCGCGTCCTCCGGGCTGCGCGCGTAGCGCCGGACGAGCCCGTGGACCGCGGCGTGGTGGCGGCGCCACAGCTCCTCGAAGGGCGCGTCGTCGCCGGCGAGGAAATCGCGCAGGAGGGCGCCGTCGGTCTCGGCCGCGCGCCCCCCCTCGAGGACCCGAAGGCTGACGCCGGGTCCGGATTCCCTCTCGGCCATGGAACTCCTCTTCACCCGGGTCCTGACCCCTTGCTCCCCTGGAAGTTAAAGGCTACATGCCCCATCCATGCTCGATCTCAGGTCGGTGATCCAGGACTTCGACGGTGTGGAGCGAAGACTCTCCCGCCGGGGCGAGGGGGCTGTGGCCACGCTGCGGCCCGTGCGGGAGATGGCCATCCGGCGCCGGGAGCTCAACGTGGCGCTCGAGGGGATGAAGAAGCGCCAGTCGGAGGCGAACGCCCGGGTCGGCCAGCTCATGCGAACCGACAAGGCGGCGGGCGAGGCGGCTCGCGCCGAGGCCCGCGCCATCGGGGACGAGGTGAAGGGGGCCGAGGAGGAACTCCGGCGGGTCGAGGCTGCCATCGAGAAGGTGCTGCTCGTCGTCCCCAACCTGCCCCACGACTCGGTGCCGGACGGCAAGGACGAGAAGGACAACGTGGTGGTGCGGACCTGGGGCGAGAAGCCCCGTCTCGACTTCGCGCCCAAGCCCCACTGGGAGCTGGGCGAGTCGCTCGGGATCCTGGAGTGGCCCCAGGCGAGCAAGATCTCCGGTGCCCGTTTCACCATCTCGAAGGGTGCCGGAGCCAGGCTCGAGCGGGCGCTCGCCTCCTTCTTCATCGACACCCACCTGTCGCGCGGCTACCGCGAGGTGCTGCCCCCGTACCTCGTCACCGCGGAGACCATGACCGGTACCGGCCAGCTCCCCAAGTTCGAGGAGGACCTCTTCCGGACCCAGGGGGAGACGCCGCTCTACCTCATCCCCACCGCCGAGGTTCCGGTCACGAACATGCACCGGGACGAGATCCTCGACCCGGCCGACCTGCCCATCCGGTACTGCGCCTGGACCCCCTGCTTCCGGGCCGAGGCCGGCGCGGCCGGGAAGGACACCCGCGGCCTCATCCGCCAGCACCAGTTCCACAAGGTGGAGCTCGTGAAGTTCTCCCGCCCCGAGGAGAGCATGGCGGAGCTCGAACGGATGGTGGACGACGCCCAGGAGGTGCTGCGCCGGCTCGGCCTGCACCACCGGGTGGTAGAGCTCTGCGCCGGCGACATGGGGTTCTCGGCGGCGAAGACCTACGACCTCGAGGTCTGGCTCCCCGGCCAGGAGGCCTTCCGGGAGATCAGCTCCTGCTCGAACTGCGAGGACTTCCAGGCGCGCCGGATCCGGGTGCGCACCCGCGGCGAGGGAGGGAAGCCGCGGCTCGTCCACACGCTGAACGGCAGCGGCGTGGCCGTCGGACGAACGGTGGTCGCCATCCTGGAGCAGTGCCAGCAGGCGGACGGCTCGGTCGTGATCCCGGAGGCGCTCCGCCCCTACATGGGCGGCCTCGAGCGGATCGTGCCCGAGAAGTTCCCGCGCGGCGTGGAGCGGTAGGCGGGGCCCTACGTGGGCATGCCGATGTCGAGCCGGAAGCCCACCTTGCGCACCGAGGTGATGGCGATGCCCGGGTTGGGCAGCCGGTCGAGCTTCGTGCGCAGATATCCGATGTAGACGTCCACCACGTTCGGGTTCACCGGCTCGCCGCGCCAGACCTTGTCGACGAGCTGGGACCGGGTGAGGGGCTCGCCGGCGTTCCGAGCCAGCTCGAGCAGCAGGGCCGATTCACGCTCGGTGAGCTTCTCCACGCCGATGCCGGCGGTGACGGTGCGCTTGCGCGGGTCGATGATCACCTGACCGAGCTGCACCGGCCCCTCCAGCGCGCCGCGCCGGAAGAGAGCCTCGAGCCGGGCCAGCAGCTCCTCGAACTCGAAGGGCTTCGCCAGGTAGTCGTCGGCCCCGGCGCGCAGCCCGGTGACCTTGTCGTCCACCTCGCCGCGCCCGGTGAGCATGATGACCGGCATCCCGACGCCGGCGCTCCGCCAGGCGCGCAGCACGCCGATGCCGTCGAGGTCGGGGAGTTCCCAGTCGAGGATGGCCACGTCGAAGCGGCCGGTGACCGCGCTCTGGACCGCCTCGCTGCCGGTCTCCACGGCCTTCACCGCGTGTCCGCGCTCGAACAGGCCACGCGTGATGATCCGCGAAAGATTGGTATCGTCCTCGACGAGCAGAACTCTCAAGATTTGATCTCCAGGTCCTCGACCGCCGGCTCCCGCCGGGGACCGATTCTTATAAGAATAGGGTATAAGACCGGAAGGATCAATAAAGTCAGAGCGGTAGATGTAAGCAAGCCACCCACAACCACCGTGGCGAGGGGGCGCTGGACCTCGGCCCCGACACCGCTCGCGATCATCATCGGAACGAAGCCCAGGGCCGCCACGAGCGCCGTCATGAGCACCGGCCGGGCCCGTTCCCGGGCGGCGTCGAAGGCCGCCTCGGCCGGCCCCTTCCCCTCCTCCTCCAGGGTGAGCAACCGGGTCATGAGGACGACCCCGTTCAGCACCGCGATGCCCGAGAGGGCGATGAAACCGACGGCCGCGGAGATGGAGAGCGGCATCCCGCGCAGGGCGAGCACGATCATCCCGCCCACCGACGCGAAGGGGACGTTCAGGAAGATGAGGAGCGCCGGACGGAGCCTCCGGAAGGCGAGGAGGAGAACCGCCACGATGAGTGCCATCACCGCGGGGATGACCATCGCGAGCCTGCGCTTGGCGGCCACGAGGGTCTCGTACTGGCCACCCCACTCGATCCGGTAGCCGCGCGGCAGCTTCACCCCGTCGGTCACCGCCTTCTCGGCCCGCTCCACCACCGTGCCCAGGTCGGCGTCCCGGACGTTGAACCCGACCACGATGCGCCGCTCCCCGTTCTGGCGCGACACCAGGCTCGGGGACTCGGTCAGCTCGACGTCGGCGACCCGGGAGAGCGGGACGAGCCCGCCGCTCTGGGCCGGCACCGACAGGTCGGCGAGGGTGAAGGCATTCGCGCCGCCTCCGAGGCGGAGCAGGATGGGAACCCGCAGCGCCCCGTCGTAGGTCGCGCCCACCTCGATGCCGGTCCGGATCGACTGCACGGCCTCGAGGAGCCCCTTCACCGTGAAGCCGGCCCGCGACGCGTCGAGCGGCCGGGGACGGACCTCGATCAGCGAGACCGCCGGCGGCGCGATGACGCGGGTGTCGGCGGCGCCGGGCACCTTCCCGGCCACCTCCGCGGTTCGGGCGGCGAGCTTGTCGAGCTCGCCCAGGTCGTCGCCGTAGATGGAGATGGTGACGTCGGCCACCGAGCCGCCCAGCAGCTCGTTGAAGCGCATCTGGATGGGCTGGGTGAAGGAGAGGTCGGCGGTGGCGTTCACCGTCTTCGCCGCCTTCTCGATGTCCTGGATGATCCGGGCCTTGTCCACGCCGGGGCGCCACGTCTCGCGAGGCCTGAGCAGCACGAAGACGTCGGCCTGATCGAGCCCCATGATGTCGGTGGCCACCGCCGGGCTGCCGATGCGGGAGACGACCTCCTTCACCTCCGGCACCTTCTCCATCATCACCGCCTCGAGCTTGCCGGCCTCGGAGACGGCGGTCTCGAGCGACACGTCGGCGGCGCGGGTGACCTGCACCACGAGGTCCCCCTCGTCGAGCTGCGGGACGAACTCGCTGCCGGCCCGGGCGAAGAGCACGACCCCCAGCACGAGCAGCACCACCGACCCCACGGCGACGGCGACCGGGCGCAGGGAGGAGGCGCGCAGGAGCGGCAGGTACCCCTTCTCGATCCAGCGCACCAGGAGCGGCGCCCGCTCCGGGACGTCGCGGGGGCGCAGGAAGAGCGCCGTGGCCGCCGGGATGAAGGTGAGGGAGAGGACGAGCGAGGCGGCCAGCGCGAAGACGACCGTCAGCGCCATGGGGCGGAACATCTTGCCGTCCACGCCGGTGAGCGACAGCACCGGCACGTAGACGAGGAGGATGATGAGGACGGAGAAGAAGACCGGGTTCGCGACCGAGGCCGAAACCTCCTCCACGTGGCGGACCCAGAGCACGCGCGTGCGCCGGGGATTGCCGGGCGGGAAGGTGGAACGGTTCACGCCGTGGAAGACCGCCTCCACCATGACCACCGCGCCGTCCACGATGAGTCCGAAGTCGAGGGCCCCGAGCGACATGAGGTTGCCGGGGATGTCGAGGGCGACCATCGCGGCGGCTGCGCCCAGCATGGCGAGCGGGATGGCGGAGGCGACGAGCAGCCCGGCCCGCCAGCTCCCCAGCATGAGGAAGAGGACCGCCATGACGAGCAGCCCGCCCTCGAGCAGGTTCTGGAATACGGTGGCGAGCGTCCCCTCGACGAGCTTGCTCCGGTCGTAGACGACGTCCACGTAGACGTCTTCCGGAACGGCCTTCCGCACCTCGACCATCTGCTTCTTCAGGCGCTTCATCACGTCGAGTGCGTTCTCGCCGCGGAGCATCTGGGCCATGACGTAGACCGTCTCGCCCTTGCCGTTCTCGGTGGCCGCGCCGATGCGGGTCGAGGAGCCCACCGCGATCTCGGCCACGTCGGAGAGCCGGACCGGCTTCTCCGACGAGCCGTGGCGGAAGACGAGGGCGTAGCCGAGATCGCCGGCGTCCTTCGGCAGCGCCACCGCACGGAGCAGGGTCTGGCCCGATCCGGCGGGCAGGGCCGCGCCGGGCGCGGTGCCGGTGGCGTTCGCCAGCGCGTCCCGCACGTCCTCGAGGGTGAGTCCGCGCGCCGCCATGCGCACGGGATCGACCTTCACCTCCAGCACGCGCTGCTCGCCGCCCCAGGTGTTCACCTCCACCACCCCGGGCACGCTCCGGAGCATGGGGGCCACCTTGAACTGGGCGATCTCGAGCAGCTCGGAGGGGGTTCGGCGCGGGGAGTCGAGGGTGAAGTGGAAGATCTCGCCGAGCCCGCCCGAGATCGGGCCGAGCTCGGGCGGGGAGACGCCGGGCGGGAAGGTGAGGCCGGTGAGACGCTCCTGCGTCATCTGCCGGGCGCGGTAGGTGTCCACGCCGTCCTCGAAGACCGCCGTGACCGACGAGATGCCGTAGCGCGAGAGGCTGCGCTGCTCGACGAGCCCCGGCAGCCCTCCCAGCCCCACCTCGATGGGGCGGGTGACGAGCCGCTCCACCTCCTCGGGCGTCAGACCGGGTGCGCGCGTGAGCACGAGCACCTGGTTGTTGGTGGTGTCGGGCAGCGCGTCGAACTTGAGGAACGACCCGACGATCCCGCCCACCACCATGAGGGCGAGCGTCGTCACCACGACGAGCACCCGGTGTTGAACCGACCAGCGGACCAGCTTCTGGATCAAGGCTTCTTCTCCGGGTCCTTCTTGGCCTCTTCCTTGGGCGGGGCGGGCAGCTCGGCGAGCGCCGCGTCGGCGGCCACCTCCTCGCCGGCGGAGATCCCGGTGACGAGCGCCTCCGCGCCGGACGACGCGAAGACGTCCACCTGGACCTTCTCGATCTCTCCCCGGTCGCGCCGCACCACGACCCAGGCCTTGCCCTCGGAGAGGGTGACGGCGCGGGCCGGGACCACGGCGGCCCCGGAGGTCCCGGGGAGCGACACCACCACGCGACCGGTCTGCCCGGGCTGGAGCCTCGTCCCCTTCACGGGAACGAGCCACACGGCGATGGTGCCGTCGCGCGGATCGACGTGCGGGGCACGGGCCACGAGCGTCAGCTTGTGGCGAGTTCCTCCCGAGACGATGAACTCGTAGGAGGCGCCGGCCGGGTCCACCGGGCGGGCGAAGCGTGCCTCCACGCGGGAGTCCCCTTCCCCGGCCACCCGCACGATGGGCTCGCTCGACGGGTCGCGGCTGTCCCCCACCCCGACGGCGACGGCGGTGACGACCCCGGCGATGGGGCTGCGGATCACCACCGGCCGCTTGCCGGCGACGATGTCGGAGGCCTCGGAGGGCTCGATCTGGGCGGTGCGGAGCATGGCGGCGGCCGACTGCTGGTCGGCCTTGGCCTCGGCGAGCTTGGTCTCGGCCTCGAGCACGTCGGCGAGCCGCACGAGCCCGTCCTTCTTGAGGGCCTCGAGCTGGGCCAGGCGCCGGCCGTAGGCGTCCACGCGGGTGGAGGCGGCCGCGTAGGCGCCGGCGGCGGAGGAGACCTCCGGCATCACCACCTCCACGAGCGGCTGCCCCTTCGACACCTTCTCTCCCGGCCGGACGAGCACCTTCTGCACGCGGGCCCGGTAGGGCGGGACGACGCCCGCCTGACCTTCCGGCGAGAGCAGCACCTGCGCCGGGGCCTCGAGGAGCGGGACCCCCTCGCTGGATCGGGCCTTCACCCACGGTGTACGAGAGCTAGGGGCGGGCGGCTCCTCCTCGGGCGCGGCCCCCTTCTTGCCGCAGGCGGAGAGCGCGAGGATTGCGGCGAGGGGCACGGACCACGTTCTCTTCACTTGGCGCCTCCTGGCGTCATGTCGGCGACGAGCATCCAGACCTTCACCTGGGCCCAGGCGTGGATGGCCAGGGCGCGGGTCCGCTTCTGCCGGGCGGCGGCCCAGGCCCGGCGGGCCACGAGCACCTCGAGGACGGTGGTCTCGCCGGCGCGCATCGAGGCCTCCCGGCTCTGTGCGGCGAGCGCGGCCGCCGGGACGAGCTCCTTCTCGATGGCCTCGAGCGTCTCGCCGCTGTGCTCCACCTCGTGGAGCGCCCGGGCGATCTCGGTGGCGGCGACGGCACGGGCCTCCTGGAACTCGCCTGCGGCGCGGGCGGCGGCCGCCGCGGCCGGGGCGGCCTCCCGCTCCCCGCGGTCGAAGAGCGGGAAGGAGAACTCGAGCACCGCCTGCGCGCCCCAGGTGCCGAGGTAGTCGCGGGTGCCCTTCACGCCGGTGCCGAACCCCCAGCCCTTCGCGGAGCGGAGCTCGGCCTCGCGGGCCCGGTCGGCGTCGCCCGCGAGCTTGCGGGCGGCGACGGCGGGGAGCCGCCCCGCCGCCTCGAGGAGCGCGGGCCAGTCGGTGCGGGTGGGCGCCGGCGGCCTCGGCAGCGGGCCCGCGGCGACGAGGGGGATCTCCGCCTGCTGCCCCATCGCGACGGCGAGCTGGAACCCGCGGTCGGTGACCTCGCCGTCGGCGGCGATGGCCTGGACGTGGGCCTCGGCGGCGTAGGTGGCTGCGTCGGCGGCCTCGGCGCGGGTGTAGGCGGCGGCCTGGGCGGCCCGGGCCATGCGCGCAGAGAAGTCGCGGGCCAGCTCGTACTCCTGCATGGCGTCGGCGAGGGACTGCTGCGCCGCCCAGAGCTCGGTCCAGGCCTGCGCGGCCCCCAGCCGGTGGGAGAGCGCGGCGGCGCGGGCCTCGGCCCCGAGCTGCTCCCCCTCGGTGCGGATGGAGGCCTGCCGGTTTCCGGGAAGGCCGGAGAGGTTCCAGCCCTGGACGATCGTCGCCTCCCCCATGTAATTCCACCGACCGTCGAGCGGGTCCTTCGCGGCGCCCGGCTGGAGGGTCAGGGTGGGGTTCGCGATCAGGGACGAGACCGCGTCCCCCACCCGTCGCTGCTCCACCGCCGCCGCCTCGGCACCCGCGACGGCGGGAGCGCGGGAGGCGAGGCCGATGGCCTGGTCGAAGGTGACCGTCGGGGCCACCTCCGGAGCCGGAGGGGCCGCGAGGGCGCGAGACAGGAGGAGGAACGCCGCGAGGGCGCCCTGGAAGGCCGTTCGGAGCATGAAATTCAAGGCTACCACCCGCCCGGGTGGGCTCGGCATGGGAAGTTGGGTGGTCAATCGAGCGTCATGATGCAGGTCTGGATGGGCTCCGCGAGCTCCGCCTGGAAGCGTGTCACCTCCAGCGACGGGCCGAGGTCGGCCTGGAGGGTCACGACCTCCTCCACCGAGGGGAACGTTGCGATGAGCTTCCCCTTCGCGGTCAACCTCCAGGTGCCGCTCGTCGTGACGCTCGTCCCGCTCGTCACGGTCGCGCCCGTGGCGGCGAATCGCCAGTGGAGCGCGTCGTACTGGCACGCGATGGTGGCGTCGTGTCCGGCGAGCATCGCCGTCGTGAACTGGAGAGGGGCTGGCGACGACGAACTTCCGCTCGAGCACCCGGCTGCGGCGAGCGCGAGGCCTGCGAGGAAGAGGGTGAGGTGCGTGCGGTTCACGGCGTCGCCTCCTTCCCGGGCACGGGCGCCGAACTCGTCGCCGACCGGCGCTGGAAGATCCGCTGCTTCTGGAGGATTCCGGAGTCGTCGAGGACCTTCGCCGTCGCGGTGTCTCCGGTGACGGCCCAGACCGTGTACTCGTAGACCGGCTTCTCGTTCGGATCGTCGGGAGGCGCGCCGGAGTTTCCGTTCAGCCACTGGACGACGGTGCTCCCCCCGGGAGGGCCGAGGGTGTCGATGGTGCGGTGCTCGTGGCCACAGACGTAGGCGGTGACGCGGTGTTTCTCGAGCATCTGCCAGAACGCGTCCCGGAGGAGCGGCGTGTAGGAACCCAGGTAGAAGAGCTTGCTGTCCGGCTGGCGCCACGCATGGTGGTGG
This sequence comes from uncultured Anaeromyxobacter sp., assembly GCA_903855945.1. GTDB lineage: Bacteria > Myxococcota > Myxococcia > Myxococcales > Anaeromyxobacteraceae > CAIOAK01. The sequence goes on from CAIOAK010000108.1 coordinate 57,149, forward strand.
CCGAAGACGAAGATGAACCGGGCGCTCTCGTGATCCGTGAGGTCCTTCTCGAGCCACTCGATCTCCGCCGTGCTGAGCTCTCCGATGCCGTGGTTCGCGGTCGTGGCCTTCGGGTCGAAGTGGGCGGTGTCGATCGAGACGAAGTGGGTGTCCCCGTAGTCCCAGGAGAAGAGCGTGCCCGCGTACTCGTCGAGCACCTTGGGCTGGGCGAACTCCTCCCGGAAGAGTTCGACGGTGCTCCAGTCGGTCGCCGGGGCCCCGCCCTTCTTCCAGGGGGACATCTCGTGGCCGCCCGGGTTCACGAGGAAGGGGATCTTCGCGGCCACGCCATCGGTGGCCGTCTTGAACTTGTCGTAGAGCGTCCGCATCACCGACTGGTCCGGGTTGTACCCGTAGAACATGTCGCCCACGTGCATCACGAAGACGCCACCCTGGGTCTCCGCGTTCGCGAGGATCTTCTTGAACCCCTGGGACAGCCCCTTCAGATCTTCGGCGTCGGACTTGCCCCGCGTGTCGGCCATGCTGACGAACGCGAAGCTCTGGCCGCCGGCGGTGGGCGCCGTCGTGAAGGCGAGGACGGGCGAGGTCCCGCCGCACGAGTTCACCTGGAACTGGTAGGCCGTGGCCGGTGCGAGCCCCTGCACGGTGATGCGGTGCGCGGTGGTGGCGGTGGCCTCGGTTGCCTTCTGGTTCAGGGCGTCCGTCCCGTACAGGAGCGTGTCCGCCGCCGAGCAGGCCGTATCCCAGGCGATGGTCGCGGAATCGGAACGGACCACGCCGATCCGCGGTCCGTGGCGGAACTGGGCGCTCGCCGGCCCGGCGGCGGCGAACATCGACACGACGGCGGCGACCCGGGCGGGCCACCGTACGATGGAACGAGCCATTCCTGTATCCCCCTCGACCCACAGGATGCTCCCTCCCCTCGCCAAGGAAACCGGCCATTTGGGTTCCTTATCCCTTGATCCGGCGGGGCGTCGTGCCTTACAAGTGCGGTCCTCGGTCGGTCGCTGGCCGAGGGGTGATTTGCGGCAGAGGCTCGGGAGGAGTGGCCGAGCGGCCTAAGGCGGCGGTCTTGAAAACCGCTGAGGGGGCAACCCCTCCGAAGGTTCGAATCCTTCCTCCTCCGCCAACGCTGTCGATCTTTCAACGCGTTCCTGGAAAGGTGGCCGAGGGGCCGAAGGCGCTGGTTTGCTAAACCAGTATACGGGGTGACCTGTATCGAGGGTTCGAATCCCTCCCTTTCCGCCAGTACCGAAGACGCCCCCTTCCCGGGGGCGTCTTCTTGTAACCTCCCCTCCATGCGCATCGTCGTCGCACCGGACTCCTTCAAGGGAAGCCTCTCGGCGATCGGCGTCGCCTGCGCCATGGAGCGGGGCATCCTCCAGGTCTTCCCCGACGCCGACGTGGTGAAGGTACCCATCGCCGACGGCGGAGAGGGAACGGTCGAGGCGCTCGTCGTCGCGACGAAGGGCAGCTTCCGGACGAGCGAGGTCACCGGTCCCCTCGGAGGGCCTGTCCAGGCTTGCTGGGGTGTGCTCGGCGACGGCGAGACGGCGGTCATCGAGATGGCGGCGGCCTCCGGACTCCCGCTCGTCCCGAAGGAGCTGCGCGACCCGCGGATCACCACCACGCGGGGAACGGGCGAGCTCGTCCGCGCGGCCCTCGACGCGGGGCTCCGGAAGCTGGTCGTCGGGATCGGGGGAAGCGCCACGAACGACGGGGGTACGGGGTTCGCCCGCGCGCTCGGGGTCCGCTTCCTCGACGCGGAGGGCCGGGACCTTCCGGAGGGCGGGGGCGCGCTCGCGGGCCTCGACCGGATCGATCTCTCCGGGCTCGACCCGCGCCTCCCAACGGCCCAGGTGACGGTCGCCTGCGACGTGGACAACCCGCTCACCGGACCGCGCGGCGCCTCGGCCGTCTACGGTCCGCAGAAGGGGGCCACGCCCGAGATGGTGGCGGAGCTCGACGCCGCGCTGGAGCGGTTCGCCACCGTGGCGCGGCGAGCCACCGGGCGCGACGTCGCGGCCCTCCCCGGGGCCGGCGCCGCCGGTGGCCTGGGCGCGGGGCTCCTCTTCTTCACGCCTGCCCAGCTACGACCCGGAGTGAAGATCGTCCTCGAGACCACCGGCTTCGACGAGATCGTTCGCGACGCCGACCTCGTCCTCACCGGCGAGGGGCGCACCGACTTCCAGACCGCCATGGGCAAGGCGCCGGTGGGCGTCGCGGCCGTGGCGAAGCGGAGCGGCGTGCCGGTGGTCTGCCTCTCGGGTTCGCTCGGCCACGGCGCGCACGAGGTGCACGCCCACGGGGTGGAGGCGCTCGCGAGCACCGCACACGAGCCGATGACGCTGGAAGATGCGATGAGCCGCGCCGCGGAGCTCGTCGAGGCCGCGGCCGCACGCACCTGCCGCCTCCTGCGGGTGGGGATGCGGATCGTCGGGCGGCGCGATCCACGAAGCTGACCCCCGGTCGTGCCTGACCCCGATGGGGCGGACCCCAATGGGCTGTGACCGGAGAGGCCGCCTCACTGGTCCGACAGCGAATCCTCGGCGATCTGGATGAGTTCGCGCGCCCTGCCCCCGTCCACGGCGCTCTTGAGCCCCTTCGCGAAGCCCTCCTTCAGCGCGCCGAGGCACTTCGACTTCTTCGAGAAGGCCACGTACATGTCGGCGGCCACCACGGTCTTCGGCAGGAACACGACCTTTCCGGAGAGCCGCTTCTTCCGGAGCAGGTCGCGCCCCGGGTAGAAGGCGATGATCGCGTAGTCGGCGGTCCCGTCGAGCACGGCCGCGAAGGCCTTGTCCATCCCGGCCACGCGGGCCACGGTGAGCTCGCTCGCCAGGAAGGTGTCGAACTTGTCGCCGTAGCTCTCCCCGGCGTTCGTGACTCCCTTCTTCCCGATCAGGTCGCTCCACCGCTCGTAGGGGAAGGCCGCACCTTCGCGGACGACGACCGACACCGGGTCGAGCATGAAGGGCGGATCGAGGTACTCGAGGTACTCCATCCGCTCGCGGTTCCGGTAGATGCCGAAGATGATGTCCGCCTCCCCGCTCCGGGCGGCCTCCTGCGCCTTCTCCCAGGTGCCGAAGTCCTTCGACGTGATCTTCAAGACGCCGAGGCCGGTCGCGAGCCGGGCCACCAGCTCGGGCGCGGCACCCTTGAGCTTCCCGCCCGAACCCCAGGAGACCGGCGGATAGTAGGGATGGCCGGTGATCACGAGCTCCGCGCACGCGGGAGCCGTGCTCTCCGTCGGGGGGGCGGCGAGCGCCAGCGCGGGACCGGCGAGGGCGAGGGCGAGAAGGAACGGGGTCTTCATCGATGGGCTCCCTGGGAGGTTCACGGCCCCGCATGATACCGGAAGCCGACGCAGGACGTGACGTTGTGGTTGGAGGCCGGCTGGGGGCCGAACCCAAGCGGGACGGGCCCCGGACTCCCTTCCGGGCCGCGTCCGGTATGGTGCAGCCGTGATCGCCACCCGCAGGCCCGTCGATGCCCCGGCCGCAGGCCTGATGGCGCTGCTCTGCGCGCTCTGGGGGCTGCAGCAGGTGGTCATCAAGGTGGCCGCGCCCGACATCGCACCCATCCTGCAGGTGGCGCTCCGCTCCGGAATCTCCGCGGCGCTCGTCGCCGTCTGGGCACGTTCTCGCGGGCAGCCGCTCGGGCTCCTCGGGCCAGCCCTCCTTCCGGGCCTCCTCGCCGGAGCGCTCTTCGGCGTCGAGTTCCTCTTCGTGGCCGAGGGGCTGCGCCACACGACCGCCTCGCACATGGCGGTCTTCCTCTACACGTCCCCCGTCTTCACGGCGCTCGGCCTGCATTTCACCATCCGCGCGGAGCGGCTCTCCAGGCTTCAGTGGGTGGGGGTCCTCTCCTCGTTCGCGGGCATCGTGGTGGCGTTCGGCGGCGAGCTCCTCGCCGGGGGAATCGCGCCGGGCGCGCTCGTCGGGGACCTCCTCGGGGTGGCGGCCGGCGCGGCCTGGGGCGGCTCCACGGTGGTGGTGCGCAACTCCGCGCTCTCCGAGGCGCCCCCGGCGCAGACGCTCCAGTACCAGCTCCTGGTGGGATTCGTGCTGCTGCTCCTGGCGGCGGTCGCGACCGGGCAGATCGAGCGGGTGACCTTCACCCCGCTGGCCTGGGGGAGCGTCCTCTTCCAGGGCGTCGTCATCTCCTTCGCGTCCTACCTGGCCTGGTTCTGGCTCCTGCGCCGCTACCTCGCCTCGCGCATCGCCGTCTTCTCCTTCATGACCCCCCTCTTCGGCGTGAGCTTCGGCGTGCTCCTCCTGGGCGAGCCGGTGACGGTCTCCTTCGGGGCCGGGGCGCTCCTCGTCCTGGCCGGCATCACCGTGGTGAGCCTGGCGGGGATGCGGAGGCGGTGAACCGGAGCTCACGGCCTTCTGATACGCTCGGGCCCATGAGGTCGTTGACCGTCCTCCCGGTGCTCCTCGCGCTGGCCCTTCCCGGGGTGGCGTCGCCCCATCCGTGCGAGACCGAAGTGGCGCAGATGAAGAAGAACCTGGAGGAGGTTCACCAGGCCATCGCGACCCTCGAGGCCTCGAAGCCGAGCGACCTTCAGGCCCAGATGCTGAAGAACGTGAAGGGCAAGTACGACCCGCAGTTGCGCTTGACGACGGAGGCGCAGGCGGCGTGCGAGAAGCTCGTCCGGGCGGAGAACCCGGGCGTCGCGCCGCCTCCGGTGGCCGCTGCGGTCATTTTACCTGAAGTGAACGTCGCACCGCCACCGACGCCCACCGTCTGCTTCACCGGCTGCGGCAAGGACACCGATTGCAAGGGCGACCGGATCTGCGTGAAGGGGGAGTGCATCGACCCGCCGGCGAGGAGAAGCGCTCCGCCCTGATCCACTGGAGGACCCATGCTGACAGTCAAGGGTAGGGCCGTGTTCCTTCTGGCGGTGTCTCTCCTGACCTTCGGTCCGGCGGGCTGCCAGGAGGCGTCCCCGCCGACCGATGACACGTCGGGCTCCTGGTTGCAGGAACCTCCGCCGAACATGTCGGATACCTGGAACCACCGGGTCAAGACGCTCACGATCTGGATGTCGGGCAGGATCCCGGCGGCCGGTTCCGGCATCTCCCTCATGCTCCGGCTCTTCTGGCCCCTGGAGCGAAAGGACATCTGGGGATCGATCGAGGACAGCGTCCGCCAGACCGTCGATGAGGCGATCGTCAAGCAGGTGCTGAAGGAACGTTCCGCCGACCTGCAGGACCTGCAGGACTACGTCACCTACTTCTCCGAGACGTCGATCTCCAGCGAGAAGGCCATGTGGCTCGTCCAGTCGCTGGCCAAGTCCACCTCGATCTTCAACCACCTGGCCGCCGACCCGGACCACGACGCGGCCATGATGCCCATCGCGGTGACCGTGGCGACCATCCACATGAACCTGCTCCGGGAGAGGTACCAGCACGGCAGCATCTACTGGGGAGGCCAGGATCCGGTGTGGCTGACCCAGATGACCGACCAGTACGACGCGTACATCCGGTACTTCCAGGGTCGCGACCGGGAGGGCAAGAAGGTGGCCGACAGCCTCCTCGACCGCTGGTCCCGCTGGAGGGCCACGGCGCTCCGGGAGTACTTCTGGAAGACCCGGGGTCTGGCGCCCGACTGCTTCGCGCAGCTGAACGACACCTACGATGCCGTCAACCGGATCGTCACGTTCAAGGCCTCCATCTGCTCCACTCCGCACCGCTGGGACACCTTCATGGGGGTGGCCCGGAAGGCCTTCCTGAGCCGGGCGACGCTCGAGCTGGCCGACGAGACGCTGGTCCTCGTGGCGCTCCTCCCCCGCATCCTGCCCGAGGGAACGCACCCGGATGCGAGAGGGGCCCTGTCCTATCGTGTCGATCCCGACCTCCGGTACGTCACCGTGGGTCCATTGGGCTACGCCACGATCCCCGAGGAGATACCCAACGTGGATCCGCAGAAGGATCCTCCGGACGTGTACGGCCAGAGGCTCCCCATCTACCCCATGGACGACCTCCCGATCATCGAGCACGACCCCGAGGTGGAGGGAACGATCCGTCGGGTGATCGTGCGGGAGTGGAACGCGATCGACGGGCTGCAGTTCGAGTTCTCGGACGGGTACCTGGGTCCGTTCATCGGCAATCCGTCCGGGGGCAAGCTTCACGAGGAGATCGTTCGTCCCGACGGCACCTACCTGGCCGGCCTCTCCTTCCTCTTCAACGACATGGCCGGTTCGCCCAGGGGGATGAACGGGATCAAGTTCTACCTGAACTCCGGCTTCGAGACCGCCTGGTACGGAAACCGCGGGGGCTGGACGAGTTACTGGGCGACCGTCCGGGCCTCGAACTACGAGGTCGTGGGCGCGGGCTTCTCCTCGTTCAAGGGCCAGGACTCCTACGGGAACGTCACTTCACTATCCGTGAAATTCCGGTTCCGGAACCCTCCCCTCCCCACCTTCCGGATCGGCGGCACCGTGAAGGGACTCGAGCCGTCGCGGACGGTGGTGCTGCAGGACAACGGCGGCGACGACCTGGCGGTTCGCGCCGACGGGTCGTTCACGTTCCCCGGCATGCTGGCCACGGGCGCCGACTACCGGGTCACCGTGAAGACGCAGCCGGACGCGCAGCAGTGCGTCGTCACGAACGGGAGCGGGACGGTCGTCGACCGAGACGTGACCGACGTGACGGTGGTCTGCTCCGGGGGGAGCCTGTCGGGAGCGATCCTCCAGTTCACGGAGACCGACGCCAGCCAGGCGGGTGGTGCACACCTGAACATCGTGCTCTGACGCTTCGAGCCCCTACCCCGGATCGATCGAGGCCACCGCGATCTCGAGCTCCGCCGCCGTGTAGGGCTTCGCCAGGTAGCCATCGGCTCCCGCGGCGAGGCACTCGTCCCGGTCGCCCGCCATCGCCTGTGCGGTCACGGCCACGACCCGCAGGTGCCCACCCGAGCTCTTCTCCCGGAGGCGCAGCCTGCGCGTGGCCTCCAGTCCGTCCATCACGGGCATCTGGACGTCCATCAACACGAGGTCGAACGGCTCCCGCTCGATGGCCTCGAGGGCCTCCTTGCCGTCCTTCGCCACCGTGACCACGTGCCCCGCCGACCGGAGAAGGCGCGACGCCAGGAGCTGATTCACCGGATTGTCCTCGGCGAGCAGGATGCGTTGCGGGCGCCCCGGTGCCGGACGCTCACCGGCTCTGGCCTCCTCCTTCCCCCGGGACTCCGCGGCGGGCGAGGCGGGGGCGGCGACCCGCAGAGGCAGCGTCATCCGGAAGGTGCTTCCGCGCCCGGGAACGCTCTCCACGCCCACGCTCCCCCCCATCATCTCGGCCAGCTCCCTGGAGATGGCGAGCCCGAGACCGGTGCCGCCGAACCGGCGCGAGACCGTTCCGTCCGCCTGGCTGAATGGCTTCCACAGCTTGGAGATGGCTTCGACGGTGAGCCCGATGCCGGTGTCACGGACCGCGAAGGTGATCTCCGCCTCGCCGGGCGCCGTCACCTTCCCATCGATCCGGACCGCGACCTCGCCCTTCTCCGTGAACTTCACGGCGTTCGACACGAAGTTGTTCAGGATCTGCCCGATCCTCCAGGGATCGCCGACGAGCCCGTCCGGCGTTCCCTCCGCGATCTCCGTCGAGAACCGGACTCTCTTCATGTCCGCGGCGAGCGCCGCCGGACGGACGACCCGCTCCACGGCGGTGGAGAGGGAGAAGCGCTCCATCTGGAGGCTGAACTGCTTCGCCTCGATCTTGGAGAGGTCGAGGATGTCGGAGATGAGGTGCAGGAGCGTCTGGGCGGAGCTCGTCGCCGTGGTGACGTACTCGTGCTGCTCGGGGTCGAGCGCGGTCCGCAGCAGCAGTTCCTGCATCCCGATGACGCCGTTCAACGGCGTCCGGATCTCGTGGCTCATGCTGGCGAGGAACTGCGACTTGGCCCGGGATGCATGCTCGGCCGCGGTCCGGGCCTCCTCGAGCGACCTCTTCGCCAGCTTTCGCTCCGTGACGTCCACCAGGTTGCCGATGTACCCGGTGACGGCACCTCCGGCGTCGCGGATGGTGGCGCCGTACCCCTGCACCCAGGTCGCCTGCCCCTCCGGGGAGACCAGGCGGTACTCGGAGGAGAAGGTCCGTTCCGAGGCCACGGCCTCGTACCACTGCTCGAGGACCCGATGCCGGTCCTCGGGGTGGATGGCGTCCTGCCAGCCCTTGCCGCGCGCCTGATCCGGGGAGAGGCCCATCATGCGGGCACCCGCGGCGTTGAGGTAGGTGTTCCGCCCCTCGGCGTCCGACTCGAAGATCCCGACGGCCGACGAGTCGGCGAGCGTTCGAAACCGGGCCTCGCTGGCACGCAGCGCTTCCTCCGCGCGCGACCGAGCCGTCACGTCCTCGAAGGTCCAGAGAAGTCCGTGCTCCCGGGGCGCGGCCACCGGCACCGTGGAGACGCTCAGCACCCTCTCGGTGGGCACGCCGAACCGCCACTGCCGGTTCTTGATGCTCCCCCGAGGGTCCTGCATCATCTGGGCGCCGTCGCGTTCCAGCTCGGCCGAGTTCGACGCCGACTCGCGGAGCCTGGCCATGGCCACGGCGACCAGGCGCGGCTCCACCCGTCCCTCGGGCAGCCCCAGGATCATCGCCCCCGTCCGGTTGAGGAGCGCGGGGTGTCCGGAGTCGTCGGTGAATACGATCCCGGCGGGGATCGATTCGAGGATGGCGTCGAACTGGGCGCGAAGCCCCTCACCCGTCTCCTGGGCGCGCATGTTCTGGAGCGCCTGCCGGATGGCGAACCAGGCCCCGTCCTGGAAGGACTGGAAACCGCTCGAACCGAGGACGTCCGCCCGTCCCTCGAGGACGAGAGCCCCCTCGAAGCGCTCCACCCGGATCGGCAGGACGACGCGGAGCACCCCCTCGCCAGCGGCCTCGCGCGTGGGGATGCCACGCTCCAGCGCGATCCGGAGCCAGCTGGGATCGTACCAGTCCCCGAGGAAGTCGGCCGGGGAGGCGCCCTTGCGCCGGATGGACCTTCCCCCAAGCAGCTCGAGGAGCGCGACCCGGTCGGCCCCCCCGTGCGAGCGGTAGAGGTCGGCGAGCCTCTCGTAGGGATCGCCCTGCTCCCGCCTCTCGAGGACCCGGAGGACTCCGAGGAGGAGGGCCGCCGAGCCTGCGTTCCAGTCTGTGCCTCGATTCTCCACCGAACCGCTCATCCTAGCGGGGGAGCGGCCGGGATCTCCACACGGAAAGTGGAGCCCAGGCCCACCTCGCTCTCGACGGTGAGCGTCCCTCCGTGGGACATCGCGATGGAACGGCACAGGGCGAGCCCCAGGCCCAGCCCCCGCCCTTCTCCAGTCGGCCGGGTCGTGTAGAAGAAGTCGAAGATCTTCTCCCGCATCTCGTACGGGATTCCCACCCCGTTGTCGGTGACGTCGAGTCGCGCCATCCCGGGCGAACCGGGTCCGATCCGGACCAGGACGGTGTCCCGCTCCCCATTCGGGGTCGCCTTGGCAGCGTTGCTGATGAGGCTCACCACGAGCTGATGGAGCAGTCCGCGGGAGGCCAGGATGTCGGGAGCGCCCTCGTCGTCCACCTGGAGGGTGATCGTCTGCCAGGTCTCGGCGGGGATCCCCCTCTTCGCCTCTGCGACGACCGAGCGCAGGCTCGTCCGCTCCCGCTGGGAGTTCGGGCTCGCGAAGCGGGCCATGTCCTTCACGATCCGCTCGATCCGCCTGCCGCACTCCTGCGCGTCCTCGAGCGATTCCCGGGCCTCGCCGAGGCGGCTGGCTTCCCGGCGCCGGTCGATCGCCCCATCCCCCTCCAGGACCTTCCCGAGACCCGCGAGGATCTCGAGCGCCAGCGCCTGGCCGGAGATCACCGCGGCGAGCGGGTTGTTGATCTCGTGGGAGACGCCCGACACGAGGGTGCCCATCGCGGCGAGCCGGGCACCGAGGGCGAGCTGCTTGTCGGCCTCGCGCTGCCGGGTGACGTCGATCATGACCCCGACGAACCCGGAGGACCCCGGCTCCTCCCCCCGGATCGGGGCGGCGTGGATCTGCATGAGGACGACCTCCCCGTCCGGCCTCACGAGCCGGTGCTCGGTCGAGTGGACCCGCCTCTCGGCGACGGCCTCGCGCCACTCCCGGAACACCCGCTCCCTGTCCTCCGGGTGGACGTCCTCGTGCCAGGCCCGCCCGCGCCGGTCCTCGGGCTTCTGACCCAGGATCTCGGAGGCGGCCCGGTTCAGGTAGACGTTCGACCCGCTGCCATCGGCCCGGAAGATCCCGATCGGCGCCGACTCGGCCATGGCGCGGAAGCTGGCCTCGCTCTCCCGCAACGCCTCCGACTTCCGCTGCGCCTCCTCCAGGCTCCTGCGGTCGGCCTCCTGGGCGGCCCGAAGCGCGGAGACTGCCGTCCGGCGCTTCTGGTGGATGAAGAGGCCGACGACGGCCGCGAGCGCGACGATCCCCAGGATGAGGCTCCGCTCCCTCGCCTCCTTGCGCCACGGCGCGAACATGGCGTCCGTCTCCCGGCCGAGAGCGGCGACCAGGAAGCTGTCGGTCGCGCCGATGGTCGGCCGGATGGTCCGGAGCACGACGAGCGATTCCTTGCCCGTCGTCTTGAGGACGGTGGTGTAGGAGGAGACCAACCTCCCGCTCCGGACGTGTCGGGCGAAGGCCGTGTCGGGCGGCTCCGCGAGGTTCATCCCCACGATGCCCTTCGGATCCGGGATCCGGTAGATCACCGTCCCGTCGCCGTGCACCATGGAGGCGGACATGTCGGTCGCGTACCGCGTCGACTCGAGCAGGAGCGCGAAGTAGGCCGGATCGATGACGGCCAGCACGTAGCCGTCGAAGCCGCCCTTCTCGTCGACGACGGCCCTTCCCATGGCGATGGCCCAGTTCCCCAGGGGCGTCGTGAAGGGGGGCGAGACGAAGACCAGGGACGGGTCGGGGCGCGCCCGGATGGTGCGGTACCGCTCCCCCTCGTGCATGTCCTGGCCGACCAGCTCCTTCAGGTTGCTCGCCACGATGCGCCCTTCCCGATCCACGAGCAGGAACGAGCGCACGCCGGACATGGAGGAGACGAGCACCTGCATCCGCTGGTCCATCCGACGGAGGCCGTCGGCGCGCGCCCGGAGCTCGGGGACCTCGGCGCGGATGGCGTCGAGGGCATTCACCGTCGCCTCGAAGCGAGGGGCGAGGTTCTTCTCGACGATGCCGGTTCCGTGCTCCAGCCGGCTCCGCTCCTGGGCCTCGACCGCCTGACGGGACTGGTGGATGTCGAACCCGACGTAGGCGCCGAAGGCGAAGAGGACCAGGCCCATCGCGGCCCACTCCAGGACGGCCCGGGCGACCGGCTCCGCCTTGGCCGCTCCCTTCCCCTTCACCTCGGCGTCCCCGCTCATCCGAGCCAGGAACGCATGGCGGCGATGACCCCCCGGGGCGCCGTGAGGTGCGGAAGGTGGCCCGCGGTGTTCACCTCCACGAGCGTGCTGCCCGCGATGCTCCGATGCAGGAACTCGGCCGCCTCCCGGGGCACCGCCACGTCCCGCTTCGTCTGGAGGAGGAGAGTCGGGAGGTGGAGGCGAACGACGTCCTTCCGGTGGTCCGACTGGAAGATGGAACGTGCGACGGCCTGGGCGACGTCGGGCCGGATGGCGCCCAGGGTCTTCGCGAAATCCGCACCGGGCTCGGCGTTCACCTCGCCACCCATCACGAGCGGCGCGAACCCCGAGACCCACGCCTGGTAGCTGGAGGTCATCGCGGCGTACAAACCGTCGAGGTCGGCCTGCGTGAAGCCCCCCCGGTAGTCGTCGTCGTCGAGGTAGCGCGCCGACGCGCCGATGAGGACGAGCCGGGAGAAGAGCTCGGGGCGCTTGAGCGCGGCGAGCACCGCTACCATCCCCCCCATCGAGTGGCCAACGAGCACCGCGTCCCGGAGATCCAGGGCGGTGCAGACATCGAGCAGGTCGTGGGCGTAGGCCTCGAGGCCCGCGTACCGATCCGGGTCGAAAGCCTCCTCGCTGCTGCTCCCGGCCCCCGCGTGGTCATAGAGGACGACCCGGTAGTCCGGGAAGAAGGCCCGCGAGACCGGCTTCCAGGCCGACTGGTCGGTGCCGAAACCGTGGACGAAGACCATCGTGCGGGGCGCGCTGGGATTGCCCAGGACCCGGACGGCGTGTCGCTTCAACAGGTTGGAATCATCCATGCCCGCACGACCTTTCCGCTCCCCTGGCGGGTACGGATACTCCTCCACCGGAGGCGCCGCATGCAAGCGCCCTTGACCAGGACCGACGCGCCGGTCCAATGATCCGGTTCCGGAGAGTCAATCGCCATGGAAAAGATCGCCTTCCGCTGGGACGACCCGCTGCAGCTCGACGACCTCCTCACGCCGGAGGAGCGGCTCGTGCGGGATTCGGCACGGGACTACTGCCAGGAGAAGCTGATGCCCCGGGTGCTCATGGCCAACCGGCACGAGCACTTCGACCGGGCCATCCTCTCCGAGATGGGGGAACTCGGCCTCCTCGGTCCGACCATCCAGGGATACGGCTGCGCCGGCACGACCTACGTCGCCTACGGCCTCGTGGCCCGCGAGGTGGAGCGGGTGGACTCGGGCTACCGCTCGGCCATGAGCGTCCAGTCGAGCCTGGTCATGCACCCCATCTTCACCTACGGTGACGAGGCGCAGCGGCAGAAGTACCTCCCGCGGCTCGCCACCGGTGAGCTGGTGGGCTGCTTCGGCCTCACCGAGCCGGACGCCGGCTCCGACCCCGGCGGCATGCGCACCCGGGCCCGTCGCAAGGGCAAGGGCTTCGTCCTCGACGGCACCAAGACCTGGATCACCAACTCCCCCGTCGCCGACGTCTTCGTGGTCTGGGCCAAGGACGACGAGGGGCAGGTCCGCGGCTTCGTCCTCGAGAAGGGCATGGCCGGACTCTCCGCACCCAGGATCGAGGGCAAGTTCAGCCTGCGCGCCTCCGACACCGGCATGATCGTGATGGACGGCGTCGAGGTGGGCGAGGAGGCGCTGCTGCCCAACGTCTCCGGATTGAAGGGGCCGCTCGGCTGCCTCACCCGGGCCCGCTACGGCATCGCCTGGGGCGCGATGGGCGCCGCCGAGTTCTGCTGGCACGCGGCGCGGACCTACACGCTCGACCGCAAGCAGTTCGGCCGGCCGCTCGCCGCCACCCAGCTCGTCCAGCTCAAGCTCGCCAACATGATGACCGAGATCACCCTGGGCCTGCACGCCTGCCTGCGGGTGGGTCACCTCATGGACGAACACCGGGAGACCCCGGAGATGGTCTCGCTCATCAAGCGCAACAACGCCGGCAAGGCCCTCGACATCGCCCGCATGGCCCGCGACATGCACGGCGGCAACGGGATCGCCGACGAGTACCACGTCATCCGGCACGTCATGAACCTCGAGGCCGTCAACACCTACGAGGGCACCCACGACATCCACGCGCTGATCCTGGGCCGCGCACAGACCGGGATCCAGGCGTTCGGGCCCTGAGGGCGGGAGACCCGCCCCCCGGGTCACTGCCTCGTCGCCAGGTAGGACTCGAGGGAGACCCGCCCGTTGATGGAGCGGAGGACCAGCCGGCTCGCGTCCTCCTGGCTGATGGTCCCGACGTTCGCCTGCACCAGCACCGCCCGCCGGATGTCGTCGAAGCTGCGCCCGGTGAAGTTGTAGATCGCCAGCGCGGCCTGCATGGGCGACATGCTCGGGCTGTAGGCCGCGTTCTCCGCGTAGCGGCCGGCCGCCACCACGCCGTCGGCCGACTCGATGGAGACGCCGGCGTAGCTGAGCGTGTAGGGGGAGTAGCTGGCGGAGGCCCCGGCCAGCGCGGCCGCGATCGTGGCGTCCCCCGCGGCCGGGGCGAGCGTCAGGGGCTGGAGGCTCGGGGACATGAGCGCTCCCTTCACGCCCAGGTCGCTCGGGCCGAAGGCCTTGGGCAGGAGGTCGAGCAACTTCACTGGCTGTGAATCCTGGAGGAGGACGACCAGGTTCGCGGCCGTGGCCAGCTCGTTGAGGAACTGCCGGCAGTATCCGCAGGGGGCCGCGGTGATGGCGATGGAGTCCAGCCCGGTCTCCCCGTGCACCCAGGCGTTCATGACCGCCGACTGCTCCCCGTGCACGGAGTTGCTCAGGGGCTGGCCGAGGAACTCCAGGTTGCAGCCGAAGTACATGGCCCCGCTCGAGCCGATGGCGACCGCGCCCACGTTGTAGTGGGAGATGGGAGTCCTCGCGTAGACCCGGGCCAGGTTGACGAGCGCGAGCGCCGTGTCGCGCGGGCTGGTGGAGAGGGCCGCCCCGACCTCCAGGGCCTGGGCCCGGGAGACGACCCCGGCGAATCCGGGCGCCAGCACGATCCTGCGCAGCACCGGGCGGGCGGCCTCCGGGTAGGTCTCGATGGCGGCCTCGAGGTCCTTCAGCAGGTTCTCCGAGGCCCCCGCCGGCTGGGTTCCGGCCGCGGCCTTGCAGCCGACGTTCCCCGTGAGCATCGCTCCGACGAGCAGCATCGTGACGCAGGGTGTCCTGAACATGGCTGGCTCCTACCACGCGGATTCACGGTCGAAACCCGTGGCCTTCGCCGTGACATGCGCGGCTCGACGCACTATGGGCTCAGCTGAACATCCGCGACGGTCACGGTCGGGGTGTCCCCCGCCGAGCCGTAGAGCTTGAGGTACGACGCGGTCGAGCCGGCGGGGAGCGTCACGGTGGCGCCTCCCGTGCCCTGCGAGAGGAGGTCGAGCGCGGGGGAGTAGACCTTCCACGCACCGGTCGTCGCGAGGGTGACGGAGGCGGCGGTGGCCCCGGAGACGACGGCGCGCCACTCCGCGTAGCCCTCCGCCCCGACGGTCACCTTGCCGGACTGCCCGCGCGCGATCACCGGCACGGTCCCCTGCGGGCGCAGCACGTACCCCTCGTACCGGGCCCACTCCTCGCCGGCGCGGGGCTCGATCCGGAAATCGCCCTCGTCCCGGTCGAGGAGGAACATGCGAGCGACCCGGTCGTCGGTGGAGGGATCGACCAGGTTGGTGCTCTTCTCCCCGGAGCCGCCCGCCTCGGACGAGACGGCGAGCAGCCCGTCCAGGCCGTCTACCGTCCGGAGCGTGAGCCGGGGTCTAACGTCGCCGAGCGAGTAGACGACGTCGCTGGCAAGCTCGTTGACCACGAGCCAGGATCGGCCGACGCGGTCGGTCCATGCCGCCGAGAGCGGCCGGACGGGCGACACGCCCTCCCCGGCGACGAGCTGGAGCCGGTAATGGCCGGCGGCGAAGGGGGCGCGCCGGGCGAGGAAGCTCCTCCCGCCTGCCGTGACGGCCGAGTAGGCGACGCCCGGCCTCGCGTCGCTGGCCCACCACCCGTCCTGGCGCAGCGAGAGCCCCTCGAGCTCGGGCTCCCATGCCGCGCCGTTCCAGGCCTGGAGCGTGAGCGTGCCGCCGGCTCCCGGGCTCACCCGGCGCAGGCTGTTCGACTTCGCCCACATCCGGGTCATCGCAGCGGTGGCCTCCGCCGGGACGGCGGCCGCCACCGGGCTGACGTCGGTCATCGGCGCGGGCATCGCCGCGATCCGCTTCCGCTCCACGAGCTCCCGCAGGAGGATCCGCTCGGCCACGACCAGGGGGTCGGCGCCCGGCCTGTCGGTGCCCTCGCGGCCAGCCGCGATGGCGGTGACGGCGAGCCGCTCCCCGGGAAGGACGACGAAGGCGGTGGTGTACATCCGGGTGCCGCCGCTCTTGTACCAGGCCGGGATCCCGACCACGTCGAGCCCCGGCTCCGCGACGGTGTCCCACCCGAGCCCCCACCGGAAGGCCGGGGGCACCGGGTGGAAGGTCTCCACCGCCTGGTCGGCGGCCATCGCGCTCACCGACGCCTCCGAGACGATCCGCGTCCCGCCGTACGCGCCCCCTCCGATGAAGAGGGCAGCCAGCCGCCCCATGTCACCAGGAGTGGAATAGAGGCCGCCGGACGCGTAGGTGTTCGTGTACTCCTGCCCCGTGACCGCGCCCCCCGCGTAGGTCCGCGCGAACGATCCCGCGGGGAGCGGGGAGGTCGGGACCGCGCTGCGGGTCATGCCGAGCGGCGTGAAGATCTCGTCCTGGACGTACTGCGCGAAGCTCTTCCCGGTGACGGCCTGGACGAGCGGCTCGATCAGGGTGAACCCGTCGTTCGTGTAGACGTTCATGTATCCCGGCGCGTGCTTGAGCCCCTGGTGCGCCAGCGAGGCGAGCGTCTGGGACCCGTAATCCACGTACGGCGAGAAGGTGAACAGGTTCGGGGCCTCGGTCCCGCCGATCCCCGAGGTGTGGTTCAGGAGCATGCGCACGGTGATCCGCGCGTACTCCGGCGACTGCATCCGGAAGCCGGGCACGTACTTCACGTAGGGCTCGTCGAGCGCGACCTTGCCCTGGTCCACGAGCCGCATCACGGCGAGGGTCGCGAACATCTTGCTCGCCGATCCGATGCAGTACATCGTGTCGGCGGTGGGCGCCGTCCTCGTCGCCGGGTCGGCGTAGCCGAACCCCTGCGCCCACTGGACCCGCTCGCCGTCCGCGATCGCGATCGAGAGCGAGACCGCGTCGCTCTTCGCGAGCAGGTCCGCCGCCGCGGCCCGCGCCTCGGCGATGGTGGCGTCGTGGACCGTGATCTTCGCGGTCGAGGCGGTGCTGCAGGCGGCCCCCAGGAGCGCGACCGCGGCGAGAACCCACCGATACCTGCGATGTCCACGAAGCATGACCCCTCCCCTCGGGTGATTGTCGCGCCCTCTCCGCCCTACCCGGAACGCCCCTTCCGGGGCCAGAAGTGGTAGGGAGCAGGCATGAGCACGATCGGAAAATTCGGCGAGGAGGTCGAGGGCTACCGCATCCCCGTGCTGAACGAGCGGGAGATCCGCGCGGCCGCCGGGATCCTCTTCGCCCTCATGTTCTCGGCCATCGCGGCGGCGGCCCTCAAGGGAAGCTTCGTACTCCTGAAGTACGCCATCGCCATCTTCCTGCCCGACATGCTCATCCGCGTGCTCTTGAGCCCGAGGTACTCCCCCACCCTGATCCTGGGGCGGCTCATCGTCCGCAACCAGGTGCCGGAGTACGTGGGGGCCCGCCAGAAGAAGTTCGCCTGGATCATCGGCGTGGCGCTCGCGTCGGTGATGTTCGTCCTGGTGAACGTGCTCAACACCTACAGCCCGATCTCCGGGATCATCTGCCTGCTCTGCCTCGTCTTCCTCTTCTGCGAGACGGCCTTCGGCATCTGCATCGGCTGCAAGCTCTACGCGCTCGTCTCCCGACAGAAGCCCGAGTACTGCCCCGGCGAGGTGTGCGAGGTGCGGGACCGCCAGGCGATCCAGCGGGTCTCGCCGGCGCAGCTCGCCGTCGTGCTGGGGCTCGTGGCCTACGTGGTGCTGGTGGTGGTGCTCTTCCAGGCCGGCTATCGCGTGCCGCCGCACGCCCTGTTCGGCGGGTAGGCAAGCCCGGCCGGCCGTCAGTGCCTCCGTCACGCGGGACTCCGCGAGTCGGGGGTAAGGTTACCGCCATCATGGGAGCCTCTCGTTTCGCTTCGGGATCGTCACTCCACCGGGAAGTCGAAGACCCGCTCCGGGTGGGGTTCTCCACGCAGGGTGAAGTGCCACCACTCCTCGGAGTAGGGTTCGAACCCGGCGTCCATCATCAGGGTGCGGAGCAGCATCCGGTTGGCGCGCTGCTGCGCGGTGATCCCCGGGAAGAGAGGGGCGGAGCGCGGCGAGAAGAGGTCGAAGGCGCCCCCCATGTCGAGCTCCTTCCCCTCCCCGTCCAGCGCGACCAGGGTGAGGTCCACCGTGCTGCCGCGCGAATGGCTCGACCGCGCGGCGACGTATCCCAGCGGGATGATCTTCTCCTTCGGGACGTCCGGGTAGAACTCGGCCCGGGCCTTCGGGTCGTCGGGTTCCTTCGACCAGCGGACGAAGTCGTCCACGGCGCGCTGCGGCCGGTAGCCGTCGAACACCTCGAGGCAGAGGCCGAAAGGGCGAAGCCGCGCCTGGACCTGGGCGAGCGCCTGCGCCGCCTCCTTCGTGAGGATGACCTTCGGGGCCAGGTAGCCCGCCACCGGGCGGCCGACGAAGTTGTGGCTCGACGCGTAGCGGACGTCGGTCTTGAGACCCGGCACGACCTCGTCGGCGTGGACGAATCCCGGCGGGAGCGGCGCCGCCTGCACGGTCCCGGTGGTGACCAGGAGTGCGAGGAGGAGGGCGAGAGCGAGAGGGGGGCGGGGATGAGTGTGCATTGTGGGGGGTGCTACGCCTCCCGGAGTTGGCGCAGGGGAACAGCGTGGAGCCGTTCACCGAACGGCAGGGTTTCCTGACCGTCATATAGCACCACTCCCGACTTGAACGGTTACAAGCGCTTCGTCTTCATGAAGGCCTTCCGGCGAAGATGCGCGGCCTGCCCCAGGGTACTTCGAGCCGTAGAGGGTGGTGCACGGCTCGCTGGACAACCTGACGCCGGAGGAGTTCACTCGCAACTTCACACGACCTGCGCCATTGGCGATCTGCGGTCGGACGGAGTGGCCATGAAATCCATCGGTCGTGGAGTCGCACTGGCCCTCGCCGTCCTGCTCGTCTCCTGCGGCGGGAGCAGCGGCCCCGGGCCGGCCCAGTCAACGGGAACCGTGGTGCTCGTCTACATGGTCGGCAGCACGCTCGAGAGCCGTGACGGCGGCCAGGGCTCGGGCAACCTCAAGGAGATGATGGCGGCCGGCGAGCTCGTGGACACCACCGTCGTCGTCCAGACCGGTGGAGCGGAGAAGAGCGGTACACCCCCGGTCGACGCAAGGGCCATGCAGCCCGCGAACATCGACTGGACACACCTGCAGCGGTACGTGGTCCATCCGACGTCGCTCGAGCAGGTGCAGGACCTCGGGGCGGAGAGCCGGATCGACCCGTACATGAACATGGGGAGCTCGCTCGCTTTCCGGGACTTCGTGGACTGGGCCGTAGACGCCTACCCGGCCGGCCGGTACCTGCTCGTCCTGTGGGACCACGGGGGGGGCATCAACATCGGGGTCGGCCTCGACGAGATCACGAGGTGGATCCTCCCGGTGGCGGAGATCGGGATGGTCCTCCAGGGAACGGCCGCCCACCGGGGAACACCCCTCGAGCTCGTGGGCTTCGACGCCTGCCTGATGGGGACCGCCGAGACGGCCGCTGCCCTGGCGCGGTCTTCGAGGTACATGGTGGCTTCCCAGGACGTCGAGCCGCTGTCGGGCTGGGACTACACCTCCTTCCTTCGCTACGTGGACCGGAACCCCTCCGCCGGCGGCGCCGCCATCGGCGCCGAGATCGTCCGCGGGTACGTGGCCAAGCAGCTCGCGGCGAAGGAGGAGGACGTGACGCTGTCGGTCATCGACCTCGCCCAGGCCGGTTCCGTCGCCGCCGCCGTCGATGACTTCGCCGCGAACCTCAAGCCCTATGCCGGTTTCCTGGGCGGCTGGCGGGAGATCGCCAAGGGCCGGGCCCGAACCCTCGACTGGGGCACCGCCCCGTTCAAGAAGGGGGGTCTCGACCTCGCCGACCTGAAGGGACTCGCCATCCACGTCGTCGAGCAGATCGTCCTCGACGTCGGCCCGGATCCCGCGCTCGAATCCAGCCAGGAGTTCCTGCTCGACGCCATCGACGCCAGCGTGAAGACCAACGCCGCTCTCGGCTCCAATGCGAGGGCCACGGGGCTCTCGGTCTACTTCCCGTCGATCCTCGCCGGCTACCCGACCTGGAGCTACGCCGCCCACACCGCCATGGACGGGTATGCCTTCTTCGCCCCCAGGTACACGCGGTCCGACATCGGCCTGCTCCAGGCCTACTTCGACTTCTATCTCGACCACCAGTCCGACCTGATGGCGATCGTCTCCATGACCGGAGACCCTGCGGCGCCCCTCTCCGCCATCGTGCAGAACGAGTTCGACCAGGTGATGGCGGGTCACCAGGTGCCCTCGTGCCGGGTCATCCCGCGGGAGGGCGAGACGGTGGAAACCCCGTGCTTCGACTCGTTCCGCTTCCCGGACGAGGTGACGAGACTCCTCGGAAGGGACGCCTGGTGGGTCGATACCTCGCCCGCGTCGAGCTGGCCCGCCCTCGTGGACGGGGCGGGGCACGCATACCCGGTCGCCCTGATCCCCGACGCCTACGCCGGAAAGACCTACGGCATCGTCAACGACTACCTCGTGCCGGTGGACGGCCGGGCGGTGGTGGACGGGGTCGAGCTGCCTGTGCCGGGTGACCTTTCCGTGCGGGAAGTCATCCCGGCGAGTGGAGATGCCGCCACCTACCGGATCACGGGATTCCGCGAGGAGGGGGACGCGCCAGGCAGGGAGCGCCCGCTCGCCGACGGCCAGGTCTTCACCATCCGCGTCCACGCCACGGTGGCGGGCCGGTCCGACTGGTACCGGACGGACCGGGCTGTGACGGTGTCGGGCGGGACGCTGACCCTGGCCTTCCGCCCGCTGGGCGCCGGGAACCTCGGGTACTTCGTCGCCGACCTGACGGGCGAGGTGCGGAGATCGGCGCTCGTTCCGTACACGCCGGCGCGCCAGGGGAAGGCGGCCTCGCGTGAGCTCCACGTCATCGGCCGTGATGACGTACGCGAGTGACCTCGGGTTCTTCGACTTGCAGCCGCCGCGGCCGATGTGCCACCGTCCGCCGGATGTCACGCGCCCTTCTCCTGCTCCTCGCCGCCTCGATCTTCCCCTCCCCTGCCCGAGGGGCCGGAAGCTGCAACCGGCCCGCGACCGGGATGTGCGACGAGTGGACGGGCTCCTCCTGGACCGCCCTGAAGATGCAGCGGCTCTGCGACTCGCAGAAGGGGGCGTTCGCGGCGGGCGGGTGCCCCGTCGAGGGGCGGATCGGAGCCTGCCTCCGCGGAGGCGGGAGGAACGACGAGAGTCGCCTCGTCTACTACTCGACCTTCCCCGGATACGGGGTGAAGCTCACCCCGGCGGCAGCCGCGGCCCAGGGAGAGGACCAGTGCACCCGGCTCATGAAGGGCGTCTGGACCCGGGCGAAACCCTGATTCACTCGCAGTGATGTACCCCGTCACTTCCCGAGCAGGCGGGAGCAGATGCCCGTGTCGGCCCACGCTCCCAGGGCGGCGTCCATGATGCCCACCAGCTCGGCCACCTTCGCTGCATCCTCTGCCCCGATCGCACCGAGCACCGGCCCCACCGCACCGGTGGCGATGGCGCAGGCCAGCTCGTCGAGGTTCGAGATGTCCCCGGGCTGGACCTCCAGCGTGGCGAGGGTGAGCGTGGCGGCGTGGAGCTTCGAGAGCTTGGTCTGCTCCAGGGAGAGCAGCACCCCGAAGCCGAAGCTCCCGCCCATGATCGAGGCCGCCAGCCCGATGTGGTTCAGCACGTTCGTGGCCCGGTCGTAGACGGCGTTGATCTCCTGGACCTCGCCCCCGCCGCTTCCGTCGGGGAGCACGCCGAGCAGCGTGCCGTTCCGCGGCGTCACCGCCCAGAAGGCCGACGAGGACGCATCCTGCGCCACGTACCGCACGCGCGCCCGCCAGGCCGGATCGTCCGCCATCCCCGAGAGCGATTCGAGCGCCGCGCCGTCCACGCCCCGGAGCACGCTCTCGACCTTCCGCCCGGCCGGGACGACGGCCAGCTCCTTCCCTGAAAGGAGCGAGCCGGTCGAGGTCGTGTAGCGGGCCTGCTCGACGAGTGCGACCCGGGCCGTGCGCTCCATCGTGCGCTGCGTGCACGCCTCCGCCCCCGCGCCCACCGTCGCCACACGCAGGAGCGGCAGGACGTCCACCCGGCGAAGGCCGGGCAGGCCGGGCCGTCGGCGGGAGGTGGTGAGGACCGCGCTCAGCCCCTGCGAGAAGGTCACCACGTCCCCGTCCCCGGGTCGCCAGAACCGGGGGAAGAAGGAGAACGGCTCGGGCGTGGCGCCGTACGGCGCCCGGGCGAGCTCGGCGACGATCGCCTTCCGATCGCGTGATTTCACTGCGCGTAACAGCGGTTCCTGGGCCAGCATCCCGGTGAAGACGTCGTCGATCCAGGCTGACGGCGTGGGGGCATCCCCCTCGAAGCTCAGCAGGGCCGTGCCGAGCAGCGCCGCCTCCACCTCGCCGGGCGAACCCTCCACCAGCGGTCGGACGTAGCGGCTGGCCCCGGACTGGACGCTCACGTAGAGCCCGGCCAGCGCGTCGGGCGCCACCCGATCGGCGGCGGCCGGGACGGTGTACTTCGCCGTGGTCGATACGTCCCGCCCGGCGAGCTCGACCCGCACGGTCCGCTCCCCGCTGGCGTCCGCCGGCGCCGTGTACCGGAGACGGTGCGCCGCGGCGGTGCGCGCCGCGACCAGGCGCTGGATCGCACGGACCGCCTCCTCCGGATCGTCCGCCGTCACCGCCTCGCCGTCCGAGGCGGCGGCCAGGGCGGCGAGCGACTTCCCGTCGGTCCGGCCCACGCCGACCACCACCGCCGGCGGACCCACCGCGATGTTCGCCAGGAATTCCGGGCTCGGCCGGTCGGTCGCCGCACCGTCGGTGATGAGCACCACCACGGTCGGATCGGCGGCCGTGCGCGCCTGGGACATCGTCTGCCAGAGCCGCGACTCGAAGGTCCGTGGGAGGTGGCGGCGGGCCGATTCCGCCACCTCGGCCGGGTCGGTGAGCCAGGGCTCGGCGACCGGGCTCTCCCCCACCGCACGTACGCGCAGTCGCAGCGTGGGGTCGTCGCCCAGGAGCCGCTCGGCGATGGCGCGGGAGAGCTCGACCGCACCGCGGTCGCGGAAGGGCTCGGGCAGGCTTCGCGAGCCATCGAGCAGCAGGAGGACGCGGGGCGCCGGGCGGTTGCGGGTGAGCATCGCCACCACCGGCGCGTCGTCCCGGACGACGAAGGCGCTGGCGGGAAGGCCGTCCACGACCGCACCCTTCGCGTCCCGCGCCGTGACCGCCAGGCTCACCGACGGGAAGCTGACGCTGCGCGCCCGCGCCTCCAGCGAGACGACCCGGGCCACCCGCGCGGCGCTCCCCTCCGGCTCGGCGACCGGCTCGTCGTCGATGCGCACCGAGCCGTCGCGGCCGACGTCCACGACGGCGCCGCCCACGGTGAGGGCGCGTCCGGTGCGGGTCTGCGCCGCGTAGTCGGCCACGGGGATGTCCGCGCCGCGCAGCGCCAGCATGGGCAGGACCACCCGCACGTCGCCGACGCGCATCGAGAGCAGCCGCTCCGCCGTGACCGGCGGCGCGAAACCGACCACCACCTGCCGCCCCGCGAGCTCGTCGGCGCGCCACTCGGCGCCCACCAGCTCGATGCGCTCCCCCGGAGCGGAGGCTCGGGACATCTGGATGGCGATGCGGACGGTCGGCGTCGGAGCGGGCTCGGGGGCGGCCGATGGTTTTCCGATGAGCCGCGGTCGGTCGAATTCGGCTCCGGGAAGGTTGGGGCTGGCGAGCCGGTCGCCCGCAGGCGTGGATACGCGGACGAGCGGCAGCTCGATCGATCGGAGCGACCGGGGGGATGCGCTCGTGCCTCGCGCCTCGCCGGCCAGGGCGACGAGCTTTTCTGCCAGCGCGATGGCTCCCCGATCGCCGGGGTCGAGCGGTGCCACCCGCGGTGCAGGGGCGGCACCGGAGAGCGAGGCGGCGATCGCGGCCTCCTCGCCGGGTGCGAACCGGGGCGCGAAGGGCGGGCGTTCCGGACCGCGCAGGAGCACCAGCGGGTCGCCGTCCGGGAGGGCGACGCGCCCCACCACGACGGAGGCCTCGAACCCGGCCTCGCGATAGAGCTGTGCCAGGAGCTCGGCCTTCTCGCGCGGCGTGCCCGCGCCGTAGCGGAGCGCCCCGCGGACGCCCCATCGCATCGCCCGCCCCGGCGAGGAGAATCCGTCCTCGCCGTCGGGGAGCGTGCGGATCTGGTCCCGCACGAAGAGGTGCAGCCCCTCGACGTCCTTCTTCGCCACCAGGCCGCGGGCGACGACGGCGAGGTGATCGGGGGATCGGCGCACCGATTCCCGGAAGATCCGCATGGCGTCGAACGGCGACCCGACGACCACCGGGGGCGCCGGCGGCGCGGCTGGCGGAGCCGATGGGCGGCACCCTGCCAGGCCGAGGACGGCCGTTGCGGCAGCGGCAAGGAGGAGCGGGCGTCGGGCCGAGGGGGGCATGAGTTTGTGAACTCTGTCGCAGATCGCGGAGCGGGGAAAGGCTGGGGTTCACTTTATGAAAATTTCACTTTCGGAATGACGCCCGGCGCCTTGACCGGCCTGCCCGCGACTTCATAGGGTGCCCGCATGATCTCGATCGCACGAATCATCTCCGGAACCATCCTGCTCGCGCTCCTGGCCACGACGGCGTCCGCGGGGACCCCGCCGGCCACCTCCTACTCGGCCTCCCTGGAGACTTCCCTGAAGAAGGCGTGGAGCATGCGTCTCGGGGAGATCGAGTGGAAGTGCAACGGGACCAAGTGCCAGGGTCGCGGAGCCACCGCCGACGTCGCGGGCTCGTGCCGGGCCCTCGACTCCCAGGTCGGCCCGATCAAGACCTTCACCGGCAGCGGGAAGAGCCTGACCCGCTGCAACCTGCCGCAGGCCGCGACGCTGGGCAGCAGCACATCGGTCCGCTCGGCGGCAACCACGCCCATCCAGACGACCGACCTCGTGATCGAGGAGGTGGCCTGGGACTACCGCCCTCCGAAGGACTCCGTGCCCGTGACCATCGTCAAGGGGGTCGCGGGACCGCATGGCCCGAGCCACGGACCGGCGCCGGAGGCCATCGTGGTGGGCGACCCGAAGGTGAAGGTCACCATCCGGAACAACGGAACCGCGCGATGGGCCTCCTCGGGGAAGGTCGTGGTCGTGATGCGGGAGGGGACGCCCAGGGAACTCGCCGCAGCGGGCGGCGGACCCGTTCGCGAAGGAGTCAGCGTGGTTTCGGGGGGATCCGATAGCGTCCTCACCCACCTGTACTCCACCCCACCCTTCCAGGGCAGCGGGTCGATCCCCGGCAGCCTGGGCCCTGGCGAGAAGAAGACCGTGGCGTTCAAGGTCATGGGGATCCAGGGGAACAGCCACCAGCGGGCCTCCCTGCGGATCGACGTGGACAAGTACTACACCGTGAAGGTGGACCTGCAGGTCAAGGGCGAGGACCAGGGGAAGAACGACGGGGCCGACCTCGTGCTCCGGTTCAACCGACTGGGCCAGGCGGTCGAACCCGTCCTGACGCAGCGCCGGACCGACGCGTCGGGACGCGGGACCGTCGAGGTGCGGAGTCCGTCGGGGAAGTGAGCGTGCGAGCGTGACTGCCGGTCATTCCGGGGGCACGGGAGACCCTCCGTCGAGGATCTCCCGGACCCGCTTCAGCAGGTCGGCGGTGCTGAAGGGCTTGGGCAGGAAGTTCGCCCCATCGTCCAGGCCCGCCAGCCCGCTGATCTCGTCACCTGCGTAACCGGACACCAGGAGGATCCGGACTCCCGGCGCCAGCTCGGTGATTCGCCGCGCCACCTCCCGACCACCCATGCCCGGCAGCACGGTGTCCGTCACGAGGAGGGCGACGGCGCCCTTCTCGTCTCGCGCGATCGCAGTGGCTTCCTCGCCCCCCGCGGCCGAGAGAACCCGGTAGCCTCCCGAGCGGAGCATCCTCGCCGTGACGTCCCTGACCCGCGGCTCGTCCTCGACCAGGAGGATGGTCTCGGTTCCTCCCACGCGTTGCACGTCGTCCTCGGCGTCGGATGGAGGGGCCTCGTGCCGCGGCAGGTAGATCTCGAAGGTCGTTCCGACTCCGACCGAGGACCGGACCCCCAGGAAGCCCCGGCTCTGCTTCACGATGCCGAACACGGTGGCCAGGCCCAGGCCCGTGCCCTTCCCCTGCTCCTTGGTGGTGAAGAATGGCTCGAAGATGTGTCGCAGCACCTCGGGTGGCATCCCGGTGCCCGAGTCCTCGACCGTGAGCACCACGTAGGGCCCCGGGACCATCTCGGGGTCCGGCACGGGGTCACCGCTCCGAACCGCCACGTTCCTGGTGGCAAGGATCACCTTTCCACCGCCCGGCATGGCATCCCGCGCATTCACGACGAGGTTGACGGTCACCTGATCGATGAGGCCCGCATCGCACCAGACGGTCCACAGGTCGGGCTGGAGCCGCGTCACGATCTGGACGTCCGCACCGATGACCCGCCGCAGGAGCTTCTCGCTCGCCCTGATCACCTTGTTCAGGTCGAGTGCGGCCGGATGGATGACCTGCTTGCGGGCGAAGGAGAGCAGCTGCTTCGTCACGTCGCTCGCCCGATGCGCGGCGTCCAGGATGTCCCCGGCGCAGTCCGGATCCGGAACCGCCCCCTCCTGGATGCTGCGTCGCACGTCCTCGCCACAGGCCAGGATCACGGTGAGCAGGTTGTTGAAGTCGTGGGCCACTCCGCCGGCGAGCCGTCCGATGCTCTCCAGCTTCTGCGCCTGCTGGAACTGCTCGCGAAGGCGGTTTCGTTCCGTGACGTCCCGGTTGTTGACGACCACACCCTCGATGCCAGGTACGTCGAGGAGGTTTCGCAAGTTGGAGTCCACGAGCGCGTAGGCCCCGTCGAGACGTCGAACCCGGAGTTCCACCCGGCTGCTCGCCCGGGAGGGGGTCAGCACCTCGGCCATCGCTTTGCGCGCCGCCGTGTGGTCCTCGGGGTGGATGTGATCGAGTGCCTCGCTACCGGCCAGATCCGTAGGGCTGAGCCCCAGGATCTCCTGGCAGGCGGGGCTGGCGAACTGGATCCGTCCCCGCCGGTCGAGGACCAGCGTGAGGTCGCTCGATCTCTCGATGAGCCTCTGGAATCGTTCCTGCTCGGTGGACAGGGCCTGGACTGCGGATGCCCGGCCGGCGACGGCCTGATCCCTCGCCACGCGGCGACGGATCGACTGCACTCCGAATGCCAGGTCGTCGGCCATCTGGCGCAGGAGTCCGAGCTCGTCGTCCGTCCAGACGGTCGGATCGCCCGAATACATCGTGATGACGCCCACCTTCTCCTCGCCATGTACGAGGGGAACGGCCGTCGAGGTCTTGTAGCCTCGTTCCAGCGCTGCCTTGCTCCAGGGCCTGAGCATGGGCTCGTCGGCAAAGTCGGGACCGACGACGATCCGGTTCTCGCGTATCGCGGTCCCTGTCGGTCCCCTCCCCCTGGGTTCATCGGCCCAGACGACGTCGATGTCCCGGAGATAGCCGGCCTCGTGCCCCGCGTGGGCCACCGGGCGGACGGTCTTGTGCTCGTCGTTCTCGGCGGTGCCCACCCAGGCCATCCGGTAGCCGCCCGTCTCGACGATCACGCGGCAGACCTCGCCGAACATCTCCTCCTCCGTGCTGCCCCGCAGGATCGCCTCGCCGCAACGAGTGATGAGGAGCAACGTTCGCTGCGCCCGCTGTAGCGCTTCCTCGGCCCTCCTTCGATCCGTGACGTCCCGGATGAAGGCGACGACCCGCCCGCCGTCGTAGGGCACGAGCGTCGCGGAGACATCCACCTCGATGACGCCCCCGTCCTTTCGGTGATGCCGGGATTCGAACCGAGCGCCGCCGGTCCTCAGCAAATTCTCCATGCGGGACGCGATCTCCTCGGCCCCCATGGCGTCCTCGACGTCCCCGATATTCCGGGCGAGCAGTTCCTCCTGGGTGAACCCGAGCATGCTGCATGCCGCATCGTTGACTTCCAGCATCTGCCCGGTGGTGTCCACCACCCAGAACGCGTCCAGGGAGGTGGCCAACACGTTGGCAAGGAACCGTTCGCGCTCCTCGCTCTTGTGTTCCGCCCTTCTCTTCTCCGCGACCGCCCGTTCCCTGGCCTGGGCCTGCCGGAGGACGGTCACGCCGAACGCGACGTCGTCGGTGAGCTTCGCCAGGTAGCCGAGCTCGTCCCCCGTGAACGCAGCGGCCTCGCGCGAATACATGACGATGGCCCCGAGGACCTCGCCCTCCCGGAGGAGCGGCAGGGAGGTCACGGAGCGATAGCCGCGCCGGTGCGCCTCCACCCTCCAGGGCATCATCGAGGGATCGGTGGAGAAGTCCTGTCCCACCACCATGCGCCGCTCCCGGATGGCGGTGCCCGTCGTGCCTCGCCCCCGCGGCTCGTCCGCCCAGATGATGTCGACGAGCCCGAGGTAGCCGTCCTCGTGGCCGGCGTGGGCCACCGGACGAACCGTCCTCCGTTCGTCCTGCTCCGCGAGCCCCACCCAGCACATCCGGTAGCCGCCCACGTCCACGATCACATGGCAGATGTCGGCGTAGAGTTGCTCTTCGGTGCGGGCACGCAGGATCGCCTCGTTGCATCGGGTGATCATGAGCAGCGTCCGGCGAACCGTAGCTTCCCGCTGGCGGAGCCGCCGCAGGATCTCGAACGTGATCGCGATGGCAACCCCGCTCGCCAGGAACAGGGTGAGTTCGACTTGATCCCGGTGCCTGGGGACGAGGAACGTCCTCACCGGCTCTGTCTGGAAGTAGATCTCCTCCAGCAAGCTCAGGGCCGTCGCGACGAGTGCGGGGCCGATACCGCCGAGGGCCCCGGCAATGGCCACGGCCGAGAGCAGAAGATCGGACTCGGGCTCCCCCGTGCTCCCGAGGATGGCGTTGCGAAACAACACGCTGGCGCCGACCAGGACGGGCGCCGCGAGGTACGCCAGGAACTTTCGCTGTCGAGCCCTCACCCCGACAGTAGTTTTCCCCTGCTCACGAGTTCGACCGCAAGGGCTACATGAGGGCCAACCCACATGGGGTTCGAGAGGGCAAGGGGGCGACGCCGCAGGGAGGGAGCGGGCCTACGCCCGGCGGGCCTTCTTCGGGGCCTTCTTCGGGGCCTTCTTGCCCGCCTTCTTGCCCGCCTTCCGGATCACCTTTCTCGGCTTCCGGGCCGGGCGCGGTGCCTTCCCCTCCATCTCGATCCCGAAGATGTCCCCCAGGTGCTCGTCGGCGATCGCTGCGTCCGCCCGGTTCGGCGCCGCGAGCCCCTTCGCCCGTCCGGCGTCGGCGAGCAGCTCGGCCCCGTCCACCCCACGCAGCGTGAAGAGGAGATCGGGCGCCTGGTCGAGCCGCGCTCCGACGCCGTAGAACACCGCCGCGAGGTGCTTGCAGAGCCTGACGCCGTCCGGACAGGAACACGACATCCGGATCTCTCGCGTGCCGGGAAAGAGCCCCTTCTCCCGGTGGCAGAGCACCGCCATGACCTCGGTGGAGAGCTTTCCCGTGAGGAGCTCGACGACGGATCCGATCTGGCCCGCGCACTCGTTCCGGGTCACCTTCCAGCGGGCCGGGGCGAGGGGGGCGATGCGAACCAGCACCTCGTAGATCTCGCTCCCGGAGACCAGTGCACGGAGTTCACCCTTCGTGACCTGGAGGTCGATGACCGAGCCGTTCCGGGCGTAGGTCCGGCCGCGAGGAAGGCGGCTCGCGTAATCGGCGTAGGACTCGAGGTGGCTGCACCAGGCCTTTCCCCAGAAGGTGGTCGCGATGTGTCGCCCGGAGATCTCCACCGGACGAGGCTCATGTCCCTTCTTCCGGAGCTGCGTCAGCTTCCGCGCGGCGCGCTGGCGGCGCTCCGCCACGGAAACGTATGGGGCGAAACCGTAGTATCCGTAGCCCATCGACCCTCCTCTCGGTCATGAATCCGACATCGCGCTTCGCAGGTCCAGCGAAACCAGGTTCAAGAGCTCCCGGTCGTCGAGCTCGGTGAGGCGAACCTCGGCGCCGCCCTCCAGCAGGTCGCGCGAGAGGGCCTGCTTCTCCTCGAGCATGGCGTCGATCCGCTCCTCGATCGTCCCCCGGCAGACCAGCTTGTGCACGAGGACGCCCCGCTTCTGGCCGATGCGGAAGGCCCGGTCGGTGGCCTGGTTCTCCACCGCCGGGTTCCACCAGCGATCGAAGTGGATCACGTGGGTGGCGGCGGTGAGGTTGAGTCCGGTTCCGCCCGCCTTGAGCGAGAGGACGAAGAAGGGGATGGCCTCGTCCTCCTGGAACCGTCGCACCAGTTCCGACCGCTCCTTCACCCGGGTCTCCCCGGTGAGGACGAGCCCGGGGCGCCCGAAGGCCCCGCCCAGGAAGCGGGCCAGCGGCTCCGCCATCTCGCGGAACTGGGTGAAGACGAGCGCCTTCTCCTGGCGGGAGGCGACGACCTCGGCGATCTCCCCCAGCCGGGCGAACTTGCCGCTCTCGCCGGGCGCCCAGCCGCCGTCCCCCGTCCACTGGGAGGGGTGGTTGCAGATCTGCTTCAGGCGCATGAGGTAGGAAAGGACCACGCCGCGCCGCCGCATCCGATCTCCGGGCGACATGCTCGCGACCTCCCGGGCGAGCGCCTCGACCGATTCCTCGTACAGCGCCGCCTGGCGCTTCGTCAGCGCGCAGAAGGCCTTCACCTCGGTCTTCTCCGGCAGGTCGGAGATGACGGCCCGGTCGGTCTTGAGACGCCGCAGGATGTAGGGGCGGACCAGGTTCCGGAGCCCGGCGTGGGACGATGCGCGTTTCAGATACGAGCCGAACACCTTGGCGGAGCCGAGGAGCCCCGGGTTCACGAAATCGAAGAGGGACCAGAGGTCGCCGGCGCGGTTCTCGACCGGCGTCCCGGTGAGGGCCAGCCTCCACCTGGACCGGATGGCCTTCACCGCGCGTGTCTGGCGGGCGCCGGGGTTCTTGATGGCCTGCGCCTCGTCCAGGACCACGAGCCCGAACGAACAGTTGGCGAGCCAGGGAGTGCGTGCCGCCCCGGCGTAGGACACGACGACCAGGTCCACGTCCCGGACCGAATCCGGCGAGAGGTCGTCGATCTCGCCCCGGGGCATCACCGAGGGGTGCACGACGAGCACGCGCAGGCTGGGCGCGAATCGCTTCGCCTCGGCCTGCCAGTTCGCCAGCAGTGAAGCCGGGACCACGAGGAGGTGGGGGCCGGGGATGGCGCGGTGCCGCTTCAGGAGGAGCAGGAGGGCGAGGACCTGGATGGTCTTGCCGAGCCCCATGTCGTCGGCCAGGCACCCGCCGAGACCCAGCCTGGAGAGCGTCCAGAGCCAGCGCACCCCCTCGCGCTGGTAGGGCCGGAGTTCGGTGAGCAGCGCCGAGCCCGGGTCGGCCACCTCCCCGACGGCCTCCCCACGCAGGGCCGCCAGCGTCTCCCCCAGCCAGGCACCGGGCTCGATCCCGACCCACTCCCGATCGGCGACGGGCTGGCCCTCCTCGGCGCCCCCCATCTCGGCGCCGGAGAGGAGTCGCATCGCATCGACGAAGGAAAGGCCATCGACGGCGTTCCGCTTTGCCGCCTTCCACCGGCGGAGCAACTCGTCGAGCCGCTCGGCATCGACCTCGACCCATCGTCCCTTGAGGAGGGCGAGCCCGCTGCCTTGCTTCCGGAGCGCCTGCAGTTCCGCCTCGGTGACCTCCTGGTCCCCGAGCGTGAGGCGCACGTCGAAGTCGAGGACCGCGTCGAGCCCGAGTCCCGCCGGTCGGCGCTCGCCCACCGAGACGGTGACGCGCGGCCTCGGCGAGCGGGTGCTGCTCCACCAGTCGGGCACCCGGACGACCACGCCGCACTGCTGGAGGTCCGGGATCTCGCGGAGGAACCGGTGCGCCTCGGCAGGCGCCCAGGCCTGCGGCTGGAACAGCCGCCCGGAGTCCGCCATGGCCTTGACGAGCGCGCTCCGCTCCGACGCGCGCTGGACCGGCTGCAGGAGGGCCAGGAGGCGGCGCTGGTCGGCGGCGGACGAGGCCTCGCGGACGGCGTCGCCGAGCGGCCGGTGCTGGGGCTTGCCGCCGTCGGAGAGCCCCGTCGTGTACGTGGCCAGGAAGGCGAAGGGCCGGTCGGCGTCGCGCTTGTTCTCGGCGAGGTGGAAGTGGACGCGTCCGACCACCGCCCACGCCGGATCGCGCGCGGCCAGCCAGTCCTGGACGGTTCCGCGCAGCCCATTCATCTCCGCTCGCCACGCCACGAGGACGTCGGTCCACAGTGCGGAGAGGACCTCGAGGCCCAGGTACTCCGACCCCGGCATGAGCGGGGCTCGCGCGAGCAGCATGGCGAGCTCGCCCTCCCGGGGCCGGGGGTCCGCCCGTTCCCGGAGCGCCTCGAGATCGGGCAGGGCGCAGAGGGCCGCGATGAACCCGCGGCCGAAGTCTCGCCAGAAGGCGAATGCGGGAGGGAGTGGCGTCGTCGCCTCCGCCGAGCCCAGGTGGAGGAGCCCTTCGCCATGGCCGCGCTGGAACGCGGCTGCGATCCTCCG
Organism: uncultured Anaeromyxobacter sp.; assembly: GCA_903855945.1. Classification (GTDB taxonomy): domain Bacteria; phylum Myxococcota; class Myxococcia; order Myxococcales; family Anaeromyxobacteraceae; genus CAIOAK01. The sequence continues at coordinate 89,312 of CAIOAK010000108.1, forward strand.
CGCGACGGCAGCCTCCGGCGAGGGATCGGAGGAACCGGCCGGGCCCAGGACGAGGTGCCCGGAGGGGGTGAGGGAGATGGCGATCGGGTCGGTCACGAGGGCGGAGGAGGATACCGCGTCATGCCCAGCGGTAGAATGAAAGGAACCATGCGGGCCCGCCAGAACGGCCAGCTCCGCTCGATGGCCGTCCAGGCCGGGGTCCGGAACCTGTACGTCGTCACGGGGTAGGGATGTGGACAACCCCGGCGGCTGACGACGCGCGGTCATCCCCTGCTCGGGACGATCAGTGTACGGCCAGCCATCGCCGGACGAGCGCGCATCCGATTCTTCCAGAAGGCGGACCTCGAGCACACGTCTTCCGCCGACATGACGACCGAGACCGGAACGATGCGGGTCGCGACTCCAGAGGCGACGAGCCTGGACCTGTTCCGCTACCTCTCCGCTGCACCACGTCGAGGTTGGCGCAGTGGGTCTCCCGGCTGGCGGGCACCGTTCCGTCGAGGAGGTACCGGGCCACCGGTACGTCGACGCAAGGGTTGCCGGACGGCATCATCACCCCGTGGTTCCAGCCCCCGTCGATCTGAATGAGGCTCGACGTCGGAATGGCCAGGAAGCTCGCGCGCGCGCCCGAGAGCGGCGTCTGCGGGTCGAACTGGGTCTGGGTGAGGAGGATGGGGCCGGCCCGGTTCAGGTTCGCGAGGGGTGGACGGGTCACCGTGGGCCCGCCCCAGTACAGGCAGGGGCTGCCCGTGAAGAGCCCGCCCTGGATGGGGTAGAGCGCGGAGAGCTGGTCCTGGAGGTGAACCCAGGAGGGCACGTCGAACCCCCAGGGGGTGTCGTTGCAGATCACGCTCCACAGGGTGGCGCTCTTGCCGGTGAGCTCGACCTTCCCGCTCTCCTTCCGGGAGAGGGCGAAGTAGGCCGGGATGAGCTGGTTCACGTCGTCGTGGACCTTGCTCCTGCGTCCGTCGTCCGGCACGAACGCGACGGCCGCCTCGACGCGGCCGTAGGCTGCGTACTCGTCGGCGGGAGGTGGAGTCGCGGACAGGATGCCGTCGAGCGTCCGGGCGGCGAGGAGCAGGAAGAGCACGTCGTCGCGGGCGCTCTCGGTTCCCATGAGCGCGACGAGATGCGGGTTCAGGGCCTGCTTCACCTCCTGCCGGAGGCCTGCGTACACGCCCCGCACCGCGTCCGCCGTGCTCCCGAGCAGGTAGGTGTCCGGGTGGAGGGCAGCGTACGGAGAGTGAAGCTCGTCCATCACGTACTGGATGCCCGCGGCCTGGAGCACGAAGAGGTTGGACAGGCTCTTCGTCAGGTCGAGGACGCCGGACAGGACCATGCGGTCCACCCGGTCCGGGAAGAGGCCCGCGTACCAGGCGCCGAGCCAGGTGCCGTAGGAGAGCCCGAAGTAGGAGAGCCTCGCGTCCCCGAGGACTTCCCGCAGGAGGTCCATGTCGCGGGCGGTGGCGTCGGTGTGGACGAAGGGGGTGAGCGGGTTCTTCCGGCAGCTCTCCGCCAGCAGCCTGGCGTTCCGGAGCATCGCATCGACGTTGGCCGGGCTCCGATCCAGGGCCTCGTTGGCGACGAAGGACAGCTGCTCGGAGGAGTTGCAGGTGAGCTCCGTGCTGGCGCCGGTTCCGCGCGGAGAGAACCCGACGAGGTCGTACACCCGGGAGAGTTCCGCGTAGAGCGCGCCGACGGGATCGGTGGAGCTGGCCTCGGCCCAGATGGAGCCGACGAGCGGCGCGAGGAAGAGGCCGTCGTCGCCGGGGCCGCCGGGATTCAGGAGGATGGCGCCCCTCCGGCGGGAGGCGTCGCCAGCGGCCACCCGGAGGAGGGCGATCTTGAACTCCCCTCCCGACGGGCTGGCGTAGTCGATGGGCGCCCGCAGGAGCGCACAGGTGGCGCGGCTGCCCAGCCTGGCGAGCCTTTCCGCGAAGCCCGGGCCGGCGATGGTCGGGTCGCAGGGTGCCCAGGCGAGCGTCTGTGTCTTGAACGAGGCGAGCGGATCGGGTTGCGACGACGCCCCGCAGGCGGCGAGGCCGAGCGAGGCGGAGATCGCGGCGGTGAGAGCGAACGCGGACGGCGTCGAGGTGCGCATGCCGACGAGTATGGATCTCCTGCCGGAGGCCTGCCTACACCGCCCTGACGTCACCCGCCACTGCTGGGTTCGTCTCACGTCCAGGGAATGCGCTATTCTGACGACCCAAGAATGAGTCGCCCGGGTGACGCCATCAACGGATGAAGGGGCGTCCGGCCTCGCGGCTGCGTGGCGCCGGAGGGCGCCGCGAGAACGAGTGATCCTGGGATCAGTGAGGAGTGGCGCGGGACGTCTCCGAGGAGCCGCTCCAGGAGTGGAGCCCGAGAGCTGGGCTACGACCTGCCGATGCTGGACAGGCTTCCCTGCAACGCGAGCCCGTCCAGCTTCTCCAGCGGAAGGCTCAGGAAGAGCTCGATGCGGCGACGCAGCGCGGTGGCGGCCTCACGGAAGGCACGTCGCTTGCCGTCGTCCGACCCCTCGACCGCCGCTGGGTCCGGAACCCCCCAGTGCGCGGTCATGGGGTGCCCGATCCACACGGGGCAGGCCTCGTTCGCGGCGTTGTCGCAGACGGTGAAGATGAAGTCCATCTCCGGCGCGCCCGGCTTCGCGAACTCGTCCCAGCTCTTGCTCCGGAAGCCGTCGGCGGGGAGCCCGGCCCGTCGGAGTTCCTCCAGGGCGAAGGGGTTCACGACGCCCTTCGGCTGGCTCCCGGCCGAGAACGCCCGGAAGCGACCCTTGCCAAGGTGGGCGAGGATTCCCTCGGCGAGGACACTCCTGGCCGTGTTGCCGGTGCAGAGGAAGAGGACGTTGTACAGACGCTCGCTCACGCGGGTCTCCGGTTTGACGTTGGCGTCGGGAAGTCCCCGACGCAGTTCTTGACGCCCTCGATCTGCGCCTGCTCCAGCGGGAAATACTTCTTCCGCAGCCACAGCGAGACGTTGACGAGGCCGATGAGCACGGGCACCTCCACGAGGGGGCCGATGACCGCCGCGAAGGCCGCGCCGCTCGACATTCCGAAGGTGGCGACCGCCACCGCGATGGCGAGCTCGAAGTTGTTCGAGGCGGCCGTGAAGGAGAGCGTGGCCGTCTGCCCGTAGCCCGCCCCGACCTTCCGGCTCATGAAGAAGGACGCGAAGAACATGAGCACGAAGTAGATGAGCAACGGGATGGCGATCCGCACCACGTCGAGCGGGACCTGGACGATGGTCTCGCCCTTCAGCGAGAACATGAGGACGATGGTGAAGAGCAGCGCCACGAGCGTGATGGGCGAGATGCGCGGGATGAAGACGTTCCGGTACCAGTCCTCGCCCTTCCAGCGCCGGAGGAGCACCCAGCTCGCGAAGCCCGCCAGGAACGGGATACCGAGGTAGATGAAGACGCTGGTCGCGATCTCCCCGATGGTGATGTTCACCTCGGCGCCGGACAGCCCGAGCCAGCGCGGCACCACCGTGATGAAGACCCAGGCGTAGACCGAGAAGAAGAGCACCTGGAAGATGGAGTTGAAGGCCACGAGCCCGGCCGCGTACTGGCGGTCGCCGTCGGCGAGGTCGTTCCAGACGATGACCATGGCGATGCAGCGGGCGAGCCCGATGAGGATGAGCCCGACCATGTACTCGGGCTTGTCGCGCAGGAAGATCACCGCGAGCGCGAACATGAGGATCGGACCGACCAGCCAGTTCTGAACCAGCGAGAGGACGAGCACCTTGCCGTTCCTGAAGACGAGCGGCAGCTCGTCGTATCGGACCTTGGCGAGCGGCGGGTACATCATGAGGACGAGGCCGATGGCGATGGGGATCGAGGTGGTCCCCACGCTCATCCGTCCCAGCGCGGGCACGACACCGGGCACGAGGTAGCCGAGCGCCACGCCTGCGCCCATGGCGAGGAAGATCCAGAGGGTGAGGTAGCGGTCGAGGAAGGAGAGGCGGTGTGCGACGGAGGCGGCCACGGCTAGATGCCCCCCACGAGCGCCTTCAGGCGACGGAGGACCCGAGGCTCGACGCAATAGCAGACCCGGGGGCCGTCGATGTCGCCGCGGATGAGCCCCACCTCCTTCAGCACCTTGAGATGCTGAGAGACGGTGGACTGTGCGAGCGGGATCTCGTCCACGATGTCCCCGCAGATGCAGGCTTCCCGGCGAACGAGCAGCCGCATGATCTGAACGCGAGCCGGATGGCCCAGGGCCTTCGCCAGCGCGGCGAGCTCCTGGTCCGCCTCGGGGCCCTCCACGGGCCGAAGGTCGGGCACTTCGCGTCGGGAATCTGCCGGGGGCGGGGGGGCACACTTCATCGGCGTCGCCATGATTCGGACTTCTACGATGGACGAGCCATCGGCGCAACCAGGCAGAGACGTGTTCACAGAACCTTCACCGTTGACGGGTGCGACATCTGAGCGCACCTGTTTCGATTGCCTGCCTATCGTATCGGTGCGATAAGCGGATCGTCCAAGCAAAGGGGTCCAGGACCATGCGCAGGGGTTTCAGGTTGGTGGGATTCGCGCTCGCGATGGTCGCGGCGGCGGTGCTCGAAGGATGCGACGTCACCCGTGCCGAAGGCCAGGTCGCCAGTTCGCCCCAGCAGGCCACATCTCAGAAGATCCCCCGCCTGGTGGACCTCGGCGCCGGCAAGTGCATCCCGTGCAAGGCGATGGCGCCGATCCTGGAGGCGTTGAAGGTCGAGTACGCCGGGCGAATGGACGTGCAGTTCATCGACGTCTGGAAGGACCCGGCCGCGGGGAAGGCCCACGGGATCCAGATCATCCCCACGCAGATCTTCTACGGCGCGGACGGCAAGGAGCTGGCGCGCCACCAGGGGTTCATGGACCGGGACGCGATCCTCGCCCAGTGGAAGGCCCTGGGCGTGAGGCTGTAGCGGACCGACGATGGGCGAGATCCTCACGGCATTCGGGAACGCCTTCACGGCGTCGGCCGCGCTCGCCCTCCCGGCGGCGTTCCTGTGGGGCGTGCTCTCGGTGGTGCTGAGCCCCTGCCACCTGTCGAGCATCCCCCTCGTGGTCGCCTACATGAACGGGGGCACCGAGTTCCCGACCGGCCGGCGGGCCCTCGTCATCTCCACGAGCTTCGCCACCGGCATCCTGGGGAGCATCGCGGTCATCGGCGTGCTCACCGCGGCGGCCGGCCGGATGGCCGGCGACGTCGGCCGCTGGGGCACGTTCGGGCTGGCGGCCGTGTTCTTCGCCGTGGGGCTCAACCTGCTCGGGATCTTGCCGCTCCCGACGTGGTCCACGCCGTCCCCCGGAACGAAGCGACGCGGGCCCTGGGGAGCGCTCGTGCTCGGCCTCCTCTTCGGTGCCGCGCTGGGCCCGTGCACCTTCGCCTTCATGGCTCCCCTTCTGGGCCTGGCCTTCCGTTCGGGCGCGGAGGCGGCTGCCTACGGAGCGCTCCTGGTGGCCGTTTACGGGCTCGGGCACGGGGCAGCCATCGTCGCGGCGGGGGTGTCGGCCGGGAGCGTCCAGCGATGGCTCGCCTGGAAGAACGGGGAGCGGGCCGCCCGGTTCCTGCGTGGCGCCGCCGGCCTCGCCGTCATCGCGGGCGGCATCTACTTCCTCTACACGACGACATGACCCCGACCGCCCCCCGGACCGGCCGAACGGCGCTGCTGCTCCTGCTCGGGTTGGGCGCCTGGGTCGCCGCCTACGCCGCGGTGAAGCCGCTCTCCGCGTGGCTCACCTTCCAGGTGCTGGGACTGGCGCCCGGTTCCCATCTCGGCGAGAGCATCGCCTTCTTCCTGTACGACACGCCCAAGGTCCTGCTGCTGCTCGTCCTGATCGTCTTCGGGGTCGGGATCATCCGGTCCTTCTTCACCGCCGAGCGCACCCGCGCCATCCTGGCGGGCAAGCGGGAGTCGGTCGGGAACGTCCTCGCCGCCCTCCTGGGCGTGGTCACGCCGTTCTGCTCCTGCTCCGCCGTCCCGCTCTTCATCGGGTTCGTGGAGGTCGGCGTCCCGCTCGGCGTGACGCTCTCCTTCCTCATCTCGGCGCCCATGGTGAACGAGATCGCGCTCGTCTTGCTGTTCGGCCTCTTCGGGTGGAAGGTCGCGGCTCTCTACCTCGTCACCGGGCTCGCCATCGCCATCGTCGCCGGCTTCATCCTCGGCCGCATGAAGCTGGAGCGGTTCGTGGAGAGCTGGGTCTACGAGTCGATGAAGGCGGAGGCCACCTTCGAGAAGGAACACCTCGGCTTCACCGGCCGCGTCGAGAAGGGCGTGGAGGCGGTGAAGGAGATCGTCGGCAAGGTCTGGCCCTGGGTCATCGCGGGCATCGCGGTCGGCGCAGGCATCCACGGGTACGTGCCGGAGGGGCTGCTCGCGAGCTTCATGGGCAAGTCGGCGTGGTGGTCGGTGCCGGCGGCAGTCGCCATCGGCGTTCCGATGTACTCGAACGCCGCGGGCATCATCCCGGTGGTCGAGGCGCTGCTCGGCAAGGGCGCGGCACTCGGGACCGTGCTCGCTTTCATGATGTCGGTGATCGGACTGTCGCTCCCCGAGATCATCATCCTGCGAAAGGTGCTCCGCCCGCCGCTCATCGCGGCGTTCGTGGGGGTGGTGGCTACCGGCATCCTGCTCGTCGGCTGGATGTTCAACGCCGTACTGTGACGACGGAGAAGACGATGAAGATCCAGGTGCTCGGGACCGGCTGCGCGAAGTGCAAGCAGCTCACTGCAAACGCGGAGAAGGCCGTCGCGGAGCTCGGCATCGGCGCGGTCGTGGAGAAGGTCGAGGACATCCGGGAGATCATGAAGTTCAGCGTCATGTCCACGCCTGCGCTCGTGATCGACGGGAAGGTGAAGTCCACGGGCAAGGTCCTGTCGCCCGAGGCGGTGAAGGAACTCTTGCACGGGTAGTGCGAGGAATTCCGCCTGGTACCTTTCCCGCGCCAGCGTGGCCTCGTGGATCGCACGGCATTTGGCTCCACAGGTCTTCTGGTGCTTTCGCGCCGACGGCTCCGGCGTGAACTTGCCCCTGCAGACACAGCAGTGCCGCCGAGCGTCACCCCGTCGTTTCTCTCCCATCCCTCGACGCTCGACGACTGGCCCGTTTCCGCAACTTCCTCCCAGCCGTTCCCGGCTGCGACTGGATCTGACCCGTCACATCACCCTGGGCCTCGATCTTCCCGTGCGAGTTCCGCTTCGGTTCCCTGAAACGGACATCTGCGCTCCCTTGCTGGCTTGCCCAGCCATGTTGCTCACGCGCAGCAGAGCAGCCCTTGCCAAGGGAATCCCCTCCAGCGATTCGTCCAATCGCTGGAGGAGAGACCGGATGCGGACAGAGGCCATCACTCGGATCGGCCGGCTCGCGACACGGCGACCTTTGGACGGGCGCAAGCCTGTTCGGTGGGTGGGACTGTTGCGGGACCAGAAACATGGGCTATACATACGGCACTAGATGGGACATGGCGCCTGATACTTAAAAGCCAAGATCTCAGAATTATTAAATATTCTATGGACACGAGGAGGGGCAGTGTCTAGGGCCTACGAGCAGTCCCACCCCTGGCTCACCTTCAAGGTGGACCTTCAGCAGAAAGTTGAGCCCGCCGTTTGGATGCTCCTCGGCGAAGCGCGCTCGAAGTGCGACCACCTCGCCGGGGTTCCGATGAAGCCCGAGGTGGCTTCGCACCTCTTACAGGTTGTTCTCGCGAAGGGAGTGCAAGGAACGACTGCCATCGAAGGGAACACTCTCACGCAGGAGCAGGTGGCGGCGGTGGTCGCCGGGCAGAAGCCTGCGGTTCCCCCCTCCAAGGCCTACCAGGTGCAGGAGATTGAGAACATTCTTGCGGCGTTGAATTCCCTGGTCTTGCCGGAACTTCGAGAGGGTCGACTTACTGCCCTCACAAAGAATCGGATCAAGCAGTTCAACGCCACGGTTCTCAAGGGTCTTCAGGTTGAAGAGGGAGTAGTACCTGGCGAGGTCCGAACCTATTCCGTTGGTGTACTCAGGTATCGCGGGGCACCAGCCGGAGACTGCGAGTACCTCCTCGATCGAATGTGTGCGTGGCTAGAGGGCGACGAGCTCAACGCGACTGGAGAAATGCTGGTGCCCGTGGCCATCCTGAAGGCCATCCTGGCGCACCTCTACTTGGCGTGGATTCATCCGTTCGGAGACGGCAACGGTCGAACTGCCCGACTGGTAGAAGTTCAGATCCTCGCTGCGGCGGGCCTTCCCAATGTCGCGTGCCACGTCCTTAGCCATCACTACAACCAGACTCGCTCCGAGTACTACCGGCAGCTCGATCGAGCCAGCGCATCTGGCGGCAACGTAATTCCGTTCATCCATTACGCCCTTCGCGGCTTGGTCGATGGCCTCACGGAACAGCTCCAGCTTGTTCGGAGCCAGCAGTGGGACGTCGCGTGGCGCGAGCACGTTTATGACAAGCTTCGCCACGTGCACGATGAGGCGGGAAGAAGAATGCGGGAGCTGGTCCTCGACCTCTCAAGAAAGGATGGCCCCCTGGCGAAGAAGGACCTGCCGAACTTGAGTGCAGGGCTTGCAGTCGCATATTCGAAGAAGACGGAAAAGACCCTGTCGCGGGATCTGAACAGTCTCCTGAAGCTAGAACTGATCGTAAAGGAAGCGGACGGCTATCGGGCGCGACGAGAACAGATCCTCGCGTTCCTGCCGCTCCGAAATCGAAGATCCCTCGAAGCCCAGGAGTCGGAGGGCCAAGACGCAGATAGCCGTCTACCGTCAACGCCTAGCAGTTCTGGAAATGCGGAACCGTAATTACCTGCCCAGCTCGTCCTGAGCGGGAGCACGCCGTTTGATGGCGCCGCGAGCATGCTCCCCGATGGCCGTTCCGGTTCCGGTTCCCGCGTGTTACCACCGGCCAGGCTGAGCCCCTTTTCCACCGGGATCACCGGGCCCCCGTGCCCCCGGGCCCAGGGTGCTGTGAGGTGCACTTTGGGCCCAAGACCTCTGACTCCACCGCGGGTGCCGTCCCCTTGGTGTCAACCTAGCGAGGGCAGGCCCGCAGCACATCCGCCCGAATCGCCATGCCTTTGACTTGACGTGCCCCCGTGGCAACCTCCCCCCGTGTCCTCCGGCCCCGGCATCCACCCTCGCGACACCTTTCGCCCCACCAGCTCGAAGGCGGAGCAGGCGGTCTGGGGTGCGCTCCAGAAGCACATGCCCCCTGGCTGGTACGGCTGGCACTCGCTGCGCATCCGCGATCGCTTCGCCTACGAGGGCGAGGGCGACTTCATCCTCGCCCACCCCGATCGCGGCTTTCTCGTCCTCGAGGTGAAGGGCGGCCAGGTCGAGCAGCGGGACGGCCGCTGGTTCCAGAACGGCGAGCCCATGCCGAAGGCTCCCCTGGAGCAGGGAACGGGCTTCGCGAAGAAGCTCTCGCTCCGCCTCCGCGACGAGAACTGCGCCGCGCCGGCCTACGGCGCCGCCGTCTGCTTCCCCGACACCTACGTCGGTGCACAGCCCGCCCAGGACAACCTCACCGGCCTCGTGATCGGGCAGGGCGAGCTCCCGTACCTGGAGGACGCCCTCCCCCCGATGATGTCGCGCGCCTTTCCCGAGGCGCGCCCGACGAAGGGCCACTGGATCGAGGCGCTCCACAGGCTCTGGGGGGAGACGTGGGTTCCCTCCCTGGCGCTGGGCACCCGGGCAAAGGAGGAACTGGACCGGCGCCTCGCGCTTGACCCCACCCAGCTCGAGGTGCTCGACGGCCTCCTCGACAACGACCGGGCGCTGGTCCAGGGCGGTGCTGGTTCCGGCAAGACGCTCGTCGCGGCCGAGATGGCGCGGCGACTCGCCGGCACCGGCCAGAAGGTCCTCCTCCTCTGCTTCACCGCTCCGTTGCAGAAGTGGCTCGCATCCCGTCTCGACGGATCCGGCGTGGACGTCGTCACGGTGAGCGCCCTCGCGAAGCGGCTCGTGGATTCGTCGGGAGGGGCCCCCGCCGCTCCGGTCATCTCCGGGGTCGAGGCCTGGGGCGACCTGTTCGCGCGTGCCTCCGACCACTGCCGGCGGGACTGGGACGTGGTCATCGTGGACGAGGCGCAGGACCTCCAGTTCGAGGCCTGGGTCCTCGTGTCGAACCTGGCCGAGGGGAAGCGGCTCTTCGCCTTCCACGATCCCGGTCAGGGGTTCTGGGTCGATCGCAAGCCCCCGCGCGATCTGTTCAGGGCCTTCTTTCCCCTGCCCCGGCAGCTTCGCGGGCCGCCTGGGGTGCGGGCGCTGTCCGACAAGATCCTCGGAAAGACCTTCGATGCGGCGGCCCTTGCAGCCGCGCGTGCGGACGGAACGATCGGCGTGGTGACGGCGCCAAGTGCCACCTCGGTACCGGACAAGATCGGGGCAGAGGTTGACCGGCTCCTGTCGGCCGGGCTCGACGTCGGTCAGATCGGGATCGTCTCGCTGCGAGGGCAACTTGCCGAGGGCACCATTCCGAGCCGAACCCAGGTCGGACGCCATCCGATCGTCCGCGCCGACGACCCGGCCATGGAGACAAGCCTGGTCGCCGACACGTTCCTGCGATGGAAGGGGCTCGAGCGGCCGGCCATCATCGTGGCGGACCTGCCGGAGGGGGAACTGGGGCAGCTCGACATCCGGCTCAACATCGCGGTTACGAGGGCGATGGCGTTCGTGAGGTTCGTGGGGACGAATGAGGCGCTGCGAGCCGTTGTAAGTTAAGATATCCATCGTGCTGGTAGAGCCAACATTGGATGCTATTACTTACAGCGCTTCGCTCTCGCCACGGGAGGTCACCTGCCTGGCAGGCTGGGAGCGGGAGCGGCGCAGGTACGTCACTTCCGACGATCTCCGCGCCCTGGTTGGAGCGCCGGCGGCAAGGGCGGTGGCGAGTGCCCTGGTCCGCAAGGGCGTCCTGCAGCGAGTCGGCAGGGGCCTGTACCTCGTACGCCCGTTCCGTTCCCTGCTTCGCCCCACCAGGCCTTCCTCCCCGTTCGTGCTCGGCGTCCTCCTGCACTCCGAGCCCTACTATCTCGGGGGCCGCTGGGCACTCGCGCACCACGGCCTCACCGGGCAGCAGGTCCCCTCCCGGCTCGACGCCTTCGTCACGAGGCGTCGCCCCTCCCGCGCCGTGGCGGGAGCCCGGGTGAGGTTCCACGTCCTGCCTCGGCGCTTCATCGAGCACGGCGTGACGTCGGTCGACATCGAGGGGATCCCGATCCAGGTCAGCGATCTCGAGCGAACGCTTCTCGACATGCTCGACCACCCCCGGATGGTTGGAGGCGTCCGTCGGGCCGTGGAACTTTTCCTGGATGGGCTTCCTCGTGCCCGCCTGGATGCGCTGGTCCACCTGGCCATCGAGGTGTCCCGTTCCTGCACCTGCCAGCGACTGGGATCGATCCTCGATCGGCGGATGGCTCCCGAGCGCCTGCTGCGGAAGCTGGATGCACGCGTGAAGGGCACCCGGTCGATGATCTCGATGGTCCCTGGCCCCCGCAGGGGAAGGTTCAACAGGCGGTGGAACGTGGTGGAGAACGACGATGCCCTGGTCACTTCCGCCGCTTCCTGATCTCGCGCTCCTGGCCGACCTCTGCCGCGAGGCGGCGGCCCGGACCGGGATCCAGCCACAGTTGATCGAGAAGGACTTCCACCTCACCCGGCTCCTCGGAATGCTGGGGCAACTGCTCGGCCCTGGAGCACTGCTGAAGGGTGGAACGCTCCTGAGCAAGGTCGACCTGGGATTCTTCCGCATGTCGGAGGATGCGGACCTGGTCGTACCTGGCGAGCCCAGCCGGATCGGGCGGGCGAATGCGAGGCTTCTGGGACCTCTCCGATCGGCCCTCCTTTCGCTGGAGAGGCCGCTGGGCGCCAGGATTCTCCTGCCCGGTGGCGAACGCTTCGAGCACAACGCCCACGTCCTCTGGGAACTTGCCTACCGGTCCGAGTTTGGCAGGCAGGTCATCCGGGTCGAGGCCACCATTCGGCCTGTCCTGCGCCCGCCCCGGGCCGTCGCCCTCGGGCAACTTCTCCAGGACCCCCTCGCCGGCGATCCTGCGGGAGCTTCCTGCTTCGCGCTGGAAGCCGATGAGGCCCGGGCGGAGAAGGTCCGCGCGGCGTGCACACGCGAAGCCATCCGTGACTTCTACGACCTCGACCGGCTCCTGGCGTCGGGGGCCGATCTCTCGTCGCCCGGGTTCCTGCAGCTGGTGGATGCCAAGCTGCTGGAACTTGGCGCGCCCCCGCTCGCGCGGCAGGGGCGGTCGTTCGGCCTGACGCGGGAGCGAAGGTCAAAGCTCGAGAAGGCCGCCGAGGCGGACCTCCCGGGGGTGCTGCGCGAGGGTGCCCCCGGGTTCGACCTCGAGGCCATGCTCGAAAGATTCAACCGGCTCTGGCGGCTTCCAGGATCTCCTTCACCGCCCGCTGCACCCTCGTCATCGCCCGCAGCACCGTGAGCCCCGTCCCTCCCTGCCACGGGATGTAGGACGGCGCCTTCGATGGCAGCCCCAGCACCGACATGATCACGTAGGCCGTGGCCTCGGCCTCGGTCTCCATCTCGGCTTCGGTGAGCCGCCGCCCCGGCCGCTTCATCGTCGCCTGCCGCTGGTTCTCGGTCTGGTGGAGCAACTCGTGCCCGAGCTCGTGGGCGAGCGTGGCGGTACGCTCCATGCTCGACAGGCCCGGCTGGACCTCGATGCGCTTCCCGAGGGACCGGCCGGTCGCAGGCAGCCCGAACTTCACGTAGGCCACCTCGATCCCCAGCGCCTCCGCGGCCCGCTCCATCGTCCTCCAGTGACGGGTGCGCCCCGTGAGGAGCAGGTCGAGTTCCTGGAACTTGCGACCACGGGTCTGCTTCACGTCGTACACGTCCACCGGGACGAACCGCGCCGAGCCGCCGCGGAACCTGGACGGGGCAAGGATGGCCATCGGCTCCTCGCCCGGCTTCACCTTGCGCCCGATCGCCTCCCAGGCGAGGCGGCCGGCCACCCGGGTGGCGTCCTTCCGCTGGATGCGGATGTAGACCTGGTTCCGGGCCGAGTAGCGCCAGAACCGAGCCATGTTCCGGAGGGCCTCGTTGAAGCCCTCGTCCCGCGCCGTCGCGTCGACGACGGCGGCGAGGTCGCCGAGGTGGCGCTTCACCTGGGCCTGCAGGTCGGCGCTCGTGATCTCC
>CAIOAK010000109.1 GCA_903855945.1 uncultured Anaeromyxobacter sp.
GAATTCTCCAGCGGTACACGTAGGAAGAACCAGACTGCGCCACGTCCCGACCGGAGACGACTGAACCGGTAGTTAGGGGGGCGCTCCGACGAGTGACCTGCTATCGGCCCTCCAGCGCGGGTGTACCTCATCAGGCGCGTTACACGCGACCACCCGCGAGGAAGACACCTCTCCCCCTTGCTGTGCTGGTCTACGCCAGTTGGCGCAGCGCCTCCCGGACGCTTCTAGGCGTCGCCTGGCCGGACATCTCAAGCGGCGCCTGGAGCGGCAACCGGCGCCGTGGAGCGCCTCACGGCTTCCATGGACCTCGGGGAGGCCAGGTCCCCTCCGTCTGACGACCTCGACGCACATCCTCGAGAATGGGAAGGAGAAAGGAGCGAAGAACCGCGGGGATCCGCTTCACCGATTCGGAGTCCACTTCGAGCCCCGCCCGTCTCGCGAAGGCACGAACCTGGACCGACCGGCCTGGAGAGTCCCAATACGCTTCCGTCAGACCGTGCGGCGCTCTGTCCGTCAGGGTGGTCTTCCGTCTGCGGAAGGTTCGCCGGACAGCCTCCGAGAGCGTTGGCCTGTCGAATTCGAAGTTCTCGGCGAGGTACCTGACGTCGAAGAAGTCCTTGATCCGGCTGTTGCGGTCGCCGAGGACGATGATGGCTTCGAGCTTCTCGGCAACGACGGAATCGCGCGAGTAGGTGAGGACGCTCGGCTCGGGCATGCCGAGCAGGCAGGGGATGGGGCGGCGGGTGGGTGCGGGCCAGACGGCGTCGGCGACGCCGACGTCGACCTGGAAAGTCGATCGATACGTCCCACATCGGACACCGATAGTGGTCCGAAGGCCTGAATAGTCGTCCTCGGGTCGGATGGCCTCGATGCGAATCGAGGCAGGGTCGAAAACGACGCCATCCGAAGCGACCTCGGTCGCGAGTATCTCCTCGATCTCCGCACGGATGGCTTCCGGGTTCCCGTCCCCCCGGTGCAGCAGGTCCAGGTCGCGCGTGGCGCGGTACGGCTGGGAGGACCATACCCGGAGGAGTACCGCCCCCTTGAGGACGAATCGATCCTGGAATCGGGAAACGCCGAGTCGGTGGAGGAATCGCTCGGTCAGGTAGCGCATCACCAGGGTCTGGTAGTCGTCGTCCGTCTTCTTCGCCTGGTCGAGCAGCCTCGCCAGGACCGACGCCGCCATGTCTTTCTTCGAGGCGACCATTACGCGATAGCGTCCAGGTATGGCTGCATGATCCGGCTCGCTTTCCGGGCACGCGCGAGCCGAGCGAGTTCGCCTGCGTCGGAGCGGCGCTTCCTCGTGTAGTCCTTGAGGGCCTCGACGGCGACGTCGATGCCGATCTTGTTCCGGTAGCGGAAGCAGTCGACCACGGTGCGGGCGGCCCCGGTGACCCGCACTGGGACTCCCTCGAGGACGTGTGTCTCGACTCCCTCCTCGAGAGCAGCCGGGGAAAACCTGCAGATCGAGAGCCGCTGGTGCTCGACTCGGGGAATCCGGGCCTTGTCGGGGATCGCGATCCAGACGCTCGCGGGCGCCTGGGTCGTCAGCCCGTGGAATCTCAGCGCCGATAGGAGGCAGATGACCGCGCGAGGCACACGACGACAGACGGCGGCGAGGGCGTGGTGTTCCGTGAGGCGGTGTCGAGAGGCGACGTAGAGCCCGCGGGAGAGCTTCTCGACCTTACCTTCCGACAGGAGGGAATAGAGTCTTCGCCTGGGGATGCCGGCTGCCTCGAGATCGGACGGCCGGAAGAGCCCGAGTGATGAGATGGTCGAGAGCTGCGAACGATCCACGACCAGGAGAGCATGGTACGAAACGTCGGGTAATGCAATCGATGTCCGACTTTTTGCGCCAATCGAGCCCACGTGGAACTGGTGAAAGGGCGAACTCCCGACCACTTTCGAGAAACAGGGAGCGGGAAGGAGATTGGCCACGAGAATGGCCACAGTCGAAGACCCATCAGGCCCCCGCCGGATCCCCGGGGATCCCTGGAGCTCTCTCCCAGCCCGAGCCCAAGGCACTGGGGAATAAGGAGGTAGTAGCCACGAGTCTCCCTCGGGACCCCTTCGTCTCCTGCTGGCGCCAAAGCGCTCCAAACGCCCATAAGGCCCATGGGGTTCAAGGGGTCGCGGGTTCGAATCCCGCCGTCCCGACCACTGATTACAAGGGACTTAGCCGCCGCCGCATATGGCGGCTCTTTTCGTTCTTGGCCACCGATGTGGCCACAAAGGCGGCCATCAGCCTGCTGCGTAAGTCTTCCGCTGGGATCGCCGGTTCTGCTGGCAGCGTGTAGCGCGGCAGAGAAGTCACAGCAGGCGCAGATCTTGTACGGCGAACCGACGTCGTCGTCGACTTGGCCTCACACGAAGGGCATCGACGCGATTTTCGAACGATGCTCACGAGGGTCGCGAGTTCGAGTCCGCCCCTTTGGTTTTGAAGACTGGAACCTCGCGAGACCTCCATGTCGACGTGGCCCACCCCAGAAACGTCCCGGACGCCGCGGAACTCACCGGCCGGCGTGGCGAGCACTCCATTGGCGGGTTCACACGGACGGCCGTCGATGGCGATCGGCCCGAGGGGGAGACGGCGCCGAGGTGCTACCGTTGCGCGAACCGCCACGGATACGAACGGCCCACGATGGAAAAGGTCGAGCTCGAGAGGTGGGATGAGAAGAACCCGCGGACCCGCGACAGGGCGCGCCCATGACGATGTCGACGCGGCGCTCGCGTGCCTGAGCGTCGACCAGCTTCGGGTGTTGGTTCGTGAAATGCTGCTCGAGCTCGACGAGGTGGCGCACGGCCGCATCGTCGGCTCGCTGATCGCCCGCGCCGTCCGGGCTGGCTCCGGGTGGGCGCCGGCGCCACGCAGCCGAGACGAAGTCGCCGAGACCCTCGCGTTCGCCACGGCCGCCGGTCGCGTCTCCCACGCCGACCCCGGTGACGTCGACGAGCACCTGCGCCGGGACTCCGGGGCCTTCCTCCGAAGGGACTACGCCGCGGCCCATCGGATCCTCGGCGCGCTGCTGGGGCCGATCGGTGACGGACAGATCGACCTCGGCCAGCACGAGCTTGCCGACGAGGTGCTCGGGGTGGACCTCTGTGAGTGCGCGGCGCAGTTCGTGGTCTCGGCCTACATGGTCTCGGAGCCGGCGCAACGCGCCGGAGCAGTGCACGCTGCGATCGGCGAGGTCGGCGGCGTGGGCACCTTCTGGGAGCCGGTCCGGGAGATGGAGCGCGTTGCCATGGAGCCTCTGCCCCAGCTCGGGGACTTCCTCCCGCTCTGGCGTGCGCTCGTCGAGCGGGAGGCTGGCCGCGAGCGGCGAAGCGACTGGGACGCCGATGGAGACAGGTGGCTGCGCGAGGTC
>CAIOAK010000110.1 GCA_903855945.1 uncultured Anaeromyxobacter sp.
ACACCACCGCCCTCTGGGCTTCCAGGCGATACCTGGACATGTCCCTCCTCCAGCCAAAGGAGGTCGCCGTCACCCACGCTGCGTGAGTAATCGAGGAGCTTCACGCGAAGTACGATTTACACATAAATCGGGACTTGACCGCGGAGAACCAGCCCTTCGTGGACGGCAACGAGCGCACCGGCTTGTTGTGCGCCGTGGTCTTCCTGGAACTCGATGGCTTCATCGTCGAGGAGCCCCCGCTCCGGCGTCACGACGCCATGATCGCGATCGCCGAGAGGCGGTGAGCACGGAAGGCTCGGCCCCTGCCGCCTTCCCTGGATTGGCGATTATGTAGTCTTCGTGCTACATATTCCCAAGATATGTAGTGCGAAGGTGTCATATGCCAACTCCCCATCATCCTTCTGCCGCGGCGCGCCGAGCGTTGCGCAAGCTCGGGGCGGACATCCACGATGCCCGTCGGCGCCGACGGTTGCCGATGGCGGTCGTGGCCGAACGTGCGTTCACCTCCCGATCGACATTGCAAAGGGTCGAGGCCGGCGACACCGGCGTGAGCATCGGCATCTATGCCGGCGTCCTCCAGGCGCTCGGCCTGCTCGACGGGCTGAGCCAGGTCGCCGACATCGGCAACGACCGTGTCGGGCAAGCGCTGGCCCGTGCCGACCTGCCCAGGCACGTCCACCTCAGGCGACCCACCGGATCGTCCCGCGATGGCTGACTTCGAGGTCCATGTCGATCTGCACGGGCGAACCCGATCCATCGGACTCGCGAGGAGCAATCGCGTCCGGGGTACCGAAACCATCCTCTTCGAGTACGACCCAGCATGGCTCGACGACCCGGACCGGTTCTCCCTGGAGCCCGCACTTGCCCTGACGCGAGGCGCCTTCGCCCCTCCTGCCGGCCTCGCGACCTTCGGTTCGATCGGCGATTCAGCGCCGGACACCTGGGGGCGGCGCCTCATGCAGCGCGCCGCGCGTCGCCTCGCGGAACGCGAGGGTCGTGCCGTCCGCACGCTCTCCGAAAGCGACTACTTGCTCGGGGTCGCCGATCAGGCGCGACTCGGCGCGCTCCGGTTCTGCTGGGTCGGCGACGAGACTTTCCAGGCGCCGACCCGCGCCGGAGTACCGGCCCTGATCGAGCTGGGTCGTCTGCTCCAGATCTCGGAGCGGATTTTCCGTGACGAGGAGACCGACGAAGACCTTCAACTCATCTTCGCCCCCGGTTCCTCCCTCGGTGGTGCGCGGCCGAAGGCGTCGGTCATCGACCGACATGGCCATCTCTCCATCGCGAAGTTCCCGAAGGAGACCGACGAATACAGCATCGAAACCTGGGAGGAGATCGCGCTGCGGCTGGCCGGCCAGGCGGGCATCGCCACCCCACGCCACGAACTCGTCGAAGTAGCCGGCAAGGCGGTCATGCTGTCGCGACGCTTCGATCGCGATGGCGCGATCCGCATCCCCTTTCTGTCCGCAATGGCGATGATGGGCGCCAAGGACGGCGACCGGGGCAGCTACCCCGAGATGGTCGACGCCCTTGCTCGACATGGCGCACAGGGGAAGCCGGACGCCCACGCGCTCTACCGGCGCGTCGTCTTCCATGTGCTGATCTCCAACGTAGACGACCATCTGCGCAACCACGGCTTCCTGTGGACGGGAAAGGCGGGATGGTCCCTCTCCCCTGCCTACGACCTCAATCCCGTTCCGACGGATCTCAAGGCACGGGTCCTGAGCACCAACATCGACCTCGACGAAGGAACCTGTTCGCTCGACCTGCTCGAAGCGGCGTCGGGATTCTTCGCGCTGACGCTGACGCAGGCCCGCTCGGTCATCAAGGAAGTCGCCACTGTCACCGCACGCTGGCGTGAAACCGCGAAGGCGGTCGGCGCCCGCTCGGCCGAGATCAACCGCATGGCCAGCGCCTTCGAGCATGACGACCTGAGGCGAGCACTGGCCCTGTGACGAGAGCCTTCTGCGACGATCGGGGGCGCTGAACCGGGACCCCCATGCGCGCCGCCAGCTCGACCTGAAGGAGTGCCTCGCGGAGGGCGCCGACGACCCCGCCTTCCTCACCGCGTCGGCCACTACAAGGCCCTCGGCCCGTCTCTCACGGGCGCGTCGACGCGCTCAGGGGCGCACTTCCCTGCGCGGCCTCACGCCACCTGTGCAGAGAGCTTGACGCCCAGTGCTCGCGCCACCTTGAGGATGGTGTCGAACCGAGGCTTGGCGCCTGGGGCCAGGGCCTTATAGAGGCTCTCGCGACCCAGGCCGGTGTCCCTCGCGATCTGCGCCATTCCGCGGGCGCGGGCGACGTCGCCGAGCGCGAGGAGCAACAGGTCTGGATCACCAGATTCGAGCACCGCGTTCATGTACTCGGCGACGGCTGCGTCGTCCGTGAGGTAACGCGCGGCGTCGAACGGAAGCAACTTACGGTGGGACCTGGCCTTGCTCATGGTTCTGCCTCCAATTCACTGGCGATACGCTTGGCACGTTTGATGTCTCGGGACTGGGTGGACTTGCCACCTCCGACGAGCAGGATGATCAGGACGCCCCCGCGCCGCGTGAAGTACAGACGGTATCCTGGGCCGAAGTGGACGCGCATCTCCGATACTTCGCCGCCCACCGACGCCCAATCGCCGAGGTTTCCTCCCTCTGCCATGCGCAGGCGCGCAACGATGCGAACCTGCGCGCGCCTGTCCTTCAACGCGTCGAGCCACCGCCGGAACTCCTCGGTGAGTTGAACAGTGAACACGACTCGATTGTATCTATACGGATACACTTAAGCAAGAGGATCTCCCTGCGACAGCCTGGGTAGCCTTTTCCTTGGCGATGATCCGGAAAATTGGGTTCAGGGAGCAGGCGGCGATTCGGGGCGGGCCGGCAGCAGAGGGCGTGTGCGGGTGGCCGCGAGGCGCCTATCCCACCGCATGCCTTGCGGACGCCCTGCCGCCGCCCGCCTTCGTACGCTGCGCGGCGCGGCGCCGCAGCCCATGCCACAGATCGGTATCCGCTGCATGAAGCCCGGCTGGCGAGGATGAGGGAGCTGCCGCAGAGTGGGCGGGATGGTGGCTCCAGAGACGTGGGCGACGCGGGTGGCGGAGTGGAGGGCGAGCGGGCAGACCTCGACCGACTACGCCGAGGGGAAAGGATTCTCGGCTGGAGGGCTGCGAAGCTGGGCCCATCGGCTCGAGAACGGTGGGGAGAGGCAGGCTCCAGCGCTGGTTCGGATGGCCCGGGTGGTGCGTGTTTCCGAACTGAAGTCGAGCCCGGTTGAGCGAAAGCCAGTCGAGGCAGCGGGAGAGCTGGTCGTCGAAGTCGGCCAGGTGCGGGTCCTGACCTCCGACGGGAGTTGCGTCCCGAGGCGGTGGAACCGGAGGGCGGACAGCAGGCACACGGTCGCGTGGGGGGCGAGCTGCAACCCGGTACGATGGGCGGGGCCGACTGGACCGGGTGTTGCAGCGCGTGGGGGGATGTTTGAACGACGTCGCCATTTCCTCGAGGTGCGTGACCGAGGCGAGGGGGTC
>CAIOAK010000111.1 GCA_903855945.1 uncultured Anaeromyxobacter sp.
GAGTTTGCTGGGCTTTCGCGCGCTCCCACGGGCACGACCCGTCCGGGAGGGAGCCACCTCCCACGATCCCTCGCCCGGGAACCGGGAGTTCGGTCCCCGAGGAGCCCGGCCGCCCTACGAGGCCAGGCTGGCGTTGGTCCGGTCGGTGACGAACATGTGGCCGGGCGCGTGCGTGATGCAGAACGGGAGCCGGCTCGCCAGCGCGGCCGCCTGCGGCGTGACCCCGCAGGCCCAGAAGACGGGAAGCTCGCCCGGGCGGATCTCCACCGGGTCGCCGTAGTCGGGGCGCAAGACGTCCTCGATGCCGAGCGCCGCGGGCTCGCCCACGTGGACCGGCGCACCGTGTACCCGCTCGAACCGCCCCGTCACGCGCACCGCGAGCGGGATCAGCGAGGCCGGGATGGGGCGCATGCTCACCACGAGCGGTCCGTGGAATCGACCCGCCGGCGTGGTGGGGACCTTGGTCCGGTACATGGGGACGTTGCTGCAGGCCTCCACGTGCCGGAGCGGAACCCCGGCCTCGGCCAGCGCCTCCTCGAAGGAGAAGCTGCACCCGATGAGGAATGCCACCAGATCGTCCGTCCACAGGTCGCGCACCTCGGTTCGCTCCTCGGCGAGCCGTCCCTCCCGGTAGACCCGGTAGCGGGGCAGGTCGGTGCGGAGATCGGCGCCGGGCGCGCAGGCCGGCTCGACCCGCCCCGCCTCCACCACCTCCACGAGCGGGCAGGGCCTGGGGTTTCGCTGGCAGAAGAGGAGGAAGTCGAAGGCCGCCTCGCGCGGAACCACCATGAGGTTGGCCTGCACGAAGCCGCCGGCCATCCCGGAGGTGGGGCGGTCGAGCACCCCGCTCCGGCAGGCGTTCCGGACCTGCGCCGGCGTCATCTTCCCGTCGTCCATCCGTCCGCCCCCGATCAGAGTCCCAGGTAGGCCTTGCGCACCAGCTCGCTGCCCAGCAGGTCGGCCGCGTTCCCCTCCGCCACCACCCGCCCGGTCTGGATGACCGTGGCCCGGTGGGCGATGGAGAGGGCGCGCTGCACGTTCTGCTCCACGAGCAGGACGGCCACGCCGGTGCGGTTGATGGCCTGGATGGTCTCGAAGATCCGGGCCACCAGCATGGGCGCGACGCCCCAGGACGGCTCGTCGAGGAGCAGGAGCCGCGGGCGCGACATGAGCCCGCGCCCGATGGCCAGCATCTGCTGCTCACCGCCCGACAGCGTGCCGGCGAGCTGCTGCTCCCGCTCCCGGAGGAACGGGAAGGTCTCGAGCACCATCTCGAGCGACTCGCGGATCTCCCCTTTGTCACTGCGAGTGAATGCTCCCAGCTCGAGGTTCCGCCGCACGGTGAGGCGCGGGAAGAGGTGGCGCCCCTCCGGGACGAGCGACATCCCCAGCGGCACCCGTCGATGGGCGGGCAGCCCGTGGATGGGCCGTCCGTCCAGCTCGATGCTCCCCGCGTCGATCCGGTTCAGTCCGGCGATGGCGCGCAGCACGGTGGACTTGCCTGCGCCGTTGGCTCCCACCACCGCCGCGATGGTCCCCGCCTCCACGGTGAGGCTGACCCCGTGGACCGCGGGAACCTTCCCGTAGGAGATGCGGACGTCACGGACCTGGAGCAAGGTATCCCTCCCCCAGGTAGGCGCGCAGCACGACGGGGTCCACGGAGATGGCGGAGGGGGGCCCCTCGGCGATCTTGCGCCCGTTCTCGAGCACCACCATCCGGTCGGCGATGGGCATGATGCCCTCCATCACGTGCTCCACCACCACGCAGGCGATGCCCCGATCGCGGATCCGCTTCACCAGCTCCACCGCCTCGTGGACCTCGGAGGTGGTGAGCCCGGCCATCACCTCGTCGAGGAGCAGGAGCCGGGGCCCGGTGGCCAGCGCCCGGGTCAGCTCGAGCCGCTTCTGCTCGGCCACGGTGAGCTGCCCGGCCGGGTCGTTCTGACGGCGGGAGAGGCCGGTGAAGGCCAGCGTCTCGCGTGCCACCCGCGCCGCCTTCGGGACGGCGCGGTGACGGAGCATCGCACCCACCATCACGTTCTCCAGCACCGTCATGGATCGGAAGATGCGGACGATCTGGAAGGTGCGGGCCACCCCCCGGGCGGCCACCGCCTCGGGCGGCAGGCCTGCGATGGGGACGCCGTCGAGCCGGATGCTCCCCGAGGTGGGCGGGAAGAAGCCGGCCAGCGAGTTGAAGACGGTGGTCTTGCCGGCCCCGTTCGGGCCGATGAGCCCCAGGATCTCTCCTTCACGCATCGTGAATCCGACGTCCTCGTTGGCGGTGAGCCCCCCGAAGCGCTTGGTCAGCCCCTCGACCTCGAGCAGCGGCGCGGTCACGGGAACTCCGCCTCGGGCTCGGGAGGAGGGACCGCGGGGGGCGTACGGCGGGTGAAGAGCCCCATGACCCCGGACGGCTGGTAGACCGCGATGAGGACGAGCAGCGCCCCGTGGACCACCAGGTCGGTGCCGCGACCGGTGCCCCCGAAGGCGACCCGGGTGAGCTCCTCGATGCCGGTGAAGACCACCGCGCCCAGCACCGGCCCCCACAGCGTCCCCGCCCCGCCCAGGATCGCCACCAGCGCGATCTTGATGGAGAGGGAGGTGGAGAGCATGCTGTTGGGGTCGATGAAGAGCTCCTTCTGCGCGTAGAGCGTGCCCCCCATGGCGGTGAGCCCGGCCGAGAGCATCATCGCGATCATCTTGTAGCGGGTGAGCGAGACGCCCAGGCTGCGCGCCGCGTCCGGCTCGTCCTTGATGGCCCGCAGGTAGTAGCCCACGTGGCTGCGGTTCACGAGCCAGTTGACACCCACGGTGAGGAGGAGGAGCCCCAGCGCGATGTAGTAGTAGGGCAGCTTGGAGCGGTTGAAGACGAAGCCCCAGAAGCCGGTCTCGCCGAGCGGCAGGGTGAATCCCACCGCCCCGCCCAGCGCGTCCGACCCGTTCACCACCGCCTGCACGATCTCCCCCACGGCGATGGTGGCCATGGCGAAGTAGTGCCCCTTGAGCCGGAAGCAGGGCGTCCCCACCAGCACGCCGAGGCCGGCGGCGCAGACGGCGCCCGCGCCCATTCCCAGCCAGGGCGAGATGCCCAGCTTCATGGAAAGGATGGTGGAGACGTAGGCGCCCGCGCCGAAGAAGGCGGCGTGGCCGAGCGACACCTGCCCCGCGTAGCCGCCCAGGATGTTCCAGGCCACGCCCAGCTGGGCGGTCATCAACATGAGGATGGCGGTGTTCTGCCAGGTGACCCGGGTGGCGAGGAGCGGGAAGGCCAGCGCCGCGGCCAGCCCCCCGAGCGCCAGCGCGGTGGATCCGCGCCTCACGCCTTCCCCATGAGCCCCTGCGGGCGGAACCAGACCACCAGCAGGTAGAGCGAGAGGACGAGCACCATCTTGTAGGCCGGATCCCACAGGAAGCCGCCCATGACCTCGACGACGCCCACCAGGATGCCGGCCCAGAAGGCCCCCACCACGCTGCCGAACCCGCCCAGCGCCACCAGCACGAAGGCCACCAGGATGAAGGTGGAGCCCACCTCCGGGAAGATGGGATAGCAGGTGGCGAGGAGCGCCCCGGCCACGCCCGCGCAGGCGGCGCCGATCCCCCAGGCCAGCGCGAACATCCGCTGCGCGTCGATGCCCATGAGGGCGGCGGCCTCCTTGTCGGCCGCCGTGGCCTCGAGGGCCGCGCCCAGCCGGGTGTAGCGGAGGAAGGCCCAGACCGCTGCGGTGGTGACGACCGCCCCGGCCGCCGCGACCACCTGGGGAAGCCCGAACTGCAGTCCCCCCAGCACCACCTTCCCGGCCACGATGGTGTGGTCCACCGAGCGGAAGTCGGGCTTCCACAGGTACTGGGCCAGGCCGCGGAACAGGATCATGAGCCCGAAGGTGGCGAAGATCTGGGAGAGCATCGGCGCGTCGGTGATGCGCCGGATCACCAGCTTGTACACGACCACACCGAAGGCGAAGAGGAGCAGCGCGGTGAGGGGCAGCGTGACGATGGGGTCGAGCTTCCAGAAGGCGAAGCCCCAGAAGGCTGCGTACATCCCGAACATCAGGAACTCGCCGTGGGCGAAGTTCACGATGTCCATGACGCCGAAGATGAGGGTGAGCCCGATGGCGACGAGCGCGTAGACCAGCCCGATGAGGATGCCGGACAGCAGCGTCTGCAGCAGGAGTTCTACCGTCACGGCGTGCGGCGCGGCGACCGGCTAGCGCTTGTCCCAGGCCGGCATCGGCCAGATGACGTCCTTCGAGGCGAGGTCGAAGGGCCAGACGGTGGCGTACTTGCCGTCCTGCACCTGCACGATGATGCCGGCCCCCTTGGTGTTCTGGCCGGTGGCGTCGTACTGGATCCCGCCCCAGGGCATGATGAGGTCGGCGCCGGGGATGTTGGTCTCCTGCAGCGCCTTCTGGATGGCCTCGGGCTTCGTGGAGCCGGCCCGGTTGATGGCGTCGGCGAGGGCGAAGACGCCGGTGAAGGCGCGCGCCGAGTTGCCGTTGAAGTTCACGCCGTGGCGGGCCTGGAGGAGCGCGTTGGCCTTCGCGATGACGGGCTTCTTCACCCCCAGGTCGAGCGCCCAGACCTCGCGGGAGATGACGTAGTTGCCGTCCTTGCCCATGGTCTTCAGGAACTCGGAGTCGTTGAAGCCGGCGTTGTTGGCGAGGAGCGCCGTGGGCAGGAAGCCCAGGTCCTTGTAGGTCTTCATCGAGAGGATGGCGTCGCCCAGGTAGGAGGACTGCATGACGATGTCGGGGCGGGAGGCCTTGAGCTTCTGGACCTCGCTGGTGAGCTGGGTGCCCTTGGGCGGGTAGAGGACCTTCTCCACCACCTCGTACCCGTTCTCCTTCGCGTAGCGCTCCTGGAGCTTCGCCGCGCCGGTGCCGAACTCGGTGTTCTCGGCGAAGATGGCGATGCGCTTCACCTGGATGCCCTTCTTGGCCTTCAGGTCCCGGAGGAACTCGAAGGCGTTCTGGACGAAGAGCTCGTCGTGCGGCGTGGTGCGGAAGAACCACTTGAAGCCGCGCTGGGTGAGGGCCGGCGAGGAGGAGTCGGCGTTCAGGAAGGGGACGCCGTTGCGCTCGGCCACCTGGCTGGCGGTGGTGGTCACGGTGCTGAAGTAGGCGCCCTGGATGGCCGCGACCTTGTGCTCGGTGATGAGCCGCTCGGCCTCGCTGGCGCCCACCTGCGGGTTGCCCTGGTGGTCCACGAAGATGAGCTTGATCTTGGCCCCCTTCAGGCCGGGGAGGCCGCCCGCGCCGGCCAGCGGCAGGCCGAGCGACTTGTCGGTCCCGTTGATGAGGTCGGCCGCCAGCTGGGCGGCGTTCTTGAGCTCGATCCCGGTGGAGGCGGCGGCGCCGGTGAGCGGGTAGATGACGCCGATGCGGATCTCCTCCTGCGCCGAGGCGCGGACGGAGAGGAGCAGTGCGGCGAGAAGGGCCAGCGTGCGGAGGGGGCTCGTCATGTGCGGCGACCTCGGGCTCGGGGAGGACCGGACGATACCGCCGCCCGTTTGACGCCGTCAACGGTATCGCGATAATTTATCGACGTTTTGTCAACACGTTGCGTCAATGAGGATGGTCCATGAGCTCCCGCCGAAAGCCGGATGCGGCGCGCCGCCGGGCGCCCGCCGACCGACCGCTCTTCGTGACCTCGTCCCACCTGGCGGTCTCCTACCCGGAGCTCTCCGAGTTCGAGTTCGGCCTCATCGTGGCCTGGAACGCCTTCGAGCGGTGGGTGGCCCGCTGCATGGCCGCGGCCGCCGACGGGAAGCACGAGCTGGCCCCGGTGGACGTCCTCGTGCTCCACCACGTCCACCACCGGCGCACCGCCAAGCGGATCGGCGACGTCTGCTTCGTCCTCCACATCGAGGACACCCACGTGGTCTCCTACTCGCTGAAGAAGCTCTCCGCGGCCGGCCTGGTTCACGGGGAGCGCAAGGGCAAGGAGGTCTTCTTCTCCACCACCGAGGCCGGCGCCCGGCTGTGCATGCGGTACAAGCAGGTGCGCGACGCCTGCCTGCTTCCCGGGTTCACCAAGGGGGACGAGGAGGCGGCCCGCCTGTCCGGCATCGCCCGCTTCCTGCGCGGGCAGGCCGGCAGCTACGACCAGGCCTCCCGCGTGGCCACGGTGAGCCAGGGGGAAGGCTCCGGCATCTCCGGAGACGATCCGGGTTGAGGCGCCCATGCGGATCCTGACGCAGGGCGAGGGAGGGCTCGTGGTCGAGCTCGGCGAGGGGATCGACCCCGCCGTGAACGCGCGGGTCCACCTCCTCTCCCGGGCCATCGCCTCGCGGCTGGCCGGCGAGGTGGAGGAGCTCGTGCCGAGCTACCGCTCGCTCCTCGTCCTCCACGACCCGGTGCGGGTCCCGCGCGAGCGGCTCGTCGAGGAGGTGCTCGCCATCGCCCGGGAGGTGGAGGCCACGGTGGCGCCTCCGCCGCGGCGCGTGGTCCAGATCCCCACCCGGTACGGGGGAATCCACGGCCCCGACCTGGCCGACGTGGCCCGGCTCACCGGCCTGTCCGAGGAGGAGGTGGTGCGGCGCCACGCCGCGCCCGTCTACCAGGTCCTCTTCCTGGGTTTCACCCCCGGTTTCCCCTACCTCGGTGGGCTCGACCCCACGCTCGCGACGCCGCGCCTCGACACCCCGCGAACCCGCCTTCCCGCCGGCAGCGTCGCCATCGGCGGGGCGCAGACCGGGATCTACCCGGTGGAGAGCCCCGGGGGCTGGCGCATCGTGGGGCGGACGGCGCTCCGCCTCTTCGATCCGCACCGGGAGAACCCGTTCCTGCTCGCGCCCGGGGATGGCCTTCGCTTCGTCCCCGTGGAGGAGCTGGAGGTGGAAGGGTGATCGAGGTGCTGAAGCCCGGCCTGCTCACGACGGTGCAGGACGCCGGGCGTCCGGGTCACCGCGCCTCCGGCATGCCCGTGGCCGGCGCCGCCGATCGGCAGGCGCTCCGGGCGGCCAACCTGCTCGCCGGCAACGAGCCGGGCGCGGCGGCGCTCGAGCTCACGCTCCTCGGGGGAACCTTCCTTTTCGACGAGGAAGGCATCGCAGCGCTCGCCGGAGCGAACATGGCCGCCACGCTCGACGGGGCGCCTGTTTCCACAGGGGTTCCGTTCCGGGTGGCGGCGGGCGCGACGCTCGTGCTCCAGGGCGCCGCGCGCGGCATGCGCGCCTACCTCGCGGTCCGTGGAGGCATCGCGGTTCCGCCGCTCCTGGGGAGCCGCTCCACCTACCTCCGGGCATGCTTCGGCGGCTTCGAGGGGCGCGCGCTCCGTGCGGGGGACCGGTTGCCCGTGGGTGGAGCCGCCGGCGCGCCCCGGACCTTCACGCCGGCGGAGTGCGCCCTGCCTCCCCTGCCCTACCCCGGCGATGCCGTGACGCTCCGTGTGATCCTCGGCCCCCAGGACGACCGGGTCGATCCGGAGGGGATGGAGACGCTCCTGGCCACCCGATGGAACGTGACGCCCCAGAACGACCGGATGGGCTACCGGCTCGACGGCCCTCCGGTGCGCCTGCGCGGCGGGGCCGACATCGTCACCGACGCGGTCGTGCCCGGGGCGGTGCAGGTGGCGGGCGACGGGAAGCCGATGGTGCTGCTGGTGGATTGCCAGACCACGGGGGGATACGTGAAGCCCTTCACGGTGATCGGTCCCGACCTGCGGCGGATGGCGCAGGCCCGCGCGGGGGACGCCGTCCGGTTCAAGCCCTGCACCCAGGACGAGGCGACCGCCGCGCTCGCCGAGGAGAGACGATGGCCATCGACCTGAACTGCGACATGGGGGAAGGGGCCGGCGAGGACGCCGGCATCCTCCCGTTCGTCTCCTCCGTCAACGTGGCGTGCGGCTTCCACGCCGGCGATCCCACGACCATCCGGGAGACCATCCGGCTGGCGGCGCGCCATGGCGTGGCGGTCGGGGCGCACCCCTCCTACCCGGACCGGGCCGGATTCGGGCGGCTGGCGATGGACCGTCCCGCCGACCGGGTGAGGGACGACGTGCTCTACCAGGTGGCCGCCCTGCGGGGCTTCTGCGCCGCCGAGGGCGTTCGTCTGGTCCACGTGAAGCCCCACGGGGCGCTCTACAACGCCGCCGCGCAGGATCCGGCGCTGGCCCGGGCCATCGCCACCGCCGTCCGCGAGGTGGACCCGGAGCTCGTCCTGGTCTGCCTGGCCGGGTCGCCCATGGTGGGCGTGGTGCGCTCCCTCGGGCTGCGCTGCGCCGAGGAGGCCTTCGCCGACCGTGGGTACACTCCGGGTGGAACGCTCGTGCCGCGCGGGGCTCCGGGCGCGCTCATCGAGGACCCCGGGTCGGTGGCGGAGCGCGTGGCCGGGCTGGCGCGCGACGGGCGCCTCACCGCCGTGGACGGCCGGCCGGTGGCCGTCGCCGCGGACACCGTCTGCCTCCACGGGGACACGCCGGGCGCGGCGGCCCTGGCTCGGGCCATCCGGGAGCGGCTCGCCCGCGAGGGGATCGAGGTGCGGGCCCTGACGGGGTAGCTCCGCCCTGGTGGAGCGCGCTATCCGCCCCGGGACATCCGCTGGGACGCCCAGCGGTACAGGAGCGCGGCCGCGAGGACCGAGAGGACGAGCACCAGGGCCAGCGCGAGCGCGCGACCGAAGGCGTAGTCCACGAGCGCGCGCCCCCGCTCCGAGGCCTCCCGTCCCGCGTCGCCGATCAGCGCCGCGATGCGCGGTGCGTCCCGGTTCACCGAGCGAAGCAGGGTATCGAGCTCGGTGGCCGAGCGGCCGAGCTGCTCGAGGGCCCGCGTGTACTCGTTCACGTCGAAGGGGTGGGAGGGCGGGGTACCGGGAGGAGCCGGCTTGCTGGTGACCGCGAGGATGGCGTCGAGCGAGCCGAGCGCCCCGTGTACGGCGTTGGCGGCGCCGGTCCCGGCGTCGAGGGTCCGGCGCATCTCGGCGAGGAGCGTGCGCGCGCGGGTCTCCTGGGCCGAGAGCGCGTCCAGGAACTGCCGGATGGCCGCCTCCCGCTCCCGGTCCACGAGCGCAGGCAACCCCTCCGCCGTCCGGGCCGCAGACTCCACGGCGAGCGCGGCGCGGCTCACGTCGGTGAGCGCCTGGGCCGGGGCGGGCTGGGCCGCGAGCTGCAGCGTGAGGAGGCGGGTCTGCATCTCCAGGATCCGCGGCCAGCGCTTCGCGAAGTAGAAGGCCCGCTCGGCCAGGAGCCGGCTTCGCTGGACCTCCTGCACGGCGGGGTCGATCCCGCCGAAGGGATCGAGCCCGACCGACCGGAGGACGTCCGTCGGGGTGCCGAGACCCGCCGCCGAGCTCCCCGGGATGGAGCCCAGGTCGGCGAGCCGGATCGAGGAGACGTCGCGGACGTCCGGGTTCCGCGCCATCCAGCCCTCGATGAACTGCCGGAGCTTCGTCTCCTGATCCGCGTCCATGACGCGGCCGGCGATGGCCCATACCCTTGCGTCGAGCCGGGCGAGCACCTTGGAGAGCAGCTCCCCGTTGGCGCCGAACGACTCCTGGACGGCGTGCCGGTCCACGGTCGCGCGGGTCGCCGTGACCAGGACCACGAGGTCGATCAGGTTCGCGACCGGGCCCTCTCCGGAGGCGATCTCGTAGGCGGCGGTGGCCTGCCGGACCTGGAAGCCGAGGAGGCGGACCTGCGCTTCCTGGGTGGTCGCGGGGAATCGGGACGTCGCGTCGAGGATCTCCCCGACGTAGACGTCGGCGAAGGCCATGACGTCGGCCTGGACCTGCGCGATCTTCTCCTCGTCCGCCTTCTGCTGGGCGGAGCCGGTGATGTAGCCCATGCCCGAGGAGAAGGTCGAACAGGACGCGAGCAGGTTCGCCGCCACGACCGTGACCAGGAGGGTTCCGAGGTGCTTTCGCATGGCGGTGGCCCGATTCTACCCTCAAGGAGGTGCCACCGCGCAGCGACGGTCTTCATCGGCGCGGGAGGGAGGCCTCCAGCGCCGGGGCAGCCCGTTCCAGCTCGCAGAGGGCCCGGCCGGCCAGCTGTCCGGTGAGCGGGTCGTCTCCGCGCGCCGCCTCCTCCAGGACGCGGCACGCCTCGGCGGCAGGGATCGCACCCACCGCACTCAGGGAGGACTTGAACTTGTGGGCCAGGCGAGCCACGGAGCGGCGGTCGTCCCGTTCGACCGCGAGCCGGAGTGCATCGCGCCCCGATGGCATCGTCTGGAGCTGGGCCCCGGTGACCTCCTGGCGCAGCTCCTCGTCGCCGCCGCAACTTTCGAGCGCCTTCTGGAGATCGAGCGGCGGGCGGCTCAATCGCTTCTCGCACTCCTCGTCGTCGAGGCTCACGCAGGTCCTGCACGCCCCGACTCTTCGCAGGTTCACCACCGCCGGGAGCACGACCTTCCCCACCGCGTCCAGCTGGGCCCTCTTCACCGCGGCTTCCAGCCCCGCCGCCGTGAAGGGCTTGGCCAGATAGTCGTCGACCCCTGCGGCGAGGCACTCCTCGCGATCCCCCGTCATCGCCTGTGCGGTCACGGCCACGATCCACAGGTGCCCTCCGGAGTCCTTCTCCCGGAACCGCAACCTGCGCGTGGCCTCGAGACCGTCCATCTCGGGCATCTGCACGTCCATGAGCACGAGGTCGAAGGGCTCCCGGGAGATCCGCTCCAGCGCTTCCCGACCGTTCCCGACGACCACCAGCGTGTACCCGGCGGCCTGGAGAAGCCGCGTCGCGAGCAGCTGGTTCACCGGGTTGTCCTCGGCGAGCAGGATGCGCAGGGGGCGCTCGGTCGCCGAGAGAGCTTCGACCGGAGCCTTCGCCTCGACCGGCTGCCCGGCGCCGGCGAGGGCCGGCACGGAGATCGGCAGGCGCAGCGTCATCCAGAAGGTGCTCCCCCGACCGGGAGCGCTCTCCACCGCCACGCGCCCTCCCAGGATGTCCGCCAGCTCCTTGCAAATGGCGAGACCCAGACCCGTGCCACCGAACCGGCGGGAGATCGTTCCGTCCGCCTGGCTGAAGGGCTTCCAGATCTTGGAGATGGTCTGCCGGTCGAGCCCGATCCCGCTGTCGCGGACCTCGAATACGATCTCGGCCTCGCCGGGGGAGGTCTCCTTCCCCGCGACGCGGAGGGACACGGATCCCGCCTCCGTGAACTTCACGGCGTTCGAGAGGAAGTTGCTCACCACCTGCCCGATCTTCCAGGGATCGCCGACGAGCGTGTCCGGAGTGCCGCTCCCGATCTCGGTGGAGAACTGGATGCCCTTCTTCCCGGCAGCCAGGGCGGCCGGGCGGGCGATCCGCTCCACGGCCGCGGCCAGCGAGAAGTCCTCCACCTGGAGGCTCAGCTGCTTCGCCTCGATCCTGGAGAGGTCCAGGATGTCGGAGATGAGGTGCAGGAGCGTCTGCGCCGAGCTGCTCGCCGTGTCCACGTACTCCTTCTGCTCGACGGAGAGCGGGGTCCGGAGCAGCAGTTCCTGCATCCCGATCACGCCGTTCAGCGGCGTGCGGATCTCGTGGCTCATGTTGGCGAGGAAGTCCGACTTGGCCTGGGAGGCACTCACCGCGGCCGCCTTCGCCTCGGCGAGGGTCTCCTCCGCCCGCTTGCGCTCGCTCACGTCCCGGAGGAAGCAGACCATCACCCCGCCTCCCCTGTCCAGGAACGTGACGCTGATGTCCACGTGGAAGATCCTGCCGTCCTTCCGACGCTGCTTCCGCTCGAAGCGGCCGCCCCCCGCGGCGATGAGTCGCTCGATGTTCGCGGCGGTCTTCTCCGGCGTCTCCGTGGCATCCACGTCCGGGATGCGCATCCCCAGGAGTTCTTCCTTGCCGTACCCGGACATGGCGCAGTAGGCGGGATTGACGTCCAGGAACCGCCCCTCCCGGTCCGCGACCCAGAACCCGTCCGGAGTGGTGCTCAGCACCGTCCGGAGGAACTTCTCGCTTCCCCGCAGCGCCTCCTCCGCCCGGGTGCGCTCGAGGATGTCCCGCACGAAGCACACCAGGCTCTTCACGGCGTCGCCGATGACGGCCACGCTGACCTCGACGGGGATATGACTCCCGTCCCTTCGACGGAGGACTCCCTCGAATCGCCCCGCGCCGTCCTTCATCAGCCTTGCGACGCGCGCGGCTGTCTCCTCGACCGTCTCGCCCTTCTCGAGGTCGTTGATGCTCATCCCCAGGAGTTCCGTCCGGGAGTATCCGGACATCAGGCAGTAGGCGGGGTTGGCTTCGAGGAGGTGCCCCTCCTCGTCGAGGAGGACGTATCCGTCCAGTGCCGTCGCCAGGACCGTTGCCTGCAAGGCTTCGGTATCGCTCAGGTCCTGGTACATCTCCTTGGCCAGCTTCTTGGCTCGCGCCCTGCTCGTCGCCAGGGCCCAGACCAGGGCCACGAGCAGCACCGACAGGAGGGCCCCTCCGACCGCAACCACCGACGCGAGTCGCTGCCCAGCGCCTGCGCCCAGGGCCGGACGCGCACGGACTTCCACCGTCCACGGGCGGCCGACGACGACGAGCGTTCTCCTCGCCTCCAGCTGCTCCTGCGCACTGGACGACGGGGCGGCCCCACCCGACGAGTCGAAGATGATCTGGGCCGTCGCCGGATCGTCTCCGTCGAGGATCCGGACATCCACCTCCTCGGCACCTCGCTCGCCCAGGATGCCCCGCATGAGATCGCCCATGCGAAGGGGCATGTAGACCCAGCCAGCGATCTTCTCCCGTCGCTCCGCCGGCGTCTGGGGCGTCACGCCATTCCGGTAGACCGGGACGTACATGAGCACGCCCGACTGTACGTTCTCGTTCGTCTCCTGGAGAAGCGTGACCTTGCCGCTCAGCGTGGGCCTGGCCTCGTCCCTGGCCCTCTCCATCGCCGCGCGCCGGACCGGCTCCGAGAACATGTCGTAGGAGAAGGCTCGCAGGTTTCGTCCGGAGAACGGCTCGATGAAGATGATGGACGTGAAGAAGTCGCGCTGGCCGACCGGGCGTGCCGCTTGACCGGGGAATCCTCCGGTGGGGTGGACCGCGTAGTCCGGAAAGCCCTCCTTCCGGATGGCCTCCGTATGGCGACCGAGATCGGAGACCGGGACGACCAGGGCGAAGCCCACCCCCTGGGTCCCCGGGTAATGCTTTTCGAGGTCCAGCGTGGCGGCGTAGGCGCGGAACCCCGAGCGATCCACCGCCTTCGCTGCCTGGAAGAGGCCCGCTGCCCCCCGAAGTGCCTGCTCGTACGCCGACATCCGGTTGGCGATGCGCGCCTCGGCGTCGCGGGCCCGAAACTGGACCTCCGCCTTGCGGTGCCGGGCCTCGTCGCTCCGGACCACGTCCCACGCCGTCCAGGTCATCCCGAACGTGACGACGAGTGCCGTCCCGACGGCCATCACGGCGAGGCCCCCGGCGCCGGATCTCACCCTGGGCGCGCCCGCGACCGGCGGAGTTCTGGAGGCGGGGCCCACGAGGTCACTCCACCGTGACGCTCTTGGCCAGGTTCCTCGGCTGATCCACGTCGGTGCCGCGCAGATCGGCCACGTGGTACGAGAGGAACTGGAGCGGCAGGATGGAGAGGAGCGGCGAGAGCAGCGGCGGGCAGGCCGGCACGCAGAGCGCCACCGAGGCCAGGCTGGCGGCCAGGTTGTCGCCCTCGGAGACCACCGCGAAGACCTCGCCCCCGCGCGCCTTCACCTCCTCCATGTTCCCGAGCGTCTTCTCGTAGTGCGGCTCCTTCGTGGCGAGCACCACCACCGGGAGGTTCTCGTCGATGAGGGCGATGGGGCCGTGCTTCATCTCCCCCGCGGCATACCCCTCGGCGTGGATGTAGGAGATCTCCTTCAGCTTGAGCGCGCCCTCGAGGGCCACCGGGTGCTGCGTGTTCCGGCCCAGGAAGAGCACGTCGCGGGCCCGGGCGCAGCGCTTGGCGACCGGCATCACCGCCGGCTCCTGGCGGAGCACCTGCTCCATCTGGGCCGGGATCTGGCGGAGCCCCTCGAGGTGCGATCGGGCCTGGTCGGCCGACAGCGTGCCGCGCAGCCGGCCGAGCTTCACGCCGAGGAGGAAGAGCGCTGCGAGCTGGGTGGTGAAGGCCTTCGTGGAGGCGACGCCGATCTCCGGGCCGGCCCGCGTGTAGAGCGTCCCGTCACAGTCGCGGGGGATGGACGAGCCGACCACGTTGCAGATGCAGACGGCCCGGGAGCCGCGCCGCTTCGACTCCTTCACCGCCGCCAGCGTGTCGGCCGTCTCGCCCGACTGGGAGATGGCGAGGACCAGCGTCCGTTCGTCCACGAGCGGGTCCCGGTAGCGGAACTCGCTGGCCAGCTCCACCTCGACCTGGATGCGGGCCAGGCTCTCGATCATGTTCCGGCCGGCGAGGCCGGCGTGCCAGCTCGTGCCGCAGGCCACGATGGTGACCTTGGAGAGCCCCTTCACGTACTCCTCGGTGAGCTCGAGCCCGTCCAGCGTCACGTCCCCCTGCTCGAGGGAGATGCGGCCGCGGATGGTGTCGGAGACCGCCCGGGGCTGCTCGAAGATCTCCTTGTGCATGAAGTGCTTGTGGCCGTCCTTCTCGGCGGCGACCGAGCTCCACTCCACGTGGTGTGGGGCGCGGGTCACGGTCTCGCCCAGGGCGTTCTCGATGCGGATCCCCTCGGGGCCGAGGTGGGCGAGCTCGCCCTCCTCCAGGTAGGAGACCTCGCGGGTGTGCTCCAGGATGGCCGGCACGTCGGAGGCGAGGAAGGCCTCCCCCTGGCCGTATCCGATGACGAGCGGGCTCGCGTTCTTGGCGGCCACGATCTCGTTCGGGCGCTTCTCGGAGACCACCGCCATGGCGTAGGTGCCCTTCACCTGCTTCAGCGTGTCGCGGACCGCCTGGGAGAGGTCGTTCCCGCCCAGGATCATGGCGTCCGAGATGAGGTGGGCGAAGATCTCGGTGTCGGTCTCGCTGGCGAACTTGTGCCCCTTGCTGGAGAGCTCCGCCTTGAGCTCCATGTGGTTCTCGATGATGCCGTTGTGCACCACCGCCACCCCCTTGTAGGAGTGCGGGTGGGCGTTCTCGTCGGAGGGGCGTCCGTGCGTGGCCCAGCGGGTGTGGCCGATGGCAGTCCGGCCGATGAGCGGCTTCTCGGCGAGCCGGTCCACCAGGTTCTTCAGCTTGCCCTTGGCCCGCGAGATGGAGAGGCCACCGGGGCCGATCACGGCCACGCCGGCCGAGTCGTAGCCGCGATACTCGAGCTTCTTCAGCCCTCCGACGACGACGTCCACGGACGAGAGGGGGCCGACGTAACCGACGATTCCACACATGGGGTGATTCCTTTCGTTTCCTTCGGATGAGGAGACGGAACCCTCCTTTACAAGCGCCGCGCCAACTTCCGGTGGGGTCCTGGGCCCCCGTTCTGTTCCGGACCGGTGCGCTCCGCGCGCCTCCGCCGTCGCGGGTGTTCCACGAGGGAACACCCGGTCGGGGAGTTCCGCCCGGCGCACCCGGAGGCGCCCCGGAGGCGCCCCGGCGCGGAACAGCGGCGGGACGCGGATCGATGGCAAGGGACGTGCTATGGAACGGGAGACCGATGACGCAAAGATCCGCACTTTCCCTCTGTCTCGTCGCGCTCCTCGCCGTCACCCTCCCCGCCTGCCGGGCTGCCGGCGAGTACGTCAAGATCGACGACTACAAGGTCCCCGAGGAGGCGCCCAACCAGGAGTACGTCATCCGTCCCGGGGACGTGCTCCAGGTTCGCGTCATGGGGCAGGAATCGGTCTCGGTCCGTGCCAAGGTCCGGCCGGACGGCCAGATATCCCTCCCGCTCCTCGGCGACGTGCTGGCCTCCGGGGTGACCCCCTCCGCACTCGCCCGCCAGATCCAGGAGCGGCTCACCCGCTTCATCGTCAACCCCTCGGTGACCATCTCCCTCGAGGAACCCCGGGCGATGATGATCTCGGTCCTGGGAGAGGTACCCAAGGT
Source organism: uncultured Anaeromyxobacter sp. (assembly GCA_903855945.1). GTDB lineage: Bacteria > Myxococcota > Myxococcia > Myxococcales > Anaeromyxobacteraceae > CAIOAK01. Next base: position 15,887 of record CAIOAK010000111.1, read on the forward strand.
GGGCACCTACCCGCTCGAGCAGGGAAGCGGGATCATGGAGGCGCTCGCCGCTGCGGGGGGGCTCACCCAGTACGCCGCCAGCGACCGGATCATCATCATCCGCCGGGAGCCGTCCGGGAACCGGGTGCGCATCCGCTTCGAGTATGACGCCCTCACGCAGCTGCGAGGAGCAGCGGCCACGTTCCGCCTCCAGAACGGCGACGTGATCGTCGTGGACTGATCGTGTACCCGGCACTCGCCGCGGTCTGCCTGTCGCTGCTGGCCGGGCTGGCGGCCGCCCCACCGCCGCTGGAGGAGACCGCTCCGCCGGCCGAGTCGGCGCCGGGGGAAGGCGGGCCATCGGTGGAGGACCCCGTTCCCGCGCCCGAGCCGGAGGTCCCCGCCGACGGCGACATCTCCGTCCGGGCCTTCTCACCCTCCGATCCCGTGGGGCTCTCCGACGTCCTGGGGCGCTCCGAGGCTGCGGCCGACGAGGAGCTCCGCCTCTCCCGGATCCCCTTCCTCCCGTCGTCGGCGGCGGCCAACCGTCCCAAGACCGGCACCCATCTGACGGGAGGCGTGATGGGGCTCCTGCGCACCCAGAACGTCTCCGCCCAGGCCGGCCTCTCCCAGTGGGACACCGACATGGAGGTGATCCCGGGGCTCTCCTTCTACTCCTTCGGGCGCAAGGCGCAGTTCACCCTGAGCTACGTCCCCCGGATCTACTTCCCGGCCGTCTACCACGGCGCCTCGCCTTCGGTCCTGGAGCGGGCCAACGCCCGCGTCGACTGGACTCCCTCGACGGCCTGGGCGCTGGCCGCGTGGGGCAACGGCATCTACGGCGACTACTCGCAGCTCGTGCCCAGCTCGACGCCCGGAGGACCGGGCCCGCAGACGGTCACCATCCAGCCGATCCGGAGCTACTCCACCTATCCCTACATGTCGGTGGACGTGAACGGCTCGGCGGCCGTGAGCATCCGCCAGCGGGTCCGGCTGCGCGTGGCGGCGGGCTGGTTCGACCTGGGAGGGATCGGCGACGCGGGGCAGGCCGCGCAACCGCGCACCTGGGGCCCCCGCGCCGACGCCTCCCTCGACCTCTTCCTGGGGACCCGGACCACGCTCTCCACCACCGCGGCGGGCACCAACAACTGGCTCGTCGGGGGCTACGCCATCCGCGTGCTCGCCGGTGCAGAGACCTGGACCCAGCGCTGGACGGCACAGCTCGACACCCTGGTGACCGTGGGCGTGGCCGCCGTGAACAACCCCGCGATCGCCGCCGTCTCGATGGGCAACTTCCTCCCCGTGGCGGGCGCCAAGGTCGTCTGGACCCAGCCCTCCCACGACACCATCCGGCTCATGGCCGAACTCGGGCTCGGCCCGTACATCGACACCTACGTGCAGGCGGCCTACCAGCGGATCACCTGGCGCCTCGGGGCCGACTGGTACATGGGGCGCGACTGGAAGTTCGAGGGCTCGCTCGCCGGGGCGCTCGTTCCCTACCTCGTCCGTGCACCGGAGTCCTACGGGGTGCTCGGCGCCTCCGCAACCTGGAGCCCGCTGCGCTGGCTGTCGCTCCTCGGGGGCGGCTACGTCCAGACCCAGCTCGCCAGCGCGTCGACCAGCCGGTTCGTCCAGGTCACCGGCTACCTCGGGGTGTCGGTCCAGTCCCCCGACATCCCCTGACCCCTGCGCCCTTCCGGGTCCGTCAACCGTCGAGCGGACGGGCGCCGCTCAGCTTCACGCAGGCGAGCATCCCGGGGGGCAGGACCCGGTCGAAGAACCGGTGGTCGAGGAAGAGCAGCGCGTTCCGGATCCCATCCAGCACGGCGTCGGCGACGCGGTTGCCTCCGACGACGCGCCGCACGAGCACCAGGAACCCCTGCTCGACGGCGTGGTCGGCGAATCCCTCGGCGACGAACCGGACGTCCGAGAACCCCTCGCTCATCCGCCTCATATCACTGGTAGTGAACGTATGGACGTCGATGTGGTCGTGCTCCCACCCGCGGGCCGGGCGCCCGCGCAGGACCCGGAGGGTCCGGACCAGCGCCACCCACGGGGCCTTGAGGGTCTCGGCCATCACGTGACCCGTGCGGGAGGGTTCGCCGACGAAGACGAATCGGCCCCCGGGACGGAGCACGCGACGCACCTCCTTCATCAGGGCCACCGGGTCGGGAAGGTGGTGGAGGAATGCGCTGCCCACCACGAGATCGACGGAGCGGTCCTCGAAGGGAAGCACGGCCATGTCGGAGACCCGCGTCTCGACCCGGCAGCCCAGCCGGGCCGCGGACCGCTCCGCCTGCGCCAGCATGCGCTCGCTCACGTCCACGGCCACCACCCGCTCGTGACGCCCCAGCAGGGAGAGGATGATGGCCAGCTTCCCGGTCCCCGAGCCGAGGTCGAGGGCGAGGGTGCCGGGCTCGATGGGTCCGCCCAGCACGCGCTCCAGCTCGCCCACCAGCCGCTCCCTACCCTCGGACGAATAGTCAACCCCCATTCGCGTGTCGTACTGTTCGGCCTCCACCTCGTCGTGGAACTTCCGGTTGAGGTCGATGACCTTGAGCGCGTCGATGTCGGTCCGCATTTTCACCTCCCGTGAGCCACCTCGAGAGGTCCCGGGAGGTCCGGGACCGTTCGGGCGGGGTGGAGCCGCTCCAGCGCCTGGAGAATGGGCTGGAAGACCAGTTCGCTGCGGTAGGCACGCGCCTCGGCCTCGGCGCGCGCGCCGAGCCGCTCGCAGAGCTCCGGGTCGGAGGCCGCGATCCGCATCGCCCGCCGGAGCCCCTCGAGCGATCCGGGGGAGTAGGTCAGGCCGTTCTCGCCGTTCCGCACCAGCCGTCCTGGCGTACCGGCCTCCGGGACGATCGGGCAGAGCCCCGCAGCCATCGCCTCGAGCAGGGAGCGCCCGAACGGCTCGGGGCGCTGCGCGGTGTGCAGGTAGACGAGCGACCGGGCGCGGATCGCGTCGAGATCCGGAGGAGCCGGGTGAGCCGTGACGCCCGCGGGGAGCTTCGAGGGGGGCACGATGGCCTCGGGATGGCCCGGCGGGAAGGGGGCGTAGCAGACCTCGAGCCCGGGGGACGGGACGCCCATCGAACCGTAGGCCTCGAGGAGGAGCGGGAGCCCCTTCCAGGCCACGAGCGAGGAGTTCCAGAGAAAGCCCCTGGCCCCTGCGCGGCGCATCGTCGGCCACCGGGACGGATCGAGGCCCTCCTCCACCTGCTCGGGTGCCACACCGGAGACCTTCACGACCTGGCGGGAGCACTCGTCGCCCACCGTGAATACCCCGGCGGCGGCGCGCAGGGCCCGGGCCGAGACCTCGCTCTCCCAGAACGGTCCCCGGACGTATTGCAGGACCGGGAGGTGCAGCGTCCACCCGGCCAGATGGGTGGACAGGTTGGCCGCCGGACCGTTGTTGGCGAGGAGCACGTCCGGGCGGAGCTGGCGGCAGAGGCGCGCGAGGTCCCGGGCCCGCAGCACCTCCCGGGCGAAGTAGCCCGCACCGGTGATGCGATCGCCCTGCCCGGGCAGCAGATGGGGGGCGATCCGTTCCTGCGCCCAGCCGTCCGGCTGGAAGGCCGCCACCTCGACCCGCCAGCCCGCTCGGCCGAGGAAGGGGGCGAGCGCCCCCACGCTGGTGATCGACCCGCCGAGGCCGGGGCTCCCATCGTGGATGAGAAGCGTGGGCTGCCCTGGCCGGCGGGGGATCACGGCGCCGACTCCTGCGCGACGGAGCGCTGCAGGACCGACGCCGCCCGGTCCAGCTCGCAGGCGAATCGGTTGGCGAGTTCCCGGATGGCGCCGTCCTTGCGCCGCGCCGCCCGCTCCAGCTCCTCGGCCTCCTGGCTGGCGGGGGTCGCTCCCAGCGCGGCCAGCGACGACTTCATCCGGTGGGCGGCCCGGGCGACGGCATTGTGGTCTCCGGCCTCCACCGCCTCGCGAAGCTGCGAACGATCCCCCGGGAGGTTCCGCAGCGCCTCGGCGACCACGTCGCGGTAGAGCCCCGCGTCGCCCCCGCAGGCGGCGAGCGCGCTGGACAGCACCACGGCCTCGCGCGACCGACGGGCCCGGCAGCTCTCCCGATCCTCGATCCGGCAGCTCCCGCAGGCGACCAGTCCGGCCTCCCCGCCCGCAGGCCCCGGCCCGGGTGCGCCGGAACCGGCGACGACCTCCTGGAGGGCGTCGGCGGAGAAGGGCTTCGAGAGGTAGGCATCGGCGCCGGCGGCCAGGCAGCGTTCCCGGTCGCCGCTCATCGCCTGGGCGGTGAGGGCCACCACGGTCGTGTGCCCGGCCGTACGCCGCTCCACCTCGCGGATCCCCTGGATCGCCTCGAGCCCGTCCATGACCGGCATCTGCAGGTCCATCAGGACGACGTCGAACCCTCCCTCGGCGAACCGCTGCAGCGCCTCCTGCCCGTTCGAGGCCGTGGTCACGGAGTGCCCCGCCCCCTCCAGGATGCGGACCGCGAGGAGCTGGTTGACGGGATTGTCCTCGGCGAGGAGTACCCGCCTGGGCCGCGGCGCCACGGGGGACGAGCCGGCGACCCGGACGGCCCTCTCGGGGAGGACCGGGCCGATGGGGAGCTCGACCACCAGAGCGAAGACGCTGCCGGCACCCGGCGTGCTGTCCAGCTCCACGCGCCCGCCCATGCGCTCCGCCAGCTGCTTGCAGATGGTGAGGCCGAGCCCGGTTCCGCCGAACCGGCGCGTGATGGAGTCGTCGGCCTGCACGAAGGGCTCGAAGATGGCGGCCGCGCGATCCGGGGCCACGCCGATCCCGGTGTCCTGCACGGCGACGCGGAGCTCGGCGACCCCGGGTCGAGTCTCGGTCGCGCCGGCCCGGACCGAGACCGATCCACGGTCCGTGAACCGGATCGCGTTGGAGAGCAGGTTCGTCACGATCTGGCCGAAGCGCCCCGCGTCCCCGACCAGCCGGGCGGGCACGCCGGAATCCACCCGGACGTCGAACGAGAGCCCCTTCTGTCGGGCCCGCGCGGCGAAGGGGCGAACCACCCCGTCGATGGCCTTGCGCGGATCGAACGGCACGGCCTCGACGTCCATCCGGCCCGCCTCCACCTTGGAGAGGTCGAGGATGTCGGACAGGATGTGAAGCAGGGACTGGGCGGAGCCGTGGGCCGTCGTGAGGTACTCCCGCTGCTCCTCGGTGAGGTTCGTGCGCAGGGCCAGCGAGAGCATGCCCATGGCGCCGTTGAGCGGCGTCCGGATCTCGTGGCTCATCTTGGCGAGGAACTCCGACTTGGCGCGCGAGGCCTTCTCCGCCGCCTCCTTGGCCTCCCGGAGCTCGAGCTCCACCTGCTTGCTGCGGCCGATGTCGTTGAGCACCACGATGAGGTGCTTCACGCTCCGGTCGGGGGCGCGGACGCCGCTCACGGAGAGCATGGTCCAGGCCCAGGTGCCGTCGTTGCGAAGGAATCGTCGCTCCAGGGAGAACCGGTCGATCTCGCCGGCCTGGATCCGGTCGAAGGCGGCACCCTCGGCCGCGGCCTCGTCCGGATGGGACAGCCCGTTCCAGCCGATCCGCTTCAGATCCTCCCGGGTGTACCCGAGCAGGGAGCAGAACTCGTCGTTCACCTCGATCCAGTTCCTGCCCGGGCAGGTCACGGCGATGCCCGAACCCGGAGCGTCGAAGTAAGCCCGGAACTGCGCCTGCTGGATCTGCTCCCCCTGGTCCCGAGCCCGGTGGACGCCGGCGGTGACGATAGCCAGGATCGCGCCCGCCAGGAGGAACATCCCGAGCCCCGTTCCCAGGGTGACCAGTTCCGTGGCCCCGGCTCCGGCCAGGACCGGCCAGGCCGCCACCATGGCGACCGCGCCCAGGCCCGTCGCCAGCGCGCAGGACCATGGCCCGGCGACCAGCGCGGCGACCGCGATGGCCGGGTAGAGGGTGACGAAGGGAAACCGGATGCCGAGGACTCCCGAGAGGGCCCACCTCGCCGCGATCGCGAGGAGGACCGATCCCACCGCCACGCCAACGAACTTCCCGGCGTTCCTCGTCATCACGGCACCTCAGGCGGCCAGGGATGCCCGGCTGCGCAGCGCTTCCTGGTGGTACCACCTCGCGGACTCGGCCAGCCCCTGGCCGATCGAGTGCGTGGGCTCGTAACCGAGCAGGTCGCGTGCCCGCTGGATGTTGGCGTGGGAGTGGCGGATGTCGCCGTCCCGGGCCGGTCGGTGGGTGAGGTTCACCCGGGCCGAGGCGGGGTCCAGCCTGGCCGCCTCCTCGCGCATGAGCTCGAAGAGGACGCGCAGCGTGGTGCGGGCCCCGCAGGCCACGTTGTAGACGGTGCGGACCGCGGCGGGATCCATCGTGGTGGCCGCGAGCAGGTTGGCCTGGACGACGTTGGCGATGAAGGAGAAGTCGCGGCTGGTCTCGCCGTCTCCGTTCAGGAACGGGGCCGGTCCTCCGAAGAGGCTGTCGAACCAGAGCGGGATGACGGCGGCGTAGGCACCCTTCGGGTCCTGGCGAGGTCCGAACACGTTGAAGTAGCGCAGGCCGACCGGCTCCATCCCGTAGGCGTTCGCGAAGGAATGGGCATAGAGCTCGTCGGCCGCCTTGGTGGAGGCGTAGGGGGAGAGCGGACGGCCCGTCTCGTCCTCGATCTTGGGGAGGCCCGGGTGGTCGCCGTAGACGGCGCTCGAGCTGGCGTAGACCACCCGCCGGATGCCGGCGTCGCGGGCCGCATCGAGCACGTTCACGAAGCCGGTCACGTTGACGTCGTGGCTCGTCTTGGGATCGTCGATCGACCGGGGCACCGATCCGAGCGCCGCCTGGTGCAGGACCACGTCCGCGCCCGCACAGGCCGCGCGGCACGCGGCCGGGTCGCGGATGTCCCCCTGCAGGAACTCGAAGCGTTCCGGGGCGGGGGCCGAGGCGGCCGCGAGGTTGTGCCGGTATCCGGTGGACAGGTTGTCGAGGACGCGCACCCGCTGTCCGTTCGAGAGGAGGGTCTCGACCAGGTGGGAGCCGATGAAGCCCGCACCACCGGTCACGAGCCAGGTGCGCGGCGGGCCGACGCGGAACTGCCGGGCCGCGGGGCTCACGCCTTCACCAGGCGGCAGGGGGGCGTCCGGCCGGGGAAGAGGGGGGCAACCAGGTTGCGGGTGTCCACGGCGAGCTTCACGTCGGTGAAGAGAGCGGGGTTGCGGAAGGCCTCGTGGGCGGTCAGGACCACGACGGCGTCGTAGGCGGAGAAGGTGGCGGCGTCGCAGGGGACCGACGAGAGCATCAGGTCGTGCTTTCGCCCCTTCCGCGCCTCGGGGAAGTGCGGGTCGCAGAAGTCCACCGTGGCGCCCGCCTCCTGCAGGTGCTCGATGATCTCGTAGGAGGGGGACTCGCGGTCGTCGTCCACGTTGGCCTTGTAGGAGAGCCCGAGCACCAGGATCCGGGAGCCGCGCACCGCCTTGGCGTCGTCGTTCAGGGCGGTGGCGATCCGGCTCACCACGTGGCGCGGCATGCTGGTGTTGATCTCGCCGGCCAGCTCCACGAAGCGGGCCCACTGCCCGTTCTCTGCGGCCTTCCAGGAGAGATAGAAGGGATCGAGCGGGATGCAGTGCCCGCCCAGGCCGGGGCCCGGGTAGAAGGGCATGAAGCCGAAGGGCTTGGTCTTGGCGGCCTCGATGACCTCCCAGATGTCGATGTCCATCCCGTCGAGGATCACCTTCATCTCGTTGACGAGCGCGATGTTCACCGAGCGGAAGATGTTCTCGAGGAGCTTGGACGACTCGGCCACGCGGGCCGAGGAGACGCGGACCACCTTCTCGACGGCGGCGGCGTACATGGCCACCGCGGCGTCGGAGGAGGCGTCGTCCACGCCGCCCACCACCTTGGGGATGGAGCGGGTGGCGAACTTGCCGTTGCCCGGGTCCTCGCGCTCCGGCGAGAAGGCCAGCAGGAAGTCCTCCGTGCAGCGGAGCCCGCTCTTCTCCAGGATCCCGCGGACCTCGACGTCGGTCGTTCCCGGGTAGGTGGTGGACTCGAGGACCACGAGCTGGCCGCGGCGGAGCCGCTTGGCGATGGCCTCGGCGCTCCGGTGGATGTAGGAGTTGTCCGGCTCGCGGTGCGGCCCGAGCGGCGTGGGCACGCAGATGATGATGGCGTCGCAGTCGGCGAGGCCGTCGAAGTCGCTGGTGGCGCTGAACCGCCCGCCCTTCACGGCGGCGGCCACGCGCTCGGGGCCGATGTGCTTGATGTACGACTCGCCGCGGGAGAGCGCCTCGATCTTCCGGGGGTCGAGGTCGAACCCCTGGACCGGGAATCCGCCCTCGTTGAAGACCAGCGCCAGCGGCAGCCCCACGTAGCCCTGGCCGATGATGCCGATCCGGGCGGTGCGGGCCTCCACCTTGGCGATGAAGGCGTCCGCCAGGGCCTCGCCCGGCTGCATGGGGGCATTGGCTGCGGGCGGCGGAGCGCCGACCCCATCCAGGCCGACCTGGCTGGGCTGCGGGGTGGGAATCTCGACGGGTGAGGCGCCGGCGGCGGACATTTTCGTTCCTTGCTTGCCGCGTGGCGGCAATCGGTGGGGTGGAGGAGTGAGCGGAGGAAGGCGTGGCGGCCTAGTTCGAGCGGCGCATGGGCTCGTTGGCCGGGGCCAGGTCGGGCAGCGGACGACCCTCGAGCATCCAGCCGAGGCCGAGGTCCTGGAGCATCCGGGCCACGTCGGGCGTCGCGTTGACGACCCGGATCTTGTGGCCGGTGCGGGCGACCTTGCCGTGGACGCGGACGAGCGAGGAGAGGGCAGCGGCGTCGAGCGACTGGAGCCCGGCGAGCGAGTAGACGTTCGCGGAAGCGGCGGCGGTGGCGCTGGGCATCGGGAGGGCGGCGGCGTAGGCAGGAGGGCTCATGTCAGGCGACCTTCAGGACTGGGGTGGTGTTTCCGTTCGGCACGGTCACATGCAATGCAGGCCGCGTGCCGAGCAGCTGGATCAGCGAATCCGCAATGCGAATCGAGGCCCTGCCGTCCCCGTAGGGATTGACCGTCTGGGTGCGGCGCACCGAAGTGGCCAGGAGTGTTCCAAGGCGGCGCGCGATCCGTACCGGATCGGTACCCACCAGCTCGGCCAGCCCCGCATCGACACCCTCGGGACGCTCGGTGGTCTCGCGCACGACCAGGATGGGGGCGCCGAAGGTGGGGGCCTCCTCCTGCACGCCGCCGGAATCGGTGACGATGACGTCGGCCCGCTGCATGAGGGCCACGAAGGGAAGGTAGCCCTGGGGCTCGACGAGCTCGACCCCGGCCACGCCGGAGAGCACCTCCGCTGCGGCCTCCCGCACGTGGGGATTCGGATGCACCGGCCAGACGACCCGGGCGCGCGGCACGCCAACGATGGCCTCGCGGATGGCACCCAGCACGCCCCGGAGGGGAGCGCCCAGGCTCTCCCTGCGGTGGAGGGTGACGAGCACGAGCCGGTCCACGGACGAGACGGGCACGGGAAGCTCGGGGGAGCGGCGCGAGGCGTCGAGCAGGGCGTCGATCCCGGTGTTCCCGGTCACCACGATTCGATCGGCCGGGACCCCCTCGCGAAGGAGGTTCGCGAGCGCACCGCGGGTGGGGGCGTAATGGATGCTGGCCAGCGCGCCGGCGAGGCGCCGGTTGGCCTCCTCGGGGAACGGGCTGTCGATGCTCTCGGTTCGCAGCCCCGCCTCCACGTGGGCGAAGGGGATCCGACGGTAGAAGGAGGCCATCGCCGAGGCGAGGACGGTGGTCGTGTCCCCCTGTGCCAGGACGACGTCGAAGGCCCGGCCCGCCATCACCGAGTCGATCCCGTCGAGCAAGCGGGACGTCAGCGCGGCGAGGGCCTGGTCCGGGCGCATGACGTCGAGGTCGGCGTCGGCGACCAGGCCGAAGTCGGACGCGGCCTGGTGGAGGAGTCCCTTGTGCTGCCCGGTGAACAGGATGTGGACGTCGAATCGGCCCGTGGCCCGCAGGGCGCGAACGACCGGGGCCATCTTGATGGCCTCCGGTCGGGTTCCGATCACGGCGAGAGCGTTGATCTTCTTCATGGCCTTCGGGGATTGCACGCAAGGTGCCAGCCCCGGAGGCCAGGAAATGCGTCAGCGTGGGGCAGCGGGCGACGCGAGCGGGGCGACCTGCCCCGTTCCGGAACGACCGCTCCGGAACAGGTGGAACACCCGCGGCCCGATGAGGTACGCGGACAGGACGCAGACCTCGGCCACGAAGGTGGCGATGGCCGCACCGCGCGCCCCCATGGACGGGATGAGGAGCAGGTTCACCCCGATGTTGGCGGTCGCGGCGAGCCCCTGGCCGAAGGGCATGACCTTCTCGCGACCGGCGGCGACGATCCGGCGGGAGAGGAAGGCGGTCTGGACCTGGAGCACGCTGGCGCCGAGCAGCCAGGCGAAGGTGGGTCCCGCATCGCTCCAGCCCTTGCCGTACAGAAGGGTGATGAAGGCGCCGGCGAACGGAACGAGGAGGAGGGGTCCCGTCGAGAGGGCGATCGAGGCCAGGATCCCGAGCTTCCGGGCCCGGTTCCGGGCGGCCGGGTCGGCCGACACCAGGCCGGGGAAGAGCGCCATGGCGAAGGCGCTGGCGCCGGTGGCGATCCCGTTGATGACCCGGTACGAGCCGCCGTAGAGGCCGAGCTGCACCGGCGTGGACATCGACTCGAGCAGGATCATGTCGGCGCGGGCCGAGATGGTCCCGAACACCGACGAGAGGATGAGCCATCGGCCTCGGCGGCTGATCTGGGCGCGGACCTCGTCGTCCCGCCGGAGGCGCAGCGGGAACAGCTTCCGGTGCACGAGCAGCGCCCGACCCGAGGCGAGCGTCGCGGCGCCGGCCACCTGGCCGCCCATGGCGAGAAGCAGGTCGCCCCGCCAGGCGCCCCAGGCCACCCCGGCCAGCATGACCAGGCGCGAGAAGGCGATGACCGGCAGGTCCCGGGAGGAGGCGCCCCGCCCCAGGATCGCGTAGTTGAAGGTGGCGCTCGCCCCATTCACTATGAGTGCAATGAGCGCCAGGGCCAGCGCCGCCGCCCCCTCGGCGTCGAGCCGGAGCAGGAGGCCGATGGCCAGGCCGATGGCCACCGTGAGCGCGGTGCCCCGGGCGAGCGCCACGAACGAGCCCTCCAGGATCGCCCCCGGATCGTGCTTTCGCCCGGCGTAGAGGGTCACCGAGACCTCGGAGGCGCCGAAGAGGAGCACGATGGCGAGGATGCCGGCCACGGCGAGCGCGAAGGTGTAGTGCCCCATGGCGACGGGCCCGAGCGCACGGGCGACCAGAACGCCGGCGGCGATCTGGCTCGCCATGTCGATGGCCTGGACCATCACCGTGGCGGCGGCGGGCGGGAGACGGAGGATCTTCATGGCAGGCACTCGTCGAAGAGACGGCGGTAGGCCTGGGCCTGCGCCGGGAAGGTGAATTCGGAGACGATCCGGCGGCGGGCCTCCGCGGCCATGTCCCGGGCGTGCTCCGGATCGGCGAGCACCTCCAGGATGCACCGGGCCAGCTCGGCGGGGCGCTGCGCCGGGACCAGGCGGCCGTGGCGTCCGTCCTCCACGACCTCTCCGGTACCCCCGACGGCGGTGGCCACGATGGGAACCGAGCAAGCGCCCGCCTCCAGCACCACGTTGGGCATCCCCTCGGTGTGGGAGGACTGCACGAAGAGGTCGGCGTTCGCCATGAGCCGGTCCATGTCGCTCCGGAAGCCCGCCAGGACGAAGTTCTGCTCGAGCCGATGGGCCTGGACGGCCTCCTCGAGATCCTCCCAGAGGGCGCCGTCCCCCACGAGCAGGAAGCCGGTGGTGGGCATGCGGTCCACGACCTGCCGGGCGGCGCGGATCAGGTCCTCGAAGCCCTTCTCCGGGCTCAGCCTCCCGGCGGCGATGACGATCCGCTCGGGCCGCACCGGGAAGAGCTCCTCCATCTCCCGCCGGATGGCTGCATCGGGCGATCCGAACCGGGAAGCGTCGATGGCGTTCTGGATGACGACGACCCGATCGCCGCGGACACCCGCCTCCCGGACCCGCTCTCCCTGGCGATGCGAGACCGCGACGACCCGCCGGGCGCCCCGGATGGCCAGCTTGTCGATGGCCTCGTTGATGCGCACGCGGAGGGTGGCGCCGGTCCAGCCCCGGGAGATGGCCAGATGCGGAACGCCCGCCCGGCGGGCCGCGAGGAGCCCCACCATGTCCGACTTGTAGCCGTGCGTGAGGATCACGTCGGGATGCAGTTGCAAGAGCCATTCCGTCACCTCCGACACGGCCTTGCCCACCGGCCGGCCGGTGGCCGCGAGGAGGTTCGACTCCAGCCCGAGCTTCACGGCCTGGTCGTGGAGCGCCCTCCCCTCCGGGAAACCGAGGAAGACCGTCCGGTCGTCGGGGGCGAGCGCCTGGGCGAGGCCGAGCATCTGCCGCTCCGGACCGCCCAGGAACGGGGATGCCACCAGGTTGACGATGGTCCGGGAGCGGGGGGCGGAGCGGTTCATGGCTCAGGCGGCGGCGACGATGGAGGGGACGGCGGGTCGCAGGTCGCGCACCACCTTGGCGGGAGTGCCGATGGCGAGGGAGTAGGGCGGGATGTCCTTCGTGACGACGGAGCCGGTGCCGATCACGGACCCCTCCCCGATGGTGACTCCCGGCATGATCTTGCAGTCCCGCCCGATCCAGACGTCGTCGCCGATGGTGATGGGCTTGATCTGGTCGCGGTCCACGCCCTGGGTCCGTCGCTTCATGGCGTCGAGCGGGTGCCCCGGGTTGTCCGAGATGACGACGCTGTCGGAGATGAGCACGTGGCTGCCGATGGAGACCCGGCTCCCGACGCTGACCACGAACCGGCCGCCCAGGTAGGTGTCGCTGCCGATCTCCAGGAGCGGCGCCTGGCCTGCGCTGGTGGAGACGAAGCTGGAGACGGCGCTCATCCGGACGTTGTCGCCGATGCGGATGCGGATGTCACCGTAGACGTAGGGCGCCCCCAGATCGACGTGGAGGTTCTTCCCCACGCGCTCGCAGCGGGCGCGGAACATGGGCTGGAAGTAGAAGGCCCGGGTGATCCAGCGCCAGCCGTTCACGATGGCGTGGTGCGCGTACCAGACGGGCAGGAAGATCGCCCGGGGCGCGGGCATCTCGAAGGTCCGGGCCCGCTTGGCGACCCGGTAGGCGAGGCGGGCGAACGGCGTCTCGCGACGCTTCACCCGGAGGATGAGGTTCTGGATCATGGCGTGACTCCTTGCGGTTCGGTCTTCGGGGGAAGGGTTCGCTCGGTCGCGGCGACCAGGGCGAGCAGGATGTAGGTGAACCAGCTCCAGCACTGGGAGAGGAAGAAGGCGGCGATGAAGTAGGCGACCATCGTCGGCAGGAGCGCACCCGCCGCGGCTCGTTCGAGCGGGTCGTCGAGCTCCTTGCTGCGCGCCCGCACCCGCTTCGCCGACTGGAAGGAGAGCACGACCAGGGCCATGAACGGGATGAAGCCAAAGATGCCGGTCTCGGCGAAGGCCTTCACGAACGAGTTGTGGGCCTCCAGCTTCCCCCAGATCACCGCGTCCACGACGTAGTTCGGGTAGTTGTCTGCGAACCGGTCGTAGCCCACGCCGAACAGGGGGCGGGACTTGGCCATCCGCAACCCGGCCTTCCAGGCGTCGAGCCGTCCCTGGGCCGACTCGTCGATGCCGTCGCCATCGGAGCCGCCGCTGGAGCGGCTCGACATCCCCGAGGCCGCCACCAGTACCGCCATGCCCACGGCGAGGATGCCGAACTGCACGCCCCGGCTCTTCACCTTCTCCCGGAGCAGGATGAAGGCGGCCGCGCCCAGGCCGAGGAAGCCCCCGCGCGACTGGGTCGAGACGATGCCGGAGACCACCGCCAGGAGCATGATCCCGAAGATCCAGCGGGTCTTCCCGCGCGTCTCCATCGTGGCGCTGGCGAGGAACGGCATGCCCATGAGCAGGCAGAGGGCCAGGTCGTTGGGGTCGCCGAGGAGCCCCACGAATCCGGCGCGGCTTCCCTCGATCTGGGCCTGGCCCGTGACCTTGGCCTGGAGCGCATAGACGCCGAGATAGGCGGTGGCCGCACCGATGACGAGGAGGGAGCTGGCCGCGCGGCGCGGCGAGTCCACCAGGTTCAGGATGAGGATGTAGAGGATGATGATCTTGACGAAGACATCCTGGAAGAGCGCGAAGCTCGTGCCCGGATCGGTGCCACGGAACGAGGAGGCGAGGAGCGCGACCACCAGCCAGACGAAGTAGCGATCGAGCTTGTTCTTCGGCCAGCTCATGTCCTGGCGGACCATCTTCTCCACGATCCAGAGGCCCAGTGCGACCAGCGCGAAGACGCGCGCCGGCTGGAGCGCAGCCAGCGCGGGGACCATGTCGGCCGGGCGCAGGAGAAGGATGAGGATGAAGCCGAGCAGGGCCCGGAACGGGCTCGCGAAGATCCAGAGGACGAGCGTGCCCCCCAGGACCGCTGCCGCGGGCGCCAGGGGGTGGAACATGGCGAGGGACCCGACGCCGGCGGCGCCGGTGGCCGTGGCCGCGGCGATGAGCTGCGGCCTCCTCACGGGCTTCCCCGCGAACCCAGCGTTCCCACCAGTTCGACCCCGGCGATGGTGGCCACGCGGTCCCGGCGAACCACACCGGAGAGCAGCTCGCCGACGGCGGCGAGGATGACTCCCAGCACCACCCCTCCGAACAGGCCGGCCAGCCCGACCAGGATGGAGGCCGGCTTGGTGGCGTGGACGGGACGGAGCGGGGGCTCGACGATCCAGACCTGCGCCTTCTCGTCGTACAGGGCCAGCTCGCGGGTGACGAGGGTCTCCTCGTAGCGGATGAGCAGGTCCCGGTACATCTTGTTCTTGCTCTCCACCTCGCGCTGCATCTGCTGGACGCTCCGCTCGTTGTGGGCCACGCCGCGGACCTGCTGCTCGGCGAGGACCATCCGCCGGTTCAGCATCACCAGCTTCCCACGCGCGTTCTCGATCTCGGCCAGCACTGCCTTGTAGGAGAGGATGTCCGTGGAGAGCAGGTCGGTGCGCCCCTCCCCGCCCGGTGCCCGGTCGCCGCCGCGGGTGCTCGCCATGGCCTCCAGGTGGGCCAGATCGAACTCCTCCCCGCTGGCCTCGATCCGGTCGTGCTCCGATTCGAGCTTGCGGATGAGCGCGCGCTGGGTCTCGAGCGCGGGATGTTCGTCGGTGTAGATGCCGCCCAGGTCCCGGAGCCGGGACCTGGCCTCCAGCGTCTTGATCTCGATCTGCCGCTTGGCGGGACTGCTGTTGCGCAGACGTGCCTCGGTGATCTCCTTGCGGCGCAACGCCACCTGCAGGTCGGACTCGGCCTCGAAGATGGCCTTCTTGAGCTGGTTCACCTGGTCCACGTTGAGGTGGAAGACCTCGGGCAGCTCGTTCGCGTTGGCGGCCTTGTAGGCTGCGAGTTCCCGTTCGTCGATCGCCAGCTCCTCCCGGAGTCGTTCGATCTGGACCCGAAGGAATTCGGCCGACTCGCTGATCGACTCCTTCTGCGGTCGCAGCATCTCGGAGATGAAGGTGGAGACCAGGATCTTGAGCGTCTCGTAGGTGGCGTCCGGGGTCCCGCGGGTCACCGAGAGCTGCGCCATCGTGTTGGCGACGCCGAAGACCTCGACCTCCCTGCGGAAGCTCAGGATCTTCTCCTCGATGGAATTCGGGGTGTCGGCTTCGGTGATCTCGCCCCGCTGCCGCAGCACCTTCTCCAGGATGGCGTTGCCCCGCACCAGTTCCTGCATCACCAGGATGCGGTTCTTGACGTTCCAGTCCACCATCTTGTCGTTCATGATGGGGTTGATGGCCTTGCTCTCCTGGATGAGCACCCGGGAGGTGGCCTTGTAGCGGTTGGGCATCGCCTTGTTGGCGGTCACGGCCGCGATGGGCGTGACCACGATGGCGACGAGCACCATGGGCCACCGGCGGCGCACCGCGCTCGCGATGAGGGACCAGGTGCCGGTCTTGATGATGGGCTTCACGCGGCACCCCCCTGTGCGGCACGGCGAAGGATCGGGCGAGGGCGCGGCGCGTCGGAGGTCTGGGCGGCCTTGCTGCCGGGCAACATCTGGCGGACCGCCGCTGCCCGGCGCTTCAGGGCCTGGAGGAGCGACGGCATGCCGCGGTCATCCCGGTCGTTCCAGACCACGCCGACCGGCGGAATCTCGAGCGCGTCGAGCCGGGCGCGGAGCTGCGCGACCTCGTCCTCGGTGGTGCGCCCCGCGAGCAGTACGATGAGGGCTCCGTCGAGCGCCTCCATCCACTCGGCGTTCAGCTGGATGCCTCCGTCGCCGTCGAGCATCGACGCGCCGTCGATGACGACCCTCGCCGGGGCTGCGAAGTCGGCCGGGCTGGCGTGGGCGGCCTGGCGGAGGTCGAGGAAGCGCCAGGCGTCCGGGTCGGCGGCGGCCAGCACCGACTCCAGGGTCTCGAAGAGGAAGGTCTTGCCGTCGCCGCTGCGCGCCGACACCACCAGGATGCAGCGGTTGGGGTGCCCACGCAGCGCGGCAGCCACCCCTTCGGCGAGGAGGCGACGGGCCAGCACCTCCTTCTTCGGTGTGCCGCCGTCGGGCTGGCCCTGTCGTGCAATGGATCGCATGGTCGATGGTCCCCTGTGCAACAGGCGATCCAGCCCGAGCGTTCGGGGATGGAACAGGTCGGGCGCCCCTTCCGGGGCGTCCCCGGCACACTGGAGCGGTACCCCTCCCGGTTCGGAACAACCGCCCGGGAATGGAACGGCTCCTGACCCTCCCGGGCGCCGGATCGCTCGGCACGCCACTTGCCTTGTAGCGGCGCATGGCAAGAAGACTTCGCGTCGCGCAGCTCATCGAGGCATACGACATCGGCGGCATCGAACGGATGGTGGAGGGGCTGGTTCCCGCCTTCGCGTCCAGGGGCATCGACACCGTCGTGGCCGGCTACCGCCATGACGGTCCCGTCCGCCCCGCCATCCTGGCCCTGGGTGCCCCGGCCGTCCTCGTCCAGGGGCGCCAGGGGCTCGACCCGGTCCTGCCGTTCCGCCTGGCCCGATGGATACGCGCCTCGCAGGCCGACCTCCTGCACACCCACCACCTCGGCCCCTTCATCTACGGCGTGGCGGCGGCCCGGCTCGCAGGCGTGCCTCACGTCCACACCGAGCACTCGCACCACATCTATGACTCGGGGCGCAGGCGAGCGGTGGGCCGGAGCATGGACGGGCTCGCTGACGTCGTGGCCGTCTCCGAGGAGGTCGCCGCCTGGCGCCATTCCACGCTGGGCCGGCGCTGCGCCGTGATCCTGAACGGCGTCTCCATGCCCCCCGTCACGACGCTGGACCGGCGGGCCAGCGCCCGCGGCGCGATGGGCGTGGACGACGGGGACGTGGTGGTCGGCTGCGTGGCCCGGCTCGCCCCCGAGAAGGACCACTCCACCCTCCTCCGTGCGCTCCACGCGGCGCTCCCCTCGGCTCCGTCGCTCCGCCTCGTCGTGGTCGGCGATGGCCCGGAGCGCCCCGCCATCGAGTCCCTCGCCGCCGAGCTGGGCGTGGCGTCCCGGGTGGTCCTCCTCGGCTCCCGCTCGGACGTCTCCGATCTCCTCCCCGGGATGGATCTCTTCACCCTCTCGAGCCGGAACGAGGGGCTTCCCCTGGCGTTGCTCGAGGCCCTCGCCGCCGGCGTCCCGGCCATCACCACCGCGGTCGGCGAGATGCCCCGCGTGCTGTCGGGTGGCGGCGGATACACCGTCCCCGCGGGCGATCCCGGCGCGCTGTCGCAGGCGCTCGTCCGCGCGGCCCTCGAACCCGAATGGCGGCAGGAGGTCGGGCGAGCCGGGCGGGCGATGGTCCACGCCACCTACTCGATGGACTCCATGGCCGACGCCTACGCCGCCCGCTACCACGCGATGATCGACGCCCGGAGGGCGGCATGAACTGGCTCGTCTTCGGCGACGACTGGGGGCGCCACCCCTCCACGACCCAGCACCTGGCGCGGCAGCTCGGCCAGGACTCCCGGATCGTCTGGATCGACTCCCTCGCCATGCGCTCGCCGCGCCTCTCCGCCGGCGACGCACGCCGGATCTGGGGGCGGCTCCGCGGTGTGACCCCGGCTCCGGGCGCCACGCCCGACCCCTCCTGGCTCGTCCGTCCCCGGCCCCGCGTCCTGCCCTGGCACCTCTCCCCGGCGGTCGCGGCGATGAACCGCTCGGCCATCGCCCGCGCGGTCGAAGGCGTCCTCGGCGACGAGCGTCCGGTCATCCTCGCCTCCAACCCGGTCGCCGCCCTCTACCTGGACGCGATCCCCCGGGCCGGCCTCATCTACCTGCGGCTCGACGATTACGCGGAGCTCCCCGGGGTGGACCCGGAACTGGCCCGCGTCGCCGAGGGGCGCATGCTGCGGATGGCCGACGTCGTGGCCGCCACGGCCCGGCGCCTGCTCCCGCCGGCGGTCCAGGGCATGTATCTGCCGCAGGGGGTGGACACGGCCCATTTCGGGAGCGTCCCGCTCGAGATCCCCGACACGAAGGTCCTGGGCTTCTTCGGCCTCGTGGCGCCCTGGATCGACATCGACCTCATCGCCTCGGTGGCCCGCGCCGCTCCGGACTGGACCCTCGAGCTCGTCGGGCGGGCCGAGGTGGACCTGGCCCCGCTGCGGGCCCTTCCGAACGTCCGCATCCTGCCCCCGGTGCCCTACTCCGAGCTGCCCGCCGTCATGCACCGCTGGCGCGCCGCCTGGGCCCCGTTCGCACTCAACGAGCTCACCGCCGCGGTGAACCCCCTCAAGATCCGCGAGTACCTCGCTGCGGGCCTCCCCACCTTCTGCACGCCGCTGCCCGAGGTCGAGGCCATCGCGGGCGCCCGCCTGGGGCGCAGCACCAGCGACGTCCTCGCCTGGTTGGCAGGGGAGGTGCATCAGGACACCCCGTCCCTCCGCGCCGTCCGCCGGGCCGGCGTCGCCAGCGACTCCTGGAGCGCCCGGGCCGCCGAACTCACCCGCATCGCCCGCACCTTCACCTCCTCCTCCCTCTTGCCCATCGCCTCGGAGGTCGCCCCGTGACCGAGACCACCCTCTGGATCCTGTTCGCCTCGTTCTGCGCGCTCGCGGCCTTTCCGTACGCCGGCTACCCGCTCGCCGTTCTCCTCTTCCCCCGCCGCCGGTCCCGCGGGGGCGGCAACGTGGAAGGGGGCATCAGCGTCGTCATCCCGGCCCGCAACGAGGGCGCCACGATCGGCTCCAAGCTCGAGGCCACCCTCGCGATGCGGCCGCGCGACCGGATCCTCGAGGTGCTCGTCGGCTCGGACGGCTCGACCGACGCCACCGCCTCCATCGCCGCAGCCGCCGCCTCCCGGGACCCGCGCGTCCGCCTGATCGACCCGGGCGTCCGCCGGGGAAAGGCGGCGGTCATCACCGACCTGGCCCGGCAGGCCCGCGGCGAGTTCGTCCTCTTCACCGACGCCGGCGCCGAGATCGGCCCCGACGTCCTGGCGGCGCTCTTGAACGCCATGCACGACCCCGACGTCGCCATCGCCGTCCCCCGGTACGAGACCCAGGGCAAGGGCGGCGGCGAGGGGGCCTACTGGCGCTTCATGACCGCCCTGAAGCGGGCCGAGTCGGACCGAGGACTCGTCGTGGGCGCGCACGGCGCCTGCTACCTGGCGCGGCGCTCGTCGATCCCGCCCCTTCCCTCCGGCACCGTGAACGACGACCTCCTCCTGCCGGCACTCGTCAAGGCCGACGGGGGCGAGGTGGCCTACGTCCACGAGGTGGCCTCCTCCGAGGGGGCTACGGCCAGCCCGGCCGCCGTGTTCCGCCGGCTCGCCCGGATCTCCCGGGGCAACTGGCAGATGCTCTCCCGCCACACCGACGTCTACTCGCCCCGCCGCCCCCGGCTGGCCTTCGCGCTCGCCTCCACCAAGCTCCTGCGCATCCTCGGCCCCTGGCTCCTCCTCGGCGCCCTCGCCACCGCCGCCGTCGGCGCGACCCGGTACCCCTCGTTCCAGGCCGTCCTCGCCACCGGGTTCGTGGTGCTGGCGCTCGCCGGCCACGCCCTCTGGCGGCAGCTGGACGGCCAGCCGGTGGCGGGTGCGCGCGGCCTGCTCGGGTACGGCCTCCTCGGCCAGGCGGCCACCGCCGTCGGCGCCTGGGAGGCGTTCCGGGGCGGCCAGGGCGCGGGCTGGGAATCGGTGGACGGCGAGGCGGAGGGTGAGGTCCCGCCCCCGCTCCCGCTCAACGTCCGGCTCGCCAAGCGAACCATCGACATCCTGGGCTCCGGCACCCTCCTCCTCCTGACCTGGCCCCTCATGCTGGCCTCCGCCATCGCGGTGAAGCTCTCCTCGCCGGGGCCGGCCCTCTTCCATCAGGAGCGGGTGCGCCACGACTCCCGCGGCCGCCCGGTCTCGTTCCAGATGTACAAGTTCCGGAGCATGTGGGTGGACGCCGAGGCCCGCAGCGGCCCGGTCTGGGCCACGGTGGCCGACCCGCGCATCACGCCGGTGGGGCGATTCCTCCGCAAGGCCCGCCTCGACGAGCTCCCCCAGCTCTGGAACGTCCTGAAGGGCGACATGACCCTGGTCGGCCCCCGGCCGGAACGACCCTCCTTCGTGAAGCAGCTCGCCGACCTCATCCCGGGCTACGCAGACCGGGTGGCACGCTGCAAGCCGGGCGTCACCGGCTGGGCGCAAATTCACTGCGAGTATGATACGTCGGTGGACAGCGTCCGGACCAAGGTGCTCTACGATCTCGCCTACGTGGCCCACCTCTACGACCTGCGCAGCTACCTGGGGATGGAGTTCAACGTGGCGGTCCGGACGGTGATGGTGATGGTGCGCGGGAAGGGCGCTCACTGACCGTGAATCCTTCCCTCGCCGTCGCCCTGCTGCTCCTCGCCTCCCCCGCCTCCGCGGGAAAGGCGGACCCGCTCGCGCCCGAGCTCGCCCCGGCCATCGACACCGACGCCTCCCACTACCCGCGGGAGGTCTGGGTGACGGGCAGCATGGCCAAGGTGAAGCGGAACGATCCCCCCGGCCTGGAGCACTGGGCGCTCCTCTCCGCGGCGCGCAACGAGGTGGAGAGCTTCCAGGTCCACGTCCGCGCCGCCGGCGACCTGAAGGGAGTGACCCTCGAGCCGTCCGACCTCGTGGACGCGAAGAGCGGCGGCCGGATCCGCGCGGCCACCGGCGTAACGGTCTCGCGGGAACTCTACCAGAAGGTGACCGAACCGCTGCGGAGCGACGCCAACGGGGTCTGGGGCGACATCCCCGACGCGCTGGTCCCCGCCCGCGACCGGTACTTCGGCGAGACCCGCAACGTCTTCCCGGCCGACGTCCGCGCCGGCGACAACCTCTCGGCCTGGATCGACGTGTACGTGCCGAAGGGGATCCCCTCCGGCTGGTACGTGGGGTCGGTGACCGTGCGCGCGGCGGGCCAGGCGATCGCCACCCTCCCGGTCCGGCTCAAGGTCTGGAACGTGGACCTGCCCTCCACGGCGTCGCTCGCCTCCCACTTCTCGATGAGCTGGAACGGTGCCTGCGTCCAGGAGTACGGCAGCTACGAACGCTGCGGCGCCGCGACCGCCCGGGGAACGCCCGACGCGGGGATCGAGCACTTCCACGTCCTCTACTCCACCTTCGGCCTCGACCGGCGCATCTCGATCGCCAACGTCACCTACGGTCCGCCCAAGGACGACGTCTGGACCCGCTTCGACACCCTGTACAGCCCCCTGCTCGACGGGCGTGCCGACACGCTCCTCCCCGGTGCCCGGCTCACCCGGTTCACCTACGCCGGCGGCGACGACCCGCGGGTGATGGCGAGCTGGGTGCGCCACTTCCGGAACCGCGGCTGGCTCGACCGGATGGTCTGGTACAAGTGCGACGAGCCGGGACACGGAACCTGCACCTTCGCCGACGCCAAGGTCGAGGGGGATCGCGCCCACGCGGCCTCCCCGGACTTCCGCACGCTCCTCACCGCCGACCTGGAGAGCATGACGAAGCACGGCTTGCTCGACGCGGTGGACGTGGCCACCCCGGTGCTCGACCGCATGCAGCCGCACGGCAAGGAGAGCCGGAGGGCGCTCTACGACGACTTCCTGTCCCGCTCGCGGCGCAAGCAGCTCTTCTGGTACCAGTCCTGCGACCAGCACGAGAGCTGCGGCAACGGGAAGATGGGGCCCGCCCAGTCCACCTGGCCGAGCTACATGGTAGACGCCTCCCCCATGCGGAACCGGGTCTTCCAGTGGATGGCCTTCCTGGAGCGGATCCAGGGGGAGCTCTACTACGCGGTGGACTTCTGCTTCACCCGTGAATGCGGCCCCGCCGGAGCCATCACGCACGACCCGTTCCGCTCCATCTACGCCTTCGGCGGCCACGGCGACGGGACGCTCCTCTACCCGGGCAACACCCGGACCATCGGGGGCAAGCACCACATCCCCCTGTCCTCCATCCGCCTCGAGCTGATCCGCGAGGGCATGGAGGACTTCGAGCTGCTCCGCCTGGCGGAGGCCCGGGGCGAGAAGGAATTCGCCCGCGCCCGGGCCTCCTCCTTCATCCGCCGGGCGGACGAGTTCGCCTCCGATCCGGCCCGCCTCCTCACCGCCCGGGAAGCCGTGGGCGACCGGCTGCACGCCCTCTCCCTGGGTCGCTGAACCTGCCACCGAAAGAAACCGCCATGGTCTCCGACCCCATCGCCCCGCTGGCCCGCATCGTCCCCCTCCCGTCCTCCCGGGGGCCCGCGGCTGTCCCTGCGCCCGCCACCCACCGGATCGCCGTCTTCACGGCCGATCCCGGCTACTCGGTCCGCAAGGGGATCGTGGAGATCGACCGCACCATCCCGGGGCTCTCCTGGCTCATCGTCCACCACAGGCCGCGGCGGACCCGGAAGCAGGTGGCCCGGAACCAGTGGAACCTGCTCAAGCGAAACGGGTGGCGATGGATCCCCTACCAGGCCGGAGCGGTGTGGAAGCGGCTCGCGGAGCGGCGGGCCGCGGTCCCCGTACCCGCGGAGCACCCGGGCGGCGACTACACCTCCGAGGCCCTCGCAGCCCGGACCAACATCCGGATCCTGCGGGTGCCCGACATCCACGGCCAGGCGTCGCTCGACGCCATCCGGGAGTTCGATCCGGACCTGGGGCTCGCCATCTCCGCCCCCATCCTGCGCCCCCCCGTCTTCACCTCACCCCGCAGGGGATCGCTGACCCTCCACAAGGGGAAGGCCCCCGACTACCGCGGCATGCCGCCGGCATTCTGGGAGCTCTGGAACGACGAGAAGGAGGTGGGTTGCACCATCCAGGTCGTCGCCGAGAAGCTCGACGCCGGCGACATCGTGGGTCGGGGCTCGGTGCCCTGCGGCCCACACTCCACGGTCCGCGGCATCACGCTCCGGCTCGACGAGGTGGGCGTGGACCTGATGCGCGACGCGGTCCGCGACACGCTGGCCGGGACGTCCCATCCCGAGATCCAGACCGGCCAGGGAAAGACCTACCGGAAGCCCACCCTGGGGCAGATCGCTGCGCTGGAGGGGAAGCTCGCCCGGGCGCAGCCCCCCCGGCGTTCGCCCGCCGTCCGCGCCGTCAAGGACTCCCTCTTCGGCATGGGGCACGCCGCGTGGCGGGCCGGGCTGGGCAAGGTGCTGGCGCCCCGGATCACGGTCCTCCTCTACCACCGGGTCACGGACGACGCGCGCGACGACCTGACCGTGGGCGTGGAGCAGTTCGACCGGCAGATGGCGCTCCTGCGCCGCCACTGCCAGGTACTGACCATCGACCAGGTGCTGAACGCCTCGGAGATCGACCCGGCCGGCAAGCCCCAGGTGGCGGTGACCTTCGACGATGGGTACCTCGACAACCACGACAACGCGGCGCCCATCCTGGAGCGGCACGGCATCCCGGCCGCCTTCTTCGTGAGCACCGGCCTCATCGGCACCGCCGCGCAGTTCCCGCACGACGTCCGGCGCGGGAACGCCCCCATCCCACTCATGACCTGGGACCACCTCCGGGCGATGCGGGATTCGGGCTTCGAGATCGGGTCCCACACCGTGGGACACACCAGCTGCGCCTCGGGGACCGACGAGGAGATCCGGAGCGAGCTGGAGCGGTCCCGCGACGACCTGCAGCGGGAGCTCGGTGTGGTGTCACCCATCTTCGCCTATCCGTACGGGGGCAGGCAGCACATGACCCCCGGCCGGCTCGAGATGGTGAAGCAGGCGGGCTACCGGGGCTGCCTCGCTGCCTACGGGGGGAGCAACGTGGCCCGGGTGGACCGGTTCAACGTGCTCCGTCGAGGCATCCACTGGGAGTACTCGGACCGGGCCTTCCTGTTCGAGTGCCTGGGGGTGAGGTAGGGAGGCCTCGCGCGGTGCCTCAGCCGATCGCGCTCCAGGGGACGATGGTGTTCGCCGCCACGCAGCAGGCCGCCACGACGAAGAACATCGTGCGGTCGAGGACGAAGGACATCTCCTTCTCGTTCTTCCGGACGAGGAAGTAGGTGGAGAGCATCCCGAGCACGACGGTCAGGAAGATGGTGCCCTGCCCGAACGCCAAAACGTAATCGACGAGGCCGAACGTGCCGGACGGGGGCAGGATGGAGTTGACCACGTAGGAGTTGGCCACGGCCCCGAAGTAGGCGGCCGTGGGCAGCGCCAGCCGGGGCGCCACGTCGGACGCCTTCACGAAGAAGCTCGACAGCGTCAGCGACAGCGCGGCGAAGAGCGACAGGAAGATCTTGCCGTACACCCCGAGGCTGGACCGGGCGATGTCGATCCCGAGGATGTACTGGCTGAAGGTCTTCGAGTCGGCTCCGGTCCATCTGGGGTCGCCGTACGCCACCCGGTAGGTGTGGGGCTTGGCGGTGCTCCGCGCACCGGTGATCCTGTAGCCCGGGATGCGCGCTCGGGAACTGACGCCCGAGGTCGGGTCGGCCACGTAGCGCAGCCGGGTGCCGTCGCGAGATCCGTCCTCGATGAAGACGTTCAGCATGTGCCCCTCGACCGGCACACGCAGCGTGTCGAAGAACTTCAGGAACTTCCCGGAGAGCCGGTACCTCTGGTAGTTCGTGCCGTCCTGCCCGTGGAACTCCTCGAGCAGTTCCTTCCGGGTGACCTTCCCGTCGATGATCACCATCCGTCCTCCGGGGTCGAGGGAGGGGTCCCCGATCCAGTGAAACCAGACGTGGAGTTCCGCCGACCAGGTGGAGTCGCGAAGGGACAGTCCGTCGATCCCGTCCACGTAGGTGCCCACCCGGACGGTGGTGAAGTCGCCCTCGGGGGGCAGGGGGTTGGGTGGCGTGTTCCCGGGCTCGACACCGACGACGCTCATTCGCAGCGCGTGGTTCCGGGTTGCGTTTTCGCGATTCCGGGTCAGCACCGACACGCACAGGGCGATGCAGAGTGCGTAGGCGAGGACGACGGCTCCGGCGATGGCCAGCACCATCCGCCTCTGGCCTGGACCGAGTTCCCGCCAGGACTGGATGAACATTCACGCCTCCCAGTGAACCCGGGCCGGATCAGCCACAGTGGCATCTCCGACACTTCGAGCTGAACCGCGACAGCATGCGTCACGCGGAGTGGGTTCGCCAGAGCCCCTGTAGGTCAGGGCAATTTGCATCTGCGGGCACGGGCGGGACGGAGATGATGAGGATTGCTCAGTAAGACTCACTCACGGCTTACCCATCCGGGTGGAGCAATTTGCATCTATTCATTCGGGGCGTATCGGAAGCGGACGTTCGGTGGGCATCCTGTTTCACAGACAGGAGAATCACATGCCCACTCGCCCCGGAATCCTCGCCGTCTTCGCGTCGCTTCTCGCCACCAGCCTGCTCGCAGCCTGCGGGAGCACCGCGGACCCCGCGCCCGCTGGCCTCACCTACTCCAGCAACCCAGGAATCTACGCCGTGGGCGTCGCCATCACCCCCAACACGCCCACGAGCACGGGCGGTGCAATCTCGTCGTATGCCGTCTCGCCCACCCTTCCCGCCGGCCTCGCGCTGAACGCGACCACGGGCGTCATCAGCGGGACGCCAACCCAGGTGACGGCCAGCGCCGCCTACACGGTCACCGGCTCGAACGGCTCGGGGAGCACGACCGTGCCATTGACCCTCGGTGTTCCAGGGTTCGTCGCCACGGGAAGCATGAGCGTGGCGCGGAGCGACTTCACGGCGACGCTTCTCGC
>CAIOAK010000112.1 GCA_903855945.1 uncultured Anaeromyxobacter sp.
GATCTTCCTCTGGGCGTGGCTCATCCCGAGCACCTGGGGAGGGACGAATCTCGTGAACAGCAGCATGGCGAGCTCGACGACCCAGCCGTTCGGGTTCGGGTCGTCGTGTGCCGAGAATGTATCGGGAGCCAACGCCACTGTTTGCAGAGCCTACTGGGCCGAGGTAGCCGGGAGCTTTTCAGACGGGTACGACTACTACGTCGCGTCGAACTCCCTCGCCTCACCCAACCTCTCCTACCCGAACTTCTCGCTCATAGCGTCGAGTTCCAGCGGCAGCCCGGGCTACGGATACGGTAATGGACATTTCTATGTCACCGGCAACGGCGCTTCGTGGCAGTTGCACGACGGAGGCCTCTCCGGAACGACGTCGCCGGATCACGTCGCGCTCATTCAGGTGACCCTTCCGAACGGCTACAACCTCCCCTTCTACATCGTGACGCCCTATCTCCCCTACGGCTTCGGCCAGGAAACGACGCCTGTCTGCCCGGGTATGATGAACGCGGACGCCTGGCCACTGGGGCTCTCCAACTGCTGGCAGCAGAATACCGGT
This sequence comes from uncultured Anaeromyxobacter sp., assembly GCA_903855945.1. GTDB lineage: Bacteria > Myxococcota > Myxococcia > Myxococcales > Anaeromyxobacteraceae > CAIOAK01. Next base: position 551 of record CAIOAK010000112.1, read on the forward strand.
TCGGGAGGGATCGGCGTGCAGACGGCGGACGGGAACGTCTACTACGTCAACGTGTCAACCGACGGGCAGAGTAGCGCCTCCCTGTCGGTGAGCACCTCCCCGGCCTCCAGTCCCGCGTACTCCGCTTACGGGATCGCCGCTCCCTCGGGCACGTACACCGAGAGTTGCACCAACATCTCCTGGGACGGCGGGATGCTCACCGCGAGCTGCAAGAACGACTCCGGCCAGTACGTGTCCGCGTCGATCCAGTACGCTCCCGGGATATTTCCGTACGGCTTCTACTGCACGTACGGATCGCTCGTGACCAACTCGGACGGCAGGCTGGTCTGCAACTGATCCTTCAGGCCTCGCCCAACTGGACGACACGGTAGACAAGCCTTGAGGACCCCACCGCCCGTCGTGGATCTCCCCCGCATCACGCTGGGGGTACTGGCCATCCTCGCGATGATCGCGATGAGCGCCTGGGTCGTGCGCCCCTTCTTCCTCGCGGTGGTCTGGGCCGGCGCGATCGTCATCGCGACCTGGCCCATCCTCCGCGGGCTCGAGGCGCGCCTCGGTGGGCGGCACGGGGCCGCGGTCGCGGTGATGATCGTCGCGATGCTGGTCCTGATCGTGGCTCCCGTCTGGCTCGGGGCCGCCGCCATCGTCGCCAACGCGGAGCGCACGACGGAACTCGTGCGTTCGGTCGCCACCCAGGGGCTTCCTCCGCCCCCGACCTGGCTGGCCCAGGTGCCCGTCGTGGGCGAGCGACTGGCCGGGAGGTGGCTGGCCTACACCGGGAACCCGGAGGCGGTGGCCGCGCAGGTCCATCCCCACGTGCGGCAGGTCACCGAATGGATCCTGTCCCGGGTGGGAGGCGTGGGCACCGTGATCGTGCACCTCCTCGTGACCGTCCTCGTCTCCGGCATCCTCTACGCCTCGGGCGAGAAGGTGGCGAGGGGCATCCTCCGCTTCCTCCGGCGCCTGGGGGGAGAGAGGGGTGAGGCGGCAGGAGTCCTCGCCGCCCAGGCGGTGCGGGCAGTGGCCCTCGGCGTCGTCGTCACGGCGGTGGCGCAGACGGTGCTGTCCGGAGCCGGCCTGCTGCTCGCCGGCGTTCCGCGTGCGGGGCTCCTGTCGGCCGTTGTCTTCGTGCTCTGCATCGCGCAGGTGGGACCTCTCCTCGTGGTCGTTCCGGCGACCATCTGGCTCTACCTGTCCGGGGCGCCGGGCCGGGGGACGCTGCTGCTCGTCCTCTCGGTGCTGATCCTGGCCATGGACAACGTGCTGCGCCCCTACCTGATCAGGAAGGGGGCGGACCTTCCCCTCGTCCTGATCCTGTCCGGCGTCATTGGCGGCGTCATGACGCTCGGGGTCATCGGACTCTTCGTCGGGCCGGTCCTCCTGGCGGTCACCTGGACGCTGGTCGTGGCGTGGGTCGGGGACATCGACCGTGCCCTGCTGGTTCGAGATTCCACCACGGAAGCGGATGGAGGAACCCCTTGCTGAAGACACACGCACTCGCCGCCTGCATCGCCGTCCTCGCGCTCCTCGCGCCGGTCGTGCCGGCCCACGCGCAGGCGCCGATGCCGCCGGCAACTCCCGTGAGCTCCGATCCCTGGCCCAAGACGCTCGACCAGGGAGGACGGACCTACACCATCTTCCAGCCGCAGCTCGACTCCTGGGACGGCTACGACATCGAGGCCCACGCAGCCATCTCGGTCCTTCCCGACGGGACGAAGGACGCGACCTTCGGCGCGGTGACCCTGAAGGGCGTCACCGTGGTGGACCGCACCACCCGGGTCGTCACCTTCCAGAACATCCAGGTCTCGAACCCGCGCTTCCCGAGCGCGCCCGATCAGGCGAGCGCCTACGGCGCGGCGGTGCAGCAGGCCCTCACGGGCGGTCCATCCACCATGTCGCTCGACCGGCTCGAGGAGTCGCTCAAGGTGATCGGCGCGCAGGAGAAGGCGGCCAAGGTCCCGGTGAGGAACGACCCGCCCGTCTTCGTCTTCAGCCAGATCCCCACCATCCTCGTCCAGGTGGACGGCGAGCCGGTTCTCGCCCAGGTGCAGGGCGCCAAGATTCAGCGCGTCCTGAACACCCGCGCCCTCGTGGTCCTGGACGCGAAGGGAGCGGCCTACGTCCACGTCTGGGACGGATGGGCACAGGCCCCGTCCCTGGCCGGGCCGTGGACGGTCGCGAAGAAGGGGCCCAAGGGCGGCGACGATCTCGCGAAGCAGCTCTCGGCGCAGAAGGTCGTGGACCTCCTGGAGGGCGTCCCCGACGACACGACGAAGAAGATGCCCACCCTGAAGAAGAACCCGCCCGCGCTCCTCCTCGCCACGCGCCCCACCGAGCTCGTGATCTTCGAGGGGCCTCCCGCCTGGGTTCCCATCGAGACCACCAACCTGCTCTACGTGGCCAACACCACCGGCAACGTCTTCCTCGACACGCAGAACCAGCTCACCTACGTGCTCGCATCGGGCCGCTGGTTCTCCTCCCTCGGCATGTCCGGCCCCTGGAGCTACGTGCCGGGCAGGTCCCTTCCTCCCGACTTCGCCCTGGTCCCCGACGGCAGCCCCAAGGAGAACATGAAGGCGTCGGTGCCGGGGACCCCGCAGGCCACGGCGGCGGTGATCGCGGCGAGCGTCCCGCAGCAGGCCACCGTGGATCGCTCCAAGGCCTTCTTCGTCCCCACCCTCGTGGGCCCGGTCCAGATGAAGCCCATCGCGGGGACGCCGCTCTCGTACGTCTTCAACTCGCCCGATCCGATCCTCATGGTGACGCCGACCGAGTGGTACTCGCTCTACCTCGGCATCTGGTTCGTCTCCCAGTCGCCGGCCGGACCGTGGCTGACGGCGTCGATGATCCCGTCGGTCATCTACTCCATCCCGCCCAGCTCGCCGCTCTACTGGATCACCTACGTGAGGATCTACGCAGCCACGCCCACCACGGTGATCGTGGGCTACACACCCGGCTACCTGGGCGCGGTCATCACGCCGGACGGGGTGGTGGTGTACGGCACGGGCTACGTCTACCCGGCCTACGTCGGCGCATACGTCTGGTACCCGCCGCCGGCCACCTACGGGTACGGC
>CAIOAK010000113.1 GCA_903855945.1 uncultured Anaeromyxobacter sp.
ACGGGCCGTTGCAGCTGCGGTAGGTCACGGGCCAGGCCCGGTCGATGGAGAGGGGGCCCTGCGCGTTCTTGATCCGGGCGAGGTCGACGGTGCAGCCGGAGGCGTTGGTGGCGATGAGCGACTGGGTGACCGACGCGCCGAGCGCGAGGCTCGACTCGTTCCACAGCGCAAGCTGAACGTCGGCGTTGGGGCTGCAGCCGGCAGCGGGCGAGGCCAGCTTGGCGCCGTTGTAGGCCACGGTGACGTCCGGGAGGTCCTGCAGCTGGGTGTCGCTCGCCGAGGTCCAGGTGGCGCGCGAGCAGGGGCCGCCGCTGCCGTCCGGGCAGGTGGAGTTGGCATCGCTCGGGGGCGGGTTGCTCGGGACGGTGATCTTGGTGGTGAGGCAGAGCTGCTTCCCGGAGTAGGCCGACTGGCGGAAGGTCGTGTAGCGGGTGGGGTCGAGCGAGACCTTGGCGAACCCCGTGTTCGTCGGCGCGGCGGACGATGGATCGAGGAAGGCGTTGTAGAAGTCGGCGAACAGGAGCTGCGTGCCGCTCTGCCCCATGTCGGTGCCGAATAGGTAGGAGTTCCCGAACTCCACCACCCCGCCGGTCTGGTTGGGCTCGTGGGAGTAGGTGGCGCCGGAGAAGTTGCAGCCGATGATCGAGGCGTTCAGGAAGGAGGGGTCCGAACCCTTCGACCCGGTGAAGTTGACGTGCGCCAGGTAGGCGTTGTCGAAGCGGGCTCCCGAGATGAGGCCGTCGTAGAAGTTGGCGCAGGGCGCGCCCGAGGCGCTGGATTCGCACGTCTCGGTCTGGCTCGACGATCCCAGGATCGCGTAGGAGAAGTCGGCGCCGCTCACGTTGGCGCTGTTGAAGTCGGCGTTGATGAGGAGAGAGCCCTGCAGGCTGGTCTGCCGGCCGGTCAAGGGGGAGGCGTTCAGGTAGGCGCTCTGGAACAGGGCCCCGAAGAGGTTCGAGCCCGACATCGCGGCCCCCTGCAGGACGGCCTCCGTGAAGTCGGCCCCCTTGAGCACCGCATAGGGCATGGCGACGTCGACGAGGTTGGCGCGCTGGAAGGAGGTATTGAAGGCCGACAGCCCCGGCATGTTGTTGCCGTGCAGGATGATGCCGTCGAGCTTGGCGCCGTCGAGGCGCACGTAGGGCAGGTTGGTTCCCATGAAGGCGAGATGGCTGGAAGGGTCGGAGAGATCGACGTAGCGGAAGCTCGACTGGTCGAGATTCGCCGTGGAGAAGGTGGCGCCGGTGAGGTCGGCGCTGTCGAAGATGGTCGAGCTGAAGGTGACCGTGGCGTCGAACTGCATCCCCCGGAGCGAGGCCCGCTGGAACGAGGCGCCGGTCAGGTTGCTCCCGAGGAGGCCGTTCAACCCCGTGTAGGTGACACCCCAGGTGGATCCGTCCAGGATCGCGTCGGTCAGGTCGGCGCCGGTCGCATCCACGTCGGTGAAGTTCACGCTGCGGAACGTCGAGCGGGCGAGGTTCGCCTTCCGGAAGGTGGAGGAGGAGAGGTCGCGCCCGTCGAAGACGTTCCCGGAGAGGTCGGCGCCGTCCAGGTTGCAGAATCGGCAGTCGCTCGTGAAGACCACCTGCGAGGCCTGGAAGACCCGCAGCGACTGGCAGGCGACGCCCGGGCCGGGGATCTGGACGTCCCCCTCGAACCCCGGCAGCGCGTAGCAGTGGGCGCTCGTGGTGCCGGGCCCCAGCGCGAGCGTCCAGTTGGAGATCGGCGCGAGGAAGGGCACCGGGGCGTCGGAGTTGAAGACGAAGACGCGGGGGGAGCCGTTCACCCAGGTGGAGAGCGAGATCTCGCCCGCCTGCAGCGTGGGGCCGTTGCAGGTGCCGTTGCAGCAGGTGGGGGCCGCGCTGCACTGGTCGTACATCCGGTAGAGCTCGCGCGCCTGGAAGGTGTAGGAGCCGCTTCCGCCGGACCGCGCGGTGCTGAGGAGCACTTCCTGGCCCTGTGCGGGATCGAGGACCTGCGCGTAGCTCGCGTGGGCCAGGAAGATCGCAGTGGACGTGCCCCCGAGCGGGACGGTGAAGGTGAAGAGGTGGGGCGACGGCTGGGTCAGCTGGACGGCCGCCGCAGCGGGGGCGCCTGCCCCACCGACCAGGACGAGCGACGACGGAGGGGAGCCCGTCGCCCCGGGCAGGTTGCAGACGAACTGGGAGGAGGTGGTGGTGCAATCCGGCGTGATCACGGCCAGGGGTTGCGCGATGCCGCCCGATGAGGAGTAGCTCCCGGCGTAGGCGGCGAGCTGGAAGATGCCGGAGCCGGAGACCGACGTGAGGGCGAACTGGTCGGTCGTCCGGGTCGGGTCGACGAGGGCGTGGCTCCAGTTGTAGCCGCCGTCGCCGACCGGCACGAACTTGGGCATGCCCAGGATCCCCTGCCGTGTCGAGGCGGAGGTCGCGATCGACGTGACCGGATCGATCGAGAGCAGGTACGGGCAGTTGCCCCCGGTGCAGGCGAGGGTGGGAAGGGCCTGGCCGGCGCCGGGATCGACGATCTGGAAGGCGCGGGTGAGGTTGGCGGCCGTCTCGATGGCGGTGGTCGTGACGTCGGCCTTCGCTTCCACGGGAGCCCCGACGGCGCTTCCGGCGTCCGGCGGCTTCTTCAGGGACATGAAGGCGACCTTGCAGTGGGCCGGGAGCGGGTCGGCGATCTTCACGAGCAGGTCGGCGTGCCCCTTGCGGAGCTGCGTTCCCGCCGAACGGTTCCCCCGGTGGAGGGTGAAGATCCGGGTTCCGTCGTGGAACGAGAGCGAGACCTCCGAGAAGCAGGGTTCCGCCTCCTCGATCCGCATCCGCAGGTCGTGCGAGCGGGCGAGGTAGAGCGGGATCCGGTACGTGCGCGGCGCCACCTCGGCGCCGGCGGGAAGGTGCGCCAGGTCGAAGATGACGTGCTGGTGCGGCTCCACGTGGAGTTCGGGCCGGGCGGCCAGCTCCTTCAGCGTCACCCAGGGGCGGTCGGAGAGGGGCGGCGGGCCCTCCTCCTGCGTGGGGGCCGACCTGCTGCACGCGGCGAGGGCGACGCCGAGGACGAGGGCGAGGGCGAGGAGGCCGGAGATGCGATGGAGACGGGTCATGGCGCCCAGTACCCCGTGCTGATGGTCTGGCTGCAGGAGGCCGGGCTCGAGGGGAAGGATCCCGAGTAGCTGAGCAGCGTCCCCGTGACCTTGGGCAGGAGCACGGCCGTGGGATAGGTCCACTGCGACGGTGCGCACGTTCCGGGTTCGCCATCCGGACAGGTGGTGTTGGCGTCGCTCGGGGGGAAGGCGTACGGGCAGGCGGTGTACGCCGACTGGATGCAGATGGTCTTCCCCACGAAGGGCGACGACAGGTAGGTGAAGTAGGAGGAGCCGAGCGCCGTCACCACGCGTCCCCCGGTCCCCGCCTGGCAGGAGGAGGTGTCGAGGAAGGCCTGGTAGAAGTTGGCGCCCGGGAGCTTCGTCGGGCTCAGGTCGGTGCCGAACGCGAAGGCGTTCCCGAAGTCGATGGGGCTGCCGGTGTCGCCGCCCTGGTGGGAGTACATGGCCCCCACGAACGTGGAGCCGATGAGCCAGGCGCCCTTGAAGTCGGGGTCGGAGCCGATGGTGTCGCTGAAGTCGACGTGGTCGATGTAGGCGCCGGAGAAGCTCGTGCCCAGGAAGGTGGACGCGAGCAGCGAGGCGCAGCCGTGGGTGTGGTAGGCCGCGTCGGTTGCGGCGCAGCTCGTCACCGGAGTGGACGAGGCCAGGATGGAGAAGGCGAAGCTGACGCCGGACAGGTTGGCCCGGATCAGGTTGGTGTCCACGAGGAGCGCGTGGGAGAGGTTGGAGGAGTTGCCCGCGGCGGATGGGGAGAGGTCTACGCCGTACAGCTGCGTTCCCCGGAAGTTTCCGCCGGGAGCGCGGAACCCGCGCATCGTGGACAGGAAGAGGTCGAGCCCCGAGAAGTCCTGGCGCACGCCGCGGGCGTCGGTGAGGTTGAGCCGGGTCATGGTGGCGCCCTGGAATGTGCAGCCGGTGAAGGTGGTGCCCGAGAAGTCCATCCCGTCCATGGTGGCGCCGTCGAAGGCCACCTGGACCAGCGTGGAGCCGTGGAAGGAAGGGTTCCCGGGAGTGAGGATCTCCCCGCGGAAGCTCGCCCGGGTCATCGTGAGGCCGGAGAAGGTGACGCCGGAGAAGACGGCGCCCTCGAAGACGTTGCCCGTGAAGGTGTTGGCCTGGTCGAAGAGGAGCCCGCGGAGCGTGGCGTTCCGGAACGAGGCGCCGGTGAAGTCGGCGCCCGAGACGGGGAGCGGCGTCGGGGTGGCCCCGGTGCCGTCCCACGTCGCGCCGTCGAGGATCGCGCCGTTCAGCACGGCCCGGTCGAGGACCGTGCCGGCCAGGGTGGCGTTGCGGAGGGTCGAGCCCGAGAGGTTGGTTCCCCGGAAGGTGGACCAGGAGAAGTTGCGCCCGTCGAAGTCCGTGCCGGAGAGGTTCGCATCGTCGAGGTTGCACCACTTGCAGTCGCTCGAGAACACCACGTCGATGGCCCGGAAGAGGCGCAGCGACTTGCAGTCGCCGGCCGTCCCGGCCCCGTGGAAGCTCCCCTGGTAGAGCGGCTGGGTGTAGCACCAGGCGGAGGTGGTCTCCGGGCCGAGGGTGACGGTGCCGGACGGGAAGGCCGCCAGGAAGGGGATGGGGTAGCGCTCGTTGAAGAACCAGGTCTGATGGGCGGTTCCGTTCACGACCGAGACGGCCATCTCGCCTGCGACCGGTGCGATGGTCTCGCAGGTGCCCGAGCAGCAGTTCGGTGGCCCGCCGCACTGATCGAGCATCCGGTACATCTCGGACGCGAGAATCGCCCAGGGGTTGCTGCCCTTGCCGCTCTGGATGGCGATCAGGCGTTCCTGGTTCTGGTTGGAGTCGAGGAAGTTCGCGTAGCTGTACGGCGTCAGGGTCGCCCCCTGGCCGACGCCGAGCCCCATGTCCATCAGGAAGTCGTACCGGGGGTTCGTGTTGTCGTAAGTGTCCACGAAGCCGAGCTCGACCGTCTGGGCGTAGGGGGAGAGGGTGGGGTCCGAGGCGAAGGGGAGGGCGTTCGACGGCGCGCCCATCCCCGCCTTGTTGAGGCTCGTGCAGCTCCAGAGCCAGTCCTGGGGAAGGACGACGAACGGGTCGGGGAAGGGGCCGAACGGGGGGATGCAGTTGGGCTGCACCTCGAGCATCCGCGAGGCGGTCTTGCTCGACGCGGCGTACCCTCCGCTGTACGCGTCCAGGTAGAAGTCGCGGTAGTACAAGCCACTCGCAGTGAATGCGAACTGGTCGCGGGAGTTGGTGAGATCGAGGGCGGCATGCGACCAGCTCGACGAGCCTCCCCCCACCGGCACGAACTTGGGCAGCCCGAAGATCGCGAACGAGAGCGTGCCCGGAGGGACGTCGCCGTTGTAGCCCCAGAGCCCCGTCTCCGTGTCGAGGGAGAGCATGAAGTCGCAGCTCGCCCCCCCGCAGGCGACCTGGGGCAGCGTGAGGCCCGTGCCCGGGCTCCGGATCGCGAAGGCCCGGACCAGGTTGGGCGCGGTGTCGAAGGGGAGGGAAATGCCGGCGCGCGGCGCAGGGGCCGCAGCCGTCTCCTTCCCCTGGAGCGCCATGAAGCCGGTGGAGCAGTGTGCCGGCAGCGGGCTCGCCACCTTCACGATGAGGTCGAGGTGTCCGGGGCGGACGTGCGACATGGCCACGCGGCTCCCCGTGTGGATGGTGAACTCGCGGGTGCCGTCGTGGTGGGCGAGGGCGATCTCGGAGAAGCAGGGCTCGGCCTCCTCCAGGTGGAGCCGGAGGTCGTGCTCGTCGGTGAGGTAGAGGGGGACCTTGTAGGTGCGGGGAGCGATCTCGGCGGAGGTGGGGAGCTTCGTGAAGTCGAAGAGGACGTGCTGGTGGATCTGGACGTGGAGGTCGGGCTTCGCGGCCAGCTCGGCGAGGGTGACCCAGGGCTTCGACGAGAGGGGAGGGGGGCCTTCGGGCGCGGCGGCGCCGAGGCAGCCCGGAAGCACCGCCAGGGCCGCGGCGGCCAGGACCGCCATCTCACGCATGGTTCGACACGCCACCGGTGCTCCTCCTCGCGTCCGCCCTCGGAATTCACGTAGCGTAAGGGTTCCGGCCCCGCGGGCCAGCGTCCCAGGTGGGTCGAAGGTGGCAGGACTGCGGGGAGGCATCCACATCCCTGATGCAAGAGGGAGCCCACCCGGATGGACGGCTGAACCGAATGAAATAACTGAACTTCTCGATCCTGCTGGGATGCCCGGAACCCGGGTTCGATAGACCCGTGCGGCTTCTCGGACCCCCCACGGAGTGACTATGTAGGTGGACTGAATGGGTTGATTATGTCGCCGACCGGATCAGCCGCCACCCCGTCGCCGGATGGCCCGGAGAGCGAAGCCGGCACCCCGGCGAGGCAGCCCGGCAGCGACCAGAAGGCGTCGCAGCCAGCCGCCGCGGCTGAGCGCCGCGACCCAGGCGCCGGATGCACCCAGCCCGAGCCGGACCGGCTTCCCGCGCCGCTCCACCGTCACCACACGCCCCAGGATGTCGGCCTCCGGGACGACCCCGTCGGCCGCCGGACAGCCGTCCCCCCGGAGCACCCACCCCGCCGGGTCGCGGCCGACGATGCGGTGCACCGTGAGCCGCCGCGTGCCGGGATGGCGGAAGGCCACGACATCGCCGACGCGGGGCGGTGCGCCCCGGATCGGATCGACGACAACCACGTCGCCGTCGCGGATGAAGGGGGTCATGCTGGTGCCCCGGACCGTGGTGCGCAGCGGGACGCCGGCCTCGGCGAAGGCCTCGACGATCGACAGAAGGCCGATGGTCGTCTGGCTCGGCTCCTCGATCACGCTCGAGCGCCTCCGTCAGTTCCGGGCGGAGAGGAAGCGCAGCTCCGCCATCTCGCGCGCGAAACCGACGACGTCGGCCTCCACCTGGGCCACGGGCACGTCGAACTCGACGGCGATGGCCCGGGCGACGTCACCGATCGTGCGCCTTCCGTCGAGCCGCTTCCAGATGGCCTTGCCGGTCTCGTTCAGCGTGTAGAGCTCGTCGTCCGCGTCGCCGATGCCGGCGACGAGCGGGACGATGACCATGTCCCCCTCGATCTCCCGCGCCACCACGTCCCTCGACGGGGAGCAGATGGTCGTGAGCGAGATCGCTGGCGATCCGTCGGTCAAGCTGCCCTCACCCCGAAACGGGATAGTCCGTGTACCCCTTCGCTCCCGGAGTGTAGAACGTTCCGAAGTCGGGGGCGTTGAGCGGCAATCCCCGTTCCAGCCGCGTCACGAGATCGGGATTGGCGAGGAACGGCCTGCCGAAGGCGATGAGGTCGGCTCGCCCCTCCTGCAGGGCCGCCTCGGCGCTCGCCCGGTCGAAGCCGCCCGCCAGGATGAAGCTGCGCGGCCAGGCCTTGCGCAGCTCCAGCTTCAGCTCCTCGGGCACCTTGGGTGCGCCCATCGCCGAGTGGTCCACCAGGTGGACGTACTGGATGCCGGTGGCCGCCACCGCCGGCACGAGCGCCCGGTAGGTCTCGTCGATCTCGGGGTAGAGCGGCATGCCCGCGTTCACGCCGTACGGGGAGAGGCGCATGCCCACCCGTCCGCCGCCGATGGCCGCCGCGGTGAGCCGCGCCGTCTCGACGAGGAACCGCCCCCGCTTCTCGATCGAGCCGCCCCATTCGTCGGTGCGCTGGTTCGTGGCGGGGCTCAGGAACTGCTCCATGAGGTAGCCGTTCGCGCCGTGCAGCTCCACGCCGTCGAAGCCGGCGGCGATGGCGTTCCGCGATGCCGTCACGTACTCCTCGATGGCGTGGCGGACCTCGGCGCCGGTCATGGCGCGGGGAACCGGGTGGGGCTGCATCCCCTTGGCGTCGGTGTACATCTCGCCGGGGGCGGCCACGGCGCTCGGGGCGAGCAACTCGGCGCCCTCCGGGAGGTTGGCCGGGTGGCCGACGCGGCCGGAGTGCATGAGCTGGGCGAAGATGGCGCCGCCCCGGGCGTGCACCGCGCCGGTGACGAGCTTCCACCCCTCCACCTGCTCCTTCGACCAGAGGCCGGGGATGCGCGCGTAGCCCAGGCCGTTCGGGGAGGGCGAGACCCCCTCGGTGACGATGAGCCCCGCATCGGCGCGCTGCCCGTAGTACTGGGCCATGAGCGCGTTGGGCACGCCGCCCTGGCTGGCGCGGCTGCGGGTCATGGGGGCCATGACGAGGTGGTTGCGGAGTGGGAGGGGGCCGAGGGTGGTCGGGCGGAAGAGCGTGGTGTCGGACATGCCTCTCCTCTAATCACCGTCGGAAGGGGATGCGCTACGACTTCTCGTCCGCCTCGGCGTGGAAGGCGTGGAGCACGTGGGTCATGAACGGCGAGAGGATGACGCCGGTGCTCGCGATGAGGACGAGCCCCGAGTAGAGCGCGAAGACCCCGGCGAAGATCTTGGCCTCGCTGGTCCGCAGCACCTCGGTGGGCCCCATCCCGCTCATGATCATCGAGGCGCTGTAGAAGGAGTCCACCCAGCCCAGCCCGGCGAACCGGTGGTAGCCCAGGATCCCGATGACGAGGGAGGCCAGCACGAGAATGCAGGCGACGAGAGCGGCACGGGCGAGGCCGGAGCGGAAGACGCGCCGCCTGTGCGCCACGCTGTGTCGGTGTTCGGTCATGACAGCGCCTTCCAGTGCGGCTTTCCGAAGCGGGCCAGGCAGCGGTTGCAGGGGAAGTCGTCCCAGCCGGGCGGGATGGGGCCCGCGGCGATCTTCTCCAGCCGCTCCCGCTCCAGGCGGGAGACGAGGTCGAGGAGGCGACGGTGGGCCTCGACGAGGGGGGTGGTCGTGAGGTCGGCCACCACGTCCTCCCGGCCGCCGGGGACGCCGGAGAGGTTGCAGCAGAGGTTCAGCTCGCCCCACGGCGTCACGTGGAGCACCTCGCTGCGGAAGGGCTCGCAGACGTGGAACCGGTCGCCGCGCCGGAACCCCTCGGCGGCCGTGACCTCGACCTTCACGAGCGTGGCGAGCCGCTCGATGCGATCGCGGATGCCGTCCCAGGCGGACGGCGACAGGTAGAGGTCGCGGTCCTCGGGGCGCCCGGTGGCGTTCATCATCGCGAAGCTCATCACCCGGGCGCCGAGCTCGCCGGCGAGCAGTCCCATCTGCTCGAGGTCGCCCTGGTTGCGGGCGTTCAAGGTCATCTGCATCGAGAAGGGGATGTCGCGGGCGCTGCAGCCGGCGATGGCCGCCATCGCGTCCCGGAAGCTCCCCTCGCCGCGGATGGCGTCGTGGCTGGCCTCCGTGGCGCCGTCCACCGAGAAGTCGACGATGCGGAGCGCCTCCCGGCGTGCCGGGTCGGCCTCCAGCAGGTCGGTGATGCGGCGGAACCCCTTGCCGCTCGTCACCACGTGCCAGGTGTAGCCGCGGGCCACGGCGGCATCCACCGCCGCCTCCAGGTGGGGCCAGAGGAGCGGATCACCGCCAGTGAACCCCACGTGCCGGATGGCGTGGAGGGCGGCAGCCTCGCCGAGCACCTTCTCCACGACGGAGAGGGGCAGGTCGGCGGGCTGCTTGCCGGGATCGCGAAGGCAGTGCAGGCAGGTGAGACCGCACCGTTCGGTGACGTGGAAGGCGACCCACTGGGACATGGGGGGAGTCTAGCGCAGGTCGGGCCCTGCGCCGCCGGTGACTCGCGCGCGTGCTCCCTGCCGCTCGCCACACTTCACGATCCGGCGCCAGACCTCGGGCACCGTGAACTCGTTCCTCGGACTCCGGACGGCCATGCTGCGTTCCGCTCCTGACGTTGGGGGCGGCGCACCATTAGTTCAGTCGCCGAAGCGAGTCCAGGAAGTTCGTCCTTCGCGGAGGGCGCGAACGGCGAAGAATTCCTCAGGAACCCGCAGGCTTCTTGCCCAGCTTGGCGCGGATGAGCTGCGCCTCCTTCAACCTGCCCTTCTTCTCGAGGACGTCGGCGAGAACGTTCCAGGGAGGGAGCCTGGAGCAGTAGATGGTGGGTCCGTCGTAGAGGCCACCGCCGGGACCGGTGTAGAGGCCGCCGCCCGGCCCGTCGTAGAGGCCACCTCCGGGGCCGGTGTACAGCCCGCCTCCCGGGCCTGCGTAGAGACCGCCGCCAGGCCCGTCGTAGAGTCCGCCTCCGGGTCCCGTGTACATCGCGCCTCCGGGGCCCGCGTAGAGTCCGCCGCCGGGTCCGTTGTACGAACCTCCTCCGGGACCGGTGTAGAGGCCGCCGCCCGGACCGGCGTACGAACCTCCTCCGGGGCCGGCGTACGGGTTCCGCGGCCACGTCCCCGTGGGGCACTCGGCCGCGGTGACGGGGGCGATCCAGAGGGACGCGACGGCGAAGAAGACGGCCCTGATGTCCATGGATGCTCCTCCGCGGAAGATCATGGGCACTCCCGGCAGCGCTGTCCAGCCCTTGTCCAGGGTGCGCCGGCGTCCAGGGCTCGGAATACGCTCGAATTGTCGCCCCAGCGTCAAAATTCGTGGCCACCAGGACGGGTCGGATGGTTATGACTCTGCTCCGGGTTCACCCGTGGAGGAGATGGTACACTATGAGTGAAGTAGGCGCGGGCGAGCACGCCCCGGGGTCGCAGGAGGCGAATCGCATCCGATTCCTCCAGGATGCGATCGGGGTGGTCCTCGACGTCACCGAGCAGCGCAGGGCGGAGCAGGAACTCGCCACCAGCGACGAGTTCCTTCGGACCATCCTCCACACCTCGCTCGACGGGTTCTGGATCGTTGACCCGGCCGGGAGGTTGATGGACGTGAACCCGGCCTACTGCGCCATGTCCGGCTACAGCCGGGAAGAGCTCCTGGCGATGCGGATTCCCGACCTGGAGGCAAACGAGACCCCCGAGGAGACGCGCGCGAACATCCAGCGGTTGATCGCGGCGGGTGGTGGGAGGTTCGAGCGGACCCAGCGCAGGAAGGACGGGAGCCTCTTCCACGTGGACATCAGCGTCACCTTCATCGGGGGCCCCACCGGAGCGATGGTCTGCTTCCTCCGGGACATCACCGAGCGGAAGCGGACCGAGGCCGCCCTGCGGGAGAGCGCTGCCGAGTATCGGGTCCTCGTGGACAACCTGAACGCGGGCGTGATCGTCTACGGGTCGGATCTGAGCGTCCAGATCTGCAATGCGAAGGCCTGCTCCCTCCTCGGGATCACCGAGGAGGAGATCGTCGGAAAGGGGCTGTCCGGGGCGAGATGGAGCCTCGTGGACGAGGACGGGGGGACCATCCCGGAGGAGGAGTACCTGGCCGTCCAGGTAGCGGCCACCGGCGCACCGTTCGTCAACCGGGTGCAGGGCATCCGCCGGGCCGACATGCAGGGGGGCGAGGCGTGGATCCTGGTGGGGGCCAACCCGGTCTACGGCGAGTCGGGGCAGCTCCTCCAGATCGTGATCACCTTCACCGACATCACCCGGCGCAAGGAGGCCGAGGAGGCGCTCCGGAAGACCCAGGAGCAGCTCATCATCGCGTCGCGCCTCGCCGCCATGGGTACGCTCGTGGGGGGGGTGGCGCACGAGATCAACAACCCGCTCGCGGGCACGCTGTCCGGGCAGGCGCTGGCGCTGGATGACGTCCGGTCCATCCGCGCTCGCCTCCTGGAGGAGGGCCCGCTCGACCGCGAGGCGCTGGCCAAGGTCCTGGACGGCGCGGCCGAGGCGCTCGAGGACGCGCAGACGGGCGCCCAGCGCGTGGCGCGCATCGTGAAGGACATGACCACCTACGGACGCCCGGACCCCCGGCGGTCCCGGGTGAAGCTCATCGTTGCGGTGCGGGAAGCGATGCGCTGGCTTCCCGAGTCCGTGGCCAGCCAGACCGAGCTGCACGTGGAGGACCACGGTGCCCCCGACGTCCTCGCGTCCTCGGGGCAGATCGGGCAGGTGGTGGTGAACCTCGTCACCAATGCCGCCAAGGCCATGCCCGGGGGGCGCATCGGACGCATCGCCATCTCCTGCCGATCGGGTCCGGCCGGCAAGGCGTGGCTCGACGTGACCGACGACGGAACGGGGATGTCGCCCGAGACCATGAAGCGAGTCTTCGACCCGTTCTTCACGACCCGGCCGGTGGGGGAGGGCAGGGGAACGGGGCTCGGTCTCTCCATCAGCCACGCCATCGCCACGGCGCACGGCGGGACACTCACGGTGAGGAGCGAGCCCGGGAAGGGATCCACCTTCCGGCTGGAGCTGCCGGGCGTCGCCGGCTGAGGTTCCGCG
The DNA here is from genome assembly GCA_903855945.1 of uncultured Anaeromyxobacter sp. Lineage (GTDB taxonomy): Bacteria > Myxococcota > Myxococcia > Myxococcales > Anaeromyxobacteraceae > CAIOAK01. The sequence goes on from CAIOAK010000113.1 coordinate 12,224, forward strand.
GCGCCGACTGCTAGCGTGCTCCCCCGTCGATTCCCTGGGCGAGGACTTCGCGCCCGGAATGACCGTGCTCCCGCGTGGGGGTCGCGAGGCCTGCGGACGAGGAGCTGCTCGGTGAGCGAGAGATGGCCAGGCCGATGACTGCGGCCACGGCAACTACTGCGAGTATGGGTCCGAACATCGTGTCCCTCACCTTTCGTCCGACGGCAGGCTGACCTTGTGACTGTCTAAATCTAGACGACAGGCTAAGGGCTCCACAAGTCCCGCCCCGCAAGGGGCCTTCGAGATAAATCATTCGAATAGTCGTCCCGACAATTCCAAGATGCGGGAATCGTTCGGGATCGGCATGCTCGCCTCGTGAAGTAGAGTTTCCGTCGAGATGACGCTCTTCACGAGGAGTTCTACATTCCGGCCGAGGGGGAATGGGAGCGCGGCGCGGGGACGCCGGAGTGTCAGTAGGGCGCCGCCGGCAACTCCACCCGGAACGTCGAGCCCTTCCCGGCCTCGCTCTCGACGGTGATCGTCCCGCCGTGGTCCGTCACGATGGCGTGGCAGATGGACAGGCCGAGGCCGGTGCCGCGCCCCTCGCCCGCCGGGCGGGTCGTGAAGAAGGGGTCGAAGATCTTG
>CAIOAK010000114.1 GCA_903855945.1 uncultured Anaeromyxobacter sp.
AGCCTGAGGACCCTCGCGATCGAACGGGCCGGTGAGCCGGAGGGGGAGGCGGCCGCCAGCCTCCTCGCGTCGCTTCCGGGCTCCCTTTCCGCCGCCGACAGGCTCGAGCGGGCGCGTCGCCTCCTCGCCGGGGGACGGAGCTCCCTGGCCCACGCCGAGCTCGACGCCCTCGATCCGGTGCTCGCCGAGGCGCCCCTCCCCGCCGTCCTGCGTTCGATGGCCCACCTCCAGTCGGGCCGACCCTCGGAGGCGGAGCGCGTCGCCGCCCCGGTCGCCCGCCTCCCTGGCCCCGGCGAGCCTGCTGCGGCCCGCTACGTCCTCGCCCGGGCCGCCGTCCGCCAGGGGCGCATCGACGAGGCCATCACGCGCTACCGGCAGGTGGCCCGGGAACGTCCGGTCGTCCCGGGCCTCTCCGCAGCGCAGCAGGCCGACCTCGCCGACGACGCGGCCTTCCTGGCCGCGTGGCTGCCTCACGACCTCGGCCGCAACGCCGAGGCGGCGAGCCAGATCCGGCGCTTCCTCCGGGAGCACCCGACGGCCCGTCGGGCGCCCGACGCACGCTGGTTCCTCGCCTGGACGCTCCTGCGATCCGGGAACCGCGACGGCGCCCGCAAGGCGCTCCGGGACGTCGCCTCCCGCGAGACGGGCAACCTCCGGGCGGCCGCGCTCTACTGGCTCGGCCGCACCGAGGCCGGGCCCGGTGCGCTCCGCGCCGCGGAGGCGAACTACCGGGAGGCCGCTGCCGAGGTCCCCGGCGGCTGGTACGCACTCCTCGCCACGGCCCGCCTCTCGCAGCTTCCCGCGGCGCCGCCGGCCGACGAGCCCGTGCCTCCCTCTCCGCTCCCCGGTCCGCCGCGGGATCCTGGGCAGGCGGCTGCCCTCGCTCTCGCCATCGACCTCGCAGCGGTCGGCCTCGCGGAGGAGTCCCGCGCCCTGCTCCAGCGCCTCTCCCGGGCTCCGGACGTCCGCGGTCGGGCCGCGCTGCTCGCGGAAGTTGCCTCCTTCTGCGGCGACGTCGAGGTTCCCTACCGCATGGCCCGGGATCACCTCCCGGCGGGGGTTCGCTCCCGACGGTGGTCCTATCCCGACGCGCTGCCGGGACTCCTGCGTCCGGCCGCCTCCCGCCTGGGCGTCGATCCGGAACTGGCACTCGCCGTGATGCGCCGGGAGTCGGCCTTCGTCGCCGGCGCCCGGAGCACCGCCGGCGCCGAGGGGCTCCTCCAGCTCCGCCCCGCCACCGCCGCGCGGCTCCGCGCCATCGCCGACATTCCCGGGGCTGCCGACCTCTCCGATCCTGCCGAGAACGCCATCCTCGGGCTCGCGTACCTCGGGCTTCTCGCCGACCGATTCCCGTCACCGGCCCAGCTTCTCGCGGCCTACAACGCCGGACCCGTCGCGGCCACCGCGTGGAGCCGAGAGCGCGCCGGCCTGCCCCTCGACGAGTGGGTCGAGGAGATCCCGTACCGGGAGACCCGGAACTACGTCCGCGGCGTCATCGCGGACTGGTTCCGGTACCTGCGCCTCTCGAGCATGCCGCTCCCCTCCCTCGACCCGTCCAGCCCGGTGAATCCCCCCGGTTCCGGGGTTGCCTTCTAGCGCGCCGGATCGTCGCGGACGACGCGCCGGATGACCTCGCCGGCCCTCTCCATGACATGGGGCGTGACCCCGGGGACGGCGCGGATACCGGCCTCGTCCCGGGGTTTCCTCCGGGCGAGTTCCACCATCGCGCTCTCCGGGATCACCTTGAAGGAGGGGCGATCGATGGCGGAGGCCCGCTCCTCCCGCCCCACCCAGAGCGCCGCCAGCAGCTTTCGTCCCTCGGGATCGAGTTCCCGCGCTCCCTTCAGCTTGCGCCAGCCCTCCGGGTCGAAGACCCTCGCGTGCGCGGCTGCCGCGGCGATGCGGTCGAACTCCCGTCGCGCCTCGTCCGTCGCGCCACCCTGGGCGAGCCCGGTGGAGAGGATGTCGTGGAGGGGCAGCAGGAAATGGGTGTCGAGCGCAGCGTAGCGGAGCTGGTCCGGCTTGAGTGGACGCCGCCCCCAGTCTGCCCGCTGGTGCTCCTTCGTGAGCCGGACCCCGAAGTGGGCATTCACGAGAGCCGCCAGACCGAGCTCCTTCGATCCGAGCCGGCGTGCCGCGATCATGGTGTCGAAGATGCGCCCCAGGTCCCAGCCGAACTCCCGGCGGAGGCAGCGAACGTCGTAGTCGGCCCCGTGGAGCACGAGCTCGCGCTCCCCTCCCAGGACCGCCCCGAGCGGACGGACGTCCACCGCGAGCGGATCGACGATGAAGTCGGCGCCGGGGATGGAGATCTGCAGGAGGCAGACCCGCTCCCGGTAGGCGTGGAAGCTGTTCGACTCGGTGTCGAGCGCGACCCGCGGCTCGGCCGCGAGCCGGAGCAGGAGCGCGTCGAGGGAAGCGCCGTCGGCGATGAAGCCCGGCGAGAGCGACGGAACGATCACGGATTCCCTCATCGACACCTTCTATCCCATCGACCCAGCCGGCGCTGGCCCCATCGCGCCGGATCGCGGCTATCATCACCGCATGCTGTCCCAGCTGCGCGGGTGGCTCACCACGGCCTACGCCGCCCTCTTCATGGTCCTCATCTTCTTCGGCTCGCTGCCGGTGATGTTCGTCACCCGCTCGGGAGAGCTTCCCATGCGGCTCGCAAGGAGGATCTGGGCGCCCTGGGGGATGTGGCTCGCCGGCGTGGACTTCCAGGTGGTCGAGAAGGCGCCGCTCCCGGAGGGGCCCGCGGTCTTCGCCGCCAACCACTCCAGCGCCATCGACATCTGGGCCGCGATCGCAGCCATTCCCCGCAGCGTCCGGTTCATCGCCAAGGCGGAACTCTTCCGCTGGCCGATCTTCGGATGGTACATGCGCGTCGGCGGCCACATCCCCGTCGACCGGCGCGACCACCAGCGCGCCGTCGCGTCGCTCGCGAAGGCGGCCGCCCGCGTCCGGGCCGGCACGAGCCTCATCGCCTTCCCGGAGGGCACCCGCAGCCGCGACAACCTCGTCCACGCCTTCAAGAAGGGGCCCTTCGTCATCGCCATCCAGGCCGGTGTCCCGGTCGTCCCGATGGCCATCACCGGGGCCGGGAAGGTCACGCCGAAGAGCCTCCTGCGCGTCCACCCGGGCCCGGTGCGGGTGACCTTCGGAACCCCGGTGCACCCCTCCGACTTCCCGGGGCGCGACGCGCTCCTCCGGGAGGTTCGGCGCCAGATCATCGCCATGGACAGGGAGGCCGGGGGACCGGGAGGCGCCGACGAACCGGCCCTCGCCTTCCGCGGCTTGGAAGGGGACGTTGGCGACTCCCCGCCTGGACGCTAAGCTCCCTCCATGGCGGAACGGCCGGAGCGAGTCCCGGGTCTACCCGGGGAGCCCCCGAGGGCCCACCGGTGGCAGAAGCTTCGCGCCGGGTTGGTGGGCGGGTGGATCGTGGCATCCCTGCTCGCCGTCTGGATCGCCTGCCCCGCCAGCGGTCCCCGGAACTCGATCCGCGCCGAGTTCCGCCTGCTGAACGACACCCTCCTCGGCCAGCAGATCCTGGTGCGCAACGAGTCGGACGAGGTCTGGACGGACGTCGTCCTGACCCTCGACGGGACCTGGCGGAACGAGTTCCGGGCGCTCCGCCCCCACGAGCAGGTGGTCCTCGCCCCCTCCCAGTTCGACCGCGGCGGCGAGGCTGCGCCCCGGGACATCCGCCCCAGGCGCTTCGAGGTGCGCTGCCGTCAGGGCACCGCGAGTTTTGACCTGCGCTAGTGCCTCGCAGCAGTCAGCATGCCTGGGGCGAGGCACTACCCGCCCTCCGCCTCTCTCTCGGCCCGCGCCTCCCGGGCTCGCGCTCGTGCCTCGGTCCATCGCTCCCCGGCCCGCTCGATCGACCGGGAACGGCCGAGCGCCCTCCGGAACGTGGCCTCGGCCTCCTCCGCCCGTCCTTGCGCGAGACGCGCCACCTCGGACGCCCGGTTCTCCTCGGCGGTGGCCCGCATTCCGGCGGCGTGCCATCCCTTCCGCGCCAGCCCTCCGAGGAGCAGATCTGCCGCGGCGACCGGGGCCGGGAGTTCCGGCGCACACGCCCTCCGCCTCGCCTCGCGCACCTGGTGGCGCCGCTCCTCGACCCGGGCATCCGCCCGCTTCGACTCCACCCTCCGTGCGGTTGCGCTCCCACCGGCGGCAGCGGCCTGGGCACGGCGGAGCCGCTCGAGTCCCGAGAGAGGCCAGCGACTCACGCGCCGAGCCCCGCCGCGAGGCGTCGAACGCCCTCCACCGCCTCGTCGAGCGTCGACACCTCCCCGCGCTCTTGCCGGAGGAAGGCCTCCACCGCCGGCACCGCGGCCGCTGCGGCGTCCAGCGCCGGGTCGGCCCCCGGCACCCACGCTCCAGCGGCCACGAGTTCCCGTGCACCCTCCCAGCGCGCCAGGGCTCCACGCACCCGTGACGCGGCCTGCCGATGCTCGACTCCGGTGATCTCCGGCATCACGCGCGACAGGCTCCCGACCACGTCGACGGCGGGGTGGCGACCCGCCTCGGCGATCCGCCGGTCGAGAACGAGGTGTCCGTCGAGCAGGCCCCGGATCTCCGCCGACATCGGATCGTCGGCATCGTCTCCCCCGGACAGGACGGTGTAGACGGCGGTGATGGAGCCTCCTCGCCCCGCGCCGGCTCGCTCGACGAGGCGAGGGAGTTCGGCGTAGACGCGCGCCGGGAAGCCCTGCCGCACCGGCGCCTCCCCTGCCCCGAGTCCCACCTCCCGCACTGCCCGTGCAAAGCGGGTCAGGGAGTCGACGAGCAGGAGGACCTCCCGTCCCTCCACCTGGGCGAACCATTCGGCGACGGCCGTGGCCACCTGGGCTGCCCGCATGCGTACGACAGCGGGCGCATCGCTCGTCGCGGCGACGACCACGCTGCGTCGCATCCCCTCCGGTCCGAGGGAGTCCTCGATGAGCTCCCGGACCTCCCTCCCGCGTTCCCCCACGAGCCCGACCACGCAGACCCCCGCACCTCCACCCCGCGCCAGCCGCCCCAGGATCGAGGACTTCCCTGCGCCCGGTCCAGCGAAGAGCCCGACCCGCTGCCCGGCGGCGAGCGTCGCGAAGGCGTCGATGGCCCGGACCCCGGTGACGAACGGGCGGCGGAGACGCGGCCGCTCGAGCGGCTCCGGTGCCTGGCGCTCGACCTCCCATGTCTCGAGCCCCCCGGGGAGGCGCCGGCCGTCGATCGGATCCCCCAGGCCGTCGAGCACGCGCCCGAGCAACCCCGGCCCCACCCGGATCGACAGGCGCCGCCCCGTCGGACGGACTCGATTCCCCGGCCGGGCCCGCAGTGCGTCGTCGAGCGGCAGGAGAAGCGCCGACGATCCCCGCAGGGCGACCACCTCCGCCCTCAGCCGACCGCCCGCTTCCATCTCGATCTCCACCTGCTCCCCGAGCCCCGCCGGGACTCCCTGGCAGCGCAGCTGGAACGGGGAGGCATCGCGGAGGGTGCCGCGAACGACGAGCGGCCTCCCTTCCCGGACGCGCCGCAATTCCACCTCCAGGAGCGGGAGCATCCTCATCCGCCGCCCTCCTCCATGGCACGCCGCAGCTCGGAGAGCTGCGCCCGGAAGGTCCCGTCTACGACCGCCCCGTCCGCCTCGACCAGCACCTCGCCGACGGCGAGGGTGCGATCGACCGAGACCCGGACGCACCCGTCCGGCCAGGGTGTGGCGCCTGGCTCCCGGAGGAGCGCCTCCACGTCGCCCGGGCTGGCCCGAAGGGATACCGCAGCCTCCCCGCGCAGGAGGGCGATCGCGCGCCGGGCCATCTCCACCGCGTCCGATCCGGGCCGGACCTCCCGGGACAGGATGCGCTCCGCCAGGGCCACCGCAAGGCCGAGCAGTGCCGGCGCAACGCCCGCCAGGGTTCGATCGCGCTCGGAGGCACCCCGGAGAAGTTCGGCCGCCGCCTCCGCCCGCCCACGCGCGAAACCCTCGGCCCGACCGGCCTCCACCGCCGCCCGCCGGGCCAGGGCCACCTCCGCCTCTGCACCCTCCCGGATCTCCCGGGCCGAGCCCTCCGCCTCGGCGAGGAGGCTGCGCGCCTTCTGCCCAGCCTCCCAGACCTCCGCCGGGATGCGGCGCACCCCTGCGCCTGGCGACCGATCCACGTCCTCACCGTCCACCGCACGACCTCCCGCGCGGGATTCACCCGCCTCCGCCGCGCACGATGGCGCTGCGTTGCAAGAGAAAGGCCCACCCCGCACGGCGGGATGGGCCTCGGACCGCGGGAGCGGTGAGGGACCGGCTAGGCCGCTTCTTCCGCCTGCCCCACCTGGCCGGTCTCGACCGACTCGACCGACTCCAGGTAGCGGTGCAGGAACTGCTTCGTCTTCAGCTCCACCTGGCGAACGCGCTCGCGGGAGACACCCCAGCGCTTGCCGATCTCCTCGAGCGTCTTCGGAGAGTCCTGCTGGAGCCGGTTGTGGATGATGTCCCAGCCGAGCTCGCCGATGCGCTTGCGCACCTTGCCGAGCGCGTCTCGGACCTCGCGGTCCCCCTCGGAGGAGAGGTAGCCGTCCTCGGGTCCCGGACCGTCGTCCTCGATGCGCTCGAGGTGGGAGACGTCCCCGTCCTCGTCGATGGCGCTGTCGAGCGACATGTCGGGCTGCGCAACGGTACCGCTCTGCGGCCGGACCGTGCTGCGCGCCTCCTTCAGGTACTTGCCGACGTAGGCGCGGATCCACCAGACCGCGTACGTGGAGAAGCGAGTTCCGGCGTGCGGGTCGAACTTCTCCACCGCGCGCATCAGGCCGACGTTCCCCTCCTGGATGAGGTCGTCGAGCCGGACGGTGCCGCGCCGCTGCTTCCGGGCGATGGCCACCACGAAGGCCAGGTTGTGTCGGACGAGCTTCTGCTTGGCGGCGACCTCGCCCTTGCGAGCGCGGAGGGCGAATGCATGCTCCTCGTCGCGCGTGAGCGGCGGGTAGTCGCGAACGGCCTTCAGGTAAGGAGCGAGCTCCTCGAACTCCCTGCTGCCGCGCTGGATACCAGACGTCTTCATTCCCGTTCCCCCTCCACCGTCCGTGCGATCTGCCGGGTAGTCCGGAAAGCCGGCGGTGACGTGACGGCATATTACGAATATGGACTACAGGAGTCAACCACCCATCGCAAGTACTTGATATGACGGCGCTGGGCACCACGAATACCTGCAATTATGAGACTCTAACGGGTATACGCGGCGTGACGCGGTGAATCAGGAAACCTGCGGTACTCTTTGGGAACGGTCAAGCCACCCAAGATAATCCGGTCTTAGCTGTCCCGATAGGGGCGTCCCGAGTGGGGCGAAAAGGGAGCGGCCCGGGACCTTCGCCCCGAGCCGCGTTCCTTCATCGTGCTGGGCCCCGACTAGTCGTCGCCCGCTGCGAGACCGAGCGCCTCTTCGGCCTGCTCGACCGCGTCCACCGGCGTCTCCACCTCGATGTCGAGGTGCTTGTAGGCGGAGAGCCCGGTGCCCGCAGGCACGAGCCGCCCCATGATGACGTTCTCCTTCAGGCCGCGCAGGTGGTCCACCTTGCCGCTGATGGCGGCCTCGGTGAGCACCTTGGTGGTCTCCTGGAAGGAGGAGGCCGAGATGAACGACTCGGTGGAGAGCGAAGCCTTGGTGATGCCGAGGAGCAGCGGTTCGCCCTGTGCCGGACGCCCACCGCTCGTCATCACCTTCTCGTTCTCCTCCTCGAAGACCCACTTCTCGACCTGCTCGTCGGCCAGGAAGCTCGTGTCCCCGACCTCGAGGATGCGCACGCGCCGCAGCATCTGCCGGACGATGGTCTCGATGTGCTTGTCGTTGATCTTCACGCCCTGGAGCCGGTAGACCTCCTGCACCTCGTCCACCATCCAGCGGGCCAGTTCCTTCTCGCCGAGCACCCGGAGGATGTCGTGCGGGTTGGCGGCGCCGTCCATGAGCGCCTCGCCGGCCCGGACGCGGTCGCCGGTGTGGACGCTGATGTGCTTGCCCTTCCCGATCAGGTACTCCTTCAAGTGCTCGGGGCGGAGCTTGCCGTCGATCTCCGGGGTGATGATCACCTTGCGCTTGCCCTTGGTGTCCTTGCCGAAGGCGACCACGCCCTCGATCTCGGAGATGACCGCATACTCCTTGGGCTTGCGGGCCTCGAAGAGCTCGGCCACGCGGGGAAGACCGCCGGTGATGTCCTTCGTCTTGGTGGTCTCACGGGGCATCTTGGCGATGACGTCGCCGGCGTCGATCTCGTCGCCGTCGCCCACCACCAGGTTTGCCCCTTCGGGCAGCATGTAGCGTGCGTCGGCGTCGGAGCTGGCGAGCTTCTTGGTCTGCCCCTTGTCGTCCTTGATCGAGACGCGCGGCCGGGCGTCCGGGTCCTTGGACGCCATGACCACCTTGCGGGCCAGGCCGGTGATCTCGTCCACCTGCTCGGCGTAGGTGACGCCGTCGACGAGATCGCCGAACTTCACGTGACCCGCCACCTCGGTGAGGATGGGAACCGAATAGGGATCCCATTCGGCGAGCGCCTGGTTTCCCTTGGGGAGCGACTCCCCGTCCTTCACCAGGAGGCGCGCGCCGTACACGACGCCGTAGCGCTCGCGCTCGCGCCCCTGCTCGTCGTTGATGACCAGCTCGCCGTTGCGGTTCATGACGATGAGCGTGCCGTCCTTCTTCCGGGCGACGTTCACCCCCACGAACTTCACCACGCCGGGGTTGCGGTTCTCCACGCTCGACTGCTCGGAACGCCGGGTGGCGGCGCCGCCGATGTGGAAGGTGCGCATCGTGAGCTGGGTGCCGGGCTCGCCGATGGACTGGGCGGCGATGACGCCGACGGCCTCGCCGATGTTCACCTTGCGGCCACGGGCCAGGTCACGTCCGTAGCACTCCACGCAGATCCCGCGACGGGCCTGGCAGGTGAGCACCGAGCGGATCTTCACCCGGTCGATGCCGGAGTTCTCGATGAGCTTCACCTTCTGCTCGTCGATCTCCTCGTTGGCGCGAACCAGCTCGCCGCCGGAGAAGGGATCGACGATGTCCTCGAGCGCCACGCGGCCGAGGATGCGCTCGCCCATGGGCTCGATGATCTCACCGCCCTCGACCAGCGAGCCGAGGGTGATGCCGTCCATGGCGCCGCAGTCGAACTCCGTGATGATGGCGTCCTGGGCCACGTCGACGAGGCGGCGGGTCAGGTAGCCGGAGTTCGCGGTCTTGAGCGCCGTGTCGGCGAGGCCCTTGCGCGCACCGTGGGTGGAGATGAAGTACTGCAGGACGTTGAGGCCCTCGCGGAAGTTGGCCGTGATGGGCGTCTCGATGATCTCGCCCGAGGGGCGGGCCATCAGGCCGCGCATGCCGGCCAGCTGCCGGATCTGCTGGGCCGAACCTCGGGCACCCGAGTCGGCCATGATGTAGATGGGGTTGAAGGACGGCAGCTTGCGCGCCTCCTTCTTCCCGTCGTCGCTCTCCCCCTCCGCGACCTCGAAGCCGATCTCGCCCATCATCTCCTTGGCCACCGCGTCGGTGACCTGGGCCCAGATGTCGATCACCTTGTTGTAGCGCTCCCCGTCGGTGATGAGACCCTCGGAGTACTGGCCGCGGATCTCGTCTACCTCGGCGGTGGCCTTCTCCAGCAGCGCCACCTTGGCCTTCGGGATCAGCATGTCGTCGAGGCAGATGGAGATGCCCGCGCGGGTGGCGTTCCCGTACCCCAGCGAGCGAACCCGGTCGGCGAGCAGCACGGTCTCCTTCTCGCCGCAGAGCCGGTAGGTGAGGTCGATGAGGCTCTGGAGCTGCTTCTTGTCCATCACCTTGTTGATGGCCTCGAAGGGGATCCGCTTCGGGACGATGTCATAGAGCAGCACGCGCCCGGTGGTGGTCTCGACGCGCGCGCTGTCCATGCGGACGGTGATGCGCGCCTGGAGGTCGAGTTCGCCCTGGTCGTAGGCGGACCGGACCTCGCCCGGGCTGGAGAAGATCTTCCCCTCCCCGGTGGCGAAGGCCCGCTCGCGGGTCATGTAGTAGATGCCGAGCACGATGTCCTGCGACGGGACGATGATCGGCTTTCCGTGCGCCGGGGACAGGATGTTGTTGGTGCTCATCATGAGCACGCGGGCCTCCACCTGTGCCTCGGTGGAGAGGGGCACGTGGACCGCCATCTGGTCGCCGTCGAAGTCGGCGTTGAAGGCGGTGCAGACGAGCGGGTGAAGCTGGATGGCCTTGCCCTCGATGAGGACCGGCTCGAAGGCCTGGATGCCCAGCCGGTGCAGCGTGGGGGCGCGGTTCAGGAGCACCGGGTGCTCCCGGATCACGTCGTCGAGGATGTCCCAGACCTCGGGACGCTCCTTCTCCACCATCTTCTTCGCGCTCTTGATGGTGGTGACGTAGCCCTTCTCCTCCAGCTTGTTGTAGATGAAGGGCTTGAAGAGCTCGAGGGCCATGATCTTGGGAAGCCCGCACTGGTGCAGCTTCAGCTCGGGTCCCACCACGATCACGGAGCGGCCGGAGTAGTCGACGCGCTTGCCGAGCAGGTTCTGGCGGAACCGTCCCTGCTTGCCCTTCAGCATGTCGGAGAGCGACTTGAGCGGCCGCTTGTTCGGGCCGGTGATGGTCTTGCCCCGACGACCGTTGTCGAAGAGGGCGTCCACCGCCTCCTGCAGCATCCGCTTCTCGTTGCGGATGATGATGTCGGGGGCGCTCAGCTCCATGAGCCGCTTCAACCGGTTGTTGCGGTTGATGACCCGGCGATAGAGATCGTTCAGGTCGGAGGTGGCGAACCGTCCGCCGTCCAGCGGGACCAGCGGGCGCAGGTCGGGCGGGATGACCGGGATGACCTCGAGCATCATCCAGTCGGGCTTGTTGCCCGACTCGCGAAAGGCGTCCACCACCTTGAGCCGCTTGGCGATCTTCTTGCGCTTCGCGTCGGAGGTGGCCTCCTTCATCTCGGCCCGCAGCGTGTCGGAGAGCCCGTGGACGTCGATCTGGCGCAGCAGCGCCAGCACCGCCTCGCCGCCCATGCCGGCGTCGAAGGCGTCCTCGCCCAGCTCGCCCCGCAGGGTCTGGTAGCGGTCCTCGCTGAGGAGCTGGGCCCGGACCAGGTCCTTCGCCTGCTTGGGGTCGGTGACGATGTACGACTCACAGTAAAGAACCTTTTCGAGATCCTTCAGCGTGATGTCGAGCAGGTTCCCGATCCGGCTGGGCAGCGACTTGAGGAACCAGATGTGGGCGACCGGGGTGGCCAGCGTGATGTGCCCGAGCCGCTCGCGGCGCACCTTGCTCTGGATGACCTCGACGCCGCACTTCTCGCAGACCACGCCCCGGTGCTTCATGCGCTTGTACTTGCCGCAGTTGCACTCGTAGTCCTTCACGGGGCCGAAGATCTTGGCGCAGAACAGGCCGTCCCGCTCCGGCTTGAAGGTCCGGTAGTTGATGGTCTCCGGCTTCTTCACCTCGCCGTGCGACCACTGCCGGATCTTGTCCGGACTGGCCAGCGAGATGCGGATCGCGGAGAACGACGTCGGGTCCTTCGGCTTCTCGAAGAAATTGAAGATATCCTTCACGTAGCGTCCCTCGATGTAGCGTTCGGGTTCCGGTTCGTTCGCGCCTAGGCGCTCTTCTTGGGGGCGGAGAGGCCGAGCGGATCGGATTCCGCCTCGGCCTGCTCCCGGGCCTTCAGGGCCTCGGGCGACTCCATGAGATCGACGTCGAGCGCCAGGCTCTGGAGCTCCTTGATGAGCACGTTGAAGGACTCGGGCAGGCCCGACTCCAGCGTGTTCTCGCCCTTGACGATGGCCTCGTACATCCGGGTGCGGCCCACCACGTCGTCCGACTTGACGGTGAGGAACTCCTGCAGCGAGTAGGCGGCGCCGTAGGCCTCCATGGCCCAGACCTCCATCTCGCCGAGGCGCTGACCGCCGAACTGGGCCTTGCCGCCCAGCGGCTGCTGGGTGACGAGGGAGTACGGCCCGATGGAACGGGCGTGGATCTTCTCGTCGACGAGGTGGTGCAGCTTCAGCATGTACATGATGCCCACGGTGACGTCGTGGTCGAAGGCCTCGCCGGTGCGCCCGTCGAACAGGGTCGACTGCATCGTGGCGGAACCGTGGGAGAGCACGCCCCGGATCTCCTCCTCGTGAGCCCCGTCGAAGACCGGGCTGGCGGTGAAGATGCCGCGGACCATCTTCTGGGCGAGCTTGGGAACTTCCTTGTCGGGGATGTCGTCGATCAGGGCGACGATGCGCTCGTTGGACGCGCCCGCGCCCTCGAACGCCTTCTTGATGTAGCGGCGCATCACGTCGGGCCCGAACTTCTTCTCGAGCATCTCCTCGACGCGCCAGCCGACGTTGCGCGCGCCCCACCCGAGGTGGGTCTCCAGGATCTGCCCGACGTTCATGCGGGAGGGCACGCCGAGCGGGTTGAGGACGATGTCCACCGGGCGACCGTCCTCCAGGTAGGGCATGTCCTCCTCGGGGAGGATGCGGGAGACCACGCCCTTGTTGCCGTGGCGACCGGCCATCTTGTCGCCCACCGCCAGCTTGCGCTTGATGGCGACGTACACCTTCACCATCTTGATGACGCCGGGCGGGAGCTCGTCGCCCTTCTTCAGGCGGCCGATCTTCTCCCCGAAGAGCAGCTTCACCAGCTCGCGCTGCTCCTCGAAGTTCTCGACGATCTTGCGGACCTTCTCCTGCACGTCCTGCGTGCCGGCCACCGCGATCTCGCCCCAGTAGCGCTGGGGAACGTTGTCGAGCAGGTCGTCGGAGAGGGTGTCGCCCTTCTTGAGCAACTGCTCGCCCTTGTCGTCGACGAGCCGCGCCGCGACCTCCTTGCCGGTGAGCAGCTTGCGGATCTTCAGGAAGGCCGAGTCCTGGATGATGCGGATCTCGTCGTTCTGGTCCTTCAGGAGGCGCGCCTCCTCGGCGTCCTCGATGGCCTTGGCGCGCTCGTCCTTCTCCACGCCCTTGCGGCTGAAGACCTTGGCGTTGATCACGGTCCCGGAGACTCCCGGGGGCACCCGCAGCGAGCTGTCGCGGACGTCGCCGGCCTTCTCGCCGAAGATGGCCCGGAGCAGCTTCTCCTCGGGGGAGAGCTGGGTCTCGCCCTTGGGGGTGATCTTGCCCACCAGGATGTCGCCCGGCTTCACCTCGGCGCCGATGCGGATGATGCCCGCCTCGTCGAGGTCCTTCAGGGCCTCCTCGCCGACGTTGGGGATGTCCCGGGTGATCTCCTCCTTGCCCAGCTTCGTGTCGCGGGCCACCGCCTCGAACTCCTCGATGTGGACGGACGTGTAGACGTCCTCCTTGAGGAGCCGCTCGGAGAGGAGGATGGAGTCCTCGAAGTTGTAACCCTGCCAGGGCATGAAGGCGACGACCACGTTCTGGCCCAGGGCCAGCTCGCCCATCTCGGTGGCGGGTCCGTCGCCGATGACGTCGCCCTTCTTCACCCGCTCGCCCGGCTTCACGATGGGCTTCTGGTTGATGCAGGTGTTCTGGTTGGAACGCTGGAACTTGATGAGGTTGTAGATGTCCACCTCGTTGGCCACGTCGGTGGCTGCGGTGGGCACGTCCGCCTTCACCACGATGCGGCCGGCGTCGACCGACTGGATGACGCCGTCGCGGCGGGCCACCACGGTCACGCCCGAGTCGCGGGCCACGATGGCCTCCATGCCGGTGCCGACGAGCGGCGCCTCCGTGCGGATGAGGGGGACCGCCTGGCGCTGCATGTTCGAGCCCATGAGGGCGCGGTTCGCGTCGTCGTTCTCGAGGAAGGGAACGAGCGCTGCGGCCACCGAGACGAGCTGGTTCGGGGACACGTCCATCAGCCCGACCTCCCCGGGCCTCACCTGGACGTACTCCGCCCCCCTGCGGCAGGAGATCTCGTTGCTCGTGAAGTTGCCCTTCTTGTCGAGCGCAGAGTTGGCCTGCCCGATGGTGTGCTTCTCCTCCTCGAGGGCCGAGTAGAAGTGGACCTCGCCGGTGACCCGGCCTTCCTCCACCTTCCGGTAGGGGGTCTCGACGAAGCCGTACTCGTTCACCCGAGCGTAGGTGGAGAGCGAGGCGATGAGGCCGATGTTCGGACCTTCCGGCGTCTCGATGGGGCAGATGCGGCCGTAGTGCGTCGGGTGCACGTCGCGCACCTCGAAGCCGGCCCGCTCCCGCGTGAGGCCTCCGGGCCCGAGGGCCGAGAGGCGCCGCTTGTGGGTCACCTCGGAGAGCGGGTTCGTCTGATCCATGAACTGGGAGAGCTGCGAGGAGCCGAAGAACTCCTTGATCACCGCCGTGACCGGCTTGGCGTTGATCAGGTCGTGCGGCATGAGCGTCTCGATCTCCTGCAGGCTCATGCGCTCCTTGATGGCGCGCTCCATGCGGACGAGACCGATGCGGTACTGGTTCTCGAGCAGCTCGCCCACCGCGCGGACGCGCCGGTTGCCGAGATGGTCGATGTCGTCGATGTCCCGCTCCTTCGACCCGTTCTTCAGGTCGATGAGGAACCGGACCACCTCGAGGATGTCGCGCTTGGTCAGGACCTGGTTGTCGAGCGGTTCCTCGAGGCCGAACTTGTAGTTCAGCTTCAGGCGGCCGACCTTGGAGAGGTCGTAGCGCTCCGGGTTGAAGAAGAGGTTGTGAAAGAGGGAGCCGGCCGTGTCGGGCGTGGGCGGATCGCCGGGGCGCAGCCGCCGGTAGATCTCCATCACCGCCTCCTCGGGGGAGGCCACCTTGTCCTGCACGAGGGTGTCGCGGAGCGACGGGAGCACGTTGAGCCCGTCGATGAAGAGCACCTGGAAGGCGGTGATGCCGCGCTTGCGGAGCTCCTCCACCTTCTCCTCGGTCACCTGCTCGTTGACCTCGAGGAGGACCTCGCCGGTTCCCTCGTCGACCACGTCCTCGGCGGAGTACTTCTGGTAGACCTCCTCCGGCTCGACGGGCAGCGTCTTCACCTTGGCCGCCACGAGCTTCTTGATGGCCGAATCGGAGTACTTCCGGTTCTTCTTGACGATCACCTCGCCGGTCCGCGGATCCTTGATGTCGCGGGTGGCGCGCTGGCTCTTGAGGAGGTCGGGCACCACGTCCCGCTCGTACTTCCCCTTCCCCTCGATCCGGATGGTCTCGGTGTCGTAGTAGTACTTGAGGATCTCCTCCGACGTGCCGTGGAACTCGATGGGGTCCTTCTTGGCGGTGTCGGGGACCGAGCCGATGGCGCGCAGGAGCACGGTGGCGGGCAGCTTGCGGCGCCGGTCGATGCGCACGTACAGCATGTCCTTGTGATCGAACTCGAAGTCGATCCAGGAGCCGCGGTACGGGATGATGCGGGCGTTGTAGAGGATCTTGCCGGAGCTGTGGCTCTTGCCCTTGTCGTGATCGAAGAAGGCGCCCGGGCTCCGGTGCAGCTGGCTCACCACCACGCGCTCGGTGCCGTTGATGATGAAGGTGCCGTTGCCCGTCATCAGCGGGATCTCGCCGAAGTAGACCTCCTGCTCCTTCACGTCCCGGATGGACTGGGCGCCGGTCTCCTCGTCCTTGTCCCAGACCACGAGACGGACGACCACCTTGATGGGCGCGGAGAAGGTCATCCCCCGCTGGTGGCACTCGTCCACGTCGTACTTCGGCTTCTCGAGGTGGTAGCTCACGAACTCGAGCGAGCTCGTCTCGTTGAAGTCCTTGATGGGGAAGACCGACTTGAAGACCCCCTGGAGGCCGGTGTCGTCCCGCTTCTCGGGCGGGACCTCGGCCTGCAGGAACTTGTCGTACGAACTTTTCTGGATGGCGATCAGGTTGGGGATGTCCGCCACCTTCTGGATCTTCCCGAAGTTCTTGCGGGCCCGGAAATTATTCTGGATCGTCGGCGCCATCGAGCGTGTTCCTCTTTCCCCGGAAGGAGTCTCGTCACAAGCACGGCGAGCCGGCGTGAGCCGGCTCATGACTTCATGCCCGGCCGTTAGGCCGGGGGGCGGGGATGGACATGGGGGGTGAGCGGGTATCTAACCGCCTTGGCCCCCCGTGTCAAAAGTCCCGTCCCGGGCGGTGGGGTCGGACGGCCACAGGCCATCCGACCCCGGTCCGCGCGCGAAACTACTTGATCTCGACCTTGGCGCCGGCGGCCTCCAGCTTCTTCTTGATCTCCTCGGCCTCCGTCTTGGGAATCCCGCCCTTGACCTCCTTGGGGGCCCCCTCGACCAGGTCCTTGGCCTCCTTCAGGCCCAGGCCGGTGATGGCGCGAACTTCCTTGATGGTGTTGATCTTGTTGGCGCCGGCTTCGGTGAGGACGACCGAGAACTCGGTCTTCTCCTCGACCGGGGCCGCGGCGGCCCCGCCGGCAGCGGCCATCATCACCGGGGCGGCGGCGGCGCTGACGCCCCACTTGGTCTCCAGCGTCTTCACGAGCTCGGCGGCCTCGAGGATGGTGAGGCCGGACAGCTGCTCCACGATTGCGTTCAGGTCTGCCATGACTTCGTCTTCCTTTTCTTTCCGGGGGCGCCATCGCGCCCCGCGTCCGTGCCCGCGCGCGAGGCGCGGGCGGGTTCACGTACCGTTTAAGAAGCCTGCTTCTCCAACTGCTCCTTGCGTGCGTTGAGCACCTGGGCCAGCTGCTGCCCCGGGGCCGCGAGCATCCGCACCAGCTTCGTCGCGGGCTGCGCGATGACGCCGGCGATCCTCGACCTCAGCTCGGGGAGCCCGGGCAACTTCGCGAGGGACAGGATCCCCGCCGCGTCGATGACCTTGCCCTGCACCACCGCGATCCTCAGCGAGAAGTTCTCGCGGTCCTTGGCGAAGTCCGCGAGGATCTTCGCCGGTGCCACCACGTCGTCGTAGGACATCACGAGGGCGGTGGGGCCGGTGAACTTCTCCGACAGCTGCTCGAGGTCCGTGCCCTTGGCGGCACGGATGGCCAGGGTGTTCTTGACGATGCGGTACTCCACCTGGGCCTCGCGGCACTTCCTGCGAAGCTCGGTGACGGTAGCGACGTTGAGCCCCTTGGGCTCCGCCAGGATGGCGACCTTGGCCTTGGCCATCTTGGCGTGGAGCCTATCGATGACTGCTTCTTTTTCCGTCCGGTTCAAGCGTTCTCACCTTCTTCCCGGCCGGCCGCGATGCGGCTCGGCGATGTGTGGGCCGCGAACCGGACACCCGGTACGTCGACCCCCTGGCCAAGCAGGGGACGCTGCAATCGCAACTTCCCGTCTCGGCGGGTCGGGCTCCCTTCGCCCGCTTGGCCACCCTCCCCTTCTGCTTCTCGCACCCGGGGACGGGCAGGCCCGCTGTCTTGGACCAGGAAACACCCGGAGGCGACGTGCCGCCGGGCAAACCTGGAAATCGATCGCTCCTATGCTGCCGTGTGATGGGCGCTGAGCTCGGCCGGGTCGAGCTTGATGCCCGGCCCCATGGTCGTGCTCACGGTGACGCCCTTGAGGTACACACCCTTGGCCGTCTGGGGACGGGCCTTGAAGATGACCTCCATGATCGCGTTGAAGTTGTCCCGGAGCTTCTCGGGCGGGAAGGAGGCCTTCCCGAACGGCACGTGGACGATGCCCGCCTTCTCCACGCGGAACTCGACCTTGCCGGCCTTCTGCTCCCTCACCGCGCGGGCGACGTCGGCGCTCACCGTGCCCACCTTCGGGTTCGGCATGAGTCCGCGGGGACCGAGCACCTTTCCGAGGCGGCCCACCACGCCCATCATGTCCGGGGTGGCGATGACCTTGTCGAAGTCCATGAAGCCACCCTGGATCTTCTCGGCCAGGTCCTCGGCGCCGACGATGTCGGCTCCGGCCTCGGTGGCCTCGCGGGCCTTGTCGCCCTTTGCGAAGACCGCCAGGCGGACGGTCTTGCCCATCCCGTGGGGGAGGACCACCGCGCCGCGGACCACCTGGTCGGCGTGCTTCGGATCGACGCCCAGGTTGATGGCGGCATCCACCGACTCGTCGAACTTGCGAACCGCGGTCTTCTTCACGAGCGAGAGCGCGTCGTCGAGCTTGTAGCGCTTGTTGCGGTCGATCTCGGCCGCGACCTTCTTGAACTTCTTTCCGATGTGGGCCATGTGCGTGGGTCTCCCGACTAGGCGACGATCTCGATGCCCATGGACCGGGCGGTGCCCTCGACGGTCCGCATCGCGGCCTCGAGGCTCCCCGCCGTCATGTCCTGCATCTTCATCTTGGCGATCTGCTCGAGCTGCTTGCGCGTCACCTTGCCGACCTTCTCCTTGCCGGGGGCGTGCGCGCCGCTGCCCTTCTTCTTCTCCGTGTGCAGTCCGGCGGCCTTCTTCAGCAGGATGGACGCAGGCGGCGTCTTGAGGATGAAGCTGAAGGAGCGATCCTGGTAGACCGTGATGATCACCGGGATGATGAGCGCTTCCTTGGCCTGCGCCTGCGTGGCCGCGTTGAACTGCTTGCAGAACTCCATGATGTTCACGCCGTGCTGGCCGAGCGCCGGGCCCACCGGGGGCGCCGGGTTGGCCTTGCCAGCCGGGATCTGCAGCTTGATCTGTCCGGTTACCTTCTTCATCCCTCGTCATCCTTCCGGGCCGTGCGGCTTGCCCTGCGTGGTCTGGCGGGTGAGGCCCCTTCCACGCTGTGTGAACTACGTTTTTTCCACCTGCATGAAATCGAGTTCGACCGGGGTGGCCCGGCCGAAGATGCTCACGAGCACGCGGACCTTGCCCTTCTCGGGCTTGACCTCCTCCACCGTGCCGTTGAAGTTGGAGAACGGGCCGTCGGTCACCCGGACCTGATCGCCCTCCTCGAACTGGACCTTGGGCTTGGGCTTGAGCGTGCCCTCGGAGATCTGGCTGGTGAGGCGGGCAACCTCCACGTCGGAGATGGCCGGCACGTCCTTCGGGATCTTCGCGCTTCCGACGAAGCCCGTGACCTTGGCGGTGCCCTTCACGAGGTGCCAGGTGCGGTCATCCATCTCCATCTGGACGAGCACGTATCCGGGGAAGAACTTCCGCTTGGAGGTCTTCTTCTCCCCCTTCACCATCTCCACGACCTGCTCCATGGGGATGAGGATCTCCCCGAAGCTGTCCTCCAGGCCTTCCTGGCGCACGCGCTCCTCGAGCGACTTCTTCACCTTGTTCTCGAAGCCCGAGTACGTGTGCACGGCGTACCACTTCTTGGCCATTGCCTTGTTCTCCCGGCGCTCGCGCACCGTCTCCGGGCGACCCGCGCCCGGTTCCTGCTAGTAGACGAGGGACGACAGCCTCGACCAGACGACGTCGAAGATCCCGAGCAGGAACGCCGCCACGAAGGTGAAGACCACGACCGCCACGGTGGATGCTCTCGTCTCCCGCAGGCTGGGCCAGGAGACACGTTCCAGTTCCTGGGCCACCTGCATGGAGACCGCGTGGATGCGCTGCGACCGCCATGCCAGCACCGCCAGAACCGCGGCGATGGCGTATCCGAGCAGCGTGGTGACGGTCCACTCGTCACCCAGCACCGCAACGTCGTTGAGACGGGCGTAGGAGAAGGCGAGGGCCAGCATCTTCTCGAGGAAGATACCGACCACCACCGCCGCGAAGAAATAGAAGATCGCGACGACCCGCTTCGGTTCGACGCCCGGCGCCTTGTCCATGCTGCCCTTCCGCTCAACTGGCAGGCCAGGAGGGATTCGAACCCCCAACCCGCGGTTTTGGAGACCGCTGCTCTACCGTTCGAGCTACTGGCCTTCGAATACCCGGTACCAGGACTACTTCGTCTCCTTGTGCGTCGCGTGCTTGCGGCAGCGCGGGCAGAACTTGGAGCGAGACAGTTTGTCCTGGGTCTTCTTCTTGTTCTTGGTGGTGCTGTAATTCCGCTCCTTGCAGGTCGTGCACTCGAGCGTGATGATGGTTCTGTTGCCGGCCATGGTTTCTCGACCTCACTGGGCTATCGTCCGGGGAACTACCCCGTCCGCGATGCTGGAGCCCTCTTCCAGGATTGAACTGGAGACCTCGTCCTTACCAAGGACGCGCTCTACCGACTGAGCTAAGAGGGCCTTTCTTCCTTTCCTCGGATTCCACGCGGGTTGGAGCGGGAAACGGGATTCGAACCCGCGACATTCAGCTTGGAAGGCTGACGCTCTACCAACTGAGCTATTCCCGCGAACCTCATTCCTTCACTTTTGTATGGAGGGGGGTGGATTTGAACCACCGAAGGCGTGAACCGGCAGATTTACAGTCTGCTCCCTTTGGCCGCTCGGGAACCCCTCCGTGAGCTCATCGAACGTTGGACAACCAACCCTTCGTACGCTTCCACTTCGAGCCAGCTGGAGCTGGCGGTGGGATTCGAACCCGCGACCTGCTGCTTACAAGGCAGCTGCTCTGCCAACTGAGCTACGCCAGCGAATCCCCAGATGATTCGGCTCTGGCCAGCCGGCGCAGGGAACACCCGTCCCCGGCGTCGGAGCGGCGTCTTGTATCGGACGCCCCAGGCCTTGTCAAGCCGGCCTTTTGGCTGCGGTTTCGGCCCGCTGGCGGGCCACCTCGTAGAGGGTGATGGCGGCCGCGGCGGAGGCGTTCAGGCTCCCCACCCGCCCCAGCATGGGGATCCGGACGGCGTGGTCGCAGGTGCGGCGGACGAGTGGTCGGATCCCCTGACCCTCCCCCCCCAGGACGAGGGCGGTGGGGCCCCGAAGATCGACCGAGGCGAGGTCCTGTTCCCCGTCGGGCACGGCCGCCACCGTCCAGATGCCCGCCTCCTTCAGCTCCTCGAGACATCGGACGACGTTCGTCACCCGCGCGATGCCCAGGTGCTCGACGGCCCCGGCCGAAGCCTTGGCTACCGATGGGGTGACCCCCGCGGCCCGGTCCCTCGGCAGGATCACGCCGTGGGCCCCGAGGGCGTGTGCGGAGCGGACGACCGCCCCCAGGTTGTGGGGGTCCTCGACCCCGTCGAGCAGGACGAGGAGCGCCGGCCGCCCGGAGGCGGCAGCGACGGCGAGGAGTTCCTCCACCTCGCGGTACCGGTAGTCGGCCACCACCGCCACCACCCCCTGGTGCTGGGTGACCCCCGCGAGCCGGTCGAGCCGGGCGCGGGGCGCGCTGCGCACCTTGGCCCCCCGGTCGCGGGCGGCCCGCTCCATGTCGGCGAAGGCGCGGGGACGCTCCCCGCCCTCCACGAGCCAGAGCTCCGCCAAGCCTTCCGCATCGGACCGGAGCAACTCCTTCACCGGGTTCATTCCGTAGACGACGCGCATTCTCTCCTCACCGGACCTCGACGGGGACGGTGATCGTCCTCGTCTGGGGAACACACCACGCGTCGCTGCAGATCGCGAAGCGCATCTGGACCACGACCTGCTGCGCCCCGCGCGCGGCGGCCTGGAAGGGGATCTCGAAGCGCGGGTTCTCGGCGGCCGGGTCGACGGCATCGCCGCGCTTCCACTCCAGCTTGTCGACCTTCAGGCCGGCCGAGGGCTCCACCTTGTACTTCATGGGGAACTCGCGGTTCACGTGGATCCCCTTCTCGAGCGGGACCACGTCCACCACCACCTTCCCCTTCCCGCCCACGGCGACGGTGCGGGACGAGCCGTCGGTGACGACCCGGTAGGTGCGCGCGGCGTCGGTTCCGTCGGAGGCCGGGACGAGCACCGGCACGGCGGCGAGGACGGCGGCGATGGCGAGGACGGCGCTGCGGGACATGGTTCCTCCTCCGGCTTCCCGTCGTGTATAGCATCAGCCGCGGGTCCGGCGCCCCGAGGCGCGCCGGTTCTTGCGCACGGGAGCGCCGGTGGCC
This sequence comes from uncultured Anaeromyxobacter sp., assembly GCA_903855945.1. Classification (GTDB taxonomy): domain Bacteria; phylum Myxococcota; class Myxococcia; order Myxococcales; family Anaeromyxobacteraceae; genus CAIOAK01. The sequence goes on from CAIOAK010000114.1 coordinate 21,694, forward strand.
GTCGCCAGCTCGACGGCCCGCTCCACGATGGCTCCGGCCAGGTCCACGCCGCAGGCCTCCTCCCCCTCCCGGATCCCGGGCGTGGAGTGCACCTCGAAGACCCTTGGACCTCCGGGCGCCTCGAGCATGTCCACCGCGCAGAACTCCAGCCCCACCACCTGCGCCGCCGCCACCGCAGCCTGCTCCGCCTCCGCGGCGAGGGTGGCACGCTCGAATCGCGCGCCCTGCCCCAGCGTCCGGGAGAGCCGGCCGGTGCGGGGCCGCCGGCGCAGCGCCGCCACCACCCGCCCTCCGACCACGAAGGCGCGCAGGTCCCCGACGCCCCGGACGTACTGCTGGACGACCGTGTTCTGCCCGAGCCGCTGGATGGCCTGGAGCGCCGACTCGAGGGCCTGGCGGGTCTCGCAGACGATCACACCGCTCCGCTCGTTTCCGCGGAGCAGCTTCACGAGGACCGGGAGGCCGCCCACGTGGCGGACCATCTCCCGCAGCCCGGACGGCTCGGAGGCCATCACCGTGCGCGGGACCTTCACGCCGCTCGCCGACAGCAGCTGGAGCACGCGCATCTTGTTGCGGGAGAGCCCGATGGCGGCCACGCCGTTCAGGACCGGCAGCCCGAGCAGCGCCATCTGGTTCAGCACCGCGAGTCCGTACTGGCTCACCGAGGGTGCGATGCGGGGAATGACCACGTCGGTGGCCGGATAGGCCACGCCGCGCACGAAGATGCCCGGCCCGTCCTTCCCGAGCCGCATCTCCACCCGGAGCGGATCGACCACTCGCGCCACGTGACCCCGGGCGCGAGCGGCCTCGACGATCCGCCGGGTGGTGAAGATGCCGGCCGAGCGGGAGAGGACGGTGAGGTGCATCGAAGCAGGCTAGACCTGCTTGAACTCCGCGTCGACCACGTCGTCGCCGCCCTTCTTCTCGGGCTGCGGCGGCGCGCCCGGTCCGGCCGGGCCTGCGCCCTGCCCCGGGGGCGGGCTGGAGGCCTTGTAGAGCTCCTCCGCCAGCTTGTGGCTCGCCTTCTCGAGCTTCTCGAAGGCCGCCTTCACCTCCTCGGCGGAGCCCCGCTCGCGAACCTTGTGGGCCTCCGCCACGAGCGCCTCCAGCTCGGTGACCAGGGCGGCGTCGAGCTTCTCCTTGTTCTCCTTCAGGTGCTTCTCGGTCTGGTAGGCGAGGTTCTCGAGGCGGTTCTTCACCTCGACCTCCTCCCGCCGCTTCTTGTCCTCGGCCTCGTGGGCCTGGGCGTCGGTCACCATCTTCTCGACCTCGCCCTTGGACAGGCCGGAGGACTGGGTGATCGTGACCTTCTGCTCCTTGCCGGTGGCCTTGTCCTTGGCGGCCACGTTCAGGATCCCGTTCGCGTCGATGTCGAAGGTGACCTCGATCTGCGGCATGCCGCGCGGCGCGGCGGGGATGCCCTCCAGGTGGAAGCGCCCGAGGGTGCGGTTGTCCCGGGACATCTCCCGCTCCCCCTGCAGCACGTGGACCTCGACGGAGGTCTGGCTGTCGGAGGCCGTGGAGAAGGTCTCCGACTTGCGCGCCGGGATGGTGGTGTTGCGCTCGATGAGGCGGGTCATCACGCCGCCCAGGGTCTCGACGCCCAGCGAGAGCGGGGTGACGTCGAGGAGCAGGATGTCCTTCACGTCGCCCGAGAGCACGCCGCCCTGGATCGCCGCGCCCACGCTCACCACCTCGTCGGGGTTGACGGTCTTGTTCGGCTCCTTGCCGAAGAACTTCTTCACCGCCTCGACGATGAGGGGCATGCGCGTCTGGCCGCCCACCATCACCACCTCGTCGATCTTGTCGGGCCCCAGGCCGGCGTCGGCGAGCGCCTTCTTGACCGGCTCGATGGAGCGGTCGACGAGCGGCTGGACCATCTGCTCCAGCTTGGCGCGGGAGAGCTTCACGGCGAGATGCTTCGGGCCGGTCTGGTCGGCGGTGAGGAAGGGCAGGTTGACCTCGGTCTCCATGGTGGAGGAGAGCTCGATCTTGGCCTTCTCCGCGGCGTCCTTGAGCCGCTGCAGCACCATCTTGTCCTTCGAGACGTCGATGCCGGTGTCCCGCTTGAACTCGGAGATGAGCCAGTCGATGACCACCTGATCGATGTTGTCGCCACCGAGGTGGGTGTCGCCGTTCGTGGAGAGCACCTCGACGAGCTTGTCGCCCACCTCGAGGATGGAGATGTCGAAGGTGCCGCCGCCGAAGTCGTAGACCGCGATCTTCTCGTTCGACTTCTTGTCGAGGCCGTAGGCGAGCGCCGCGGCGGTGGGCTCGTTGATGATGCGGCGCACGGTCAGGCCGGCGATCTCGCCGGCGTCCTTGGTGGCCTGGCGCTGGGCGTCGTTGAAGTAGGCCGGCACGGTGATGACCGCGTCCGTGACCTTCTCGCCCAGGTAGTTCTCGGCCGCCCGCTTCAGCTTGAGCAGGATCTGCGCGCTGATCTCCTGCGCGCTGAGCGGCTTGCCGTCGATGTCGATGCGGACGTCGCCGCTCGGGCCCGAGAGCACCTTGTACGGGACGCGCTTCGCCTCGTCCGAGACCTCGTCGAAGCGGCGACCCATGAACCGCTTGATGCTGTAGATGGTCCGCTCGGGGTTCGTGATGGCCTGCCGCTTCGCGACCTGTCCGACCAGCCGCTCCCCGTCCTTCAGGTAGGCGACGACCGACGGGGTGATGCGGGAGCCCTCCTCGTTCGTGATGACGACGGGGTCCTTGCCCTCCATCACCGAGACCACCGAGTTGGTGGTGCCCAGGTCGATGCCGATGATCTTGCCCATGGTTGGTATTCCTCCCTTGTGCCGGGGAGGCTAAGTATTCGTCGGAGCGAGTCAAACGATCCCGCGTCGATCGCCGCTGGAACCCTGCCGGGTGCGTAGCCAGGTTCGCACCGTGGAACCTTTCCTACCCGATCCGGAGCCCGTTCCCGGGACTAAAGGATCCACAACCATTGAAATCTGGGCGCATTTCAGGTCGACGCAGCGTGGCATTCCCCTTGCTCGATACCGCCGTGACTCACATGTCATACCCTCATCCAGGGGACTCGATGCTCCAGGCCGAAGGCACGGATATCGAAAACGGGCACACCGCCGTCCTGCTCAACGCGAACGCGAAGCAGGTGAGCCCCCGCGTCCGGGAGGCCCTGTCCGGGCTCGTCCCGGCCGGGAGCGTCTTCCTTTCCCACGACCGCGAGGACGCCCACCGGATCGCCGATGCGGTCGTGGCCCGGGCCTACGGGACGGTCTTCACGGGCGGGGGCGACGGGACCTTCGTCTCCTGGGTGAACCACATCCTCGACCGCGCCGAGTCCCGTTCCACCCCCGCACCCCGCTTCGGCGTGCTCGCCCTCGGGACCGGGAACGCCGTCGCCGAGATGGTCGGGGCGGGCCACCCCGTCGAGGATCTCCGCCGCCACCTCTCCGGCGAGGTCCTCCCTGGCCGCCGGCTCGACCTCGTCATGGTGGAGGGGCGGCGCACCCCCTTCGCGAGCGCCGGCCTCGATGCAGCCGTCCTGAACGACTACAACTGGCTCCGCTCCCGCCTCGGGCGGCGGGCCGCTCGCCTCGCCTCGGGCATCACCGGCTACGGCCTCGCCATCGCGCTCCGATCCGCGCCCCGGCAGGTGCTCCAGCGCGCGCCGGTCTACTGCGAGGTCGTGAACGCAGGGGCCCCCGCCTGGCGGCTCGACCCCAGCGGCGAGCGGGTCGGCAGGCCGGTGGCCCCCGGAGAGCTCCTCTACGCCGGACCCTGCATGCTGGCGGGCGCGGGTACGGCACCGTACTACGGGTACGGGCTGCGCGCCTTCCCCTTCGCCGGTCGCCGCGCGGGCGCCATGCAGTTCCGCATCTTCACGCGCGTCCCGGTTCCGGCGCTCCTCCTCAACGTGAAGGGGATCTTCAGCGGCGCGTTCCAGCACCCCGGCCTTCTCGACTTCGAGGCCGATCGGGTGGAGATGACCTTCGATCGACCCATGCCCATCCAGCTCGGCGGCGACGCGGAGGGGTACCGGGAGAAGGTGACCATGGGGATCGCTCCGCGCAGCGTCGAGCTGCTCGACTACTCGCCCGTCACCCGCGTGCCGGTCGCGGCCTGATCCGGGCGCCGCAGCGCGCCTACTTCACAGATAGTGAACCACGCGCGGGTCCGCGGCCAGGGCCCGGTACACCGCCGCCCGCTGGTCCTCGGAGGCGAGCCGCGCGTCCACCGTGACGGAGAGGTACTTTCCTCCCCCGGATGCTCGGACCGAGCTCCCCTGGAGCGCGATCCCGGGCACCGCCGCAGCCACGGTCGCGCGGACGTGCGCCTCCAGGTCGTCCGCGGCGAGGCCGATGACCTTGAACGGGTAGTCGGTGGGGTACTCGATGAGCGGCCCCGAGGGGCCCTGCGGCGCGTCCATGGGAACCCTTCCGGCCCTACAGCAAGTTGGCGGCCAGCTCGGCGAGCGGCGAACGCTCCCCCTTCGACATCGTGATGTGGGCGGCCAGCTTCTCCTTCTGGAAGCGGTTCACCACGTGGACGAGCCCGTTGTTGGTCTGATCCACGTACGGGTTGTCGATCTGGTAGGGGTCGCCGGTGAGGACGATCTTCGTCCCGTCCCCGACGCGGGTGATGATGGTCTTCACCTCGTGGGGCGTGAGGTTCTGGGCCTCGTCCACGATCATGAACTGGTTGGGGATGGAACGTCCGCGGATGTAGGTGAGCGGTTCGATCTCGAGGATGCCCAGGTCGACGAGCTCGTGGTACCCGCGCCCCAGCTTCTTGTCGGACCGGGACAGGTTCATGAGGTACTCGATGTTGTCGAAGATGGGCTGCATCCAGGGATTGAGCTTCTCCTCCACGTCGCCCGGGAGGTAGCCGATGTCCCGCCCGAGCGGGAAGATGGGGCGCGAGACGAGCAGCTTCTGGTAGGCCGACTCCTCCATCGTCTTGTGGAGCCCGGCCGCGATGGCGAGCAGCGTCTTGCCGGTGCCCGCCTTGCCCACGATGGTGACGAGCCGGATCTCGTCGTTCAGGAGGAGGTCGAGCGCGAAGGCCTGCTCCTTGTTCCGCGGCCGGATGCCCCAGATCCCCTCCTTGGGGAGCTTGATGAGCGGGACGTAGGCCTGCCGGGAGGCGCTGTACTTGCCCACCGCGCTGTGCTGCGGGTTGTCCCGGTCGCGCAGCACCACGAACTCGTTGGGCGGCGGATCGGTCCCGGGCGGCACGGGCACGAGCCCCTCCGCGTAGAACTGGTTCACCGCCTCGGCCTCCACCTGAACCTCGGCCACCCCGCTCCAGAGGTCGTCGATGGCCACGCCCTCGGCGTCGTAGTCCTCGGTGTGGATGCCCATCGCATCGGCGCGGATGCGGAGGTTCGTGTCCTTGGAGACGAAGACCGCCGGGAGCTCCCGTTCCCGCTGCGACAGCTCGAGGGCCACCGCCAGGATCCGGTCGTCGGTGGAGGAGTGGCCGTTGCGCATCTCCGGCGGCAATTGCCGGTCGGTGAAGAGGACGCGGATGGACCCCTTCTCCGGACCGATGGGCACGCCCTCCTGGAGCCGCCCCTGCGCGCGGAAGTCGTCGAGCGCGCGGGCGACCGCGCGGGCGTTTCGCCCCAGGCTGGAGAGGTCGCGCTTGAAGTTGTCGATCTCCTCGATCACGTAGATCGGCACGACGACGTTGTTGTCGTCGAAGGCGAAGATCGACCGCGGGTCGTGCAACAGGACGTTGGTGTCGAGGATGAAATTCTTCTTCATCGCCCGTGGACTCTAGCAGGGGGTCCGGCCGGCGGACAGGTCCCTCGCGCGGATCGATCGGTTTCGCCCGGACCGCTTGGCCTGGTAGAGGCACCGGTCCGCCACCTCGATGAGTCGCGCCTTCTCGGTCCCGTCCTCGGGGAAGGTGGCGATCCCGAGCGACAGCGTGACCTGGAGCTGACCCGCCCCGGTGGGGAAGCAGGTCCCCTGGAGTCGCGTCCGGATGCGCTCGGCGATGACCTGGGCGCCCGCGCCGTCCGTCTCCGGCATGACGATGGCAAACTCCTCCCCCCCGTAGCGGGCCACGAGGTCGGTCTCGCGGGCCTCCGAGGAGAGGACGCGCGCCAGCCCCCGGAGGACGAGATCGCCGACCGGGTGACCGTGGGTGTCGTTCACCGACTTGAACCGGTCGACGTCGCAGATCACCACCGACATCTGCTGGCCGTACCGCCGGGCGAGGCGCAGCTGGTCGTCGATCCTCGCCTGGAAGGTGCGGTGGTTGGAAAGGCCGGTGAGCCCGTCGGTGCTGGCGAGCCGCTCGGTCTGCTCGAGCAACCGCGCCCGGAGCAGCGCGTCGGCCACCTGCATGGCGATCACCTCGAGCCGTCGGGCCGCGTCGCCGTCGAAGGCGTTGACGAGCCGGGAGCCCGCCACGAGCGTGCCCAGCACGTGCTCTCCCGACTGGAGCGGGAAGACCCGCACCGCCCCGAGCCCCTGGAGCCGCGTCCCCTCGTCGAAGATCCGCAACCGGTCCACACGCTCCCCCGCGCCGGGGAGTGACGCCCCGTGCCGGACCGCCGAGGCCACGAGACCGGTCTCCGCCGCGAAGCGTCGTCCCTCCAGCTCGGTGGATCGCAGGCCGTCGGGGGAGGAGGCCACGGCCTTCACGATCCGGTGGGGCTGGCTCGCCTCCTCCGGCTCGTGGAGCGTGATCGCGCCGAAGTCGAGCGGGACGATGCGCGCCACCACCTCGATGGCCGCGTCGAGCACCTCCTGCGTCTTCGACTTCCGGTTCAGGACCTCGATGGCGCCGTAGAAGAGCTCCTGCTCGTCCCGCTGTGCCTGCAGTCCGAGGAGGATGCGCTCCGACTCCACCGCCCGGAGCAGCTCGCCGGCCACGCGCAGCAAGAGCTTCTCGTCGGCCTCGTCGAAGGGACGATCCTCGATCCGGTCGGCGAGCAGCACGCCCCGGACGTGCCCTCCCCGTCGCTCCAGGAGCGGAGCGGCGAGCAGCGCCCGGGGGCGAGTCCCGTCGTCGTAGCAGGTGGCGGAGCGGAGGTCCCCGTGGAGCCGGAGCGGCGCACCGCGGGACAGGACCGTCCCCAGCACCCCCTCGCCCGAGGGGATGGGGGCGCGCGTCACGTGATCGCTCGCGGAGCGGCACTCCCGCAGCCGCAGGGTGGAGCCATCCGGCGAGAGGAGGAAGAGTGCGCAGGTGTGGCTTCGAAGGGCCGCCTCGGCAACCTCCATCACCCCCGACATGGCCGCCTCGACCTGGACCGCGGCGGCGCGGACGCGGACCTGCTCCGTCTCACCCGCCCCTTCCCGGTCCGCAGCGCGCGGCGACAGCAACCGGATCTCCCGCGCCCGCTCGTCGACTTCCCGAAGGCGGCCGTCCACCGCCTCCCGCTCGGCCCGCCGGGCCGCGGCGAGGCGGGTCCACATCACCGCGTGGTAGAGGACCGCGAAGAGCAGGATGAAGCCGACCCGCGCGAGCAAGGCGGGGAAATCGCCCGGCGTCGCGCCAGCGCTCCACCAGGTGGCGACCTGGAGCGCTCCCGCGAGCGCCACGAGCCCGAGTCCCACGCCGATCGAGAGGAATGCGACCGCGACCGCCACGGTCAGGTACACGAGCGGGAAGAGCGGTCCCTCGACGTTCCCGGGCGACGCCAGCTGCGCGAGCGCAGCGGCCCAGACGACGAGGACCGCCCCGAGTTCCAGCTCCTCGGGAACCCGGATGGGATGCCCCTCGGTGGAGCGCCGGATGGCGCGCACGACGCAGGTGGCCGCCGTGGCGGCGACGATGCCGAGGAGTGGCCACCTTCCCACGCCGCCGGCGGGAGCGAACGCGCCCCGGATGACTCCGGCGACGCCCAGGAGGATGACGACGCCCGGGAGGGCATTCGCGGTGCGGCGCGCGAGGCGACGACGCGCCGGGGGAGCGAGGAATCCATCGTCCCGTCGCCAGGCATCGGCGAGCCAGCTCCGGTCGGAGGCGCCCCCGGTGGCCTGGCGGCGCTGCCGCACGGTCCCGGGAGCGGCGACCGCCGGGGCCGGGCTCATCGGGGGCCTTCGGCCGGCGGCAGCTCGTAGATCCGCTCGCCGGGTCGCACGTAGCCGAGTTCCTCGCGGGCCGCACGTTCGAGCGCCGCCGGGTCTCCGGCGAGCGCCCGCGCCTCGCGGCGCAGCCGCTGGTTCCGCTCCCGCAGCTTCTCGTTCTCCTCGGAGACGCGCCGCACGTCCGCCGAGAGGGCGCGCGCCTTGCGCAGCCCGCTCGGATGGAACGCGGAGGCGGTGGCGAGCGCGAGCAGCACCACCCCGTAAGCAATCCACAATGGTTTCGCAGGCTTCACGGCTCCGGGCCACCCTAGCAGGTGGCGCGGGCGCGTCCAGAAATCGGCCGATATCCTGCCCGCCGACCGTCAGCGCCTCTCGACCCGCTTCAGGAAGATCTCGCTCGCGATCTCCGGGTCGATGGCCACCGTGGTCTCCCCGATCTCGAGGACGTAGGCGGGGGCACGCTGGTGGAGCCTCACCTCGCTGCCCGGGACGACCCCCAGGGCGGCGAGCTTGTCCATCCGCTCATGGAATCGGGGTGCGATGAATACGATCCGGCCGGTCTCTCCCACGGGGAAATGGGTGAGCCCGGTGACGAGCGACTGGACGCTCTTCTGGGCCGCCGTGCAGCAGGCACCCTGCGGGATCGACTTCCCGTGCGGGCAGGTGGGCGGGTGGCCGAGCAGCGTGCAGACCGAGTCGGTGGCCTCCGGGGAGAGGATGTGCTCGAACTCGCAGGCCTGGCTCTCGGCCACCCCCTCCGGGAGATCGAGCAGGTCCCGGAAGAGCCTCTCCGCCAGCCGGTGGCGCCGAACCACGCCCCTGGCCCGGACCGTGCCCTCCTCGGTGAGTTCCACCCGCTCCCCCTGGAGCCTCACGAGCCCCATGTCGGCGAGCGCCCGAAAGTCTTCCGCACCGGACCCGGGTGCATGGTCGCCCAGCCGGGCGAGCACGCTCACCCGGTCGCCGCGTCCCACCTCCGCCTCGGCGAAGACCGCCTCCAGGATCTCCTCCGCCCTGCGCGACTCCATCCCGTTCATCTTCTCTCCTCCCGGTGCCGCTCCAGCCAGCCCTTGAGCCGCCCCGCCCATCCGGTCTCCTGCGGGAAGGAGTACCCGCAGGAGGGGCAGCAGATCACCCGGCAGCCGGAGGCGAGCGGGCAGCTCGGCCGACAGCCCTGCCCCTCGGCGTCGAATCCCGCCCCGCAGAGCGGGCAGCGTTCCTGCCGGGCGACGATCGCGGGCATCGGATGCCCCTCCCCAGGCATCAGTAATACCGCCGCATGAGGAGGTTCACCGTCGCGCCCACGCCCACCGCGAAGGGGAGCACGAAGGCCGAGATGGCGAGCCCGGTCCGCCAGCCGCGCTCCTTCAGGATCATGAGGAAGTTGGCGATGCAGGGGATGAAGAGCGTCACGGTCACGAGCGCCACCGTGACCTGGATCTCCATGATCCGCGTCATCGTCCCCGTGCTCATGTACGGCTGGTAGATCTGGAAGAGCCCGGCGGCGGCGTAGTCGCGCCGCAGGAACCCCAGGATGAAGGCGCTCGCCGACTGCTCGGGGAGCTGCAGGATGCCCACCACCACGGGCGCCGCGGCCCGCTCCACGAGCACGAGCAGGTGCGTCCGGTCGAGCCCCCAGAGGATCAGCGTGCCGAGGACGAAGAGCGGCAGCGCCTCGCGCAGGTACCACTCCATTCGGGCGAGGGTCTTCACGATCACGTTGCTGAACTGGGGAACGCGAAGCGGCGGGAGCTCGAGGACGAAGTCGGAGCCCCGTCCGGGGATGACCCGGGCGGCGAGCCAGCCGACGAGGAAGAGGACGAGCACGATCACCGCGGTGAACCAGATCGACGCCGCGAAGGAGAGCCCCTGGAGCATGGCGAAGATGACCGCGATCTGCGCGCTGCACGGGACGCCCAGGGCGAGGAGCAGCGTGACGATCACCCGCTCCTTCCGGGTCTCCATGATCCGGGCGGTCATCGTCGCCATGGTGTCGCAGCCCAGGCCGAGCACCATGGGCAGGACCGCCTTGCCGTTCAGCCCCATCCACTTGAAGACGCGGTTCACCATCACCGCGAGCCGCGGCAGGTAGCCCGAATCCTCCAGCACGCTGAAGGCGAGGAAGAAGGTGGCCACGATGGGGAGTACGATGGCCATCCCGTAGGCGAGCCCCATGGAGACGAGGCCGTACCTTCCGATGATGAACCCGTCGGTCTCCCGGAAAGCGCGGCCCGGGGGGCCCACCAGGAAATCCTGGACCGGGCCGGCCGGGACGAGGAAGCGCAGCAGCGCCTCCGTCCAGGGCACGACGCGGTCGTAGAAGATCGTGTTCTCCAGGAAGTCGACCGCCGTCTTGGCGCCGAACACGCCGACGAACAGGTAGGCGACCGCGAGCACGAGGAGCAGGATCGGGATCCCCTTCACCGGGTCGGTCGCCCAGGCCCCGAGCTTCCGGGCGAAGGCGGAGCCGCTCGACACCTTCCCCCGGGTCACCACCTGGTCGTGCAGCCGGTCCACCGCGCCCAGCCGCTGCCGGGCGACGACGAACCGGAGCGACTCCGGGTAGCGGGAGGCGAGCGTCCGCCGGACCTCCTCGATCCGCTCCCGGCCGGCGTCGGAGACGCGAGACGCGATCCACGGATGGATCGACTCGTCCCCGGAGAGAAGCATGAGGCCGAGCGAGCGGCGGGAGAGCCGGCCCTCGGGGATGAGCGGCTCCAGCTCCGAGAGGGCCGACTCGATGGCCTCGTCGTAGCAAGGCCGGAAGGAGGAGGCCCGCGCCGCCGGGATGCGTGCCTGGAGTTGCGGCAGACCGCTGCGCTGCACGGCCACGGTGGGCACCACGTCCACGCCGAGCGCCCCGGCCAGCCGCTCCGCGTCGATCCGGAAGCCTCGCGCGGCCGCCTCGTCGGCCATGTTGAGGGCCAGGGCGAAGGGCACGCCGGCCTCGGCGAGCTGGGAAGCGAGGAGCAACCCTCTCCGGAGATTCTTGGCGTCGCACACCTGGAGGCAGACGTACTCCGGCTCCCGCAGCAGGATGTCCCGGGTGACCTGCTCGTCCTCCGACATGGGGAGCAGGTTGTTCGTACCCGGAGTGTCGAGGACCTGCCAGCGCAGCCCGCCGATCTCGGCCGACCCGCGGGTCACCTCCACGGTGGTCCCGGGATAGTTGGAGACGGTGACGTAGCGACCGGTGAGGGCCCCGAAGAGGACGCTCTTCCCCACGTTCGGGTTGCCGACCAGGATGAGCGTCCGGGGCGCCGCCGCGACCTCCGGCGGGTTCACGACCGCGCGTCCTTCGTCCCGGCCTCGGCGCGCCGGCAGCGGTCGCAGCGCCCGTAAAGCTCCAGCTTGTGGCTGTCCACCTCGAACCCGTGGCTGCGGGCCACGCGCTGCTGGAGTTCCTCGATCCGCTCGTTCTCGAACTCGACGATGCGGCCGCACCCGGTGCAGATGAGGTGGTCGTGGTGGGAGCGGTCGGTGGCCGGCTCGTAGCGGGTCTGGCCGTCCTCGAATCGGCGGGGGACGGCGATGCCGCACTCGGAGAGCAGCTTCAGCGTCCGGTAGACGGTGGCCACGCTGACCCGGGCGTCGAGCGTCCGGACCCGGGCCACGAGCCCGTCCACCGGGACGTGCCCCCCCATGGCGAAGAAGGTCTCCACGATGACGTCCCGCTGCCGGGAGTGCTTGAGACCGCGCTCCTCCAGCCAGGCACCGAGCCGGGCCAGGGCGAGCTTCGACTCCTCCCGGCGATCCGCCTGCCCGCCTTCCGCGGGTCCCGTCCTTCGCGAGCGTCCCATGTTGATAACGATTCTCAATATCACGGCAGGCGGCGCCGGGCAACCCCTTCCGCCCGGCACTACGGCGGGAAGGCCACGCCTCTCGCGCTCCAGTAGGCGCGCCAGCGGTCGGACGCCTCCGGACCGTCTCCCCCGGCGTCCTCCCGCGCCAGCGCAGCGAGGGAGACGCGCGACTGGCGTCGGACCTCGGCGGCCGGGTCGTCGAGAAGGATCACGAGCCGCGGGACGTAGCGCCGCGCGTCCGCGCCGTCGCGGTGGCGCACGAGCTCCGCCGCCATGGCCCGCGCCTCCGGGTCCGGGGAGCGAAGCTGCCGCGTCAGGTCCACCGCGGGGGTCGCGCCCGATGCCTTCCACCGCTCGACGGAGACCGGCACGAGCAGGAGCAGCACGAGGACGATGAGTCCCACCTGGATGAAGGCCTTCCCGGCGTGGTAGCGGCCGGCTCGCACCAGCGTGAACCGGTAGGTGACGAAGCCGATGGCGAAGAGCCCGAGCAGGACCGGGGCGATGAGCAGCTCGGGACGCCTCCCCTCCGCGGAGCCGGGGTCGCTCCCCGGCGGCACGAGGAGGGCGGCGGCGGCGGCGGCGAGCAGGAGGAGGTAGAGCGCTACCCTCGCGCCGCGGGCCGCGGGGGAGAGCTCGGTTTCGCGCGCGGAGGTCATCGGCGACATCTTAACCTTCTCGCCCCGGCCGTGCCGGACTTGACTGGGAAGGCTCGCCGTCGCACCTTGCCCCGCGATGCCGCAGCTCGAACGGGAGATCGTCGACCGCGCCCTGCGGTGGTGCGCCGAGTCCGGCCGCCCCGTCCGGGAGGATCTCGTCCGGCGCACGCTCGAACCGCTGGGATGGGACGAGCTCCTCGCCGTGAAGGCGGTCCTCGCGGATCCGCCGCCGGGAAGCGACCTTTCGCCGGCGGACCTGCTCGCGCTCGCCCGCGGAACCGTGGTTCCCGCCGCTGCAACGAAGCTTCCGCGCGCGAGCCGGCGGGCGCCCGCGCGCGAGTCCCGCACGGCGCGCGGGCCCTCCGGCCCCCGGATCCGGCGCGTCCGCGACCGGGTGGAGGCCGTCCCCAGCTCGCCGGCTGCCCTCCCGCCGATCGAGCTCCTCTTCCAGGAGGCCGGACGCTCCACCCTCGGCAGGATGGTCCGGCGCAGGGGCGCCAACCGGGCCGGCCTGCTCGGCGAGCTGGCCACCGGCTGGGCGGCCGGGAGCGCACCCCCGTCCGATGCGGACCTGGACCGGCTGCTCGCGCACCACGGGATGGCGCGGGGCTTCGCGGAGCGGGAGCGGGCCCTCCTCCTGCACGCCTTCCGCAAGTTCGGCGGGGTGACGCCGCGGGTCGCCCGCGCGCTCGGCGCGCAGGTCGCGGACCTCCGGGCCGCCATCGCCCGGCTCGAGCTGGGTGCCGCCATCGAGGCCATCCGGGATGCCCGCCGCAAGGGGCTCGATCGCAAGGGCACCCTGGCCGAGCGGGCCCGCCTCCTCGACGAGGAGGAGGAGACGCTCGCAGACCTCGGGCTTCTCCCGGGTTTCGAGGCCGACCTCCGCCGGAGGCTGCCCGAGCACCTCCGTGCGCTCGCCGGTGGCGGCCGCCCACCCAGCGCGGCCGACCTGGGGCGCAGCCTGTCCCTGTCCCGGAGCGCCGTCGATCGGCTCGTCGCGCGCTTCACCCTTCCGCTGCGCCCCGCACCGCCCGAGCGACCCGGCCGGCGCGAGGGGCGCCCGCCCCGTCCCGGCGCTCCCCGTCCCGGCGCTCCCCGTCCCGGCGCTCCCCGTCCCGGCGCTCCCGGAGCCCGGCGTCCCCGACGAACCTAGGACCCCATGCCCATCTACGAGTACCTCTGCGAAAATTGCGGGAAGGTGAACGAGCGGCTGCAGAAGGTCGGCGACCGACCTCCAGCGCGCTGCGATGAATGCGGCGGCCGCAAGCTCGCCAAGCTCGTGTCCCGCAGCGCCTTCCAGCTCAAGGGGGGCGGCTGGTACTCGGACCTCTACGCCTCGAAGAAGAAGGAGGCCCCCGCCGCCGAGGGATCGGCGACGCCTCCGCCCGCGAAGGGGGACGCAGCGGCGAGCCCCGCGCCGGCCGAGAAGGCGAAGGAGACCAAGGACGCGAAGGAGGCGAAGCCCGCCTCCGCGCCGGCGCCGGCATCGGGCGCCGGGGAGAAGAAGAAGGATCGAAAGAAGGCGGGCACGTAACCCGCCTCCTCCCCGGTGGACCGGAAGCCTACTTGGGCTTCGGGATCGGCTTGCCCTTCTCGAAGGTGGCGCCGTCGCCGAACTTTCCGACGATCGCCTTCTTCGTCTTCAGGCCGGTCTGCTCGATGACGAAGTTCGGAACGCGGCGGGCGCGCCGATCGGCGATCCACTTCTCGAGCTCGGGCCGGGGCCCGGCGCTTCCGCGACGGGCGCGCTGCTTGCCGCGCTTCCCGACCGCACGGGCCACGCTGGCCTTCAACTCCTCGTCGATGCGCGTGGCGAGGATATCGGAGATTGCACGCGAGATTCCCGCAGAGGCCCGCTCAACAACGGCCTCGACGGCCTGGAGAATGATCTCCTCTGCGCTTGCACGACCGCCTTTACGGGCCATTCATTTACCTCTGGGAAATATGGAACCAGGTTGATCCCGGCAATCATTCGATTGAGCGAGTGAATACAGCAATATTACTCATTGCACAAACCGAATCGGATCCGCTAGGTTCCCCGCGGGCCCTCTGGCGAAACGGTAGACGCGCTCGACTCAAAATCGAGTGGGGTCGCCCCCATCCCGGTTCGAGTCCGGGGAGGGCCATTTCCGCTTGCGGGTGCCCCGACCCGCCGTGTATCCATCGCGCTCCGGTATCCCCGGATCGGAGTCGACATGTACAACCTGCTCATCAGCCTGGCCGCGGGACTCGTCGTCACCCTGGCGGTTCTGCTCGGCACGAATCTCGGGTGGGTCGGTTCGATCCTGCCGGGGCTGCTCGTGATCACCGCCACCTACTTCCTGCTCGCGCGGCGCACCTGGAAGAAGCTCGAGGCGCTCATGGGCGAGGTCCAGAAGGAACTCCTCGCCCAGAAGTTCGACCGGGCCCTCCAGACCCTGCAGGGCGGCTTCGTGCTCGGCCCCTGGCAGTTCCTCGTCGCCTCCCAGCTCCACTCCCAGATCGGCGTGCTCCGCTACGTCCGCCAGGACTTCGACGGCGCCCGGCCCCATCTGGAGAAGAGCTTCTCCCGCCACGGCACGGCGCGCGCCATGCTGGCGCTCACGCGCTACCGGAAGAAGGACCTCGAGGGGATGCGCAAGCTCTTCGACGAGGCGGCCAAGGACAACAAGAAGGACGGCCTCGTCTTCGCCGCCTGGGCGTGGGTCGAGGAGAAGGAGGGCAACCACGACCGGGCCATCGCCGTGCTGGCCCGCGGCCTCAAGGCCAACCCCTCGGACGAGAAGCTGAAGGCCGCTGCCCAGGCCCTGCAGAACGACAAGCGGCTCAAGCTGGGAAAGATCTACGGCGAGCAGTGGTGGCAGTTTCACCTGGAGCAGATGCCCGGGCAGATGATGGCCCCGGGCGGCGGCCGCGGTGGCCGCCGGGTGATCTACCAGCGCCGCTGAGCCGGCACTACGTCACCGAGCGGGCGGTCCCGGTATCGGGCGGCTCCAGGTCGGGGCGCGCCGGCACGGAGAGCTCCACCAGCTCGATGCCGATCCGCTTCGCGTGCTCGAAGATCCGCTCGTCCCGGTAGAACTCCCCGAAGACGATGCGGCGCGCGCCGGAGTTCGCGATCAGCTTGAAGCAGGGCCAGCAGGGGGAGGCGGTGGTGTAGATGGTGGCACCGTCGATGCCCACCCCGTTCTTGGCCGCCTGGATGATGGCGTTGGCCTCGGCGTGGACGGTGCGCACGCAGTGGCCGTCCTCCATCATGTGCCCGTCCTCGCTGCAGTGCCCGTGCCCGCGGATCGACCCGTTGTAGCCGGTCGAGAGGAGCGTCCGGTCCCGGACCAGGACCGCGCCCACGTGCTTGCGGTCGCAGGTGGCCCGCGTGGCCACCATGCGCGCGATGTTCATGAAGTACTCGTCCCAGCTGGCGCGCCGATCCATCCATCCCTCCCGCGGGGGGCGCACCGGAAGGGCGAGCCCGGAGGACATCGTACCGCAGCTCCCCGTTCCGGAGGACCGCCCCGCGCCGATTTCACGGAGGACGCCGACGTGGTGTAGCCTCCGGACGGCTTGGAAGATCCCTCCCGCGACACGATCATCGGCATCGACCTGGGGACCACCAACTCGTGCGCCGCCGTGGCCGGTGAGGAGGGAACCGTCCGGCTCATCCCCTACAAGGGCGGGGATTTCATCATCCCCTCCATCTTCGCCATCGACGACAAGGGGCACGAGCTCATCGGCCACGAGGCGAAGCGGCAGTGGCAGCTCAATCCGCGCAACACGCTCTACGCCACGAAGCGGCTCATCGGGCGCTCCCCGATGGACGACGTGGTGGAGTCGGTCCAGCGGTCGGTCCAGTACCGGGTCCACGCCGGCGCCCGGAACGACGTGGAGCTCGACTGCCAGGGCCGGTCCTTCCAGGTCTCGGAGGTGGCCTCCCGGATCCTGGGGAAGATCCGCGACGTGGCCTCCGACCACCTGGGCTTCCGGGTGGAGCGCGCGGTGGTCACGGTCCCCGCCTACTTCACGGACCGGCAACGACAGGCCGTGAAGGAGGCCGGGCGACTCGTGGGGCTGGAGGTGGTTCGGGTCCTGAACGAGCCGACCGCCGCGGCGCTCGCCTACGGGCTCGGCAAGCACCTGAAGGAGCAGGTGCTCGTCTACGACCTCGGGGGCGGGACCTTCGACGTCTCCATCATCGACATCCGCGACCGGGTCTTCGAGGTGAAGGCCACCGGCGGGGACATCTTCCTGGGCGGGATCGACTTCGACAACGCGATGATCGCCTACGTGCTCGCCGACTTCCGCCGGCGGCACGGCGTGGACCTCGCCACCGACCCGGTGGCCATGCAACGGGTGAAGGACCTGGCGGAGCGAACCAAGGTCGATCTGTCCTCCCGCGACGCCGTCCCCTTCTCGATCCCCTTCATCACCATGACCCCGCAGGGGCAACCGCTCAGCATCGACATGCGGTTCGACCGGGCCACCCTGGAGCAACTCACCGAGCCCCTCATCGATCGAACGCTGGAGATCCTGGTCCGGGTGCTCTCCGACGCCGGGCTGAAGCCCGAGGAGATCGATCGGGTGATGCTCGTCGGGGGGCAGACCCGCATGCCCGCCATCCAGGAGCGACTCACCGCCTTCTTCGGCCGCCCGCCCTCCAAGGGGGTCCACCCCGACGAGGCGGTGGCCATCGGCGCGGCGCTCTACGGCTGGTCCCTCTCCGCCGGAGGGGACCGGCAACTGCAGCTTCTCGACGTCATCCCCATGGCCATCGGAATCGAGCAGGCCGGCGGGGAAACCCACGTCGTCTTCGGCCGCAACGCCTCCATCCCCAACGCCAGGGCCATCGAGGCCACGAGTTCCCACGACGGCCAGACCGAGCTCGTGCTCCGGATGGTCCAGGGGGACCACCCGGAGGCGGCCCGGAACGAGGTCCTGGGCGAGTTCACCTTCGGCGGGGTCCGCCCCTGCCCCGCCGGTGAGGTCCGGCTGGAGGTGATCTTCGACGTGAACGTGGAGGGGATCCTCTCCCTCCACGTGCGCGATCGGGATACCGGCCGCGAGATGAAGTCGACGGTGCGCATCACCCGGTCGTGACCGCCTCGGCGGAGGCGATCCGGGGCGCTACGCCGACTTCTTCTCCTTCTCGAAGGAGAGCAGCGGCGCCTCGCGGCGCAGGATCACCCCATCGGTGATCCGGCACTCCTTCACGCCCTCCCGGTAGGGGACGTCGTACATGATGTCGAGCATGGACTGCTCCAGGATCGACCGCAGGCCACGTGCCCCGGACTTGCGCCGCATCGCCTCGCGCGCGGTGGCCCGCAGCGCCTCCTTCGTGAAGGAGAGCTTCACCTTCTCGAGCTCGAAGAGCTTCTGGTACTGCTTCACGAGGGCGTTCTTCGGCTGGGTGAGGATGGTGACGAGGTCGTCCTCGGTCAGCTCGGACAGGGTGGCGATGATGGGGATTCGCCCCACGAACTCCGGGATCATCCCGAACTTCACGAGATCCTGGGCCTCGATGTGGGAGAGCAGCTCGCCGAGGGAGGCGCCGTCGCGGCTGTCGATGCGCGCGCCGAAGCCGAGCCCCTTCACCCCCACCCTCCGGCGGATGGCCTGCTCGATGCCGCAGAAGGCCCCGCCCACGATGAAGAGGATGTTGGAGGTGTCGACCTGGATCGACTCCTGCTGGTTGTACTTCTTGCCGCCGCGCGGGGTGACGCTGGCACGCGTCCCCTCCACGACCTTGAGGAGCGCCTGCTGGACCCCCTCGCCGCCGACGTCGCGCGTGGCGGACGGGGAGTCGCCCTTGCGGGCGATCTTGTCGATCTCGTCGATGTAGACGATTCCCCGGGAGGCCTTCTCCACGTCGTAGTCGGCGTTGTGGAGCAGGTTCTGGATGATGTTCTCGACGTCCTCGCCCACGTAGCCGGCCTCGGTGAGGCTGGTGGCGTCGGCGATGGTGAAGGGCACGTTGAGGAATCGGGCCAGCGACTGTGCGAGCAGGGTCTTGCCGGCGCCGGTGGGCCCGATGAGCAGGATGTTCGACTTCTGCAGCTCCACCTCGTCGGGGACGCGGGCGGCGCCGGGGCGCTGTCCTCGGGGTGCCTTCCGGGAGTGGATTCGCTTGTAGTGGTTGTAGACCGCCACCGCGAGGACCTTCTTGGCCCGGTCCTGGCCGACCACGTAGTCGTCGAGGAAGGCCTTCACCTCTGCCGGCGTGGGAAGCGAGACGGGCGGGCGCCCCTCCTCCCGGTCCCCCTCCTCGGCGATGATGTCGTTGCAGAGGCGGATGCACTCGTCGCAGATGTAGACGGTGGGGCCGGCGATGAGCTTGCGCACGTCGCGCTGCCCCTTGCCGCAGAACGAGCAGGAAAGGCTCCCGTGATGTGGATCTTTGCGGCTCAATCGGCCCTCTCGGCGAAAGATACACCAGACCCCGCGGCTCCCCAAGGAACCCGGCACGCCAATCCTAACCGGCCCGGGGGCGGTTCGCCCGAGTGCCTCGACCCAGGCATGGTGATGTGACGAGAGCGCCGAGGCCGCCTGCCGCAGCGAGAGGACCGGCGCTCGCAGTCGTCAGTATGCCTGGGTCGGGGCACTAGTCTCCCGCGAGCCGCTCCAGCGCCTCGGCCAGTTCCCGGGCGGAGCGTCGAAGCGCCGCCGGGATCTCCTTCTCCCCCTCGCAGGCCTCGGCGAGCCGCCGCGCCAGCGCGGAGATGCGGGCCAGCCGCTCCTCGGGATCGGCGGCCGGCGGTCGCGGCGGAGGGCCGAAGCGCTCGGCGATCCGGCGGCTCACGTCGGCCTTCCCCGCCTCCCCGTCGATCACCTCGGCGCGCATCTCGCCCCAGGCAGCCCGGTCCATGCGGCCGGCCGCCTCGGCGCGGGAGAGCACCTCGATCACCTCGAACGGGGGAGCGCTCCGGACGTCCCGCGCGCGCGCCAGTTCCGGCTCGTGACGCTCCAGGAATCCGTAGGAGAGGGCCAGCTTCTCGGCGGTGGCCCGGCGCAGGAAGAGCTCCTTCGTGCAGTACTCGTCGAAGCTCCCCCAGCCCCACTCCTCCCACGCTCCCTCGGCGCGGACCTGCGCGAGCATGCGCCCCAGATCCACCCAGGAGGCCTTGAAGCGGCGTGCGCTCTCCAGCACCTTGCGCCGGAGCGAGCCCTCCGGCAGCTCGCCGATGCGGGCGTCCAGCTTCGAAACGGCTCCGCTGCTCCCCACCGCTCCCTCCTCTCCGATTTCCCGGATCCGGCGCGATGGCGCTGCGGACGCGGGCGTGCGAACGTAGCACGGCGTGGAGCGGCGACGGTATGCGATGCGGATCGCCTACGATGGAGGCGCGTTCCGGGGCTTCCAGCGCCAGCCCGGGCTGCCCACCGTCGAGGATGCGTTGCTCACGGCGATGCGGCCGCTCGGCATCGTGCCGCGCCTCGAGGTGGCGGCGCGTACCGACGCCGGCGTCCATGCCCTCGATCAGCTGGTGAGCTTCGGCGTGCGCGCCGAGATCGATCCCGAGGCGCTCCGGATCGCGGTGAACCTCGGTTCGCCCCCTGCCCTCTCCTGCCTGGATGCGTGGCGGGCGTCCCCCTCCTTCCACGCGCGGGCGAGCGCCGTGAGGCGGACCTACGGATACCTCGTCGGCACACCGATCCCCGCGGAGCTGGAGGGGCGCGCCTGGTCGCTCCCCGACGAGCGAGCCTTCCCGGGCGTTCCGGTTCGCGAGCTGGACGGGTCGGCCATCGGAGAGGCGCTCTCCTCCGCGGTCGGCGAGCACGACTTCGCCGGCTTCGCCCGTCCGGGGGAGCAGCGCGGGTCGGTCCGGACCCTTCTCCGGGCCGAGGTGGTGCGCGCCAGCTGGGCACCGCTCTGGATGCTCACCTTCGAGGGGCGCGGATTCCTCCGTGCCCAGGTCCGCAACCTGGTCGGGACGGCGGTCGCCGTCGGGCTGGGGCTCGCGCCCCCCTCCCTCGTCGCCGACATCCTGCGGGACCGGCAGCGGTACCGCGGTGTGAGGGCTCCGGCGTGGGGGCTCACCCTCCTTCGGGTGAGCTATCCCCCGGGAGCCCTCCCCGGATCAGGGTGAGAGTTGCCCGCCGCCCGGGGCGCTGTCGCCGTACTTGAGGAGGAGGTCCGAGACCGCCTCGCGGAGGTAGTCGGACTGACGGATGCGGGTCGAACGGGCCAGCCGGCGAAGGCGGGTCGCCAGTTCGGGCGGGAGCCGGACGAGCATCGGCTCGAGTCTCGTCACGCTGGCCCCCATCATGGGGGGCGGGTTGAGCGGGCGGTTCATTTCGATGGATCGCATGTGGCGTTGGCCTCCGTATTCACTACGTTTGCCCACACGCTACCAGCCGATACCTATAAGTCAAAAAAATGCAAATTAGCCTGATTCCGAAAATCAGGAGTTCGACGGAGAAGGGATCCCGGCCACCTCGTTCATCCGCCCTGACCGGAAAGGCTCCAGATCGAGAGCCGCCAGCGCGAATCCGGCGCTGCGGACCGCCGCCGCAACCTCCACCCTTCTGGTGAAGGCGAGTTCCATCTCGTCGGCCGCAACCTCCACCCGGCCGACGGGCCCGTGGTCGCGGACGCGGAACTGGCGGAGCCCGAGCGCGCGGACCCCCGCCTCGGCCGCCTCGATCCGGGCGAGCCGCTCCGGCGTCACCGGGGTCCCGTAGGGGATTCGGGATGCGAGGCAGGCCATCTGGGGCTTGTCCCAGGTCGGCAGCCCGTAGGCCTCGCTCCAGGCCCGGACCTCCTCCTTGTCGAGCCCGGCCTCCGCCAGCGGGGAGCGGACGCTCCTCTCCCCGGCAGCACGGTGCCCGGGACGGTGGTCGCGTCGGTCGTCGGCGTTGAACCCGTCGAGGACCACCTCGAGCCCGAGCCGGGCACCGGCCTCGTCGCAGAGCCGGTAGAGCTCGCTCTTGCAGAAGTAGCAGCGCTCGGTGGTGTTCTCCCGGTAGCGCGGGTCGTCCCCTTCGCGGCTCGCCACCTCCAGGTGGCGCACGCCGATCCGGGTGGCGATCGCCCGCGCCTCCTCCCGCTCCGACGAGGGAACGCTGGGCGAGAGCGCCGTCAGCGCCACCACCCGGTCGCCGAGGACCTCGTGCGCCACGGCGAGGACGAGCGAGGAGTCGACCCCGCCCGAGAAGGCCACGAGCGCCCCACCGGTGGCGCGCACCGACTCCCGCATGCGGTCGAACCGCTCCCGCGACCGTTCGCGGATCCGCGTCCGGTCGTGCTCCGTCGCTGCCATCCCGGGATACTAGCTGCGCTTCGCCTTGGCCGCCGGCTTTCCCTTCGCGGGCGCAGGCGCAGGCGCGGGCGCCTTCTTCTTCGCGGCTGCGGGCTTCGCGCCCTTCGCAGCAGCGGCTGCCTTGGCGGGCTTCGCCGCACCCTTGCGCGGCTTCTGCCCACCGGTGAGGAGCGCGAACTCCGCGGGCGTCACGTACTTCATGTCCACGAGCTTCTGGAAGAGCCGCGCGAGGGCCGCGTCGGGCTTCTCCAGATCCGTCCGGACGACCAGTTCCGCATGTCCCGGCGGCTCGTAGGGGTCGTCGATCCCGGCGACATTGGTGAGTTCGTGGGCGAGCGCCTTGCGGTACAGGCCCTCCGAGTCGCGGGCGAGCAGGGTCTCCATCGGAGCGTCGACGAACACCTCGACGAACCGCCTCACCTCGCGTCGAACGGCATCACGCGGGTCGCGGAAGGGCGAGAGAGAGGCCACGACGACCACCGCTCCGTGCCGGACCAGCATCTTGGACACGGCACCCAGCCGGCGGACCGACGTGTCCCGGTCCTCCTTGGAGTTTCCGAGTCCGCGCGTGAGGAGCTCGTTGGGCGCGTCCCCGTCCATCACCTCGGCCGGACGGCCTGCGGCCGTGAATCGCTTTCCGAGGTGGTTCGCGAGCGTCGTCTTGCCCGCCCCTGCCATCCCGGTGAGCCAGATCACGAAACCCGGCGTCTGCTGCATTTCCATGCTCCCTCCCTGGGTTCACTAAACGGCGAACGGACAATATACCGGAATCCGAGCAAGAATGCGCCGGCTCAGGTGGCCTTCGATTTCGCTCCGGGTACGCCTGACTCGACCTCGCCCCCCGGGATCGGTGTCCACGCCTCCCGGAGCGAGTAGATCCGGGTATTCCACGTAAACATCCGTACTTCCTCCGCTTTTCCGCTTCGCATCGCGATCACCACCGGATCGACCCCGGGAAGCACCGGAACGCCGTCCAGCACCATTCGCTCCCGGTCTACGGGGGAGAGGTCGGCTCCCCCCTCCACGTGGGAGTGGTAGAGGGCGACGGGCCTGCGCCCCTCCAGGCGCAGGCGGCGGAAGAGCGCCAGGTGGGCGGCGGGGTCCAGCTCGAACCTCGTTCGGGCATGGGCGTCGCCGGCCACGTTGGGCACGGGGAGCACCTCCAGCCCGCCATCCTCGGCCGCCACGATGAATCCGCACACCTCCCGCTCCGGCTCCGCCTCGGCCAGCCTGACCAGCTCTGGCGCCACCCGTGCCAGGAAGCTCCGCCGGGGTTCCCCCATGCTACGGCGCGAGCCCAGCGGCCGCGGGCCCGGCGCAGGCGCAGCCCGCCTGCCGGGCGGTGGCCCGGACGAGCGGCGTCCCGCGGAACACTTCGATGCGTCGGGCGCGCGGCTCGGTCGATGCTCCCGTGAGGAGGAGCACCAGTTCCAGCGCCGCGAGCGCTCCCATCGCCGCTCCGCCCTCCGCGGTCGGCGCGGCTCCGAGCCCCGGGCGCGATCCGCAGGAGTAGCAGGGGGAACCCACCGGGACGGTGGTCACCGCTCCCCCCTGGCCATCCACGTCGGCCACCACGTGCGGGAGGCGAAGCAGGCGCGCCTCGTCGGCGATGGCACGCGAGACGTCGAGGGACGATCCGCAGACGACGAGAGCCGTGGGGCGCGACCCGGCACGGTAGGGATCCGCGGCGAGGAATCCGCTCGCCCACCGCCCGAACTCGACGAGCGCGGCGCCCTTTGCCCTCCCCTCGTCCTCCGGTCCGAGGGCGAAGCCGGCCCCGCAGCCCGGCGTGACCGGATCGGAATCCTCGATCCAGATGGTGCCGACGCCCGCCGCAGCGAGGTAGTAGATCGCCGGAGCCGTGGCGAGCCCACCGCCGGTGACCCGGACCCTCGCGCCCCGGAGCAGCTCCTGGGAGGCCTCCCCCATCCCGGGGAGGAGCAACTGGCGCGACCAGCGCGCGACCTCGGTCTCGCTCAGGGCCATGAAGGCACCTCCCCGCTCGCGCCACGCGCCAGCCATGCGCGCCACGCCCCCGGACCCTCCTCCGGGGCCGGCGCGAGCCGCAGCACCTCGTGACCCTCCTCCTCCGCGCTTCGCGGAATGTTCTCCCGCGCCTCGCCGTCCCGCAGGAGCAACTCCAGCACCTCGCCCGGGGCGAGCCGGGAGAGCGCGATCCGGGCCTTCACCCAGGTGATCGGGCAGGCGTGGGCGCGGAGGTCGAGGTGGACCGCGGGGATCACGGAGCCTCCCGCGTCGCGCCCGCGGCCCCGCTGCAGATCGGGCATCCGGGCCGGATCCGCAGCGTCACCAGGCGCGACTTCCCGGTCCGGGCGTCGAAGGTGACGAGCCTCCCCGCGTACGCCCCGCGATCCCCGCCGAGGAGGCGCAGCGCCTCGGCCCCCATGAGCGCCCCGGCGAAGCCCGCCAGCGCGCCGAGCACTCCCGCCTGGGCGCAGGTGGGAACGGAGCCCTCGGCGGGCGGAGCCTCGAAGAGGCAGCGCAGGCAACCGGTCTTTCCCGGCATGACCGTCAGGAACTGGGCCGTGTAACGCAGCACCGCCCCGTGCACGAGCGGCCGCCCAGCCGTCACGGCCGCGTCGTTCGCGAGGAAGCGGGTGGCGAAGTTGTCGGAGGCGTCCACGACCAGATCGGCGCCGCGCACCAACTCGTCGGCCAGGTCGGGGGCGAAGCGCTCGTCCCGGGCCTCGATCCGGACGCCGGGGTGGAGCTTTCGAAGACGCTCCGCCGCGGCGACCGCCTTGCGACGTTCCAGGTCGGGCTCTCCGAAGAGGGGCTGGCGGTTCAGGTTGGAGGTCTCGACCACGTCCTCGTCGAGCAGCACGATCCGCCCGACACCGCCCGCGGCGAGCAGGAGCGACACCGGGCCACCCAGCCCGCCCGCTCCGACGAGGAGCACGCTCTTGGCCGACAGCGGATCGCCCATGTCCCGGTTCTACACTAGAAACACAGCACGTGCCCCTGCCCCGTGGCCCGCCACTGGTCGGGCAGGCTCCGCACGGCGTCGAGCGACGGTCGGGCCGCCTCGACGTCCAGGCCGGCGAGGCGGAGCTCGGTGTCGCAGGCCACCACCTCCACGCCGAGGTCGCGCCTCCCCTCCTCGAGCATCTCCCGGAGCGAACCCACCCTCGTGGCGACGGCCTCCTCTGGGGCTCCCTCGTCGAACCGCCCCGACACCCAGGCCCGGATCGCCTCCCCGGAGAGGGCGACCACCACCGGGTGTCCGAACGCAGCCGCCGTGAGCGCCACGGATACTGCACGCCGGCGCGCGTTCCACGAACCACCGTCGAGTAGAATGAGGCAAGGCTTGCCCACGTGTCCCTCCTCTGCTAGAAACCGACCCGCTTTCTCGCCCAGGTGGTGGAACTGGTAGACACACCATCTTGAGGGGGTGGCGCCGTAAGGCGTGCGAGTTCGAATCTCGCCCTGGGCACCAGTATCGTCCTCGAACAGGAAGGGACCCCTCGCGGGGTCCCTTTCTCGTTTCGGGCTCTTCCCTACCCTCTCACCACTTCGGCGGAGCCTGAACCGGCTGCCCGGGCGCGGCGGGCGCGCCGCCCGGAGCGGGCGCGGTCTCGAGAACCCGGGACCCCGGACCCTGGGCCGGGCCGGGCATCGCCGGTGCCACCGGCGCGGGCGCCGACGGGCCGGGCGCCTCCTTCACCACCGACCCGGAGCGGGTCGAGAGGTAGGAGAGCGACAGCGAGGTCACCATGAAGACCGCCGCCGATGCGGACGTGACCTTGCCGAGGAACGTCTGCGCGCCGCGGCCCCCGAAGACGGCCTGCGAGCTGCCACCGAAGGCGCCGCCCAGGCCCGAGCCCTTGCCCGCCTGGAGCAGGATGACGATGATCAGCACGGCCGAGACGATGACGTGGACGATGATGAGGAACGTGTTCAACGGTTGGCTCCCTGGATGATCCCGGTGAAGTCTGCTGCCTTGAGGCTGGCGCCGCCGACGAGTGCGCCGTCCACGTCCGGCTGGGACATGAGCTCGGCCGCGTTGTCGGGCTTGACGGAACCGCCGTAGAGGATGCGAACCGCATCGGCGGCCGAGGGTGCGAGTTCGCGGAGGATGGCGCGCAGGGCGGCGTGGACCTCCTGCGCCTGGGCGGACGACGCGGTCTTGCCCGTCCCGATGGCCCAGACCGGCTCGTAGGCGACGGTGAGGGAGCCCACCTGCTGCGGCGTGAGACCGGACAGGGCCGCACGGACCTGGCGCCCCACCACCTCGAGGGTTCGCCCCGACTCGCGCTCGGGCAGGGTCTCGCCCACGCAGACGATGGGGTGCAGCCCCGCGGCGAGAGCGGCCCGCGTCTTCCGCTGGACCCACTCGTCGGTGTCGCCGAAGAACTGGCGCCGCTCGCTGTGACCGCAGAGCACGTAGCGGCAGCCCGCGTCCACGAGCATGGGAGCCGAGATCTCGCCGGTGAAGGCCCCTTGTGACTCCCAGTGAAGATTCTGCGCCCCCAGGCCGACCCTGGAGCCGGCCAGCTCCTCGGCGGCCACGCCGAGCGCCGTGAACGGCGGTGCGATGGCGACGTCGACCCGGTCGCAGAAGGGCTCGGCGGCTGCGCGCACCTCGCGCACCAGCGCCCGCGCCTCCGCACCGGTCCTGTGCATCTTCCAGTTCCCGCAGACGAACTTCTTCCGGGCCACGGTCATCCCTCCAGGATCTTGACGCCGGGAAGCTCGCGCCCCTCGATGAACTCGAGGCTGGCGCCGCCGCCGGTGGAGACGTGCTTCATCTTGCTCACGAGTCCGGCCTCCTCGACCGCCGCGGCGCTGTCGCCACCGCCCACCACGGTGATGGCGGGCGACTCGGCCATGGCCTTCGCCACGCCGAACGTCCCCTCGGCCCAGGGCTTCTGCTCGAAGAGCCCCATCGGGCCGTTCCAGAACACGGTCTTCGCAGCCAGGATCCGCTGCCGGTACCGATCGAGGGTCGTCGGGCCGATGTCGAGCCCCATCAGTCCGTCGGGGATGGCCTGCGCGTTCACGACCACCCGCTCGGCCGTCTCCTTGGGCTCGGTGGCGCAGACGTGGTCCACCGGGAGCTCGAAGTCGACTCCCTTCGCCTTCGCCTTGTCGAGGATCTGACGGGCCAGCTCGAGCTTGTCCTGCTCGACGCGGCTGCGACCGACCGGGACGCCCTTCGCGGCCAGGAAGGTGTAGGCCATGGCGCCGCCGATGAGGACCGAGTCGGCCTTCGAGATGAGGTTGTCGAGCACCTTGATCTTGTCGGAGACCTTGGCCCCGCCCAGGATGGCGACGAAGGGGCGCTCCGGCTTCGCGAGCACTCGACCCAGGTACTCGACCTCCTTCTGGATGAGGAAGCCGCCGGCCTTCTCCTTGACGAAGCGGGCCATGCCCGCGGTGGACGCGTGGGCACGGTGGGCCGTTCCGAACGCGTCGTTCACCCAGACGTCGGCGAGCGAGGCCAGCTCGCGGCAGAAGCCCTCGTCGTTCGCCTCCTCCCCCTTGTGGAAGCGAAGGTTCTCGAGGAGCAGCACCTTCCCCTCGGGAAGATCGGCGACCGCCTTCTTCACGCCGTCGCCCACGCAGTCGTCGGCCAGGATCACGTCCTCCCCGAGCAACTCGGAGAGGCGCTGCGCGGCCGGTTCCAGCGTGAACTTGTCCTTGTCGGAGGCATCGCCCTTGGGGCGGCCGAGGTGCGAGGCCAGGATGACCTTGGCCCTCTTCCCCATCGCGTAGCGGATGGTGGGAAGGGCGGCCCGGATGCGCGCGTCGTCGGTGACCCGTCCCTGGTCGTCGAGCGGTACGTTGAAGTCGACGCGGATGAAGACCCGCTTCCCCGCGAGGTCGAGCTGGTCGATGGTCCGGATCTGGGCCGCCATGGTCGCTCCCGTGCTGCCTACTTGGTCAGGTACTTGGCCACGTCGACCATGCGATTCGAGAAGCCCATCTCGTTGTCGTACCAGGCGAACACCTTGACGAAGTTCCCGTCGATGACCGCGGTGTTGGTGGCGTCGAAGATGGAGGAGTGGGGATTGCCGTTGTAGTCGATGGAGACGGTCGGCTCGTCGGAGTACTGGAGCACGCCCTTCAGCGGGCCGTCGGCGGCGGCCTTGAAGGCGGCGTTGATCTGCTCGACCGTGGCCGGCTTCTCGAGCTCCACGGTGAGGTCGACGAGGGAGACGTTGGGCGTCGGGACGCGCACCGCGGTGCCGTTCAGCTTGCCCTTCAGCTCGGGGATCACCTCGGCCACGGCCTTGGCGGCGCCGGTGGAGGACGGGATCATGGAAAGCGCAGCGGCGCGAGCCCGGCGCAGATCCTTGTGGGGCAGGTCGAGGAGGTTCTGGTCGTTCGTGTAGCTGTGGATCGTGGTCATGAGGCCACGCTTGATCCCGAAGTTCTCGAGGAGGACCTTCGCCACCGGGGTGAGGCAGTTCGTGGTGCAGGAGGCGTTCGAGATGATGTGGTGCTTCGCGAGGTCGAGCTTCTGGTGGTTGATGCCGTAGGCCACCGTGATGTCGGGGTTGGTGGCGGGAGCCGAGATGAGAACCCGCTTCGCGCCGGCCTTGAGGTGCCCCTCGGCCTTCTCCCGGGCGGTGAACAGACCCGTGCACTCGAGGACGAGGTCGATGTTGTTGGCGGCGTGGGGGAGCTCGGCCGGGCTCTTCACGGCC
The DNA here is from genome assembly GCA_903855945.1 of uncultured Anaeromyxobacter sp. Lineage (GTDB taxonomy): Bacteria > Myxococcota > Myxococcia > Myxococcales > Anaeromyxobacteraceae > CAIOAK01. Next base: position 50,072 of record CAIOAK010000114.1, read on the forward strand.
GTGATCTGGATCTCCTTGCCGTTCACCACGATGCCCTTCTCCGTGGCCTTCACCTCGTACGGGAAGACGCCGTGGACCGAGTCGTACTTGAGCAGGTGGGCAAGCGTCTTCGTGTCGGTCAGGTCGTTGATGGAGACGACGTCCAGGTCCTTCTCGCCCCGCTCGATGGCGGCACGGAGGACGCAGCGACCGATACGACCGAAACCGTTGATGGCGATGCGGGCCATGGCGTGACTCTCCCTCTCCCGGGGTCCGGGGGGTGTGAAATTGGGGTCGCAAACCTACTCGCGGAGCCCGGGGGTGTCAAACGAAAACCCCGGAAGATCAAGGCCAAAGAACGTGAAACGGCGCCGGGAGAGGCCGGCGCCGCAGGGTGCTGCCAGGCTCGAGGTCGATCGGCTAGAAGGCCACCACCTCGGCGCCGGAACCGTCGGCGGGCCGGGCGTCGCCCTGGGCGCGCAGGTCCCGGGTGACGAGGTCGATGAGCTCGGTGGAAAGGCCGAGGATCTGGTTGGCGTTGTAACCGCTCGCGCGGAGCTCCTTGAAGAGCGACTTCGCGAGGATCTTCGTGCCCTTGGCGTCGAGCATGGGTGCGAGCATCTGGACTCTCCCTGGCTGGCCTCGTGCTGGACCGCCGACTCACATCTAGCAATGCGCGGGCCATCTCCAGGCCCCGGGGGACGTGCAGTGATATCGGTATGTTGCCCGAAGGCCCCCCTTCCGCGCTCCCCCTGGGTGCGAAGCGACCTACGCAATTTCCCTTCCGGGGCCATCCCTTCCGCGAACGCAGCTTCGCAGCACGCGAGCACCGGCCGGGCTAGATAGCCACCTCCCGTGCGCTATCGAGTTCCCGGCATCCCCCTCTGGCTCGACGAGCCCCCCGACATCCTGGCTCGCCGGGTTGCCGAGCACCTCGGTCTCCGGCGGGAGGAACTCGCGAGGCTATCGGTGTCGCGCCGCTCGCTCGACGCCCGGCGCAAGGGGCGACCGCGCTGGGTCATGGACGTGGAGGTGGACGTGGAGGGGCAGCTGCCCTCGCCGCCGGCGGGGGTGGAGCCCGTCGGGGAGCCGACTCCTCCCGCACCGCCAGTCCGTGCACCGGAGCTCCCGCCCGTCATCCTGGGAGCGGGGCCGGCCGGCCTCTTCTGCGCCTGGGGGCTGCTCGAGCGCGGGGTCCGGTCCGTCGTGGTGGACCGGGGCAAGACGGTGGGGCCGCGGCGGCGAGACGTCGCGGCACTCATGCGGGACGGGAGCCTCGACCCCGAGTCGAACATGAACTTCGGAGAGGGGGGCGCCGGCGCCTACACCGACGGGAAGCTCTCCACCCGCATCCGCCATCCGGCCGTCCGGCGGGTGGTCGAGCTCTTCGCCCGCTTCGGCAACGCCGGGGTCATCCTCGAGCAGGGGAAACCCCACGTCGGCTCCGACGTGTTGCCGGCCGCGGTGTCGGCGATGCGGGAGGAGCTGGAGCGTGGCGGCTGCACCTTCGAATGGAACGCACGGGCCATCGATGTCGAGGTCTCGGAGGGGCGTGTCCGGGGGCTCGTGCTCGCCGACGGGCGCACCCTGCCCTGCGATCGGTTGGTGCTCGCTCCCGGGAACAGCGCGCGCGAACTCTACGAGCGCTTCGCGGCCCGAGGATGGCCGGTGGAGGCCAAGCCCTTCGCAGTCGGCTTCCGCGTCGAGCACCCGCAGGCCCTCATCGATCGGATCCAGTACGGGCAGGCCGCCGGCCAGTCCGGCCTCCCGGCCGCCGACTACCGGCTCGCCGAGAATCCCTCGGTGGACGGGAAGCCCCGCGGGGTCTTCTCCTTCTGCATGTGCCCGGGCGGCGTGGTGGTCCCCACCCCCACGGAGCCCGGGATGCAGGTCACGAACGGCATGTCCAACTCCGGCCGATCCTCGCCGCTCGCGAACGCGGGGCTCGTGGTGGCCGTGGGGCCCGACGACTTCGCCGCCGAGGGTTTCACGGGGCCGCTCGCGGGGCTCGAGTGGCAGCGAAAGTGGGAGCGCGCAGCTTTCGAGCTGGGCGGAGGCGGCTACCGGGCTCCGGCCCAGCGGCTCGCAGCCTGGCTGGACGGACGACCGGGCGAGCCTCCGGGACGAAGCTCCTACCGACCGGGGCTCACCCACGCCGACCTCTCCCGCCTCTATCCGCCCCAGGTTCACGCAGCGTTACGGAGCGCGATGCGGGGCTTCGACAGGCGCATGCGCGGCTTCATCTCCCCGGACGCCCTGCTCATCGGGATCGAGAGCCGCACCAGCGCACCCTGCCGGATCGCCCGCGGCGAGGATCTGCAGGCGCCCGGGCTCCGGGGGCTCTACCCGGCCGGCGAGGGAGCCGGACATGCCGGCGGGATCGTCTCCTCGGCAGTGGATGGACTGAAGGCCGCCGAGGCCATCTGCCGGGAACTCGGCGGATAGCGCGTCCCGGCCCGGCCGTGCGGCTACGTCCCGGCTCGACCGTACGAATCCTCCAGACGGACCACGTCCTCCACCTCCGGCGTGGAGACCTCCAGGATGTCGCAGTCGGTGATCGCGACCATGCGGTGCCGGGTGAACGGCTTCACGTGGTAGCTCTCGCCGGGGCGCATCACGTACTCCACGAGCCCCTCCCCCTCGTCGAGGACGAGCCGGAGGTCGCCGCTCCAGAGGTGGATCGTCTCGTCCTTCCGCTCGTGGTACTGAAGCGAGAGCTTCTGGCCGGCCTTCACGTGGAGGAGCTTGCCCACGTACCGGTCGGTCTGGGCCCACCACAGCTCGTGCCCCCAGGGCTTCTCGACTCGCTTCGGCGTATCGAACTTCTTCATGGCGGTGGACTCCTCGCTCAGGTGGCGGGCGCCACGTAGAACCCCTTGCCGCCCGTGCTCCGCTCCAGCTCCTTCATGTATCGGTCGGCCGCCTCGCGGGTCTCGAAGAACCCGATCCGGACGCGGTACCGGCGCCCCTTGCCCGGCACCTCGGCGACGGTCACCCGCGCGCCGCGCGAGGCGAAGCGGGCTGCGATGCGGTCCGCCTCGAGCCGGTCGGGGTTGGACCCCACCTGGACCACCCAGGCGCCCCTCGACGCTGGCCCGGGGGTCCCGGACGCCCCCGTGGAACCGGCGGCGCTCGCCGCAGCGGGGACGGCGCTTGCGACGGGAGCGGGAGCGGCCGGCGACGATGCCGCGGCGGGAGGCAGCCGGTCGGGGGGCGGGCGGGCGCTCGTCAGCGTCTCGTGGAAGGAGAGCGCCGCGTTCGACTCCCCGCCGTCCGGGCGCGGGGCGTGGTCGAGTGCCGCGAGCGGGTCGGCGGGCGCCGTCGAAGCCGCGGGCGCGGCGCGCGGCGCCGGCACGGGGGTCACCACCACCCGTTGCCCCAGCGCGTGCCCGAGGAAGAAGGCGAGCACGAGCGCACCGAGCGACCCCAGGGTCACCCCGGCCACCTGCCCTGCGTCGAGGGAGAACTCGAAGCGCTCCCGTGCTGGTCTGTTTCCGGCCATGGTCCGCCCGCTCGGGCCGACAGATTCTAGACGTCTTCGGCGACGTCTCTACTTTCCATCCGCTCGGGCGCCGAGACCCCCAGGATGGCGAGGCCGTTCCGGAGGGCCTGCTGGAGCGCCCGGGCGAGCGCCAGCCGCGCCGCCGTCTTCACCGGGTCGGCGGAGATGAACCGCTCGCCGGTCCGCTTCCCCTGCGTGTAATAGGAGTGGAATGCGCCGATGGTCTCCTGGAGCCAGAAGGCCAGTCGATGGGGCTCCCAGGCCAGGGCGGCACCGGCCACCAGGTCGGGGAAGCCGAGCACCCGCTTCACGATGTCCATCTCCTCCGGCGCCGTGAGGACCGACAGGGTCTCCGGGTCGAAGCGGGCCTCCGGTGCCCCGGCCTCGGCCGCCTTCTCGAGGATGCGGCACAGCCGCGCGTGGCCGTACTGCACGTAGAACACCGGGTTGTCGAGCGTCTGCCGCTTGGCCAGCTCGAGGTCGAAGTCGAGCTGGGCATCGGCACGCCGGGTGAGGAAGATGAACCGGGTGGCGTCGCGCCCGACCTCGTCGACGACCTCCTGCAGGGAGACCACGTTCCCCGCCCGCTTCGACATCTTCACCGCCTCGCCGCCGCGGGTGAGGTTCACCATCTGGATGAGGACCACGTGCAGGTCCTTGCGGCTCGCCCCGAGCGCCTCCAGCGCCGCCTCGAGCCGGGGCACGTACCCTCCGTGATCGGCCCCCAGAACGTCGACGAGCTGGTCGGCCCGCTGCCGCTTGTCCCAGTGGTAGGCGATGTCGGCGCAGAAGTAGGTGGGGGTCCCGTCGGCCTTCTTGACCGGTCGGTCCACCTCGTCGCCGTGGAGGGAGGACCGGAAGAGGAGCAGATCCTCGCTCTCGGTGAGCCCCTCCTCGTTGACCGCGGGCGCGACGGGTGCGGGCTGCCCCTTCTTCGACTTCGGCGGCGGGAGCTTGCCCCAGTAGACGAGATCCTTCGCCTGCAACTCGTCGAGGAAGCGCTGCACGGTGCCCGACTCGTACAGCTTCCGCTCGGAGGACCAGACGTCGAAGGAGATGTTCACCGCTTCGAGGTCGGACCGGATCATCCCGAGCACGTGGGCCACGGCCCGGTCCCGGAAGAGATCGATCCACTCCCCCTCCGGCGCATCGACGAAGCGGGGCCCGAACTCGTCGAGGAGCGCCCGGGCCACGTCGGTGACGTACGCGCCCGGGTAGCTCCTGGGCGGCATCGTGACCGTGCGACCGAGGAGTTCCTGGTAGCGGAGGTGGACCGATCGGGCCAGCACCAGGATCTGGGCCCCGTGATCGTTCACGTAGTACTCGCGGGTGACCGTGTGGCCGCTCCAGTCGAGCAGGCTGGCCACCGCGTCGCCGGTGACCGCGTTGCGCCCGTGCCCGACGTGCATGGGGCCGGTGGGGTTGGCCGAGACGAACTCGACGTTCACCCGCTTCCCCTTCCCCACCTCGCTGCGGCCGAAACGATCGCCCTGCCGCGCCACCTCGGCGAGCTCGGCGAGCCAGACCTCCGGGCGGAGCTTCAGGTTGACGAAGCCCGGACCCGCGATCTCGAGCGTCGCGATGGATCGGCCGCCGTCGACCTCCCGGATGGCCTCGACGAGCCCCTGGGCGAGCTCCCGCGGTGGCCGGCCCGCCGGCTTCGCGAGGACCATCGCCGCGTTGACCGCGTAGTCGCCGTGGCGAGGATCCCGGGGGGGCTCGACCGTGAAGGACGACTCCAGGACGGGCCAGCGCCCTTCCGACGCACCCTGGGAGAGCGCCTTGCGGACGATGTCGACGACGAGCTCTCGCATGGGGCCACGGTCATACCCGCGCCCGCCGCGTGGGGCAAGCGCCCGGGGACCTACCCTTCGTAGGCGTCGAACGTGCCGCAGCGCGGGCAACGCCACGCGCGGACGGCGGCTCCGCCGCCACAGCGGCGGCAGCGGAGGAGCGACTCGCCCCGCCCCAGCGACGCGACCATGAGCTCATGGCGGCTCACCAGTTCCCCCGGGACCGGGGGCGCCGCCTCGCGGAGGAGCTCCCGCAACGCCAGGGTCACCTCCCCGTCGGGATCGGCGGCGAGCGCCTCCCGGAGCGCCGCGAGCCCCTCGGCGCGCCGCCCGGCCGCTGCGAGCCGACGCCCGCGCAGGACGAGCAGCCTGGCGTCCCCGCTCCGCCCGGCCAGCGCTCCGTCGAGCGTGGCGAGGGCGAACGCGTCCGGAAGAGCCGCCAGCGCGGGCCAGGCGAGCAAGGCCTCCCGGGGCCCCACCGCGAGCGCCCGCGCGAGGGCGGTCGCGCCACCCGGGAGGTCGCCCGAGGCGGAGAGGGCCTCGGAGAGCGCCATCGCCCCGTCGGGCCCGTCGGGATCGACCTGGACCGCCTCCTCGGCGAGCGCGACCGCCGTCGCCCCGTCTGCCTGCCCGCGCCTCTCGCGGCTCAGGGCCGCGAGCAGGTGAGCGAGCACTCGCGGCTCCGGCGGCAGGTTCTCCCGCTGGATCTCGAGCGCGTCGACGAAGCGACCCTGGTCCACGAGCACGTCCCGGAGCCCGGAGGCCGCGGCCGCATCCCCGGCGTCGAGCAGCCGTCGGTAGTCCGCGGCGGCCTCGTCGAGCATGCCGGCCCGCCGGTGGTCGTCGGCCAGCTCCCGCTCCACCTCCGCGCGTCGCCCGGCCGGAAGACCGGGACGGTGGAGCATGTTGCGGTGCAACCGGATGGCCCGGTGGACGTCCCCCTCCCGCTTGAACAGGTCGCCGAGCGCCAGGTAGGTCTCGATGGCCTCGGGGCTCGAGAGGCGGGCCGCGTCGGAGAGGGCCTCGATGGCCGCATCCGGGTCGTCGGAGATCATCGACCGCACGCCCTTGAGATAGGCGCGGGCCTGCTCCCGGCGCCGGTGGAGCCTGTACCCGAGCACCGCCGCCACCACGGCCAGCCCGACGGCGATGACGAGCCAGTGCATTCGCGAGCTCGCGCCCGCTCAGGCGCCGAGCGCCTCCCGGAGCCGCACCCAGGTCTGGTCGAGGTGCTCGATCATCACCTTGGTGTCGGCCAGCACCGGCATGAAGTTGGTGTCCCCGCCCCAGCGAGGGACCACGTGCCAGTGCAGGTGCGCCTCGATCCCCGCCCCGGCCACCTTTCCGAGGTTCATGCCCACGTTCATGCCCTCCGGCCGGTAGGCGGCGCGTACCGCGACCGTCACCCGACGCAGCTCCTCCTGGAGGTCGGAGAACTCCTCGCCGTCGAGGTCCTCGAGGCGGGAGACGTGCGCACGCGGGACCACCATGACGTGCCCGTTGTTGTACGGGTAGCGGTTCAGGATCGTGAACGATCGGGGGCTCCGGCGGACGATGAGATTCCTCCGGTCGGCCTCCTCGCCGGTCTCGGCGGGAAACACGCAGAAGATGCAACCGGCGGGCTTCTCGGCCTGGATGAACTCCATCCGCCACGGGGCCCAGAGCGGCTTCTCCACGGTCGGCTCCTAGCGGGCCAGGAAGTAGACGCCCGGACCCTCGGCCCCTGCGGCGGTGCGCTGCATCTCGGTGCGCACGCTCTCGGCCACCGTCTGGGCCACCTTCTGGGCCACGCCGCCGAGGAGCTCCTCCAGGAAGCGGGCTCGCTCGTCGGGCGGGTAGACGAGCCGAGGCTCGCCGCGGATCTCGGCCAGCTCCTTCGCCAGATCGACCGCGTCCTGGAACCCACCCATCTCGTCCACGAGCCCCAGCTCCATCGCCTGCTCCCCGGTCACCACCCGGCCGTCGGCGAACCTCTCCACCTGCTCCACCGGGAGATCGCGCCCCTCGGCCACCGCCCGGATGAACTGTCGGTGAATGCGGTCGGCCAGGTCCTGCCAGTAGGCGCGGTCGGAGGCGCTGAAGTCGCGGAAGGGGCTGCCGGCGTCCTTGAGCTTCCCGGCGGTGACGGTGTTCACGTCCACGTCGATCTTGTGCAAGAGCCCGCGCACGTTGGGGAAGACGGAGATGACCCCGATCGACCCGGTGATCGTCCCCGGCTCGGCCACGATCCGGTCGCAGCCCATGGCGATGAGGAGCCCGCCGGAGGCGGCGGTGTTGCCCATGGCGCAGACCACCACCTTGTCCTCGGCGAGCCGTCGGAGTCCGTCCAGGATCTCCTGGCTCGTGCCCACCGCCCCACCGGGGGAATCGATGCGCACCACCACCGCCTTCATGTCGGTGTCGTCCGAGTAGCGCTTCAGGAGCTTCAGCACCGGCTCGGCCTCCACCGAACCGCGCCCCATCCCGATGGGACCCTTGACGTCGACGACCCCGATCCGCGGGCCGGAGGCGAGCCGCGGACTCTCCCCCTTCACCGCACCGTAGGCCAGCCAGAGGAAGGCGAAGAAGACGAGGAAGAGCCCGCCGAACACGAAGAGCACGACCGCGAGCGCGGCCCGGTCCCTGCGGGGCGGCGGCTGCGGAGGCATCACGGGCGGCTGGCCCCAGCCGGGAGGCGCCTGCCCCCAGGCAGGAGGCGGAGGAGCCCACTGCGGCTGCGTCCACGGCGCGGGCGGAGGGGCGGCCGCAGGCTGTGGCGCGGGGGTGGTGGGCAGCGGCTCCGGGGTCTCGTTCTCGCTCATGTCCGCCGAAGAAGACCACGCCGGCGCGGGGGCCGCAACAGGAGCCGTCGTCCCCGCGAAGCCCGGAAGGAAACGGGCGGCCCGCCTTCGCGAGCCGCCCGCCGAGAAAACTTCGCGCGCCGGGACTAGCCCTTGCGGCGGTTGAACTTCTCCATCAGGTCGCCGAGGCGGGCGCGGCCGTCGCCCTGCTTGCGCAGGTACTCGCGGTACTCGTCCTCGCCGCCGTCGCGGGAGAGCGCCTTGATGGACAGGGCCACCTTGCGCTCGTGGGAGTCGATGTCGATGACCTTGACCTCGACCTCCTCGCCCTCCTTCAGGACGTCGTGCGGGTTCTCCACCCGCTCGTCGCGCATCTCGGAGACGTGCACCAGACCCTCGATGCCCGGCTCGAGCTCCACGAAGGCGCCGAAGTCGGTCACCTTGGTGACGCGCCCCTTGAGGCGCGAGCCCACCGGGTGCCGCTCGGCCAGCGTGGTCCAGGGATCGGCCTGGTTCTGCTTGATGCCCAGGCTGAAGCGCTCGTTCTCGACGTCGATGTTGAGCACCGCCGCCTCGACGACGTCGCCCTTCTTGAACTTCTCGCCCGGGTGCTTGATGCGCTCGGTCCAGGAGATGTCCGAGACGTGCACGAGGCCGTCGATGCCCTCCTCGACGCCGACGAAGATGCCGAAGTCGGTGACGTTGCGGACCTCGCCCCGGATGAC
>CAIOAK010000115.1 GCA_903855945.1 uncultured Anaeromyxobacter sp.
ACCATCCTTCGTCACTCCGAGGAGCAGGAAACGTGGCTCCTCGTGTGCCGGCTCGACGATGCGCCCGGCGAACAGCACGGGCGCGTCGAGCAGTGAGTCAACGTCCGCGATGCTGAACCCATGCTTCGCCTCGCTCTTCGAGCTGTTGCCGGCGTCCCACTCCATCGCGGGACGCTTTCCCAGCCAGGCGGCGACGTCTGGGTCGGCGGTCAGCTTCACCGAACGAATCATAGCTATATCATAGCTATTCGTCAATCCGGACGGAGATGGGGACTCCATCGGGGCAGTGGCCGCGCGGGTCAGTTCCTCAAGCCGTCGATGGCTCCGTCGACGTTGCGCGCGCATTGTAGCCCTCCCGCCAAGGGCGAGAAACCGGAGAAGGTCTGGTACTGGTGCACCCGGCACACCTTCGCGAGCCACTGGGTGCTCCAGGGCAACACCATCGAGGTCCTGTCGAAGATCCTAGGGCATTATTCCATCGTACAAACGGAGGTTTACGCCCATCTTCGGCCTGACCTTTTTGGTGAGAAGGCCCGCGCGGCGCTCCCCGTCGACCTGAGCCCCGCCGGGGCCACGGTCACCGAGATAAGTCAGAAGTTTAGTCAGAAGCGAAAAGCGCGACGCGTAACATCCTGATTTTACTATACAAATGCCGGAGCCGTCCTGTAAGCCGGGTCCTGTTCCGGGGGAAGACCCCCGGCGACGAACATTCCTCTCGGACGTGCGTTGCCGCACGTCTCCAGCGAGCCGTACCCGGAGGCTGGGGCGGGCCGCCCGACACCCCGTCTTGCGACGAGGACGCCTCCCTATTTGCTCTTGCACCGGGTGGGGTTTGCCGTGCCACCCTGGTTACCCAGGGCGCGGTGCGCTCTTACCGCACCGTTTCACCCTTGCCACGCGCGCCTTTCGGCGCCGTTCGGCGGTTTGCTCTCTGTTGCACTTTCCCGCGGGTCACCCCGGCCGGTCGTTGACCGGCACCCTGCCCTGTGGTGCCCGGACTTTCCTCGGCGGACACGAGTTCCGACGCGTTCGTCCGGACGGCTCCGGCCAGGGGAATCTAGCGCGGCCCGAGGGGCGCGGCAAACCGGCGTATGGCTGCCGGCTGCCCCGTCAGTGGGAGACGAAGGCTTCCGGCGACACGGCGGTCTCCGGGAACGCGGCCAGGACCTGCCGGTCGCTCGTGACGAGGGGGACGCCGAACGGGTGCGCCAGTGCGACGAACTCGCAATCGTATGCGGTGCAACGGGAACGCGCGGCGAGTTCGAGCACGTCGGCCGACGGCACGGCGTATTCGCGCCCCCGGATGAACCCTTCGGCCTCCATCGCCGTGAACACGGCCTTGTCGAGGGTGAGCGCTCCCCGCCGGACCCATCCGACCAGCACGTTCCGGAACTCGGACCGCAGGAGCAGGCAGGCGAGCAGGTTCGTGTCGACGACGATCAAGGACGGCCCTCCCGCTTCAGGCGGTCGATCTCCCGCCTCGTGATCCGGGCGTCCGTCGTCGCCCCGATGCTGGCGCGGACGCGGCGCGCCTTGTCGAGGAGCGCATCGACGTCCAGTCGCTCCGCCTGGAACGACGCCTCCAGGCTCTCGATCATCTCGCGGTTGAGACTGCGACCGTTCCTCTCGGCACGAGCCTTCAGCCTTCGGTGGAGGTCGGCGGGGAGATCCTTCAGGGTCACGGTGGCCATGAGTGGTTCCATATTGGCACCGTGACTGCACAAGCCAGGCCACCAAGCACCCGTGAGAACAAGGGACAGGCTTCCGCTTCGCGTGGAAGGCTCGCTGGCGTTCAGGCCCGAGGCGTCGAACTGCTCGGGCGCGCGCTGCCGGGCCATCACGTCGTCCCGCGGCACCGCGTCGTTCCCGTGGAAGAAGACCAGCATCACCCCCGGCTGCGACGCGCGGCCCTGCGTGCGACGTGGCCGTCGACCTTGACCGTCCGGCGCCGCGGGTCGAGGATCGGGACCCGGCACCGCCCCGGGCCCATGGACGAACCCGCCACCTCTTCCTTCCTCGCAGACGTCCTCGCCGGGTTGCGCCGCCGGCCGCGAAGCATCCCCTCCCGGTGGCTCTACGACGAGAGGGGCAGCCGCCTCTTTTGACGCATCACGCGGCTCCCGGCCTACTACCTCACCGCCGCCGAGCGGGAGATCCTGCGGCGCCACGGCGCCGAGATCGCGGCGCGGTTCCGGGGGCGCGCCTGCACGGTCGTGGACCTCGGCTCGGGCGACGGGCACAAGACCCGCCACCTCCTCGCCCCGCTCTCCGCCCTTTCACGCCGGGTGACCTACGCCCCCGTGGACGTGAGCCCGTCGCCCCTCGACCGCGCAATCGCCGGGGCGCGGCGGGCGGTCCCCGGCATCCGAACCGCGCCGGTGCTCGCCGGCTGGGACGACGCCCTCCCGCTCCTGCGAGCCGCATACGACGACCCGGCCGGCGTCACCCGCGACTTCAACCGGAACCTGCTCCTCCGCGCCAACCGCGACCTGGGGGCCGACTTCGATCCCGGCTCCTTCCGCCACGCGGCCACCTGGGACCCGCGCCGCCCCGCCATGGAGAGCTGGCTCGTCTCCACCCGTGCGCAGCGGGTCCGGGTCGGCGAACGCATCCACACCGAGATCTCCTGCAAGCTCACCCCGCCCGGGATCGAGGCCCTGGGGCGCGCCGCCGGCCTCGCCCGCGACGCTCCCGGCGATGGCGACGAGGGCTCCCGGACCCGGCCGCTCGCCGAAGAGCGGCCAGGCCGCCGCGGCCGTGAGGGCCGGCGATGCGTAGAAGAGCACCGTCGAGAGCGCCGCCCCGTTCCAGGCGATCGAGAAGGTCGAGGCGGCGTTCATCCCGGCGAGCGCGGCCCCGAGGAGGAGGACGAGCACCGCGTCGCGCCGCGGGATGCGGAGGGCGCCGCGCCGGGCGATCCCCAGGAAGGCGAGCAGCAGCGCCGCCGAGGCGAGGTCCCGCCAGAAGGCGACCGTCAGCGGCTCGAGCGGGTGGGCGTCGTCACCGTGGATTCCCGGGCTACAGCCGGAGATCGATCGCCCGGTTCGACATCTCGTCCGCCGCGGTGTTCTCCTCGCGCGGGATGTGCCGGACCTCGATCTGGTCGAATGCGGCCAGGAGCGCCTTCGCCTCCTGGTGAAGCGGGGCGAGATGGTCTGCCTTCACGGCGTACTCGCCGGAGAGCTGCTTCACCATCAGCTCGCTGTCGGCCAGCACCTCGAGCTCGCGCAGCCCCATGGCCTTGGCCCGCTTCAGCCCCAGGATGAGGCCGGTGTACTCGGCCACGTTGTTGGTGGTCTCGCCCAGGTACTTGCCGAGCTTGGCGACCACGTGCCCCTCCGGGCTGATGATCACGGCGCCGGCTCCGGCGGGACCGGGATTGCCGCGCGCTGCACCATCGGTGAAGAGGCGGGTGCGCGGGGGGCGCGCCTCGACGACTCGCTCGGCCTCCCGCTCGGCGGCCGCGACGGCGGCGCGCTCCTTCTTCTTCCGGTCGCGGTCCGACTTCGACTCGTTCATGGCCGCGTCGAGCTCCTCGGCCGACTCGCGCGCGGCGCGCTCCACCTCGGTGACCTTGCGGACCTTGAGGCCCTTCTGCACCGCGGCCGCCGTGGCGGTGGACGCGCCCTCCTCCGCCTGCTCGATGCGGTCGGCGGCGGCGTTGACGAGCTTGCCGAGGACGTCGCGGTCCCAGCCCTTGTAGCGGGCCAGCGTGCGCGGAAGGTCCTCGTTGGCGGCGATGAACCTCAGGAGTTCGGCCAGGACGGGCTTCGCCACGATTTGGCTCAGGCGACCGGCGGGGTAGCCGGGCTCACCGCCTCCGGGACGTAGATGATCCGGTTGCAGTTGGGGCAGTTCTCGATGGAGTTCGCCCGGACCAGGGTGATGGCCATCTGCGGGGGGATCTGCCGGTTGCAGCCCTTGCACGTGCCCCCGACGACCTGGGTCACGGCGATGCCGCCGCGCCGCTGCCGGATGTTCTCGTAGCGCTTGAGCAGCACCGGCTCGACCTTCTGGGCCAGCGCGGCCCGCCGCGCCTCCAGCGCCACGATGCGGGCGGCGAACTCGGACGCGCGCCGGGTCAGCCCCTCCAGCTCCTCCTGGGCCCCGGCCTCCCTCTCGTCGAGCTTCTCCTGGAGCACGTCGATGGCCAGGGTGATCTCCGCCGCCTGGGCGAGGAGCAGCTTCGTCTGCTCTCCCACCGACTCGTTGGTCTTCTTGGCGATGTCGATCTCGCGGGAGAGCGCGGCGTACTCGCGGGGGGTCCGGATCTCGGCGAGCCGCCCCTCCCACTTCTTCACCTTGTCCCGCTCGGTGGCGATGGTCTGCTCCTGGCTTCGCCGCTCCCGTTCCACGGAGGCCAGCTTGTCCTCCTCGGCCTGGCAGGCCTTGCGGGCCACGCCCACCCCGACCTCGATCTCGGCGCGCCGGCGGGGGACCGCCTCGGCCTCGGCCCGGACCGAGGTCTGCTCGATGTCGACCTGCTGCAACTCCTCCAGCGCCTTCAGCTTCTCACGCAGCGACAAGGACGTCTCCTTGGGTGGTGGGCCCACCAGGACTCGAACCTGGATCGAACCGGTTATGAGCCGGCCGCTCTGCCATTGAGCTATAGGCCCCGGGCGGGTTCATTAGTTCTCCACGAAGCTCTTGAGCCGCTTGGAACGGCTCGGATGGCGAAGCTTCCGGAGCGCCTTTGCCTCGATCTGCCGGATGCGCTCGCGGGTCACCTCGAAGTCCTGCCCCACCTCCTCGAGCGTGTGGTCGGACTTCTCGCCGATCCCGAAGCGCATGCGCAGCACCTTCTCCTCGCGCGGCGTCAGCGTGGCCAGGACCTTCCGCGTCTGCTCGGCCAGGTTCATGTTGATGACCGCGTCGGACGGGGAGACGATGGCCTTGTCCTCGATGAAGTCTCCGAGGTGGCTGTCCTCCTCCTCGCCGATGGGAGTCTCGAGCGAGATGGGCTCCTTGGCGATCTTGAGGACCTTGCGGACCTTGTCGAGCGGGAGCTCCATCTTCTCGGCGATCTCCTCCGGGGTGGGCTCGCGACCCAGCTCCTGGACCAGGTAGCGCGAGGTCCGGATGAGCTTGTTGATGGTCTCGATCATGTGCACCGGGATGCGGATGGTGCGGGCCTGGTCGGCGATGGCGCGGGTGATGGCCTGCCGGATCCACCAGGTGGCGTAGGTCGAGAACTTGTAGCCGCGCTTGTACTCGAACTTGTCCACGGCCTTCATGAGCCCGATGTTCCCCTCCTGGATCAGGTCGAGGAACTGCAGGCCGCGGTTGGTGTACTTCTTGGCGATGGAGACGACCAGGCGGAGGTTGGCCTCGACGAGCTCGGTCTTGGCCCGCTCGGCGGCCCGTTCCCCGTCGGTGAGCGCCCGGTAGCTGCGGCGCAGGTCCTCGATGGACGGGTCGGCCTCCTCCTTCACCTTGTCGATCTTTCGCTGGGCCGTCTTGATGGCCCGGTCGATCTCGTCCAGGCCGTCGGCCGGCACGCCGAGCCTCCGCGTCGCCTTGCGTCGCGCGGCGTCGTCGGTTCGGGCCTCCGAGATCAGCGCCTTGACCTCGCGCAGCGTCATCCGGTGCCGCTTCTGGATGTCGAGGTGCTCCTGCTCGGCCTCCTCCATCCGCTTGATGAGCCCCTTCAGCCGGGACACCACGCGGTCGATGGTCTTCTTGTTGAGACCGATCTCCCCCAGCGCCTCGACCCGCTGTGCGTCGATCGTCTTGATCTCGTCCCGGAGCTCCCGCTTCTTCGGCTCGGAGAGCTTCTTGTGGGTCAGGGCCTCCTTCTGGCGCTCCGCGTCCCGGGTGAGCTGGGCGATGCGCCGGATGTGCTTCAGCACCAGCTGGACCTTGCGCTCCTCGTCCTTGGGAAGCGCGGGCGCGGCGGCCTCACCCTCGACACCGGCCTCGGCGGCCTCGGCGCCCTCCTCGACCTCGGCCTCCTCCTCGACCTCGACCTCGGCCTCGACCTCGGCGGCACCCTCGGCCGGCTGCTCTTCGCCGGCGTCCTTGATGATCTCGCGGACCCGGATCTTCCCCTTCTCCAGCTTCTCGCCCAGTTCCTCGATCTCCCGGATGGCGAGCTGCGAGGCGAGCACCGAGGCGAGGACGGCCTTCTCCCCCTCCTCGATGCGCTTGGCGATCTCCACCTCGCCCTCGCGCGTGAGGAGCGAGACCGACCCCATCTTGCGGAGGTACATCCGCACCGGGTCGTTGGACTTGCCGTAGCCGGGGTCCTCCTCCTCCTCCTTCTCGTCCTCGGTCGCCGTCTTGGCCTCGGGCTCGGGCGGCTTGTCCGGGAGCTTCATCTTCTTGGAGTCGTCCACCACCTCGATGTCGTGCTCGCCGAACATCGACATCACGTCGTCGATCTGGTCGGAGGAGACGATGTCGCTGGGCAGCGCGTCGTTGACTTCCTCGTAGGTGAGGAAGCCCTTCTCGCGACCGCGGGCGATGAGCCCCTGGACCTCGCTGCGCGCGCCGACGTCGAGGTCGTCCCCGCTCTCCTCGTCGTCCGCCTCGGCGGTCTCGGTCTCCTCCTCGGCCTCGACGGTCTCGGTCTCCTCCTCGCCCTCGGCTGCCTCGCGCTCCTCGTCGGTGAGGCCGCGCTGCCTGGCCTTCTCCTCGCGCGTGAGCTTGCGACCAGGCGCCTTCGCGGCCGCCTTCACCGGAACCGGTACCTGCACCGGCTTCCCGGCCTTCGGCGGTGGCGCCTTCGGGGTCGGCGCCTTGACCGGCGGCTTCCCGTTCGCCTTCGCGGGTGCCTTCCCCTTCGCGGGGGGCCTAGCGGGGGGCTTCGCCGGGGGCGCCGCCTTCCTCGCGGGAGGCGCGACCTTGGCTGCGGGGCGAACGGTCTTGCTCGGCTGCTTCTTCGGGCTCTGCTTCTTCGTCATCTCGGGGGGCTCCTCGGGCTTCCCGGCGGGAGGGGATCCTTAACGCAACGGGTCGGTCCCATCTCGCCGTTTCTTCTCATGGCCGGCGTAACTCCTCGCGGCGTCGTTCGAGGTCCTGGCGGCGTCTCTGGAGGGTCAACTGGTCCCGGGTCAGGTCTTCGGCCGGGGGGGAGCCCCCCCGGGCCACCTGCGCCAGGAGCCGGGACTGCTCCTTGCGGAGGGCGTCGAGCTTGGCTTCCACCACGGCGCGGCGGAGTTCCCGCTCGGCGACGTCCGGGCGGGGGGCGCCCGGGCCAGCCAGCGTCCGGACCCGCTGGACGGCGCTGGCGTCGGCCGCCGGACCCAGCTGGGCCAGGATCTCGTCGAGCGGCATGGGGTCGTGGCAGAGGCGCCGGACGAGGTCGGCGAGCGGCCCCTCCGGGAAGAGGCGAGCCAGGTCCTCCTCGGTGGCGACCGCGCCCAGTTCGGGGTGGCCGGCCAGGATCCCGAGGGCGTCGATGGCGGGGCCGGGCAGGAGCACGGACGCGCGTGCTCCCTGGGGGGCCGGGCGCGGACGACGGTCCGGGGGGGCGGCCACCTCGGCCGGGGCACGGGGGCGACCCTGGATCTCCTCCCGAAGCGCCTGCAGGTCGAGCTCGATCCGCCGGGCGATCCGCTCCTCGAAGGTGGTGCGGGCGAGCCCCTCCGGCGCGAGGCGAACGAGCGGAGCCAGCTCCCCGACGGCGGCCAGCTTGGCCTCCACCGGGGCGTCGGACGCGCCGCCCTTGCAGTGGCGCTCCACCGCCCGGGCGATGAGGAAGTCGGTGAGCGGGACGGCGGCCGCGAGCAGCGCGTCCACCCCCTCCTTGCCGTGGGCGCGGGCGAAGTCGTCCGGGTCCACCTTCCCCGCGTCGGAGGGCAGGACCGCGACCTTGCCGGAGACGCCCGAGGGGAGGAGCACCTGGGCGGCCTTGGCCGGCGCGGCGAGACCGGCCACGTCCCCGTCGAAGAGGATCACCACCTCGCGACAGTCGCAGCGCTCGAGCAGTTCCAGGTGCTCGGGCGTGAGCGCGGTGCCGCAGACGGCGACCGCGTTCTTCACGCCGGCCTGGTGCAGCCCGATCACGTCGAAGTAGCCCTCGACGAGCACGGCCGAGCGGGTCTTGCGGATGGACTCCCGGGCGAGGTCCAGGCCGTAGAGGACGCGGCTCTTCTTGTAGAGCACCGTCTCCGGCGTGTTGATGTACTTGGCCCCCTTCTCGTCCCCCATGGCCCGGGCGCCGAAGCCGATCACCTGGCCGTCGATGGCGGCGATGGGGAACATGAGCCGGCCCCGGAAGCGATCGTAGCCGCCGCGGTCGCTCGGGACCCGCAGCCCGGCCCGGTCGATGGCCGGGAGCGAGATCTCCTTGGCGGCGAGCCGCGGGGGCAGGTCGTTCCACTCCGGCGCGGCGATCCCCAGGCGAAAGCGGCGCGACTCCTCCTCGGAGATGCCGCGGGACGCGAGGTAGGCCCGGCCGGTCTCGCCGTGGGGGCTCCAGAGCCGCGCCTGCCAGTAGCGGGCCGCGGCGTCGCACGTGGCGAGCGCCTCGGCGCGCTCCTTGCGGCGGCGACGGGCCTCGGCGGAGTCCTCGACGGCCTCCTCCGGGATCTCCACGCCGGCGTCGGCGGCCAGGGCCCTCACCACCTCCGGGAACTCCTTTCCCTCGAGCTTCTGCAGGAACTTGAAGACGTCACCGTACTCGCCGCAGCCGTAGCACTTGAAGTGCCTGTCCTCCGGGTAGACGTGAAAGCTCGGCGTCTTCTCCCCGTGGAAGGGGCAGCAGCCCTTCCAGGTCCTTCCCGACTTCTGGAGGTCCACGTGGCGACCGATGATCGCCACCACGTCCGTCCGGTTCCGGATCTCCTCGATGATGGAATCCGGGATCATCCGCGCAGGTCGCGCTCCGCCTGAGGCTCTATCGCCCCGCGAGGCGTTGCTTGACGAGCTCGCTCACCACCTTGCCGTCGGCGCGCCCCTGCACCTCGGGGAGCAGCGCCTTCATCACCGCGCCCATGTCCTTCGGGCCCTGGGCTCCGACCCGGACGATGGCGTCCGCGACCTTGGCCTCGACCTCGGCCTGGGTGAGCTGCTGGGGGAGGAACTCCTGGAGGATCAAGGTCTCGGCCTCCTCCTTCTCCGCCAGGTCCGGCCGGTTGCCGGCCCGGTACTGCTCCACCGAGTCGCGCCGCCGCTTGATCTCGGTGGCCACGACCGCCAGGATCCCCGCGTCGTCGAGCGGCTTCATGAGCTCGATCTCGCGGTACTTGACGGCGCTCTTGATGCCGCGCACGGTGTTCATGCGCAGGGAGTCCTTGGCCCGCATGGCGGACTTCAGGTCCTCGTCGAGCCTCTCGCGGAGCGCCATGGTCGTTCTCCCGGACGCGCGCGCTACCAGGTCTTGCGGGCCTTCTTCATCGCCCGCTTCTTGGCGGCCAGCGCCTTCTTCTTCTTCTTCACGCTGGGCTTCTCGTAGTGCTCGCGCTTGCGGACCTCGGAGAGGATTCCCGCCTTCTCGCAAGCCTTCTTGAAACGCTTCATGGCGTTCTCGAAGGACTCGCCCTCCTTGACTCGCACTCCCGTCATGCGCACCTCGCGCGATACATCCGAAATAGGGTCTCGAAAAGACACGGAGCCGGGCGGCGACCCACCCGGCTCGGACGATGGCTGAATGCGCTCGTTTAGGGGTAAAACCCCTGAGTGTCAAGGTACTTTCGGCCCGGGCCGGTGGCATGATGGGCCGTTCCGGAGAGGGAAGGGAGCCATCCGTGCAGACGATCGACCGCGAAGTCCTCGCCGAGGCGACCGCGCAGGGCATCGTCACCGCCGATCAGGCGGAGCGGCTCTGGACCTTCGCGTCCTCGCGGGGAGGCCCCCCGTCCGGCAACCGGTCGGCCGCGGAGCTGGTCGCACGGTTCACCTTCACGAACGCCCTCTACTACCTGGGCGGCGCGCTCGCGGTCGGGGCGATGGGGTTCTTCCTGGAACTCGGCTGGCAGCGGTTCGCCGGGTGGGGCGTGATCGGCATCTCGACCGCCTACCTGCTGGTGGCCGTGCTCCTGGCGGCGCGACTCGAGGCCCGGGGCCTGGAGCTTCCCATGTCGCTCCTCGCCACACTGGCGGTGGTGCTCGTGCCGGTGGCCGTCTGGGGATTCGAGAAGGTGCTCGGCATACCGGTGGGCGAGCGCCCGATCGTACTGGAGGTGGCGGCGCTCCTCGCGGCGATCGCCGCCCTGGCCCGCTTCCGGTCGCCGATCCTGGTGCTGCCGGTCGCCGCCGCGCTCTGGCTCGCGAGCATGGACATCACGGTCGAGCTCTTCCGTCCCGACATGGACTCGGCTTCACCCGCGGGCCAGCTCTTCCGGCAGCGCTGCTCGGCGGTCGAGGGGCTCCTCCTTCTGGCCGCCGCCTTCGGCGTGGACCTGCGCCTCCGTCCCCGCCGCGACTTCGCCTTCTGGATCTACCTCGCGGGGCTGGCGGCCGCCTGGGGCGGCATCACGCTCATGGACGCGAAGTCGCTCCCCGGAACCCTCGTCTACCTGACGGGGAACGCCCTTCTCGTCGTCCTGGGCGCGGTGCTCGTCCGCAGGGCCTTCACGGTCTTCGGAGCGGTCGGCGTGGCCATCGGCCTCGCGAGCCTGGGGGATCGCTACCTGCGGAACTCCTGGCTCTTCCCGCTCGCCCTCACCCTCATCGGGCTCGGGGTGGTGGGGTTCGGCCTCTGGTGGAGCCGGAACGAGGCGCGCCTCTCCGCGCGGCTGCAGCCGCTCCTGCCCGCCAGCCTGCGCGAGGCGATCGCGAGGCGGCGGACGGTGCGGTAGGGACTCCGGCCGCCCTACTTGGGCGCGCAGACCGGCTTGCCGTAGTACGCGCTCTTCACCTCGTAGCCGATCCCGTCCCAGAGCAGGGAGCAGAAGGCCTGGGCGTCGAGGGTGGCGTCGAGGCGCGACTGGATCGCCGAGACGGGCGCCTGCAGTTCCTGGAACTGCCGGGTGAGCAGGGGAACGGCCAGGTCGTCCTTGGGCCAGGTGGGGAGGCTCGCGCCGTTGGGGTTCCCGCCGACGGAGAAGTTGATCCAGTAGGACTGCAGCGCGGTCGTGAAGCCCTGCTCCTCGGTGGAGAAGGTCTGCCGGACGAGCGCCATGTCGCTGGGGTTGCCGAAGACGAAGGGCAGCTCGTCGGCGTGGCAGACCGCGCCGCTGGCCGCGCAGGCGAGCGCGGTCTTGCTCTGCGTCTCCTTGAGCGGGTTGGTCCAGACCGAGAAGGAGCCGTGGTGCACGTAGTGGTAGCGGTAGACCGGCTTGCCCGAGGCGGCGACCACGCCGGCCATCGCCCGGTTGAAGCAGGTCCACAGGTAGTCGGTGACCACCTGCTCCATCTTCTGGAGCGGGCTCATCCTGGAATGGGCCACCTCGTACAGGGTGTGGATCTCGATCGCATTCACCTCACCGAAGAGGAAGCCGAGGAGCGCCGGGTAGAGGAGGGCCCCGTCGGTTCCATCCGTGGGGAACCAGGAGACGACGAAGGGGATGCTCTCGGTCAGGTTGGAGCCGAGGAGGACCGACTTCTGGATCGGCCCCTGGATCGGATCGTGCTGGACGAACGTGCCGTCGATCACCGGCTGCCACGGGATGAAGGTCTGCAGACCGTTGCAGAGCGTGTCGCTGGCGCTGTAGGCGAACAGCTGGGAGGCGATCACGTTCTCGAGCGGGAGCTTCTTCAGGCAGGAGAGCACCGCCGTGGGGGAGCCTGCCGAATCGCAGCTGGCGCGCCAGGCGAAGTCGGCGGCCTTGCCCCGGGCCTCCTTCGGGGTCTGGTAGCTGATGGCGTAGTTGCTCTCCATCGCCGCCCGGTTGAAGAGGGCCTGATGGCCGTTCGCCTGGATGGTGAGGTGGAGCGCCACCGACTGCGCTCCGGCGCTCTCCCCGAAGATGGTCACGTTGTTCGGGTTGCCGCCGAACTTGGCGATGTTCCGCTGCACCCACTCGAGCGCGGCCGTCTGGTCGAGGAGGCCGTAGTTGCCGTCGAGCCCCAGCGTGTCGCTCGCGAGGAATCCGAGGACGCCCAGCCGGTAGTTGAGCGTCACGAAGACCACCGGCGTCTTCAGGCTCTGCGAGGTGGCGACGAACTGGCCGCCCTCGTACAGGTTGAGGTGCCCGGGCATCGTGCCGGCCGCCGCGCCGCCCGACCCCGAGATGAAGGCGCCGCCGTGGATGAACACCATCACCGGGAGGTCGCCGCCGCCGGAGGGCGTGACCTTCGGGGTCCAGACGTTGAGATAGAGGCAGTCCTCGCCCTCGTCGGTACCGAGGATCCCGAGGTCGGCCGCCTTGCCCTGCGGGCACTTGGGTCCGTACTCGGTGGCGGGGATCTCCGTCCAGGTGGGAGGCGTGGTCGGGGCCCACCGGTTCGCGCCCACCGGGGGATCTGCGTAGGGGATGCCCAGGTAGACGTGGAGCGCCGGGCTGCTCGGAGGGGTGACGGTGGCGCCGCACACGACCTGGTTGGCGGGGGAGCCCGTCTGCGGGCCGAGGACCACCTCGGTCCCGGTGGTGCAGGGGTTGGCGCCGGCGTAGAGCATCTTCGGGCGCTGGGCAGCGGTCTTGCCGAGCGGCTCCGCGGTGGGCTGCGGACTGCTGCTGCTGCCGCATCCGGCGGTCAGCGCCGCCGTGACCGCGGCGACCACGACAGAGGAACCAAAGCGAAGATTCGACCGGGGCATGTCCATCCTCCTCGACCCGACGAGCCGGGTCGTCCATCGAGCCTAATCACCCGGGAAGGGAAGCCAAGTGCGTGCCAGTCGTCGGTGGCGCAACCATCGATATTCACGGCGAAACGGAGCAGGACCCCCCGGGCCTCGCTCACCCAGGGTCTCTCCGGACCCTACCTCTTGTGATTACACCCCGGGGCCGGGCGGCGGGCGCGGAGGCTTCCCGTGCCTGCTCTGCAACACCGCGTACACCTCGCTGGGAGTCACATCGGCCGAGGCCAGCACCACGAACAGGTGGTAGATGAGGTCGGCCGCCTCGTGGGCCAGGTGGTCCTTCGAGTCCTGGCCGGCGAGAAGCGCCTGGTGGGCCTCGTTCACCTCGTGGGCCTCCTCGGCCACCTTCTTC
>CAIOAK010000116.1 GCA_903855945.1 uncultured Anaeromyxobacter sp.
GAAGAAGGTGGCCGAGGAGGCCCACGAGGTGAACGAGGCCCACCAGGCGCTTCTCGCCGGCCAGGACTCGAAGGACCACCTGGCCCACGAGGCGGCCGACCTCATCTACCACCTGTTCGTGGTGCTGGCCTCGGCCGATGTCACCCCCAGTGAAGTCTACGCCGTCCTGGAGCACCGGCACGGCCAGCCGCCGCGCCCGGCCTGAGCTACGGTGGGGGCGGCTGGATCTTCAGGGCATAGGCGTCCTGGACGATCGGCTTGGCGGGCGGCCCGTCCGTCGGCACGTACTGGCCGTCGATGAAGCTGTCTGTCATGTAGTAGTTCCCGTTCTGGCTCTTCCCCGCGCCCCAGGAGTTCCGCACGAAGAACACGCGGGAACCGTCCGGGGCCGAGGCATGGGAGAAGAGGTAGACCCAGTGGTCGCCTCCCACGGTGTAGTCCCGGCCCAGCGCCCAGATGTTGTTCGTCGTCCCCGGGGAGATCGGGAGTCGCGCCAGCGTGAAGGTCGCCAGGTCGTAGTCGTAGTGATACGACTCGGCCTCCGGCGTGACGAGAATCCGGAACATGATCTGCACGAGGTAACCCTCATCGATGGCCTCTGCGATGCGGTCGGAGAGATGCTCGCCCGAGAAGTACTTCTTGGAAACCTCCTTCATGTGCGAGCGGATGTCGTACGGCACGAGGAGGACGTTCGCGGCCTGGACCTTCGCCTGGAAGCTCGCGTACTGCGCATTCCACTCCGTGGAGGCGTAGGGAAGCTCGGCCGGGACCGGAATGTTCGGGGTCGGAAGCTGGGCGTCCATGGTCGTGAAGACGTCCTGCGACGCGTCCGCGGGGCCGGTGAACAGCGCGTAGCCCCGGTAGATGATGAAGTCCCAGAGATTCCCGAGGGTCGGGGTGTACCAGAGGTAGAAGCTCGAGGAATGGCTGGCGTCGGTGGGCAGCGGGAACCACTCGGGGGAGTCGAACGCGCGGAACAAGGTGAAGAGCGGGGAGACCTTGTTCGTGTTCCGGTGGAGCGCGTAGCCGAGCAGGCCGCTCGTAGACGCGGTCGCGCAGAAGCCGAACTCCGATTGGTTGACCGGCCAGTTCCGGGAGGCATCGAAGAAGTCCCCGGTGCGCGCACGAAGCGTCGGGTCCGGCGCCGTCGCCGGTTCGTGCACGGTGTAGGACGTCGCCGGGGGCAGGATCACGCCGAGGTTGACGTCGGCGAACGCTTGGCCCCCGGTGGTCGTCGCCGTTACCGCGTACGCGCGCGCGGCCGCGAGCGCCCCCGGCGTCCCCTGGATGGCACCCGTGGCGGCGTCCAGCGTAAGGCCGTCGGGAAGGCCCGGGGAGACGGAGTACCGGGCCGCCACCGTGCACCCCGTGGAGGGGACGACCACGTTGGGAACCGCCAAGGTTCGTCCGCGCTCATAGAACGCGACCGGGAAGCGGTACTGGAAGCTGCACGGAGCCGGGTCGACGACGGCGAGATCGACCGTGGCCGTCGTGCTCCCCCCGCTGTTCGTCGCCGTGACCACGTAGGCGCTCCGGGCGACGGTCCCGGTGGGCGTGCCGGCGATCGTCCCGGCGGTCGCGTCCAGCGAGAGGCCCGCCGGGAGCGGCGGCGCCACGGCGTAGCCGGTCACCGGGCCTCCTCCCGAGA
Organism: uncultured Anaeromyxobacter sp.; assembly: GCA_903855945.1. Taxonomy (GTDB): domain Bacteria; phylum Myxococcota; class Myxococcia; order Myxococcales; family Anaeromyxobacteraceae; genus CAIOAK01. The sequence goes on from CAIOAK010000116.1 coordinate 1,649, forward strand.
GCCGGGGGCTCGCCGACGTTGCCGAGGCACCAATGGTGAAAATGGCAGGATTGGGCACATAGGTCAGCCCGGCCGGGGCGACGTCGTTCACCGTGATCCGGACGACCGCCGATGCGCGGCCGCCCACGTTGGTCGCGGTGACCGTGACGTCGGTCGCGGCCTGGACCCGGGAGGGCGTTCCGGAGAGGACCCCGGTGGCGGGGTCGAGGGCCAGCCCGGGAGGGAGGCCCGGGGAGACCGCGTAGGAGGCCACCGCGCCGCCGCCGGCGTGCGGCGCGTTGGGCGGGATGGCGCTGCCCCGCGTGTAGACGGCCGGGTTCGTGCCGTAGGCGAGCCCGGCAGGGGGCGCGAGCGGCGTCACCGGGGTCGAGGGGCTGCTCGTCGGGCCGTTGCCCACCGCGGAAGTCGCGAAGGCCCGGAAGACGTAGCTCGTCCCGTTCACCAGCCCCGTTACGCGCGCCCGGGTTCCGACGACGTCGAAGACCGCCGAGGGCGCGGCAGGCGCAGGGACGACCGTGTACCCGGTGAGGGCCCGCCCGCCCGAACTCGCCGGTTCGGTCCAGGCCAGGTCCACGCCCCCGTCTCCGGCGACCGCCACGAGCCCGGTCGGGGCGCCCGGGACGTCGGGCGTCGTGACCGGCGCCGAAGGAACCGAAGGTGCGCTCGTGCCGACGGCATTCGTCGCGGTGACGGTGAAGGCGTACGAGGTCCCGTTCGCGAGCCCCTGGATCGAGGCGGTGGTGCCCACCACAGCGAAGACCGCTGCCGGCGTGGCCGGCGAGACGGATACCGTGTAGCCGGTGAGGGGACTTCCCCCGTTCGAGTCCGGAACCGACCAGGTCAGGGTAGCGGCCCGGACATGCCCTTCCGCGACCAGGCCGGTCGGCGGTCCCGGCGACGTCGCGACCGCGATGTGGACGACGGCGGTCGCGCTGCCGCCCGCATTCGCCGCCGTCACGACGTACGGGACCGACGCCTGGACGGTGGTGGGCGTGCCCGAGATGACGCCCGTGGATGCGTGGAGCGCGAGTCCACCCGGAAGCGCCGGCACCACCGACCACGACAGGTCGCTGCCCGTGACGGCCGGGAGGTTCGGCGCGATCGGGGTTCCTCGCTCGTACAGGGCGGGGTTGCTCGCGTAGACGAGGCCACCCGGCGCGGCCGTCGTGGTTCCACCGCAGGCGTTCCCGAGGGCGGCGAGGAGGAAGGAGGATGCGAGGAGGCGGAGTTGCACGGGGTCTCCTTCTCGACCGGGTGAGGGCGCGGCCGGCCGTCGAGCGGACGGGAATGGATTCTTGCACGCCCCGCCTGCCAAGGCCTCGGAATTCCACGGAAGAGGAGTGCGCCGGGCGGTCCTTCTTGGGGCGTCCCATTGCCAGCGGGCCGCCCGGATCTAGCATCTGCTTATTTATGGCCATGGCAGACATCGACGAGGACTGCCTCTACCTCGACGTCTGGACCCCGCAGATCACGCCCAACGGGGGCGGCAAGCTCCCGGTGATGGTCTTCATCCACGGCGGGGCCTTCATCTCCGGCTCCGGCGGGTCGGCCCTGGGCACGCGGCCCGGCTACCTGAACCTCCACGACGGCGACCAGTTCGTGGCCACGTCGCGCAGCGGCAACTCTCCAGTCGACTTCGTAACCCTCAACTATCGACACCACCTCGCTTCACGGGAGCAACGACCATGACCTGCCCTTCGAAGATGTCCGTCCTCACCGCACTCGCCGCCGGGCTCGGGGTCTCGATCCTCCTCTCGGCCTGCTCCTCCCAGGGAAGCGGGGCGACCTCCGGACCCGGCAATGCCGTCGTCGGGGATGGCCTCGCGAGCACGGCCGTGGAGCGGGGACGGCTGTCCTTCGGTGGGCCGGACGGGTGTACCCCGGGGGTCCAGGTCACCCTCAATCCGGAGGCAGGCGCCCCGAGTTCCCAGACCGTCTGTGGGGTCCAGGTGACCGCCAGCGGCGACAAGACCTACATCTTCAAGGGCATCCAGTACGCAAAGCCGCCCGAGAGCGACCTGCGCTGGACGCTGCCCCAGCCGCCGCGCTGGACCGAGCTCAGCGCCACGGAGTACGGACCCTCCTGTCCCCAGGGGAGCGACCCGGTTCCGCCGAACTTCCAGGAGGACTGCCTCTACCTCAACGTCTGGACTCCGCAGATCAACCCCGCGAACGGCGGAACGCGTCCCGTCATGGTCTTCATCCATGGAGGCGCCTTCATCGAAGGCTCCGGAGGGAGCGTGGAGGGGGACCAGAAGTGGTACCTCAACCTCTATGACGGCCAGAACTTCGTCAGCACCGCCCGCGTGCTCAGAGAGGAGGTGGTCTTCGTCACGCTCAACTACCGGCTCGGCGTCCTGGGATTCCTCACCGATCCCGATGCAGCGGGCGTGGCGGGCAACTTCGGCATCCAGGACCAGACCCGCGCCCTGGAGTGGGTGAAGAGGAACATCTCGCTCTTCGGAGGCGACCCGAGCCGCATCATGATCTTCGGCGAGAGCGCAGGCGCCCAGTCCGTGGCCCTCCACCTGACGATCCAGCAGGGCAATCACCAGTCGCTCTTCGAGAAGGCCGTGATGGAGAGCCCGTACGCGGTCGCCTACATGGACCTGACGAGACCGGACGGCGTGACGAGCGCCAAGGCCAAGGCGGCCGCCTATTCCAAGGCCGCGGGCTGTGGCGACGCGAGCGTTCCCGCCGCCACCCGGATGGCCTGTCTTCGCGCCCTGCCGGTGCAGGAGATCGTGAAGCACCAGGCCGTGGGCTCGCTCAGTGGAGGCGCAATCATCTGCTCCGGCCTGCCGGGGCTCTTCCCGTGGGATCCGGTGATCGACGGCCAGTTCATCACCGCCGACCCGATCACGCTCCCGATCGCCAAGCCGATCATGAACGGTTCGAACCTGAGCGAGAGCATCCCGTTCGTGGACTGGGCGCCCGAGGACGGAGTGGCGGGACGGGCCACCTACGAGGGCGTGACCGACTTCCTCTTCGGGTCCAAGGGGAAGGATCCGATCCGCACGACCTACGACGCGCAGTACCCCTCTTTCACCCCGAAGCAGAAGCTGGAGCAGGTGGTGACCGACTACACGTGGACCTGCTTCAATCGGCGTGCGTCGTCCAAGTCCACGTCGTCCAACGTCTACCGGTACCACTTCGTGCACCACGGTTCGTTCCCGAACTGGGTGGATCCCGTGGGGGGGCTCGTGGGCAACGTGCCGGTGGACTGCAACACGAGCCCGGCCGTGTGCCACGGGACCGAGTTGCCGTTCGTCTTCGGCAACCCCGTCAACACCGCCAAGGTGGCGCAGACGTTCACGGCCGCGGAGCTCGACCTGTCTGACGGACTCCAGCAACGCTGGGTCAACTTCGCCGCCCGCTCCGATCCCAATCCCCTGCTGCGCCCCGGTTCGTGGCCGGCCAACGGCTCCGGCAACATCCTGCAGATCGAGGCCCCGGCCTCGGCCATGGTGTCCGTGCCGAGCGACTCGGTCGCCGACCCGGCCCACTGCAGCGCCATCTGGGACGGTATCGGCTACACCCTGGGGAGCGTGATCCCCCAGGCCTGCCCGATCGTATTCCAGTAGGGGAAGCGCTCGCCTACGGAGCGAGTTCCCGCGCCGCCTCCCGCCGGCTCGCGATGGCTGCGCGGAGCCCGGGGGGCAGGTGCGCCTGGAGGCGGGTGGAGAGGCGCGCCTCGTTCCGGCTCCACCACAACCCGAATCCCACCACCCCGAGACCGATGAAGGTCAGGGCGACCGGGAAGAGCCAGGAGTCCCGGAGGAACCGGTCCCCGATGGCGGCGAGTCCGATCGCCACGCCGACCGCGCCGAAGATCGTGAAGACCCGCTGGACGAGCGCTGCGCCCACGAGGACCAGCCCGCAGTTGACGGCCACGTAGACGAGCTTCCCGGCGAGCGCCGAGGAGTCCATGGCGGTCAGGCCTCCCCAGAAGGCCCCCAGGCCGGCGAGGTAGAGCCAGAAGGCGTGGTCGCGCGCCGAGCGGGAGCGGAGGTCGGCCCAGAAGGCGAGGGCCAGAATCACGAGGCCGCTCGCCACCGAGAACCACCGGCGAACGCTCTGCGCCTCCGGATCCCCGGGGCCCACGTCGGCCGCCACCAGCATCGTCGCGAGTTCCATCCCCGTGAGCCAGAGCGTCACCGCGACCGGGAACACGAGGATGGGCGTCCGGAACCGGAGGAAGATCGCGACGGCGGCGAGGAGCGCGCCGGTCTCGATCCAGATGGGGTGGTCCCCCACCGGGATCCCGGCGATCTTCTGGAACCCCCAGACGGCGATCGCCACCAGGATCACCGCCAGGGTGCCGAGCAGCGCCACGGGCAGGACGAGCCCCCGGGCCTCGAAGCGCGTCGCCAGGAAGAGCGCCACGACTGCGACGGCGACGCGCTCCTCTACCGGCTTCGACAGACAGGACCCGCCTGCCACGAGGGCAAGCGGAGCTGCTTCGACCCCGCGCCCTGAGGGCGACCGGAGGAACCATGGCGAACGAGCAATTCCTGGCCCAGCTC
>CAIOAK010000117.1 GCA_903855945.1 uncultured Anaeromyxobacter sp.
CACCCGAGCCGCCACGCGCTCCACGCGCGCCCCGTCGAGCCCGCCCTCGGCGAGCGCCCGGGGGAAGGCGTCGAGCTCGGCGGCGAGCCCCGCGCCACCCGCACCGGCGAGCAGGCGCCTCCCGTAGAATCCGAGCTGGGTGGATGCCTCCAGGGCGGAGAAGTCGATGACCAGGGCGGCTCCCCGGAGCAGGCGGGCGAGCAGACCGGCGTCCCCGTCGAGCGCGGCCCGGGCGAGCGGCGAGAGGCTCGGGGCGAGGCGTGCGAGGGTCATCGCCGCCATCGTCAGCTCGTCCCCCTCGAGCGCACCGCTCTCCTCCAGGTCGCGCAGCACCGACCGCTCGAGCTCCTCGAAGACCCGCGCGAGCCCGGAGAAGAAGAGCTCGAAGAGCCGGTCGAAGATGGCCGCGTCGGCGCCGCGCTTCAGGAGCGTGGCCCGCAGCGCGGCGCGGAAGGTGTCCCGGTCGGCCACCCCGGCGAGCGCCACCGCGCGCACGGCGTCCACGGCCTCCGCGGGGGAGACCCTGACCCCGTTCTGCCGGAGCAGCCGGGCGAACTCGACGATGCGCGCCTCCACCGGGCGATTGTACCGCGGCGGTGGGCGGAACCGTGCCCGGACGGACTTGTCTCGCGGCGCCGCCTCGGGCATGAAGTTCGCGTTGGGCCATCCCCTCGTCACCCTCGACGACGTAGACGTCCGGCTCTGGGGCCGCACGCTCCTCGCGGGCGTCACCTTCGACCTCCGGGAGGGGGAGAGCTGGGCGGTGTTCGGAGGCAACGGCGCCGGCAAGAGCACGCTGCTCCGGCTGCTGCGGGGCGACCTCTGGCCCCACCCGGCCAGCCGGGGGCGGCGCCTCTTCCACCTGGACGGCGCGACATCGGAGAGCCCCATCGGAGCCAGGGAGCGGATCGCGCTCGTCTCCGCGGAGGCGCAGGACCTCTACCTTCGACGGGACCTCGACGTCCGGGTGGAGGACGTGGTGCGCAGCGGCTTCACCGACGCGATCTGGCCGGGCGACCTGCTTCCGGCCCACGCCGAGCGGGCCGTGGACCGGGTCATGGGTTCGCTCGGCGTCGGCGAGCTGCGGCGCCGGAGCCTGCTCGAGATCTCGACCGGCGAGGCCCGCCGCGTGCTCCTCGCCCGGGCGCTGGCCCCGGGGCCCCGCGCGCTCCTTCTCGACGAGTTCGTGAACGGCCTGGACGCGGCGTCGCGAGAGATCGTGCTCCGCGCCGTCTCGGAGCTGGCGCGTGGGGGCACGGCGACCCTCCTCGCCACGCACCGCCCCGAGGAGGTGATCCCGGAGGCACGCCGCGCGGCCATCCTGGAGGGTGGACGGATCGTGCGGATCGGCCCCCGAGACGAGGTCGAGGCCGCCTGGAGGGGAGAGCGACCGGGGGCCCCTTCCCCCCTGCCCGCGAACCTCCTCCGGACGGCTCCAGACCCCGTCTTCGCGCTGCGCGGCGACGTGCTCGTGGAGGGAAGGCTCGTGCTCCGCGATCTGAAGTGGCGGATGAGACCGGGGGAGGGATGGGTCGTCCGCGGCCCCAACGGCGCGGGCAAGTCCACCTTCCTCCGCCTCCTCCTCGGCGAGGAGCACCTGGCGCCGGGGGGTACGATCTCGCGCCTCGACCTCGGCCCCAGCCCCGACGTCCGGGACATCCGCGCCCGCGTGGGACTCGTGGCGCCCGACCTCCAGGCGCGCCACCGGGCCGACGCCGCCGGCCTCGAGGTGGTCCTCTCCGGCTTCGCGGGCAGCATCGGCCTGGGCGAGGAGATGAGCGGCGAACAGCGGGATGCGGCGCGCGCCTGCCTCTCCGCCGTGGGCGCGCTGCACCTCGCGGACCGGAGCATCCAGTCGATCTCCTACGGCGAGATGCGGCGGCTCCTCTTCGCCCGCGCGCTCGTCACCGACCCCGACGTGCTGCTCCTCGACGAGCCGTTCTCGGGGCTCGAGCCGCGCTCCCGCGCCGCGGCCATGGACCTGGTGGACCGGCTCGTCCGGGAGGGGCGCTCGGTGGTGCTCGTCACCCACCACGACGACGAGGTGGTCTCTTCCCTGACCCACGAGCTGCTGCTGCGGGGGGGGCGGGTGGAGCGAGCAGGGCCGCGAGCCACACCGCCGCCGCCGCCGACACCGGCAGGAGGGACCGGTGGACCGTGGTGTGGTTCAGGGTGAACTCCGGGTAAAGCCAGATGGCGCTCGCGGCGGCCTGGGCGAGGAGGACCGCCAGGGCGGCGAGCGACAGCCCCTGCCTCTCCCCGCGGATCCGGGGAACGAGGAGCAGCACCGAGGGTACGAATACCCACCAGAGGAGCCCCAGGTTGCCCTCGGTGAAGAGTGCCTGGAGGAAGAGGACGCCCGGGCCGAGTCCGCCCGCCGAGGGTGCCGCGGCCGCGGCGGCGGCAGGCGCGCCGCCAGCCATCTTCTGCCCCGCCGCCAGGAGGAACGGGACGGAGTTTCCGGATCCGAAGGCGACGAGGCGCGCGAGGAAGAGTGCGGCCCAGGCCCCCAGGATCGGGGCGAGCCGGAGCCACTTCCCCTTCCCGGCCGGCTCGCGCCAGGCGACCTGTGCGAGGAGCGCCGCGGCCACCGGGAGTGCCACCAGCTCCCCTTCCCGCTTCACCATCGCCGCCCCGAGCAGGAGCAGCAGGGTACGGGCCGCGTCTCCCGGCGACCCTCCCCGCCCGTGGGCGACGAGGAAGGCGAAGGCCGCCGCGAGGTAGCACGCCAGCCAGCCGTCGGCGTAGGTCGAGGTGGCGTGGTAGGCGAAGAGCGGCATGGACGTGAGCGCGAAGGCGCCACCCCATCCCGCCTCGGGCACGCCACGCGCGCTCCCCAGGCAGACGAGGAGTGCGAGCAGTGCCAGGAAGGTGAGGATCACCGTGGCGCTCACGTGGATCGGATCGACCTCCGCGCCGAGGGTCCAGGCGAGCGCCGGGAGGTACGTGGGCACCGGCCCCGCCATCGCGACGACCGCGCGCGCCGGATCGCTCCAGTCGCCGGTGGCCGCGAGCACCGGAGCGTAGGCCCGGACGCGGTAGGAGTCGTCGGTGTGGATCGGAGTGCCGAGCCCGTGCAGGACCACCGCCGCGGCGACCAGCACCGTCCAGGCGGTCATGGGGACGAAGAGCCAGGCGGGGCGCGGGATCCAGCGGGGCGGAGGCGGCGGACCCTCGCCGGCCGTCTCCGGCGACGCGCTTCGCGTCCGGAGCCGGTGGGATGCCGCCCAGCCGGCGAAGGGGAGGAGCAGGACCGCGCCCGCGGTGACCGGTCCCGAAGGGATCCCGAGGAGGCCCCGGGCGACGAAGGACGCCCACCCGAGCCAGGCCGCGCCCACGAGCCAGGACAGCGGCGCGTCCACGGCGGGACGCACGGTGAGGCGCGTGGCCCGGAGCAGGGCGTATCCGGAGGCCGTCACGGCCAGGGCGGAGAGCAGGAAGATCACCGTCGCCGCGCCACGAAGGCCTCGGGGCCGAGCGACTCGGCCGGCCCGAAGCCCGGAAGGAGGGGAACACCGGCGTGGAGGTAGACCACCGCGTCGAGTTCGCCCGGGGTGAGGTGCTTCACGCCGGAGAGCCCCTCGTAGGTCGTCGCGCCCGGCACCACCTTCACGCAGGGTCGAGGGGCCAGGTGGAAGCAGATGGTCTCCCAGGCGAACCAGTCCGGCTCCTTCGCCTGCACCCCCACCCGATCGCCGGGGCGGAGCGACCGGCGCGCGAGCGCGGTCAGCTCCCCCAGCTCCGGGCCGAGGGCGAAGTCGTTCGCGAGCCGGTCCTCGGCGGCGAGCCGGGGCGGGAAGGCCAGCATGGGCCAGGCGCGCACCAGGAACACGCCATCGGCGGCGAGGGCGCACGCCACGCCGGCCACCGCCAGGAAGGGGGCCGGCCGCCACCGCTTCCGGAACCCGAGCCAGGCGAGCGCCCCTCCGACCGCGCCGACGAGGAACGCGATCCCCAGGACCAGGAGGAGGAGGACTCCGCGCGACGCCGTCCAGACCGGGGGGCCGAGACGGTTCACGGTGGCGTGGTCGAGGCGGATCGGCGACCAGCGGATGGCCTCGTCGAAGGAACGGGTGTCGGTCGCCGGGTCGCCCGTGGCGAGGCGAACGCGGACCCCCGTCACGGTGAACTCGCCGGACCCCTCGAGGAGGAAGTAGGGCAACCGGTCCGCGCGCCAGTGTGGGGTGGTCCGGAGGTCGAACACCAGACGGCCGCGCCCCGGGGGGACACGCTCGTGGTGCCAGGGGGTCTCGAAGGGCGCGGGAGCGTGATCGACGGTGGTCGTGGTCCAGGTGATCTGGAGCGTGCCGGTGGAGCGGTACTGGATCTCCAGCGCCTCGACGCCGGGGAGCGGGATCACCAATCCGGTCTCGCCCTGCACCGGGAGCGCGATCCCGTCGGCGACCCGTCTCGAGGCCACGCTGGAGGCCAGCTGGCTCTCCAGCACGGGGATGGGGAGCTCCCGGGCCCGCTCGAGCGGCGCGGCGGCGAGGAGCATCGCCGACCAGGCGGCGGCCCGCCTTCCCCTCCCTCCCGGCGTCGTCGTCACGTGCGCTCCAGGAGCACCACCGCCTCCACGTGGTGGGTCTGGGGGAACATGTCCACGGGCTGCACCGTCGCCACCCGGTAGCCGGAACCCACCGCGGCACGGAGGTCGCGCGCCAGCGTGGCGGCGTCGCAGGAGACGTAGACCGCCCGCGGTGCGGCCAGGTCGCGGAGCAGGGGGCCCAGACCCTTCATCCCGTCGCGCGGCGGGTCGAGGAGCACCGCTCCGAAGCGCCGCCCCTCCCGCCCCAGGGCCGCCGCGAGCGCGAGCGCGTCGCCGGCATAGAAGCGCACGTTCGATCGGGCCAGGTCGGCCCGCGCCAGCTCGACCGCGGGTCCCAGACCCTCCACGGCGGCCACCGAGGCGGCCCGGCGGGCCAGCGGGCCGGTGAAGTTGCCGGCCCCGCAGAAGAGCTCCAGGACCTCCTCCCCGTCCGGACGGAGGAGCCCGGTCGCCGTCTCCACGAGCCGCGCGTTGGCGTGGCGATTCGCCTGCTGGAACACGTCGGGACGGCTCCGCGCCAGCCCGGCCGAGGGATCCCCGGGCACACGCTCCTGAAGCAGCACCGGGTTCCCCACGATCACGGCGGGTCGGCGCGAGCGCCCCTCCCCCTCCGACTCGAGCACCAGCCCCGCGAGCGTCGGGACCGATCCGAGCATCTCCTCGCACCGCCGCCGGACGCCCTCCCCCGCCTCGAGCCCTCGCAGGAGCACGGCCCCGCGACCGGCGTGGTCCGACCATTCCAGCGCCACCTCGGACGGTCGCAGGCGCGCCCGCGCCAGCGCCGGGCCCAGCGTCTCCCTCAGACCGTCGAGCCCTGGCGTCAAGAGGTGGCAGGACTGGATCCCCACCGGCTCGTGGGAGCGGCGCCGGAAGAAGACGAGCCGCGCTCCGGCCCGATCCACGTGGAACTTGGCACGGCACCGGTACCGGAGCGGCCGGGGCGACGGCAGGATGGGCAGGAGCGGATAGCTCCCGGGCTCGAGCCGCCCGATGCGCCGCAGCGCCTCCACCAGCCCCCGCTCCTTCTCGCGAAGCTGCAACCCGTACTGCAAGTGAAGCCACTCGCAGCCCCCGCAACTCCGGTCCGGCCCGGGGCCGGGGCCGAAGTGGGGACAGGGCGCCTCCTGCCGATCGGGGCCGGGGCGGACGACCCGCGTCCACGGAACGTGAACGACGTCGTCTCCCGGGGGCAGGTCCACCTCCAGCCGATCCCCGGGAGCCCCGAACGGGACGAAGATGGGCCGCTCCCCGAGCCGCGCCACCCCCTCGCCGCCGGGGGCGAGGTCGCCGATCTCGATCTCCGTGAGCACGCCCGGTGCGCCTCAGAAACCCAGCGCGCGGTGAAGTCGCGTCACCAGGGAATCGAGCTGCTCCCGCTTCGACGGATCGAGGTCGGTGAACTCGATCCCCATCCCGGGGGCGACGGTGCCCCCATCGGCGACGGGCACCACGCGGGAGACCTTCCCGTTCAGTCCGATCGGAGATTCCGTCGTGGGGAGCTGGATCAGGATCTCGACCTCGGTTCCCACGGGCAGCGGCTTGCGGCTGTTGATGAACATCCCACCCTGGCTGATGTTGATGGCCCAGTCGGTGAGGAAGCTGCCCACGGTCCGATACGCCACCGGCAACTCGTGCTCGAGCCGTCTCGACCGGCGCCTGTTCTCGGGTCCCTCGGTCATCGCCTGCGCGCGATGCTAGCAGGGCATGCAGGTCATGTCACAGACGGGGCCGGAGGCCCGCCGAGCAGGGCCACCACCGGGTCCCCCCGGGCGATCCCCCCGTCCCGGAGGGCGCTCCCCTCCCGGACCGCGATCTCGAGGCGGCCTCCGCTTCCCCAGAGCGCGAGCAGTTCACCCGGACGCCCCTCCCCGAAGGTGGTGACGAGACGCACCCGCCGGCCGGCGACCTGGACGCCCTCGATGACGGCCTCGCCCAGAACCGCACGCCGGATGCTCGTCATGAGATTCCCGAACGGGTCCGCGGAGAGGCAGACCCCTTCCACCCGCTCCGGCCCGGGCACGGCCGAGAGCCCCGGGAGCTGGACCGGGTTCGTCACCCGTGGCCCGAGGCGGGTGGGATCGCCCCCCCCGGCGAGCCACGCCGCCACCGGCGCGAAGAGGTCGCGCCCGTGGAAGGTGGGGCTCGGGTCGCGGGGGACGATCTCCGGATCGGCGAGGAGGAAGACGGCCCCGGCCCCGAGGAACGGCGTGAAGAGGCCGTTGTCCGGCCCGACGAGGCGCCTCCCCTCGCCATCGACGACGCAGACGGGCTGGCGCGCCGTCCCCACGCCGGGGTCGACCACAGCCACGTGAACGGCCGCCACCGGGAAGCGGGGGACGCAGGCCTCGAGCAGGAGCGCTCCGGCCACCAGGTCGAAGGGGGGCACGTCGTGGGAGAGATCCACGAGCGTCGCCTCCGGGAGGCGCGAGAGGACCGCCCCCTTCATCTGCGCCGGGTAACCCGACCCGGCGCCGAAGTCGGAGAGGAAGGTGACGATCGGCCGGCCCAATCTCAGACCTGCATCGTCCTCACGTCGGGAGCCACCTCGAGCCGGGGCTCGGTGAGGGCCTGCACCTGCTCGACCGTCACGCCAGGTGCGAGTTCCCGGAGGACGAGACCGCGAGGGCCGACCTCGATCCAGGCCAGGTCGGTGCAGATGGCCGAGACGCAGCCGCGTCCGGTGATGGGAAGCGAGCAGGTGCGAAGGACCTTCGGCTTCCCCTCCTTGTTCGCGTGCTCCATCATCACGATGACGCGGCGGGCGCCGGCGACCAGATCCATCCCGCCGCCCATCCCCTTCACCATCTTGCCGGGTACGAGCCAGTTGGCGAGGTCCCCCTTCTCGGAGACCTCGAGCGCACCCAGGATGGCGAGGTCGATGTGCCCCCCGCGGATCATGGCGAAGGACTCGGCGGAGGAGAAGTAGGCCGTGCCGGGGATCTCGCTCACCGTCTCCTTGCCCGCGTTGATCAGGTCGGGATCCTCCTCGCCCTCCACGGGATAGGGGCCGATGCCCAGCATGCCGTTCTCGCTCTGGAGCACCACCTCCACGCCGGGCGGCACGAAGTTGGAGACGAGGGTGGGCATTCCGATGCCCAGGTTGACGTAGAAGCCGTCCTGGAGCTCCCGTGCCACGCGCTTCGCGATCTGCTCTCGGGTCAGTGCCATGGGTCAGCTCGCTCGGGGACGGACCGTGCGCCGCTCGATGGGCTTCTTCAGCCCCTGCGCCTGCACGATGCGCTTCACGTAGATGGAAGGGACGTGGACCTGGGCCGGATCGATCTCGCCGACGGGAACGATGTGCTCGGCCTCCACGATGCAGACCTTGGCCGCCGCGCACATCATCGGGTTGAAGTTGGCCGCCGTCTTCCGGAAGACGAGGTTTCCCCAGGCGTCGGCCTTCCAGGCGTGGACGAGGGCGAAGTCGCCGCGGATGGGGAGCTCGAGCAGGTAGTCGCGGTCCCCGAAGCGGCGCACCTCCTTGCCGTCGGCCACCACCGTGCCCACGCCGGTGGCGGTGTAGAAGCCGGCGATGCCGGCCCCGCCCGCCCGGATGCGCTCGGCGAGCGTGCCCTGGGGAACGAGCTCGACCTCCAGCTCTCCCGAGAGGTACTGCTTCTCGAAGACCTTGTTCTCCCCCACGTAGGAGGAGACCATCTTCCGGATCTGGCGGGACTGGAGCAGCACCCCGAGCCCCTCCTCGGTGGTGCCGCAGTTGTTGGAGACGATGGTGAGGTCCTTCGTCCCCTTGCGATGCAGCGCCGTGATCAGGTTCTCCGGGTTGCCGCAGAGGCCGAACCCACCGACGAGGAGCGTCGCTCCGTCGGGGATGTCGGCCACCGCCGCCTCCGCGCTCGGGAAGAGCTTGTTCATGGCCGCTCCACGAGCAGCGCCACCGCCTCGCCACCGCCGATGCAGAGGCTCGCCACGCCCCGGCGGGCCTTGCGCTCCTCCAGCGCGTGCACGAGCGTCACCAGGATGCGGGCCCCCGAGGCGCCGATGGGGTGGCCCAGGCAGACCGCGCCGCCGTTCACGTCCACGACGGCCGGGTCGAGGGAGAGGAGCTGCATGTTGGCGAGCGAGACCACCGCGAAGGCCTCGTTCAGCTCCCAGAGATCGACGTCCTTCGCGGCGAGCCCCACCTTCGCGAGGGTCTTCCGTATGGCATCCGCGGGCGCGATGGTGAACTCGACCGGGGCGCGCGCAGCGCCCCCCCAGGCGACGAGGCGCGCCAGGACCGGGCGCCCCTCCTTCTGGGCCCGCTCGGCGCTCATGAGCACGATCGCCGCAGCCCCGTCGTTGATGGAGGAGGCGTTGGCCGCGGTCACCGTCCCGTCCTTCTGGAATACCGGCTTCAGGGTCGGGATCTTGTCGGGGCGGGCGACCTTCGGCCCCTCGTCCTCCGAGACGACCGTCTTCTCCCCCTTCTTCCCCTCGATCTCGACCGGCGCGATCTCCTTCGCGAACCGCCCGGCCTTCTGGGCGTCGATGGCCCGGCGGGTGGACTCGATGGCGAAGGCGTCCTGCGCCTCCCGGGTGAGCCCGAACTTCTTGGCCGTCGCCTCGGCGCAGATGCCCATGTGGATGCCGTCGTAGGCGTCGGTGAGTCCGTCGTAGACCAGGCCGTCCACCAGCGTCACGTTGCCCATGCGGGCACCGGTGCGCTGCTTCAGGTCGTAGTAGGGGACGTTGGACATCGACTCCATGCCGCCCGCCACCACCACGTCGGCATCGCCGAGCGCGATGGCCTGCGCGGCGCTGATGACCGCCTTGAGCCCCGACCCGCAGACCTTGTTGAGCGTCCAGGCCGGCGTGCCGTCCGGGATCCCGGCGAAGCGTGCGGCCTGCCGCGCCGGCGCCTGCCCCACGGCGGCCTGCAGCACGTTGCCCATGATCACCTCGTCCACGGCCGAGGGATCGACTCCGGCACGTTGCAACGCCGCCCGGATGGCCACCGCTCCCAGGCGCGGGGCCGGGACGGCGGCGAGACTTCCGAGGAACGAACCGATCGGGGTGCGCGCGGCGCCCACGATGACCACTTCGCGTCCGGACATGGCGAACTCTCCAGGATGGGGCCCCGGGACCGGGGCGTCCCAGACGATACGGACGGGGCGGCGAGGCCGTCAAGGCGAGAAGCGCTTGCGAACGCCCGCGCAGCGGCTAGTCTCCGGCCGCCATGATCTCCATTCCCGCGCCCGCCCTCGCCATCCACGGGGGCGCGGGCGCCCTCGACGATCCGGGAACCTCCGGACTCGGCCCGGACGCCCCTCGCCAGGAGGGCGTAGGACGCGCCGCGGCTGCCGCGTGGGAACTGCTTCGGTCCGGGGGGAGCGCGCTCGACGCCGTGGTGCTCGCCGCCTCCATCCTGGAGGACGACCCCACCTTCAACGCCGGCACCGGGGCGACCCTCACCCGGGACGGCCACGTCGAGCTCGACGCCTCGCTGATGGACGGCGCCACCCTCGGCGCAGGTGCGGTCGCCTGCGTGAAGGACGTGAGGAACCCGATCCTCCTCGCCCGGGCGGTGATGGAGCGCTCGGGACACGTGCTCCTGGTCGCCGAGGGGGCCTCGGGATTCGCCCGCGAGGTCGGCATCCCCGCCTGGCCGAACGACCGGCTCGTCACCCCGCACCAGCGAGCCCGCTTCGACGCCGCCCGCGGCGTGAAGCCCCCCGCGGTCGGGGGTGGAACCATCGGCGCCGTGGCCCGCGACCGGAACGGCCACCTGGCGGCGGCCACCTCCACCGGTGGCACCTTCCTGAAGCGCCCCGGGCGCGTGGGCGACTCCCCCATCATCGGCGCCGGCACCTATGCCGACGACCGGCTGGCCGCGGTCTCCTCCACCGGCCACGGCGAGCCCATCATCCGGGTCACGCTCGCCCGCCTCGTCGCCGACCTGGTGGGTACGGGCCGGAGCGCCAGCGACGCCGCCGCGGAGGGCATCCGCATCCTGGGAGCTCGCGCCGCTGGCCAGGGAGGGGTCATCGTGGTGGGTCCGGCCGGCGAGGCCGGCTTCGCCTTCAACACGCCGGCGATGGCCCGCGCCTGGTCCGACGCCTCGGGAGCCATTCGCACGGCGGTGTAGCGCAGGCGACCCGCCCCTATTTCGTCTTCGACTCCAGGAACGGACGGATGAGGTCGAGGGGCAGCGGGAAGACGACGTTGGTGCCCTTGTCCGTGGAGATCTCGACGAGCGTCTGGAGGTAGCGGAGCTGCAGCGCCCCGGGGGAGCGGGCGATGATGTCGGCCGCCTCGCCCAGCTTGGTGGCCGCCTGGAGCTCGCCCTCGGCGTTGATGACCTTGGCGCGTCGCTCCCGCTCCGCCTCGGCCTGGCCGGCCATCGACCGGCGCATCTCCTCGGGCAGGTCGATCTGCTTCACCTCCACCGCGGTGACCTTCACGCCCCACGGCTCGGTGTGCCGGTCGATGATCTCCTGGAGCTGCCGGTTGATCTTGTCGCGCTGCGAGAGCAGCTCGTCGAGCTCCACCTGCCCGAGCACCGACCGCAGCGTGGTCTGGGCGAACTGGCTGGTGGCGAAGAGGAAGTCGGTGACCTGGAGGAAGGCCTTGCTGGCCTCGACGACGCGGAAGTAGATGACCGCGTTCACCTTGATCGAGACGTTGTCCCGGGTGATGACGTCCTGGGGCGGCACCTGCTCGGCGGTCACGCGCATGTCGATGATGACCATGCGATCGACGAAGGGGACGATCCACTTCAGGCCGGCGGTGCGGATCCCCACGAAGCGGCCGAGCCGGAGGACCACCCCCTGCTCGTACTCGTTGATGATGCGGAGCCCCATGGCGAACCAGCCGGCCACGATGGCGACGGGGATGAGCAATCCGAGAGCAGGCATCCGGGTTCCTCCTCGCCGGGCCGGGCCCGGCATTCACTCAGGGTAAAATATCGCCGCGATCGGGCGCGGCCTCGACGTGGAGCACGAGCCCGTGGATCTCGCGGACGCGGACGGCCGAACCGGCCGGGATGGCACGGGGCGAGCGGGCCGCCCAGATCTCGCCGTGGACGAAGGCCTCCCCGACCTCCGGGCCGATGCCGGTCGTGGCCTGCCCCACCTCGCCGATCATCCCGGGGGCGCCCACCCGGAGCTTCTCCCGCCTCGTCCGGGCCACCTTCCAGCCCACGAAGCCCAGGATGGCCGCCAGCGCGAGCGGCGTGGGCCAGACCACCCAGGGGGAGAGAGACAGCAGCGCCGGGTCGAAGCGGTACTCCGGGGAGCTCCGGTCGATGAAGAAGAGCGTCCCGATGCCGAGGAGCGCGGCCCCCGCGACCCCGGCGATCCCGTGGGTGGTCACGTAGCCCTCCAGGACGAGCAGCGCCACGCCGGTCAGGATGAGGACGAGCGCCCCGACGTTCACCGGAATCACCTTCATGGAGAGGAAGGCGAGCAGCAGGAAGAAGGCCCCCAGCGCCCCCGGGACGATGCCGCCCGGATGGTAGAACTCGAGCGCCACTCCGAGGGTGCCGAGCATCATGAGCACGGCGATGACGTTCGGGTCGGAGAGGAAGGCGAGCGTCCGCTGCCGCACGGTCATCTCGCCCTGGTCGATCCGCGCCCCCGCGGCGCGGATCACGTGGGCCGTCCCCGACCGCGTCCAGGTGCGCCCGTCGGCGAAGGCGAGCGCAGCGGACATGTCGGGGACCACGGCGTCCACCACCCGGAGCTGGAGCGCCTCGGCGGCGGTCGCGGACACGCTCTCCCGGACCGCCTTCTCGGCCCAGGCGCCGTTCCGGCCGCGCGCCTCCGCGACCGTCCGGGCGAAGGCCGCGGTGTCGTTCTCGATCTTGCGGGCCATGTCCTTGCCCGCCTGCTTCTCCACGTCCTCGCCGCCCCCCAGCACCGGATGAGCCGCGCCGATGGCCGAGGTGGGATGCATGGCGGCCACGTCGGCGGCGAGCGTGAGGAACACGCCCGCCGAGCCGGCCCGCGCGCCTCCGGGTCCCACCCAGACCACCGTGGGAACGTCGCTCGCGAGCATCCGCTGGACGATCTCCCGGGTGGCCTCCAGGTGTCCGCCGGGGGTGTCGAGTGCGATGGCCACCGCGGTGAACCCTTCCCGCTTCGCGCGGGCGAGCCCCGCCTCGACGTACTCGGCGGTTCCGGTGGTGATGGGCGCCCGGATCTCGAGGAGCAGCACGCGGGGCGGAGCCGCCTCGTCGGCGCCAGCGCCCTGCAGGACGCCGAGAGCCGCGGCGGCGAGGAGCAGCACCGTCGCACCCCTCCCGACACGGCGGAGGCCCCGGCCGGTCATGCGCCCCTCCCCGGCGGGAGCTTGCCGAACTCCTTCATGACGAGCTGGAGATCCTCCCAGGCCGCCTTCTTCTCGGGCGGGTTGCGGAGCAGGTAGGCAGGGTGGAAGGTGGGCATGAGCTTCACTCCCTCGTACTCCCTCCAGCGGCCGCGCTGCCGGCTAATCGGGGTGGTGTCCCGGAGCAGGGTCTGCACCGCGAACCGGCCGAGGGCCACGATGACGCGAGGCCGGATGGCGGCGATCTGGGCCTTCAGGAAGGGTTCGCAGGCCTCGATCTCGTCCGGTTCGGGGTCGCGGTTCCCGGGAGGCCGGCACTTCACGACGTTGGCGATGTGGACCTCGGAGCGGGCGAAGCCCATCGCCTCGATCATCTTGGTGAGGAGCTGCCCGGCCCGGCCGACGAAAGGCTCCCCCTGGAGATCCTCGTCCGCGCCCGGTCCCTCGCCGACGAAGAGGAGCTGCGCCGACGGATCTCCAACGCCGAAGACCAGCTTGGTTCGCCCGGAGTGGAGCTTGCAGCGCTGGCACTCCCCGAGCGAGGTCCGGATGGCGAGGAGAGGTTCGCTGCCGCACCCCTTGTCGGCGAGCGAGTAGGCGGAGGTCGGCACCGCTGCGGCCGCCGCGGCGGGCGCGGCGGGCGGAACCGGACGCCTCGGCCCCTCCGGCGAAAGTTCCCGCACTCCGGCATCCCGCAGCCACCAGAGGTGGCGCATGGCCTCGGCGGCCAGCTCGGCCGCCTCCGGGGAGCTCTTCGGGTCGCCGCTCATGGCCTCGGACGCCGGGCGTCGAGGAGCGGAACCGCCCGGTCGAGGATGGCGTCGGCGACGGCCCCCTTCGTCCCCTCGACCTCCTCGACGCGGGCCGGACCGACGATGGAGACCTGGTTCCGTTCGCCACCGAAGCCGGCGCCGGGCGCGCCCACGCCGTTCGCCACGATTAGGTCGCAGCGTTTGCGACGCAGCTTCTCCCGCGCGTTCGCGACCACGTCCTCGGTCTCGGCGGCGAACCCCACGAGGACCGGCGAGCGCTCCCGCCCGGCGAGCCGCTCCCCGAGGGTGGCCAGGATGTCGGTGGTCCGGTCGAGGAGCAGTGTCTCCGGCCCGTCCGCCTTCTTCTTCTTCGACTTCGAGGGGTCCCGGGGGCGGTAGTCGGAGACGGCGGCCGCGGCCACGAGGAGGTCCTGCTCTCCGGCGGCACCCAGGACCGCAGCGGCCATCTCCTCGGCGGTGCCCACGCGGACCACCCGCACGCCGTCCGGATCGCGGAGCGACGTGGGCCCGGTGACGAGCAGGACGTCGGCACCGCGCCGGGCCGCGGCCCGGGCCACCTCGAAGCCCATCTTCCCGGTGGAGGGGTTGGAGAGATAGCGAACCGGGTCGATCGGCTCCCGGGTGGGACCCGCCGTCACGAGTACCCGCCTCCCGACGAGATCGCGGGGGCCGAGCAGGCGGGCCACCTCGGCCGCGATCTCGGGCGGGTCGGCGAGGCGCCCCTCTCCCACGTCGCCGTCGGCCAGCTCTCCGGAGGAGGGGCCGACGACGTGCCACCCCCGGCGGCGGAGCGCGGCCAGGTTCTCCTGCACCGCCTCCCCCTCCCACATCCGGGTGTTCATCGCCGGAGCCAGGAGGACCGGACAGGTGCAGGCGAGGGCCGTGGTGGTGACCGCGTCGTCCCCCATCCCGGCGCGCAGCCGCGCCAGCAGGTCGGCGGTCGCCGGCGCCACCACGAACAGGTCGGCCCGCCGGGCCAGCTCGAGGTGGCCGTAGGAGGCCTCGGAGGTGGGATCGAGCAGGTCCACCAGGACAGGATGGCCGGAGAGTGCCTGGAAGGTGAGTGGTCCGACGAAGCGGGTGGCGTTGGGAGTCATGACGACGCGCACGTCGGCGCCCCCCTTCACGAGGAGGCGGACGAGCTCGCAGCCCTTGTAGGCGGCGATTCCCCCGCCCACCCCCAGGATCACGGTTCGGTCGCGAATGGTGCTCATCGGAACTTTCACTATCATGTCCCCAATCGTGGAGAGCGGCCACACCGATATCGGGCCCCCGGCGCCCCCCCCCGAGAAGAGCGCACTCGGGTTCTTCTTCGTCCTCATGATCCTCTACGTGGGGCTCGGAGCGACGGCGCAGGCGCTCCACCCGGTCGCCGGCCTCCTCTGGACGGAGTTCTTCGTCTTCCTCCTGCCCCCGGCGATCGCGGCGGCCGGCTCCAACCTCCTCCCCGCCCCCTTCCTCCGGCTCTCTCGCCGTCCGTCGGCGCGCCAGATGTGGCTCGGCGCGGCCTCCGGCCTCGCCCTCTTCCTCGCCGCGGGGGGGATCATGTCGCTGACCAGCCAGCTCCTCCCGCGCTCCTGGGTGGAGCTCTTCGACGTCACCCGGCTCTTCGAGGGATCGAAGCGGCACCAGCTGGGGATGGCGCTCGTGGCCTCGGTGCTGGCGCCCTTCGCGGAGGAGGTCGCCTTCCGCGGCTACGTGCTCTCGGCGCTGCGGACGCGCCTCCCGGCGGGGGCGGCCATCGTCGGCTCGGCGGTCCTCTTCGCCTCCATGCACCTCGACCCGGTCCGCTTCCCGGCCGTGCTCTTCCTGGGGCTCTTCCTGGGCTGGTTCGCGTGGAGGTCGGGCTCGATCTGGCCGGCCGTGGTCGCCCACGGCGTCAACAACGGGCTCGGCTCGGCCATCGCGGTGGCGAGCGACACCGACGCGGGCGAAGGCTCGCTGGCGGCGAGCCTCGTCATCCTGGCGCTCGGGCTGGGTGCGCTCGCACCGCTGGCGGTCGCCTGGGTTCGCGCGACGCCGGAACCTCCGGCGTCATCGTCGGAGATCCTGCGGCGCGACGCCAACGATCCGTCCACCCGGTTCCGCTTCGCCGGTGTTCCGGCCGGGTGGAGGGCGCTCGCCGCACTGGGTGTGCTCCTCTACCTGGCCCTGGGGGTCCTCCGGTACCTTCAGGATGGGCGCCGGTAGAAGCAGCACTTGAGGTAGCGCCCCTCGCGGAACTGCGGCGCCACCGGGTGGTCGGGGGGCTGGCGGCGGTCCTCGACGAGCTGCAGGTCGATGCGCGCCTTGAAGGCCGCCTCCTTCACCGCGTCCTGGAACTGCTCCGGCGAGACGCGCGCGCTGCAGCTCGACGTGACGAGGAGGCCACCCGGTGCCAGCACCTGGAGGGCGGCGCGGTTCAGCGCCGCGTAGCCGGCGATGGCGTTGTCCACCGCCTTCTGCGATTTGGCGAAGGCCGGCGGGTCGCAGATCACGAGGTCGAACCGGCGCCCCTGCGTCTTGTAGCGGCGCAGGATCTCGAAGGCGTCCTCGCTGGCGAAGGCGTGGTCGGCTGCGTCGAGACCGTTGGCGCGGAAGTTCTCCCGCGCCAGCACGATGGCGTCCCGGTCGATGTCGATGGTCACCACGTGGCGCGCGCCCCCCAGGGCCGCCGCCACCGAGAAGCCGCCGGTGTAGCCGAACAGGTTGAGCGCGTCGCCGCGCCCGGACGACATCTCGCGCACGAGTCGCCGGTTCTCCCGCTGGTCGAGGAAGAGGCCGGTCTTCTGCCCCAGCCGGACGTCCACGAGGAGCTTCATCCCGTGCTCCTCGATCTCGATCCGATCCGGCGGCTCCTCGCCCCAGAGGACGCGCCCCTGCGGCTTCGCGTCGTCCGAGTCCTCGTCCCGCGCCACCTCGTCCCGTCCGAAGATCCCGGCCAGGCCCGGCACCTCGTGCCGGAGCGCCTCCACGATGAGGGGGCGGTGCACGGTGAGCCCCGCCGAGTAGAGCTTCAGGACGGCGAAGTCGCCGTAGCGGTCCACCACCACCCCCGGGAGTCCGTCGTTCTCGCCGTGGACGAGCCGGTAGCCGGTGGTGCCGTGCACGAGCTCGGAGCGGAGCGCCAGCGCCCGCCGCACCCGTCCGCGCCAGAAGGACTCGTCGATCGCCTCGGCCGGCTCCCGCGTGAGGATGCGCACCGTGATGGCCGAGTGCGGGTCGAGGTAGCCGCGGGCCACGAACCGACCCTCCTCGACCACGT
The DNA here is from genome assembly GCA_903855945.1 of uncultured Anaeromyxobacter sp. Classification (GTDB taxonomy): domain Bacteria; phylum Myxococcota; class Myxococcia; order Myxococcales; family Anaeromyxobacteraceae; genus CAIOAK01. The sequence continues at coordinate 16,832 of CAIOAK010000117.1, forward strand.
CCACGATCGCCCCCGCCTCGAGCCCGCGCGGCGCCTTCTCGATGGCCTTGCGGAAGACCCAGGGATGACCCGCGCGCAGGTGGCGCACGAGATCCTTGCGAAGCTCCAGCGTCGCCTCCACCTGACTCATGCCGCCCTCCCCCTCTCCGAGAGACCCCGTGCGAAGTTTCCGACGACGAGCCCGGCGCGCGCCCCCCGGAGTGCCCGCAGGAGCGCCGGGATCCCCAGGGCCCGCCCCCGGCCGCCGCGATCGCGTGCGATGTCCCAGTAGACGTCCGGGTCCATGGCGAGCGAGCGGGCCTGGACCTGGTCGGCCCCCACCCGCCGCACGAGCGCCACGAGCCGGTCCACCTCCTCCTCCCGGTCGGTCACGCCGGGGAAGACGAGGAGGTTCACCGCCAGGTAGAGCCCCTTCTCCCGGGCCACGCGCATCGAGCGCTCCACGTCGGCCAGGCCGTACCGCGCCGGACGGTAGTAGGCGGCGTAGAGATCGGGCGACGCCGAGTTGAGGGAGACGCGCACCGCGTCGAGCCCCGCCTCGGCCAGCGCCGCCAGCGCGTCGGGCAGGGAGCCGTTCGTATTCACGTTGAGTGAACCACGCCCGGTCCGCGCCCGCATGAGCCGGATGGCGCGCGCGATCTCCTTCCAGCGGAGCAAGGGCTCCCCCTCGCACCCCTGGCCGAAGCTCACCATGGTCCGGCCGGTCGCCCGGGCGAGGTGCTCGGCCCCCACCTCCGCCATCTCCTCGGCGGTGGGGGCGCGGAGGATCCGCTCGTGGCTGGACGGGGGCATGCCGTCGGCGGTCTCGGACAGGCATCCCACGCAGCGGGCGTTGCAGGCGGCGGACGAGGGGATGGCCCCCTCGTCCCGCCCGTAGAATGTGTTCTGCGCCGTGAAGCAGGACCACGAGAGCGCGCAGCGGGCGAGCTGCCGGTACACCGGGTTGTCGGCGCGGGCGAGCCGCTCCTCCACCCGGCGCGGGAGGTCCGGGGTGGAGTGGCGGGCCGGGTCCCAGTGGTGCCGCCGGTCGGTGTGGAGCGCCCAGGCGACCGGCCCGTCCGGTCCCTGCGCAGCTGCGGTGTAGGCCCACTGGGGAAGGACCGGCGCCGCCAGCGTGGCGAGCGGCGGGGGAGCCGCCGCCGGGAGCAGCGTCCGGGTGAATCCCGGGGGAAGCGTCGCGCCCACCGCGACCGGAACGACCTTCCTCCGTCCGAGGCGGACCTCCCGAAGAACCACCTGCTCCCCGGTGTCGGGGTCGATGCCCACCGGAAGCCTACCGGGCAGCACGCAGAGCCCACCTCCGGGAGGAAGGGGCAACGTCCTTCCGGGAGGGCGCAGGATCTCCCCGCCCGACCGGGCGGCCGCGAGGAGGCTGGGGTGGTCGTAGACCACCCCCCGTTCGTCTGCAAAAAGGAGCCGGAACATGGAGGGTTCGGCCGATTCATACCACCGGTGGCTTGCCTTCGCCCTGCGCCTCCCTAGATTCGGGAACATATCCTTCTCGCCCCCCGTTCCACCCTGGAGGGAGGTCATCTTGTCGCCGAGCCGCGCCCCAGCCACGAGCCGCACCGAGTTCGAGGCGCTCGCGCTGCCCCACCTCGACGGGCTCTACGCAGCCGCGCTCCGCCTCACCCGAAACCCGGGGGACGCCGAGGATCTGGTCCAGGACGCGGTGCTCCGCGCCTACCGGTTCTTCGACAAGTTCGAGCGCGGCACCAACATCAAGGCCTGGCTCTACAAGATCCTCACCAACACCTTCATCAACAAGTACCGACGCTCGACCAAGGAGCGGAACATCGTCGAGGACGAGCGGGACTCCGTTCAGGACCGGCTCGTCTCCCGGGACTCCGCCGACGAGGCCGCCGATCCGGAGCGGGCCTACTTCGACCGGCTCCTCTCCGACGACGTGCTCCGCGCCATCGACGCGGTTCCCCTCGATTTCCGGATGGCGGTGATCCTCGCCGACCTGCAGGACTTCTCCTACAAGGAGATCGCCGACATCCTCGACGTCCCCGTCGGGACCGTGATGAGCCGGCTGTTCCGCGGACGGAGGCTGCTCCAGAAGCAGCTCGCGGAATACGCGGCCTCCTCCGGGGTGTTGCAGTCGGGTGGAGGGGATGGGAGCATCCCCGACGAGAGCATCGACCTCGAGACATGGAAGCGGCGGCGCGACATCTCCTAGCGGCACCTCGCAGCGGCGGAACGGGTACATGACGCAGGGCGCGATCTCGAGAACCAGCTACGACTGCCAGGACGTCGGCCGTCTCGTCGAGCCGTACCTCGACGGCGAGTTCGGCCCCGACGACCGCGCCGCGTTCGAGACCCACCTGTCGGGCTGTTCCCCCTGCCGCGGCAGCGTCGCCTCGGCGATGGCGTTCCGGTCCGCGCTCCGCGCCCGGCTGCGCGAGGCGTTCGCCCCGGGCGCCGCGCACACCACCGCTCCCGACTCCCTCCGCCGGCGCATCTCGGCGGCCCTCGACGCAGAGCCGGTGCGGGCCGCCCCCTGGTGGCGGCGCATCGTCGCCCCGCTGCCGGTGACGGCCATGGCAGCCTGCGTGGCCGGAGTCCTGGTGGTGCTCGCCGGGCATCGGGCCACCGACCCGCTCGTCGAGGAGGCCGTCCTCAAGCACGCGCGGGACCTCCCCCTCGAGCTCAGCACCGCGTCGATCGCTCCCGAGATGATCCCCGGGATGCTCGCCTCCAAGCTCGATTTCCACCCCAGGCCCCCGGCGCTCCGCGGCGACGGCGTTCGGCTCATGGGCGCCCGCCTCACCCAGCTGCGGGAGTGGCCGGCCGCGTACATGCGCTACGAGACGCGCCAGGGAGGGCGGCTCGGGCTCTTCATCATCGACGACCCCCAGCGGCGCGTCGCCGACGAGGGGCACGCGGTGCGGACGGGGCCCGACACCATCTGGGTGATGAACATGCGCGGCTACAACGTGGCCGTCTGGCGGCGAAACGAGATCGTCTACTCGCTCGTGTCCGATCTGGACGAGGCGGATCTCGTCCGGCTCGTCGAGTCCGCGCAGCCCGCCGAACGGTAGCGTCGGCGCGCGCCGCGATCCATCCGTCCTTTGACTTCGCTCCGGGCGGCCTTTAAGGATCCCCGGATGCGGAAGAACGTCCTGCTCATCGAGAGCGATCCGGTCCTCGCGAGCGCCCTGGCCACGACGCTGTCCACCCGCGGATTCGGGGTCCAGACCAGCCCGGACGGCAAGGAGGGCTTCGACCTGGCCCGGGTGCAGCGCCCCGACTGCATCGTCCTCTGCGTCGAGCTGCCGGGGCTCTCCGGCTACTCCTGGTGCAACAAGCTGAAGAAGGACCCCGATCTCCGGGAAACCCCGCTCGTCATCACCAGCTCCGAGGCCACCCCGGAGACCTTCGAGCAGCACCGGAAGCTGAAGACCCACGCCGAGGACTACCTCCGCAAGCCCTTCCCGCCGGGGGTCCTGGCCGACCGGATCGAGGCCCTGGTCGGTCCTCCGGACGCGCCTTCCGACGACGAGTTCCTCACGCTCGAGGACGTGGAGCTGGAGGACGCTCCGGACACGAAGGCCCCTCCCCCTCCCCCTCCCCCCGTGCCCGGGCTGGAGGCGGACGACGACCTCCGGGCGCTCGACGACGCCTTCGACGCCATCAGCCGAGGCGCGGACGAGCGCGCCGACCCGGCGTCGGGCGCTCCGTTCCACGAGCCCCCCATCACCCTTCTTCCGGAGGCCGACGAGCTCCCCGCCCTTTCCGACCTGGACCGGGAGATGGCGGCCGAGCTGGCGTCGATCGCCCGGCAGGCCGAGGAGGTGCCGGCCGAGCCGGTCGTCGTCGTTCCGGCCGTCGTCGTTCCGGACGGCTTCGCCCCGGACGAGGCGGCCGAGCTGCGCGCCGAGCTCGCGGCCGTCCGGGAGGAGCTGGCCCGGTTGCGGGAGGAGACGCACCGCCGGATGGAGGAGCTCGCAGCCGGGGCGGCGCGGCTGCGCGAGTCCACGCGGCGCGCGCTCCTGCTCGTGGCCCGGGAGCTGGAGGAGCCGCGGTAGCGCTTCGCCGGACGAGCCCGATCAGCGGCGGCGGCGGCGCCGGAACGCCGAGCCGACCTCACCGAGCTCCCGCACGCCCAGGACGCGCGCGGCGGCGAAGTAGGCCACCGCGCCGGCCGCGATGGGCACGAGCGCGAGCGGAGCCTGCCGCAGGAGCCCGCCGGCCGGGAGCATCGGCGCCACGCCCGCCTTCGCCAGGAGGACGGCCACCACCATCACCGCCGAGGCGAGCAGCGTGCGGGCGAGCTGCCCGGAGATCCCCGCTCCCCCGAGCCCGCCGTGGCGCAGCTTCCAGGCCAGCGCGAGCACGGCGAAGTTCGCCGTGGCCGCGAGCGCCGTGCCGAGCGCGATGCCGCGGAATCCGAGCAGCGGATGGAGCAGCAGCACGAGGACGACGTTCGACGCCATGCCCACCACGCTGCCGATCACCGGAATGCGCGGCTCGTCGAGCGCGTAGAAGGCCGGGGCGAGCACCTTCACCGCCGAGTAGCCGTAGAGCCCCACCGCGTAGAATACCAGCGCGTCGGCGGTGGCCGAGGCATCGGCGGCCGAGAACCGCCCGTGCTCGTAGACGAGCGAGATGATGGGGGTCGCGAGCGTGATGAGCCCCACCGAGGCGGGCACGTTCAGGAAGGCCACGAGGCGCAGCGCCGACCCGAGCGTCTCCTTCACGCCGTCCATGTCGCCCGCGGCGACCCGCTGCGCCACGCCGGCGCCGGCCACCGTGGCGATGGCCACCCCGAAGACGCCGAGCGGCAACTGCATGAGCCGGAAGGCCATCATGAGCCAGGTGTTCGCCCCCACCTCGTGGGAGGCGAAGACGGTGTTGACGAGGATGTTCACCTGCGTCGCCGACAGGCCGATCACCGAGGCCGCCATGAGCCGGCCGATCCGCCGGATGCCCGGGTCGGCGAACACGGACCGGCCGAAGCCCGGTCGCAGGCGGAAGCCGAGCGCGCGCAGGCTGGGCCACTGGGCGAGCAGCTGCATCGTCCCGCCCACCAGCGTACCGATCGCCCAGCCCACCGCCGCGGCGCGCGGCCCCTGACCCGTGGCCCACAGCCAGACCCCCACCGCGATGGCGCCCACGTTGAAGAGGGCCGGGGCCAGGGCGGGCGCGGTGAAGCGCGACTGCGCGTTCAGCATGCCCATGGCCACGGCCGACAGGGAGACGAGCAGCAGGAACGGCATCATGAGTCGGGTGAGGAAGGCGGCGAACTCCGCCTCTTCCGGGCCGAACCCCGGGGCGAGCAGCCGGACGATCTCCGGAGCGGCGAGCAGCCCGACGAGGACGATGCTTCCCACCACGAGGAGCACGAGCCCCACGAGCCCGTTCGCGAGCGCATGGGCGTCGTCCCGGCCCCGCCGGGCGTGGGCCTCCGCGAAGGTGGGGACGAACGCGGAGGAGAGCGCCCCCTCGGCGAAGAGGTCGCGAAGCAGGTTGGGGATGCGGAAGGCCACCACGAAGGCGTCCGACCACCGGTTGGCTCCGACGAGCGCCGCGAAGAGCTGGTCGCGGACGAGCCCCAGGACCCGCGACGTCATGGTCGCCGCGGAGAGCCAGATGGCACGCCCCATCCGGATCGTCATCAGTGCTTCCCGCCGACACCACCCCGGTTGGCGGCATCCCGCTTGATCATCCAGGCCTTGGCCTGCGCCTGCACCGTCGCCGGAACGTTCCGGTCCCGGGCCAGGTCCTTGATGTCCTTCTCCTGGAGCGTGGGGAGGAACTTGAGCGCGGTGGGGAGCGGCACCTTGGGATTCTTCACCAGCGCGTGGCGGAGCGGGTAGATCTTCAGGAAGTCCCGCTTCTCGTAGATGTACCGGAGCACGTCGGCGTTGGCGGTCCGGGAGTTGGCGAGCGACAGGATCTCCCCGTCCGTGATGCGGGGGCTCTGGGCGGCGGCCAGGCTGACGAGCCGGTTGGAGTCGCGCAGGAGCAGTGTCCGGGCCTCCCGGTTCCCCAGCGTGGCCAGCTTGATCTTCTGGGCCACCGACATCCGGAGGACCCGCTGCGTCATCGTGAGTCGCTTCTCCTCCTGCTCCGGCGTGGCGCGCTCCGCCGCGGAGGCCTCCTCCGCGTCCCGGGCCAGCTCCTCCCCGTACTCCACCATCAAGGTCGCCGCCGAATCCTCCGACTGGAGCCGGGCCGGATCGACGCCGTGGATGCGCCGGTGCGCCTCGACGAGCTGCGGGACGTCGAGCAGCACCAGCCCGTTGCGCACGCAGAAGTCGCAGGCCCCGTCGATGGTGGAGGCGGGGACGTTCGGGTTCCGGCACAGCCCGCGCACGATGTCGTCGCAGCGCAGGAGCCGCAGCTCGTTCTGCCGGATGATCTCGGCGAGCGGCGCGGGCACCACCGGCGCCAGCCGGGCCACCGTCTCGTCCGAGGTGGCCGGGTTGAGCAGGATGGCCTGGAGGGCGCCGGGGGACGCGGCGAGCAGGCCCGCCACCCAGTCGAGGACCGGTGCCTCGACCTCCTCGGAACGGAGCGCCGTGGACCAGATCCGCTCGGGCAGCGCAGCCGCCGACCGCTCGGAGGCCTCGCGCACGCCGGCGTCCTCGTCGAAGGCGAGGAAGAAGAGCATCGTCAGCAGGTCGCCGGGGGCGACCGCCGGGACGAGCCCCTTCGCCCCCATCATCCGGATGGGGAGCGGCGCCTTCGCATCGACGTGCTTGCGAAGGGCCGGGGAGAGCGCCTCGAGGGGAAGCGGGCAGCCGGGCAAGGGCTACTCCTCCCCGCGCGTCCGCGGTTCCGCCCCGGACGCCGGATGCTGCTTCATCCACCGGTGGTGGATGCGCCCGAACATCCGGTTGAACCAGTTGCTCCGGGAGAGGAAGGGGACGACCGGACGCTGGCGGGTCCCGAGCGCGGCGCGGGCGTCGGCGATGCGGGTGTCGCCCGGGTGCGTGACGAGCCCGCGATCGAGGGCCCGGACGGCGCGGGCCCGCTGGCCGAGCGCCATGGCCACGCGCGCCTGGTTGATGATCTGCTCGGGGTCATCCCGGCCGAAGCGGACGGCCCGATCGACCAGCACCACGCCGAGGTTGGAGTTCCGCTCGACGAGCACGAGCGTGAGCCCGTACCAGGACTGCACCCGAGGATCGGAGGGGGCCTGCCGGTAGGCCCGGCCGAAGGCCTGGTGCGCGCCCTCTCGATCGCCGGCCTCGAAGAGGCGCACGCCTTCCGCCAGCGTCTCGGCCACCTCCGAAGGCAGGGCTCGCCCGCCCGGCTCCGGACCGGCCGCGCTCATGCGTTCCTCTCGTGGATGATCCGGAGCCCGTCGAGGGTCAGGTGCTCGTCCACCTCGGAGATGGCCTTCGAGAGCCCGGCCACCAGCGGAGCCAGCCCCCCGGTGGCCACCACGAGCGCCGGGAAGGGGAGCTCGGCCTGCATGCGCTCGCAGATGCCGTCCACGAGCCCCACGTATCCGAAGACGATCCCGCTCTGCATGCTGGCCACCGTGTTCTTGCCCACCACGTGGGCCGGCCGGGCGAACTCGACCCGCGGCAGCTTGGATGCGTTCCGGAAGAGCGCCTCCATGGAGATGGAGACGCCGGGCGCGATGGCCCCGCCCAGGTACTCGCCCCGCGGCGAGACGGCGTCGAAGGTGGTGGCCGTGCCGAAGTCGACCACGATGAGCCCCCGCTGGAATCGGGCGTAGGCGGCCACCGCGTTCACCACCCGGTCGGCCCCCACCTCGCGCGGGTTGTCGTAGAGGATGGGCAGGCCCGTCTTCACGCCGGGTCCCACGAAGAGCGGCTTCTTCCCGAAATAGCGCTGCGACATCTGCTCGAGCGCGAAGGCGAGCGGCGGGACGACGCTGGAGATGGCGATGGCCGCCACCCGCGCCGGGTCCAGTCCCACCGAGGCGAAGAGCTGGCGCACCAGGATGCCCCACTCGTCGTGGGTGCGGCTCTGGGAGGTCTCCACGCGCCACTGGTGGCGCAGCGAGGCCCCCTCGAAGGCACCCAGGACGGTGTTGGTATTGCCTACGTCGATGGCGAGCAGCACGGGCGGAGGGTAACGTCAGCCCCCCGCCGGGTCAACGCGAGCGACGAGCCGGACGTCGCCACTCACGACCCGCACGATCCCGGCTCGGGTGCGCACGAGCAGCGCCCCGGACGCGTCGATGTCCTCGGCGATCCCGGTGGTCTCGCCCGCCTCGCCGTCCATGCGGACCTCCCTCCCCAGCGTGACCGACCGCTCCCGCCACGCCTCGCGGATGGGCTCGAACCCCTCCGCCGCGTGCCGGTCGAGCCAGTGCTCCATCTCCGCGAGCAGCGCCGCCGCGAAGAGCGCACGCGGCACGGGTTGCCCCCGCTCGACGGCGATGCTCGTGGCGACGTCCCGCAGCTCGGGCGGGAGGTCGTCCGGGCCGGCGTTCAGGTTCACGCCGATCCCCACCACGACCCAGTGGATCTGGTCCAGCTCCGCGGAGAGCTCGGTGAGGATCCCCGCCACCTTGCGGCCGCGGACGAGCAGGTCGTTGGGCCACTTGATCCCCGCCTCCACGCCGGCCTTCCGGCAGGCCTCGCAGGCGGCCACCGACGCGACGAGCGTCAGCTCGGGCGCCCGCTGCGGGGGCAGGTCCGGCCGCAGGATGGCGGACAGGTGGAGGTTCTTCCCGGGCGGGGACGACCAGGCGCGCCCCCGCCGGCCCCGCCCCGCGGTCTGGCTCTCCGCCACCACCACCTCGCCGTGCAGAGCGCCCTCCTCCGCGAGCTCGCGCGCCCGGTCGTTCGTGGAGGGGAGCTCCTCGGCGCAGTGGAGCACCTGACCCAGGTCGTGGGTGTTGAGGAGCGGTCCGATCTCCAGCGCGCCCAGCCGGTCGGGGATGGAGGCGAGACGGTAGCCGCGCGCGGGAACGGCCTCGATCCCGTACCCCTGGCGGCGGAGCGCTTCGACGTGCTTCCACACCGCGGCCCGCGAGAGCCCGAGCTTGCCGCTGATCGCCTCGCCGGAGACGAAGTCATCGGCCGCCTCGGCGAGGAACGCGAGGACCAGTTCCTCGCTCCCCGGTGGGAGCTCGCCCATGCCGACGATTCTCGGGGCGCTCTCCGGGTGTGTCAAACGGTCCGGTGGGTCAGACCGCCGGCTCGACCTCGAAGGAGATGTCCACGCCCCGGGCTCCGTGCGTCAGCGCCCCCATGGAGACGAAGTCGACGCCGGTGGCGGCGACCCGCGGCAGCCGGTCCAGCGTCATGTTCCCGCTCGCCTCGAGGAGCACGCGCCCCGCGGCCCGGCGGACCGCCTCGGCCATCGCCGCGTCCGTCATGTTGTCGAGCAGGACGATGTCGGCACCGGCGCCGATGGCCTCGTCGAGACCCGGAAGGTCCACCACCTCCACCTCGACACGGAGCATGGCGTTGCCCCGTGCGCGCGCGCGCCGGACCGCCTCCCCCACCCCGCCGCAGGCGGCGACGTGGTTGTCCTTCACCAGGATGCCGTCTCCCAGAGAGAAGCGATGGTTCGCTCCGCCGCCCGCCCGCACGGCGTCCTTCTCGAGCCGCCTCCAGCCGGGTGTCGTCTTGCGGGTGTCGAGCAGCCGGGTGCGCCCACCTCCCGCCGCGAGCGCGTCCACCGCCCGGCGGGTCCCGGTGGCCACCCCGGAGAGTCGCTGGAGGAAGTTGAGCGAGGTACGCTCCGCCGCGAGCAGCGCCCGCATCGGCCCCTCGGCCTCGCCGAAGGTCTCGCCGCGAGCCACGCGGTCGCCGTCGGCGCGTCCGAAGGCGCAGCGGGCGCCCAGACGCTCGAAGACCCGGGCCGACACGGCCGTACCGGCGAGCACGAGATCCTCCTTCGCCAGGAAGACGCCCCGTCCGAGCGCTTCGGCCGGGATGGTGGCCTCGCTCGTCACGTCCCCGAGCGAGAGGTCCTCCTCGAGCGCCAGGTCGATGAGCCGCTCGACGGCCCAGGTGAGGCCGGCCACGGTCAGCCCCTCCCCTGCGCCGGCGCGCCGAGGAGATCCCGGTGGGCCTCCAGCTTGCGGCGCCGATCCCCCAGCTCGGCGACCCGCGCCCGCGCCTCCTCGACCACCTCGGGAGGCGCCCGATCGACGAAGCTGGGATTGGCGAGACGCTTCGCCACGCCGTCCACCTCGGCGGCCAGCTTGGCGAGCTCCTTGTCCACCCGGGCCGTCTCCGCGGCCATGTCCACCGCCCCGGCGAGCGGGACGAGCACCTCGAACCCCTCGCCCACCGAGACGGCGCACTGCGGGCGGCGCCCGGCCGGTCGCCCCGCCTCGTGGAGGACGAGACCCTTCACGTTCCCGAGCCGCTCCACCCGGGCCTGCTCGGCGCGGAGCGTGACGAGCGCCTCGGCGGAGAGCGCCCCCACCTCGACCCCCTGCAGGACCGTCTTCCAGGGGATGTTCATCTCGCCCCGCACGTTGCGGATGGCCTCGATGACCCCGAGCACCGGTCCGAAGCTCCGCTCCGCCGCCTCGTCCACCGGACGGCGTGCCGGGTAGGAGGCCTCGAGGAGCGAGCGTCCCCAGGTCCCGCCGCCGACCTTCTGCCCGAGCATCTGCCAGAGCTCCTCGGTGACGAAGGGCATCATGGGATGCAAGAGGCGCATGGCGGTGTCGAGCGCGTGGGCCAGCACGGCCTGGGCTCCCCGCTTCGCCTCGGCGTCGTCGCCGTAGAGCGCCTCCTTGGCGAGCTCGATGTACCAGTCGCAGAGGTCGTTCCAGGTGAACCGGTAGATGGTGCTGGCGGCCTCGTCGAAGCGGAAGGCCTCCAGCGCATCGACAGTGGAGTTCACTGCGCGTGAAAGTCGGGCGAGGAGCCACCGGTCGGCGGGGCTGCGGGCCAGCTCGGCGGCGCGCGACGGGTCGGGCGCACCCTCCAGGTTCATGAGCGCGAAGCGGGTGGCGTTCCAGAGCTTGTTCGCGAAGGCCCGGAACCCCTCGATCCGGTCCTTGGCGAGCTTGATGTCGCGCCCCTGCGCGCTCGTGAGCGCGGCCAGCGTGAAGCGGAGCGCGTCGGCGCCGTACTTCTCCGTGATGTCCAGGGGGTCGATGACGTTCCCCTTGGTCTTGGACATCTTCTGCCCCTTCTCGTCCCGCACCATGGGGTGCAGGAAGACGGTGCGGAAGGGGACGTCGCCCATGAAGTGGATGCCCATCATCATCATCCGGGCCACCCAGAAGAAGATGATGTCGTGCCCGGTCTCCATCACCGAGGTCGGGTAGAAGGTCTCGAGCTCCTTCGTCCGCTCCGGCCAGCCGAGGGTGGAGAAGGGCCACAGCGCCGACGAGAACCAGGTGTCGAGGACGTCCTCGTCCTGGCGCAGCGCCCGCTCGCCGCAGGTGGCGCAGGCCTCCGGTGCGGTGCGGGCCACCGTGACGTGGCCGGCGGGGCAGTACCAGGCCGGGATCTGGTGGCCCCACCAGAGCTGGCGGGAGATGCACCAGTCGTGGATGTTGCGCATCCACGCCATGTAGGTGTTGGTCCAGCCCTCGGGGATGAAGCGGGTCCGCCCCTCCTCGACCGCGGCGATGGCCGGCCGCGCGAGCGGCTCGATCTTCACGTACCACTGGTCGGAGAGCAAGGGCTCGAGCACCGTCTCGCAGCGCTGGCAGCGGCCGAGCGGCAGCGGGTGAGGCTGCGACCCGCGGTCGAGCCCCTTCTCGGCGAGGAATGCCTTCACCGCCTTGCGGGCCTCGAAGCGGTCCATGCCGGCGAACGGCCCCGCCTCCGCGGTCATGCGCCCGTCCGGACCGATGACGGAGAGCAGCGGAAGTCCGTGGCGCTCCCCCACCGCGAAGTCGTTGAAGTCGTGGGCCGGCGTGACCTTGACGGCGCCGGTCCCGAACGTGGGGTCTACGAGGATGGCGTCGGCCACCACCGGGAAGGTGCGGCCGGTGACCGGGTGACGGACGTCCTTGCCGACGACCGCGCGCCAGCGCTCGTCCTCCGGGTGGACCGCCACGGCGGTGTCGCCGAGCATGGTCTCGGGGCGCGTCGTGGCCACCACGATCTCGCCGGAACCGTCGGCGAGCGGGTAGGCGAAGCTCCAGAGCTCGCCCGGGTGGTTCTCCTCGTGGTTCACCTCGAGATCGGAGAGGGCGGTGTGGCAGCGGGGGCACCAGTTGATGAGCTTCTTCGCCCGGTAGACGAGCCCCTCCTCCCAGAGCCGGACGAAGACCTCCCGGACCGCACGGGAGAGCCCCTCGTCCATGGTGAAGCGCTCCCGCTCCCAGTCGAGGGAGGCGCCGAGCGCCTGGTGCTGGACGCCGATGCGGGAGCCGTACTGCTCCTTCCAGGCCCAGACACGCTGCAGGAACGCCTCGCGCCCCAGGTCGTGGCGACTCTTCTTCTCGGTGCGCTGGAGCTCCTTCTCCACCACCATCTGGGTGGCGATGCCTGCGTGGTCGGTGCCGGGCAGCCAGAGCACGTTGAAGCCGCTCATGCGCTTCCAGCGGATGAGCACGTCCTGGATGGTGGCGGTGAGCGCGTGACCGAGGTGGAGCGAGCCGGTGACGTTGGGCGGGGGCAGGACGATGGAGAAGGCCGGGCGAGACCGATCGTCGGCGTCGGCGTGGAAGTAGCCGCGCTCGAGCCAGGTCCGGTACCAGCGGGGCTCCACGTCGCGGTGGTCGTAGGCCTTCGACAGCTCGGTCGAGGGCGGGCTCTGGCGTTCGTCGGACACGTCGTTCTCTCCATGGCGCGCGGCGGCCCGGCGAGCCCGCGGCTCGGTTCCCGGGAGTGCGCGCACCCGTTCAGCGCTTCTGGCGCTCGTTCACGAGCCGTTCCACGTGCTCGCGGATGATCACCTCCGCGAGTTGCGGCACCACCTCCCAGGCGATCCGCTCCACGACCTCGCGGGACGCCTGCGAGATGGCGAGGCGGAGGGCGGCCTCGCCGCCGTCGATCGGCGAAGGCGGGGCCACCTCGATGGAATCGGGCGGCGGCGGCGGCAGGGGCGGAGCCGGAGCCCAGACCGCCGGGGGCGCGACGGGGGTCGGCCGTGGGCGCACCATTCCTGCCCGGAGGGGATGGCCCGGCGGCGGAAGCGGCGGCGGCACCAACCGGCGGATGGGCGCGGCCGGCGGCGCCACCGGGGCAGGTCGGAGGACCGGTGCCGGAGGCGGCGCGGGCGTAGGTACCGCCCGTGGATAGGAGAGCGGCAGAGGCGCGGGGGTCACGCCCTCCACCAGTTCGCGGACCCGCGCGAGCAGGGTCTGGCTGTCGAAGGGTTTGGCGAGCGCCCCGTCGGCGCCGGCCGCAAGCCCCCTCGCCTCGTCGTAGGGCGAGGAAGGGCCGGTGAGGAGGAGGACGGGCACGTCCTTCAGACCGGGGTCGCCCCGGAGCGCCTGGCAGAGCTGGTAGCCGTCCGGGGAGGGCATGGAGACGTCCGCGAGGATCACGTCGGGGCGCTCCTCCCGCACCAGGCGAAGCGCCTCCTCCCCGTCGGACGCCGCGGTCACGCGGTACCCCTCGCCCGCGAAGACGATGCCCACGGCCTTCTGGATGGTGACGGAATCGTCGGCGACGAGCAGGCTCTTGGACATGGTTTTTCCGGACGCGCTTGCAGCGGGAGAGGTAACGCGCCGATCTCGCGAATGTCAATCTTCCTCGCAACTTGTACCGCATCGGGTGGCGAGAACCCGCGCCGCCGCCGTGGTATAGGAGCGGGGATGCAGGCCTCGGTCCTCCTCGTGGACGACGAGCGCTTCGCGCGCACGCTCTACGCCGACTACCTTCGGGTCGCCGGCTACGACGTCGAGGTGGCGGAGAGCGCCCCCGCCGCGCTCCGGATCCTGCAGGGGCGTCGCTTCGACGTCCTCCTCACCGACCTCGTCATGCCCGGGGGCGACGGCCTCCAGCTCCTCGCGGACGCCAAGCGTCTCGACCCGGACGTGCAGGTGGTCGTCATCACCGCCCTCGACCGGGTCGACCCGGCGGTTCGGGCGATGCGGGCCGGGGCCTCCGACTACCTTGTGAAGCCGGTCACCCCGGAGACCCTGCAACTGTCGGTGCAGCGTTCCCTCTCCACGCGGGCGCTCCTCGCCGAGAACTCCGCGCTCCGCGAGCACGTGAACCTCTTCGAGACCTGCCAGCGCATCACCGGCACGCTGGAGCGGGAGAAGGTGGTCCCGCTGGCGCTCCCTGCCCTCGCATCGGAATGCCACGCCCGGGCCGCTGCGCTCCTCGAGCGGGACGGCGAGGGATGGCGGCTCACCGGCGTGCACGGGATCTCCTCCGAGGAGGCCGGGGAGCTGCTCGCCCCCGCCCTCCCCCGCCTGGCCGACCTGGCTCTCGACGCCACGCTCCTCCTCGACCTCGGCGGGGGCGATCCCGGTCCGGTCCGGTGCCTCTGCCTGCCGGTCCCGGAAGGTCCGGAGATCCTGGGGATCGTCTGCCTGGTCCTCGACGGTCCCTTCGAGGCGGAGCGGGCCGGCCGAGCCGCCTTCATCTGCCGCCACCTGGGCACCGCGCTGCGCGCCCTCGGTCGGATGTCCCAGGTCGAGCAGCTCGCCTTCGTGGACGACCTCACCAAGCTCTACAACAACCGGTTCCTCGACGTGGCCCTCGACCGGGAGATCAAGGGCGGGCGCCCCTTCACGCTCCTCTTCATGGACCTCGATCGGTTCAAGCAGGTGAACGATCGACATGGCCACCTCATGGGATCGGCGCTCCTCGCCGAGTTCGGGCACGTGTTGCGCGCCTGCATCCGGGACGACGACGACGTGCTCGTCCGCTACGGCGGGGACGAGTTCGTCGCCATCCTCAGCGGGATCGACTCGGGCGGCGGCCTCAAGGTGGCGGAGCGTCTCCGCCGTTCCGTCGAGGATCGCCGGTTCCTGTCCCGCGAGGGGTTGTCGGTCCGGCTCACCGTGTCCATCGGGCTCGCCAGCCACCCCGAGCACGCCCTCGGCAAGGCCTCCCTCCTCGACCTGGCCGACCGGGCGATGTACCGGGGCAAGGAGAGCACCCGCAACGTCGTCTACATCGCCACGGCCGAGAAGCCTCCGGCCTCCGGATCGGCCTGATGGGTCGCAGCCTCACCGCCGGGTCGCTGCTCGACGAGTCGCTCGATGCCCTCGAGGCCGGGGATGCGGAACGGGCTCTCGACCTCGCCATCGAGGGTTCCCGCCTGGCCGGGCGCGGCGACGACCTGGAGCTCTCCGCACGGCTCGCCTTCGCGGAGGGGCAGGCCCGCCTCGCGCTCGGCGACTCCCCCGCCGCGCTCCTGCGCATCCGCACCGCGCTCGAAGCCTTCCCCGACGACCTCGACGTGCGGGTCGAGGAGGCGAGCGCGCTCCACGAGCTGTCCCGCTTCGAGGAGGCCGCCGACCGGCTCACCCGCATCCTCGAGGAGTACCCGGAGGACGCCGGTGCCCGCTGGCTCCTGGGGCTCTGCCTGGAGCGGCTGGGGCGCGCCGCGGAGGCCGAGCGGCAGCTCGAACGGGCTCGGCACCTCGCTCCCGACGATTTCCCGCCACCGGTCACCCTCTCGCCCGACGCCTTCGAGGCGGTGGTGGAGGAGGCGCTCGCCGAGCTTCCGGAGCCGGTGCGCGCCTGGCTGTCGAACGTGGCCGTGACGGTCGAGGATCTCCCCGAGACCGAGGAGCTCCTCGGCTCCGATCCTCCTCACTCCCCGTCGATCCTGGGCATCTTCCGGGGCTCCCCGCTCGGCCAGAAGGCCTCCATGGATCCCTGGAGCCACTTCCCGTCCTCCATCGCCCTCTTCCAGCGCAACCTGGAGCGGATGGCGCTCGACCGGGAGGAGCTGCTGGCCGAGATCCGGGTGACCCTCCTGCACGAGGTGGGGCACTTCCTGGGGCTGGACGAGGACGAACTGCGGTCGATGGGGCTCGATTGACGCCGAAATATTGACCCGATCTGCGCGATATCGCATCGTGCAGCGCAATGGCCGTCATCGAGTCGATGGAGCTCGCGCAGGTCCTCTCCGAAGCGGGCGACATCGCGCGGAACGTGAACCAGCGCCTCACGAGCGCGCACCTCCTCCTCGCCTTCTTCGTCGTCCCCAACCGCGCGGAGATGCTGCTCCGGGAACGTGGCGTGGACGAGGACCGGATCCTGCTCGCCATGCCCGGCGCGCCCGAGGAGCCGGAAGGGCTGGAGCGCGAGCTGCGCGATCGGGCACGGCAGGTCGCCGAGGGGCTCCGGGCCGACGAGGTGGACTGCATCCACCTCCTCATCGCCATGACCCGCGTGCGCCCCTGCTCGGCCCACCAGCTGCTCTCGGCCTGCGGCCTGGAGCTGGCTGCGCTGCGCAACGTGGCCCTCTCCTACTACACCGCCGGCATGCCGCGCCGGCTGCGCCGGGTGCCCCAGCCGGCCACGCGCGCCCCCGCTCCCCCGCCGCGCCGCACCGCCGCACCGATGCCCGCCGACCCGGTGGGCCTCGACCTCGGCGGTGAGCCGATCGAGGACGACGAGCCGGCGTCGGGCGTCCTCGACCTGTCGCCCCGCCCCACCGTCCTCGCCGCTGCCGCCCTGCGCCCTTCACCGGCCTCCTCCGCGGCAACCCCCCACCGCCCCGCCTCCGCCCACGCGCTCGACCCGGCCGACTTCCCCTGGCTCTCCCAGCTCGGGAGGAACCTCACGGAGCTGGCCGCCACGGGACGCCTCGACCCTCTCATCGGGCGCGAGGTGGAGGTGGAGCAGGCCCTCGACGTGCTCGGGAAGCGGCGCACGAACAACCCGCTGCTCGTCGGCGAGGCCGGCGTCGGCAAGACCGCCATCGTCGAGGGCATGGCCCAGAAGCTGCTCGCCCAGGGCTCCGGACGCGTCATCGTCGAGCTGGACATGGCGAGCGTCCTCTCGGGCACGCAGCTGCGCGGCTCCTTCTCCGAGAAGCTGCGGGGGATCCAGGACGAGGTCCGGAACGCCGAGGGTCGGGTCGTGGTCTTCATCGACGAGGTGCACACGGTCATGGGTGCCGGGTCCACCGGCGAGGGGCCCCAGGACGCCGCCAACGAGCTCAAGGCCAGCCTGGCGCGCGGCGAGTTCCCCTGCATCGGCGCCACCACGCACGACGAGTACCGCAAGCACATCGAGAAGGACCCCGCGCTGGAACGGCGCTTCACGCCGGTGCTGGTCCGGGAGCCGTCGGTCGCCGACACCGTCCGCATCCTCGAGGGGATCCTCCCTCGCTACGAGCAGCACCACTCGGTTCGCTTCGCCCCCGATGCCGTCGAGGCGGCCGCCGCGCTCACCTCCCGCCACGTCCGGGACCGCTTCCTCCCCGACAAGGCGGTGGCGGCCATGGATCTCGCCGGCTCGCGCGCCCGGAGGCAGGGCGTCGGCGCGGTCACCGCCACCGACGTCGCCCGGGTGGTCGCACAGATGGCGGGGATTCCAGAGGCCCGGCTCGTCGCCGGCGACCGGGAGCGGCTCCTCGGACTCGAGGACGCGCTCTCGGCCCGGATCGTGGGGCACCCGGAGACCATCGCGCGCGTCGCGAGGGTCCTGCGGCGCAACTACGCAGGCTTCTCCTCCCGCCGCCCGATGGGGAGCTTCCTCTTCCTCGGCCCCACCGGGGTGGGGAAGACGGAGCTCGCCCGGGCGCTCGCCGACGTGCTCTTCGGCAGCGACCAGTCGCTCATCCGTCTCGACATGAGCGAGTGCAGCGAACCCACCGGCGTGGCCCGGCTCGTGGGCGCAGCCCCGGGTTACGTCGGGTACGGCGAGGGCGGACAGCTCACCGATGCGGTGCGACGCCGGCCCGCCAGCGTCGTGGTCCTCGACGAGATCGACAAGGCGCACCGGGACGTGCTCCTCCTTCTTCTCCAGGTTCTCGAGGAGGGGCGGCTCACCGACGGGCGCGGCCGGCAGGTCGACTTCTCCTCCACGGTGGTGGTCCTCACCACCAACCTGGGTGGTCAGGAGGCCACGCGCGCCGCCACCGGCGTCATGGGCTTCGGCGCGTCCGACTCCGCGCCCGGTCGGGAGGACCGCGCCGGGCAGGCCGCCCGCGCCGCGCTCCCTCCGGAGCTCTGGAACCGGCTCGACGAGCGGCTCGTCTTCCCCGCCCTCTCCCGGGAGGACCTCGCCCACATCGGGTCGCTGCTCCTGCAGCAGTCCTCCGACCGGCTCGCCGCCGACCGGCGGATCCGCTACTTCGCCGGCGAGGACGTGGTGGCCCACCTCCTCCAGAACGGCGGCTTCGACCCGTCCCTGGGCGCCCGCCCCCTGCGCGGCGCGGTCCAGCGACTCGTCGAGGGGCCCATCGCCGAGCGCATCCTCGCCGGCGAGCTCATGCCCGGAGACGAGGTGGAGGTCGCGGTCGAGGCGGGCGCGCTGGTCTTCCGGCGCATCGGCTGAGCGGGCCGGATTTCACTCTAAGTAAAGTTCGCGCTCCTTCAGGTAGGCGAGGACTCCGGTGGGCACGAGGGACGACACGTCCTCCCCCCGGGCGAGCCGCTCCCGCACCACCGTGGAGGAGACGTCGGGGAGCACCGGACCGTCGCCGAAGGCGGCCTCGCCGGCCCTCCCGACCACGATCACCCGCGCCAGCTCCCGGACCCGATCGAACCGGTACCACCTGGGCGTGTCGGCCACGATGTCGGCTCCCACCACCAGCGTGAAGCGCCGGTCGGGGTGCTTCTCCACCAGGTACTCGAGCGTCCGCGCCGTCTTGCCCACCAGCGGATCGTCCTTCAGGTCGGCCTCGGCCGTGCACACGTGCAGGCCGCGGAGCGGCGCCGCGGCCAGCTCGCACATGCGCACCCGGTCCTCGAAGGGAGCGAGCACCTTTCCGAACGGATGGCGGTAGGACGGAAGCATCCAGACCTCCGACACGCCCTGGGTGGCGAGCGTCCAGTAGGCGGCCATCACGTGCGCCACGTGCGGCGGGTTGAAGGAGCCCCCGAGGATCGCGGTCTGTCTCATCGCCCCATCCTGCCCCAAACCCAGGGCTCAGTCGCGGTAGCGAAGGAACCGGGCCCGGCGGCGTTCGAAGGCCCGCTCCTCCCCGGCGAAGGCCCGGGCGAGCTGCCGCGCGCCGTCCCCGGCCTCGATGGCACGCCGCTCCCGGTCGGAGCCGCAGAGCAGGTCGAAGGCCGGGATCCCCTCGACGAACTCGTAGCGCTCGGTTCGCCAGGCGAACCGGTCGGGGTCCTGCGCACGGGCCACCGCCACGCAGGCGAGCCCGGTCCGGAACGGGCGGAACGCCGCCGCGTCGTGAACGTGCAGCTCGACCCCGTGGCAGAGCCGCCCCGCGTGCTTGTCCCAGGTGGGGGTGAACCCGGCCGCGCGGAACCGGACGCCGGGGAGCCGCTCCGCCGTGAGGTCGGCGGCGAGCTGGAGCGCGTCGAGCCACGGCGCGCCGAAGAGGTGGAAGGGTCGGGTCGTTCCCCTTCCCTCCGAGAGGTTGGTCCCCTCGAGGAGGCACATGCCCGGGTAGACGAGGGCCGCCTCCGGGGTGGGCATGTTGGGGGAAGGCAGCACCCAGGGCAGACCCGTCTCGCCGAAGGAGATCCGCCGCCGCCAGCCCTCGCAGGGCACCACCTCGAGGTCGAGGTCGAACCCGCGCTCCTCCCGGAAGAGCGCGGCCAGCTCGCCGACCGTCATCCCGTGGCGCACGGACAGATCGTGCATCCCGCAGAAGCTCTCGAATCCGCTCCGGAGCGCGGGCCCCTCCACCAGCTGCCCGCCGATGGGGTTGGGCCGGTCGAGGACGACGAAGCGAAGCCCCGCCTCGGCGGCCGCCTCCATGCAGAGCATCATGGTGGCCTGGTAGGTGTAGAAGCGGGTCCCCACGTCCTGCACGTCGAAGACCAGCGCGTCGAGTCCGGCGAGCTGCGACCGGCGGGGGCGGAGCGACTCGGGAGCCGACCCGTACAGGGAGTGAACGGGAAGCCCCGTGACCCGGTCCCGGCCGTCCCCCACCGCCTCCATGTACTGGACGTCGCCCCGGACCCCGTGCTCCGGGCCGAAGAGCGCCGTCAGCCGGACCCGGGGGGCGGCGGACAGGATGTCGGCGGCGTGGCGGAGCCGGCGATCGACCGCCGTGGGGTTGCACACCAGCCCCACGCGGAGACCCCGGAGCGGCGCGAACCTCCGCCGCGCGAGCACCTCCAGCCCGGGCACCACCTCGGTCGCACGCCTCCGCGGCATGCCCCGCATCTTACCCGTCCTTCCCCCGGCTGCGGGGACCTGTGGCAAACTCCCCCGCCACGAAAGGAGGCGCGGGTCCATGGCGAGAAGCTGGAAAGCGGGCGGCGTGGCCCTGTTCCTCGCGGCATGGGGCGCGAACCTGGCCTTCGACGCGCTGTACTGGGTGGTTCCCCTCCTGGCGCCGCCCCACCTCCTCCACGACCACATGCCCGAGGCCATCCGGCTCATGGTCTCCCCGGCGGTGCTCGCACCGGTGACCTCGGCGGTGCTGGCCGCCATCGCGCTGCTGGTGCTCTCCCTGGTGCCGCCGGGAACGGCGAGGCGGGTGTGGCGCCTCACCGCGTGGCTCCTCTTCTTCTGGTTCCTCTCGGAGGGGCTGCTCGCCTGGGTGTGGCTCGACGCGCCGGGAACGGTGGTGGCCGCCTCGCTCGCCGCCGGAGTGGTGCGGAGCCTCGCCATGGCCGGACTCCTCGTCTGGCTCCAGGGGTCGCCCGCGGGGGACCGTTGACCGCCCACGCGCGAACGCTGGAGGAGCTCGGATGGCCGCGCATCCTGGATGCGCTGTCGGCGCGATGCCGGACGGCCGGAGGGAAGGCACGAGCCGCCGGGCTCCCCTTCCTCGACGGCCCCGCCGAGGTCCGCGAGGCGCTCGCGCGGATGGGCGAGGCGCGCGCCCTCTCCGAGTCCCGCACCACGCTCCCCATCTCCACGCCGGGGGAACCGGCCGCGGCGCTCGAGCGGGCCGGCAAGGGTGGCGTGCTCGAACCTCTCGCGCTGCGCGACGTGGCGGCGCTGGCACGCTCGGCGGCCCGGACCCGGGCCGCGCTCTCCTCCCGCCAGGCCGAGATGCCGCGCCTCTGGGCGCTCGCCGAGCCGCTCTCGGACGGGGAGCGGCTGGCCGACCGGATCGACGCCGCCATCGAGCCATCGGGGGTCGTCTCCGAGCGGGCCAGCCCGGAGCTGTCGCGGCTCCGGGACCGGGCGCGCGGCCTGCACCGGAGCATGAAGGTCCGCATCGAGGAGCTGCTCGTCGACGACGGGGTCTCCCGTCACCTGAGGGACGGCTACTTCACCATCCGGAACGAGCGGTACGTGCTCCCGGTCCTGGCGAGCTCCCGGGCGGCGGTTCCGGGCATCGTCCACAACGCATCCCAGTCCGGCCAGACCCTCTTCGTGGAGCCCGACGGCATGGTGGAGATGGGCAACGAGCTCGCCATCGCGAACGCCATGGCCGCGGAGGAGGAGGAGCGCATCCTGCGCGACCTCACCGAGGGCGTCACCGCCCGGGCGGCCGAGCTGACCCGCGACCTGGCCATCCTCTCGGGGCTCGACCTGCTGGAAGGGCAGGCGCTGTTCGCCTCCGACCTCGACGCCACGGCGCCCGAGGTGGTCGCGCCGGGCGAGGGGATCGCGCTCCGCGACCTGCGCCATCCCATCCTCGTCCTGCAGAAGAAGAAGGTGGTGTCGAGCGACCTCCGGCTCGAACCGCCGGCGCGGACGCTCGTGGTCTCCGGCCCGAATGGCGGCGGCAAGACGGTGGCGGTCACGGCGGTGGGTCTGTCGGCGCTCCTGCTCAAGGCCGGGTTGCCCATCGCGGCCGGCGCTGGGTCCCGGCTCCCCTTCTACCCGTCGGTGCGGGCGGCGGTGGAGGAGCACGGCGACCTGGCGCGCGACCTCTCCACCTTCACGGCCCACCTCACGGCGGTGCGGGACATCTGCGAGGTCGCGAGCCCCGGCGCGCTGGTGCTGGTGGACGAGATCGCCGCCGACACCGACCCGCGCGAGGGAGCCGCGCTCGCCGCCGCCCTGCTCGAGGACCTCCTCGAGCGCGGCGCCACGGTGCTCGTCACCACCCACCTCGACGAGCTGAAGGCACTCGCCCTCTCCGACCCCCGCTACGCGAACGCCCGGGTGGGGTTCGATCCGGAACGGCTCGCCCCCACCTTCCAGCTCCACCTGGGAAGCCCGGGGAGCTCCTCGGCCATCGAGGTGGCCCGCCGGGTCGGGCTCCCGGAGAAGGTGATCGAGCGGGCCCGCGCATCCCTGTCCGGCCGCGGCGGGGCGCTGGGCGAGGCGCTCCGCTCGCTGTCGGCCGAGCGGTCGGCGCTGGAGGCGCAGCGCGCCGAGCTGGCCCGGGAGGCGGAGGGCGCCCACCGGCGGGAGGAGGCGGCCCGGCGCAGGGAGGAGGGCGCGTTCCGCGCCGAGAAGGAGGCGGCGGCGCGTGTCGCCTCCTCGCTCGCGGAGGAGGTCGAGGAGGCGCGCGACGAGGTGCGGCGCGTGCTCGCCGCGCTGCACTCTGCACCCACGGTGAAGAAGGCCAGCGAGACGGCACGGCAGCTCGAGGAGTGGGCCGGGTCGCTGGAGAGGTCGTCCCGCGTGGCCGCCTCCCAGGCGGCCGCCGCCCCCGAGGCCGCGCCGGACGGGGCTCTGGAGCCCGGTGTCCGGGTCCGCGTCGCCTCGCTCGGCCAGGAGGGTGAGGTGCTGGAGCTCCAGGGGGACGAGGCGGTGGTCCAGCTCGGAGCGCTCCGGATCCGCAGGCCCCGGAGCGATCTCCTCCCGCTGCGGGGGAAGGCCCGCGCCGCACCGCTGGCCCGCTCCCGGCAGGATCGGATGCGGGCCGCAGAGGAGTCGCGCCCGGCTCCGGTGACGAGCACCTCGAATCGCCTGGACGTGCGCGGGATGCGCGCCGAGGAGATGCTGCGGGAGGTGGAGCGCTTCCTCGACCGGGTCGTCACCGAGGGTGCGATGGAGGTGTTTGTCCTACATGGGCACGGGACCGGCGCACTCAAAGAGTCTCTCAGAGTGTACCTCCGAGAATCGCCTTATGTTGCCGAGTTTCGAAAAGGGAACTTCCATGAAGGGGGCGATGCGGTTACCCTCCTGACCCTTCGACGCTGAACCGGACCGCCATGCTTCCGCCACGCATTCTTCACCGACGGCGGCCCCGGGATGACGTACACATGACCGGCCTCCCGATGGAGGCCTTTCCCGGGCACCCCCGCCCGAACCATGGAGCCTAAGCTGATGCGAACCACTTCCGCTCTCGGAGCCGCGGCGTTGCTGGCCGTCCTCCCCGTCGCCGTTCACGCCCAGACCGCCACCGCCACCGAGTCGGTGACCGAGAAGAACACCACCATCGTCATCAAGGAGGCGCCGAAGCCGTCGCCGGTCACCTTCACGCCGTACGGGTTCGTCCTCCTCAACGCCTTCTTCAACGACTCCGCCGGCGCCCGCAATTACCCCTTCCCGAGCGTCTGCACCGGTGGCGCCCAGTGCGAGGGCAACATCCTCATGGACGTCCGCCAGTCCCGGGTCGGCACCCGCCTCGCGTTCAACGACAAGGCCGGCTGGACCGGCGCAACCCTCTCCGCCCTCCTCGAGATCGACTTCCAGGGCGGCTACAACGGCACGCCCACCGGTTCGTTCGGCTTCTACAGCCCGATCGTCCGGCTCCGGAAGGCCTACATGGATGCGGCCTGGGGCACCGAGTCGAAGTTCACCATCCGCGCCGGCCAGGACGACATCCTCACCTCGCAGCTCCGCCCGGTCTCGCTCGCCTACATCGCGAACCCGCTCTTCCAGTACGCCGGCGATCTCAACGGCCGCTCGCCGATGATCGCGCTGCGCTACGACCTCACCCCGAAGAACGGCCTCAACGTCTCGGCCGCTGTCGCCATCGCCAACCCCCAGGACAACACCTCGGCCGACTACGGCTCCCAGCCGGGCGCCGCCATCGACCTCGGCGCCGGCAACCGGTCCCGCATGCCTTCGTTCCAGGGGCGGGTGGGCGCGGGCTTCGCGAAGGACGGCAAGCAGATCGCCTTCGTGAACGTGTGGGGCGGTCTCCAGAAGGAGCGCTTCGTCCAGACGAGCGATGACACCGCGGTGGACACCACCGCCAGCATCATCGGCGGTGACCTCACCCTGAACCTCTGGATGTTCCAGGCCCTCGCCTCGGGCTACAGCGCCAAGGGCTGGGACCAGCCGGGCGCGCTCGGCGCCAGCCAGGGCATCCTCCCCTCGGCGACGCTCGTCCCGGGCAAGACCACCTACACCATCAACAGCCTGACCGCGGCGCAGGCGCTGGGCGGCTGGTTCCAGCTCTCGGTTCGCCCCATCGAGGCGGTGCAGATCTACGGCGGCTGGGGCGGCACGCAGAGCGGCGACAACCAGTACGCCGGCACCATCTTCCAGAGCACGGCGGCCACCGTAGCCGCCACCCGCGTCCAGAACTTCACCTGGGCGGCCGGCCTCATCGGCTACGCGGGCAAGAACTGGCGCTTCTCGGCCGAGTACGCCCGCTCCACCAGCTACTTCCTGAGCAGCGCCTCCTTCTCTCAGGGTCAGTTCTCGATCAACTCGCAGATCGTCTTCTAGAAGCGGTTGCCGGCCTCCGGCAGCTCCCGGATCCCGAGCAACTCTGTGCAAGGCAAAAAGCCGGGGCCCCCACGGGTCCCGGCTTTTTTTTCGCCATTCGCGTGTGCTATGAGTCAATGTTCGAGAAGCGCTCCAGACCGCGTCCCCCGCCCCGGAGATACATGACGATGACTCGGCTTCCCCTCGTGGTCCTCGCTGCCCTGCTGCTCGCCCCTTCCACCGCATTCGCCCAGGTCAAGATCGGCGTCATCAACTCGATGACCGGACCTCAGGCCCCCATCGGCGAGAACCTCACGAACGGCATCAAGCTCGCCGAGGAAGATCTCAAGGCGAAGGGCATCTCGGTCCAGCTCGTCTGGGAGGACGACACCGGCAAGCCGCAGGTCGGCCTCTCGGCCATGGACAAGCTCGCCACCCGCGACCGGGTCGCCGGCGTGGTCGGCGCCTACACCTCGGCGGTCACCAACGCGGTCGCCAAGAAGGCCGAGGAGTACAAGGTCCCGCTCGTGAACCCCGTCGCCTCCAAGGAGGAGATCACGCGGCAGGGCTACAAGTACGTGTTCCGCGTCTCGGCCACCACCGGCGACTACGCCTCCATCCTCCTCGACATGGCGACCACGCTCGGCAAGCCGAAGACCATCGCCATCCTCTCCGAGAACACCGACTTCGGGGTCTCCGGCGCGAAGAGCGCCAAGGCCTACGCGGAGAAGAAGGGCATCAAGGTGGTCTTCGAGGAGGCCTACTCCCCCGGCTCCCCCGACTACCGCTCCACGCTCGTGAAGGTGAAGGGCTCGAACCCCGACATCATGTTCATGGTCTCCTACGTGGCCGACGCCATCACCCTCATGCGCCAGTCCCGCGAGCTGCAGCTCACCCCCATGGCCTTCCTCGGCGCCGGCGCCGGCTTCTCCACCGCCCAGTTCGCGAGCGAGAAGAACATCTCCAACTCGGTCTTTTCCTCCACCCAGTGGACGCCGGACGTGAGCTGGAAGGGCTCCAAGGCCTTCGGTGATCGATACCAGAAGCGCTTCGGGAAGGAGCCCACCTACCACGCCGCGAATGCCTACACCGCCATGATGATCATGGGCGAGGTGGCCTCGAAGGCGGCCGGCGATCGCGAGAAGGTCGCGGCCGGACTTCGCGCCGGCAACTGGGACGGCCTCTTCGGGCCGGTGAAGTTCGAGGACTTCGACGGCTACCAGAACCAGAACAAGCACCAGATGCTGGTCGAGCAGGTCCAGGACGGCAAGTACGCCACCGTCTGGCCGCCCGCCCTCCAGAGCGGCAAGCCCATCTGGCCGTTCCCCGGCTGGAAGTGATCGACCGGGGACCCGGCCGATGACCATCTTCCTGCAGTCGCTGCTCTCGGGGATCCTGATCGGAGGGGCCTACGCTCTCATCGGCGTGGGTCTCACCATCATCTTCGGCGTGATGCGCATCATCAACTTCGCCCACGGCGACCTGGTGATGCTGGGGATGTACGCCTCGTACTTCCTCTTCACGCTGGGGAACGTCGACCCATTCGTGTCGATCGTGTTCGTCTTCCCCCTGCTCTTCCTCTTCGGCGCCATCCTGCAAAAGACCGTCATCAACCGGGTCCTGAACGCCCTCCCGCAGAACCAGATCCTGCTCACCATCGGCATCGGGCTCATCCTGAGCAACACGATGATGCTGCTCTTCACCTCCGACTACCGGATCATCTCGACCAGCTACTCCTCGGGAAGCTTCCGCCTCGGCGAGATCTCGGTCTCCACACCGCTGCTCCTCTCCTTCGGGATCACCGGGCTGGTGACGGCCATCCTCTACTGGTTCCTCCTGAAGACCGACACCGGGCAGGCCATCCGCGCCACCGCGCAGGACCGGGACGCCGCGCAGCTCATGGGCGTGAACGTGAAGCGGATGAGCGTGCTCGCCACCGGTCTCGGGGCGGGGCTGGCGGCCGTGGCCGGCGCGCTCATCTCGCCCACCTACTACATCTTCCCGCAGGTCGGGCAGCCGTTCACCCTCAAGGCCTTCGTCATCGTGGTCCTCGGCGGCATGGGCAGCGTGATGGGGGCCACGGTGGGCGGGATCATCATCGGAGCCACCGAGTCGCTGGCCGGCGCCTACATCAGCTCCGGGTTGAAGGACCTCGTGGTCTACGTCCTCTTCCTCCTCATCCTCCTCTTCAAGCCTGCCGGTCTCTTCGGAAAGTCGCGGGTCTAGCGCATGCCCCCCCGAACCCGAACCCGAACTCGAGCGCGCGGCCTCTCCGCCTTCTCGATCGTCGCCTTCATCGCGGCGGTGGTGCTGCTGGCGCTCTTCCCGAAATTCGTGGAGAACCCGTACGCGGTCCACCTCATGGTCACCTTCTTCCTGGCCGTCATCATGGGTGAGGCCTGGAACCTCATCGGCGGCTACGGCGGGCAGTACTCGGTCGGACACGCCGCCTACTTCGGCATCGGCGCCTACACGGTACTCGTCCTCCTGCAGACGAACGGCGTGGCTCCCTGGTGGGGCCTCCTCCCGGCGCTCGCCCTGGCGCTGGGGGTGGCCGCCATCGTGGGGAGCATCACCTTCCGCCTGCGCGGCCCCTACTTCGTGCTCGCCTCCATCGCGGTGGCCGAGATCTTCCGGCTCGTGGCCCTGAACTGGAAGTCGGCGACCAACGGAGCGGAGGGGATCCTGCTCTCCGGCGTACCCCCCATCGTCATCGGCGGCACGGAGATCGTGAACTTCAGCTCCAAGGTGCCCTTCTACTACATGGGGCTCGCACTGGCCGTGTTGACGGTGCTCGTCACCGTCTGGTTCCAGGGCTCCAAGCTGGGCTACTACCTCCAGGCCATCCGCGAGGACCAGGACGCGGCGAACTCGCTCGGCATCCCGCTCACCTTCTACAAGAACATCGCCCTCATGATCTCGGCCTTCTTCACCGCCTGGGCCGGGGCGCTCTACGGACTCTACGTGGGATTCATCGATCCCCAGACCGCGGTGGGGCTCGACATCTCGGTCCAGATCGTCCTCACCGCCATCATCGGCGGCATCGGGACGGTGTTCGGGCCCGTGGTCGGCGCCGCGATCCTCGTCGCCCTCTCCGAGGCGCTCCGCTCCAACGCCATCACCGATCTCCTGGTGGCCGGCGGCCTGGTGAGCGAGACGTCCTCCATCGGGATCTTCCTGAAGGACCACCTCTCCCACGCCCACATGCTCATCTACGGGTTCCTGGTGGCGATCGTCATCCTCTTCATGCCCGACGGCGTGCTGGGTGCGGTGAACAACGCCGCGCGACGGCGTCGTGCCCGGGCGGCGGCGGGAGGTGCCCGATGAGCGAGACCGACAGCCCCATCCTGGACATCCAGCACGTCAGCAAGCAGTTCGGGGGCCTGGCGGCCAACTCCGACGTTTCCTTCTCGATGACCGAGGGGATGATCCTGGGGCTCATCGGGCCGAACGGCGCCGGCAAGACCACCCTCTTCAACTGCATCACCGGCTACTACCCGCCCACCAAGGGCGACGTGATCTTCAAGGGAAAGCGGCTCAACGGCATGACCCCTGACCAGGTCTGCAAGCTGGGCATGGTTCGCACCTGGCAGAAGGTCCGCCCCCTCGCCAAGCTCTCGGTGATCGACAACGTGGTGGTCGGAGCGCTGGTCCGCACCGGCTCCGTGCCCGAGGCCAGGGAGATCGCCCGGGAGCAACTCCACGTGGTGAAGCTGGCCCACAAGGCAGACTTCCTCGCGGGCGGGCTCCCCATCGGCGAGCGAAAGAAGCTGGAGGTGGCCCGCGTCCTCGCCACCAAGCCCGACCTGCTCCTGCTCGACGAGGTCATGGGTGGCCTCAATCCAGCCGAGAGCGAGGACATCATCCAGCTCATCCTGGAGATCAAGCAGCGCGGCCTCACCCAGATGGTCATCGAACACGACATGAAGGCCATCATGCGCATCTCCGATCGGATCGTGGTGCTCAACTCGGGCGAGAAGCTGGCCGAGGGTGCGCCGCTGGAGATCGTATCCAACCCCGAGGTGGTCACCGCCTATCTGGGCGAGGCCCACACCTGACCGAGGAACCCGTGCTCCGGATCGCGAACCTCGATTTCAGCTATGGCGACCTCCAGGTCCTCTGGGACGTTTCACTCGACGTGAAGCAGGGGGAGATCGTCACCGTCCTCGGCGCGAACGGCGCCGGCAAGTCCACCACGCTCAAGAACGTCTCCCGGCTCGTGCGCCCGAGCAAGGGCTCCATCACCTTCGATGGGCACGACCTGTGCGCCCTCGAATCGCACCAGGTGGTGGAACTGGGCGTGGTGCAGGTGCCGGAGGGGCGCCGGATCTTCCCCGAGATGACGGTCCTCGAGAACCTGCGCATGGGGTCGTTCCTCAAGTCCACGCGCCCCGACCGGCAGCGCAACATCGAGCGAGCCTTCACCCTCTTCCCCCGGCTCGCCGAGCGGCAGAAGCAGCTGGGAGGCACCCTCTCCGGAGGCGAGCAGCAGATGCTCGCCATCGGGCGGGGGCTCATGACCAACCCGCGGCTCATGCTCCTGGACGAGCCCTCGCTCGGGCTCTCGCCGCTCTTCGTGAGGAACATCTTCGAGATCATCAAGGAGATCAACAAGCAAGGAACCACGATCCTCCTCGTGGAGCAGAACGTTTTCCAGTCCCTGCGCATCTCTCATCGAGCCTTCGTCCTGGAGACCGGAAGGGTGGTACTCTCGGGCACAGGTGAAGAGCTGCTCGGCAACGAGCATGTGAAGAAGGCGTTCCTGGGAGCCTGAGCGAACCATGACCAACGATCCGAGCATGACCAAGGTCCGGCGGTGGATGACGCCGAGCCCGATGACCATCGACGACGGCGCGAGCATCGTGGAGGCGATCCACAAGCTCAAGGAGAAGAACATCCGGCGGCTGCCGGTGATGCACGGCGGCAAGGTCGTCGGCGTGGTCACCGAGAAGATGCTGAAGGACTTCACCCCGAGCAAGGCGACCAGCCTCGACACCTGGGAGGTGCACTACCTCCTCGCCCGCACCCCCGTCACCTCGGCCATGAATTCCGCGCCGCACAAGGTCAGCCCGGACGACGAGATCGCCGACGTGGCGAAGCTCATGGAAGACCGGAAGCTGAACGGCGTGCTCGTGGTGGACGAAAAGGGGGGTCTCGTCGGGATCCTCACCACCACGAACTGCCTCGAGGCCCTCATCGGCTTCGCCAAGGCCTTCGCGAAGTAGCCCTCGCGGGCATCGACCGAGGAGGCACGATGCGTATCGCCTCTCACGACCGGGGCGAGATCCTCGCCCTGGCCGGCTTCCAGCACCTCTCCCCCGCGATCCGGGACGGCAAGGCCGTCCTGGTCGGCGAGGGGGAGAACACGGGGCGCGTCGGCTGGGACCTCTTCTTCGCCTCGCTCGACCGGGCCGGTCTCGAACTGGCCTGGGACACCGAGGACGCGGCTTCGGTGGCGGCGATGCGGGGCGGCAAGGCCGCCTAACGCCTCCGGCGCTTGCTTCCCTTGCCCTTCGCGGCAGGACGCTCCCGACCCGCCTTCCGTCCACGTGCCCCGCGCCCCGCTGGCGCCGGGCGCTTCTCGCCCACGACCCCCACGAGGGTGAGGTCGATCCGGCGTCGAACCGGGTCGGCGGCCTGCACCTCCACCTCGACGTCGTCCCCGACCCGGTAGGATCGCCCGCTGCGGGGCTCGACGAGCGCGTGCCCCTCCTTGTCGAGGACGAAGCCCTCGCCCAGGTCCTCGGCCTTCACGAGCCCCTCCACGTGCCATCGGCCCAGCGAGACGAAGAGTCCGAACTCCACCACCGCCGAGACCGTGCCCGGGCTCCGCTCCCCCACCCGTTCGGCCATGAAGAGGGCCGCGTAGTAGGCGGAGATGTCGCGCTCCGCCTTCATGGCGGCCCGCTCCCGGTCGGACGCAACCATGGCGATCTGCTCCAGCTCCCCGGCGCGCGGGCGCCGGCCCGGCGCCGCCTGCAGCGCGTCCCGCAGCAGCCGGTGCACGACCAGGTCGGGGTAGCGCCGGATGGGGGAGGTGAAGTGGAGGTAGTGCTCGGCCGCGAGGCCGAAGTGGCCGATGTTCTCCGGGCTGTAGACCGCCTGCATCATGGCCCGCAGGAGCAGCTGGTTGAGCGCGCGCTGCTGGGCGTGCCCCGCGAGCCGTTCGAGCAGGTCGGCGATGGCGAGCGGACCGGTCTCACCCTCCGGCACCTCGAAACCCTGGGCGCGGGCCAGGTCGAGGAAGGCCCCCAGCTTGTCCTCGTCGGGAAGGCCGTGGACCCGGTAGATGGTGGGCAGGTCCCGGTCGCCGAACCACCGCGCGACGGACTCGTTGGCCGCCAGCATGAACTCCTCCACGATGCGGTGGGCCCGGTTGCGGGGCCGCTGCTCGATGGCGAGCACCTTCCCGTCGTCCCCGAGGACGATCCGGGACTCCGGGAGGTCGAAGTCGATCGACCCGCGGCGGCGACGGACGCCTCCCAGGATCTCCTGGAGCTCGCCCATGCGGACGAAGGCCTCCCGAAGGAACTCGCGGTGCGGCACCCGATCTCCGTCGAGCATGCGCGCCACCTCGGTGTAGGTGCAGCGCGCAGCCGACCGCATCACGGCGGGATACACCTCGACGGGGCCGGGGGTACCCGATGCGTCGAAGCGCATGTCGGACACCATGCAGAGCCGCTCCACCTCCGGGTTGAGGGAGCAGATCCCGTTGGAGAGCCGCTCGGGGAGCATCGGCAGCACGGTGCCCGGGAAGTAGACGCTCGTCCCGCGGCGCAGGGCCTCCCCGTCGAGGGGGCGTCCCGGCCGGACGTAGTGGGAGACGTCGGCGATGGCGACCACCAGCCGGTAGCCGCGCCCGGGGAGCTTCTCGACGAAGACCGCGTCGTCGAAGTCGCGGGCATCCTCGCCGTCGATGGTGACGAGCGGGAGCCCGGTCAGGTCGCGCCGACCGGTGCGGTCCTCGGGGCGAACCCGGTCCGGAATCTGCTCGGCCTCGGCCACCACCTCCGGCGGGAAGATGTCTGCGAATCCGTGGGCGTAGGCGCTGCGGAGCACCTCGACCGAGGGCGCCTCGGGGTTCGTGATCCGGTCCACCACCCGCCCGGCGAGCGGACCTTCACCCGACTCGAGCCAGACCTTGGCCACCTCCCCGTCGCGGACGAGCCGGGTCTCGGGAACGGGCACGACCGGCGGAAGCTGATCGTCCACGGGGACGACGAAGCTCTTCGCGCCGCGGGCGGCGTAGGCGCCGATGAGCATCCGGCGCCCCCGCTTCACCACCTCCACCACGCGCGCCTGGTCGCCGCGCCGGCCGGAGAAGACCTCGAATCGCACCACGTCGCCGTCCACGCCCCCGCCTCCGTCGCCGGGGGCTACGAAGAGGTCGGGCCCCTGCCGGTCGAGCCGGGCCAGGAATCCGAAACCTTCCCGGTGGCGCGTGTAGAGCCCCACGAGCCCCTTTCCCGCCTGCTCCGCGCCGCCCGCCCGGCGCACGGGGGTCCCTCCCCGCTCCCGACGACCCGCGGGCGTTGGCGCCGCCGCTCGAGTCACCGGGATCGCGAAGCGGCCGCCCATCTCCGCGACCGCGCCTTCCCGGACGAGCCGCTTCATCACCCGCGAGGCGGCGCGGCGGGCCTTGGGATGGGTTCCCAGGCGCGACAGGAGGTCGGGGAGCGAGACGGCCTTCCCCCCGGCGCGGCGGAGCTCGGCGACGAGCGCCTCGGGGCGCACCTCGGGGACGGGGCGTTCGGGCATGAACGGATGTTGTCACGGACGCGTCCGGCCCGCTAGAACCGGAGGGTGCTCTCGCCCACGGAAGCGCTGTCCCGGATCCTCGCTGGCCTCGCCGACGTGGCCCCCCTGCCCCCGGAGCGGGTCCCGCTCCAGGCCGCCCTGGGGAGGGCGCTCGCCGAGGACGTGCGGGCCGAGCGCCCCCTGCCCCCGTTCGACAACGCCCAGATGGACGGGTATGCCCTGCGCGCCTCCGACGCGCCCCGATCCGGCGCCCGGCTGCCGGTGGCCTTCGAGATCTTCGCGGGCGACGACCGCTCCCGCCCGCTCCCCGCGGGAGCGTGCGCGCGGATCTTCACCGGGGCGCCGCTCCCTCCTGGCGCCGACTGCGTGGAGATGCAGGAGGAGGTGGTCCGCAGCGGTTCCCGCGCCCGGTTCCGCCGGGCCGGCGAGACGGGCCGATTCGTCCGCCGCGCCGGCGCCGACGTGGCCCGGGGCTCGGTGGCGCTCCCGGCCGGCCTCGAGGTGGATGCCGGAGCCATCGGCATGGCGGCCGCCCTGGGACTCCCCGAGCTCCCCGTGCACCGGCGGCCGCGCGTCGGGATCCTCGCCACCGGGGACGAGATCGTCCCGCTGGGCCGCACGCCGGGCCCCGGCCAGATCTTCGAGTCGAACGGACACCAGCTGGCGGCCGCCTGCGCCGAGGCCGGAGCCATCCCGGTGCGGCTTCCCCTGGCCGGCGACGACCCGGCATCGCTCCGACGGTCCCTGGCCGCGGCGGGGGGCCTGGATGCGCTCGTCTCCATCGGAGGGGTCTCGGTGGGCGACCGGGACCTGGTCCGGGACGGGCTGACCCGCGCCGGCGCGCGCCTCGACTTCTGGAAGGTCGCGATGCGCCCGGGGAAGCCGGTGACCTTCGGACGCTGGGGGCGCATGGCCGTCTTCGGGCTGCCCGGGAATCCGGCCAGCTCGCTCGTCACCTTCGAGCTCCTCGTGCGCCCCGCACTCCGGGCGCTGGCGGGCCTGCGCGGAACCGGCCGGATGGTGCTGCGCGCCCGGCTCGGCGCGGCGGAGGAGAAGCCGGCCGGCCTCACGCTCTACCTCCGGTGCCGCCTTCGGCGCACGGGCGACGCACTCTGGGTAGACGGACTTCGCACCCAGCAGAGCGGCCACCTCACCTCGGTGGTGGGGGTGGAGGGGCTCGCGGTCCTCCCGGCCCGCGCCACCCGCCTGGCACGCGGACGATGGGTGGATGTGATCCTGGTGCGACCCCCGTAGGGGGGTCACCGGGGGTCTACCGTTTTGCTCGACCCCCGCTCCGGGCAATGTTAGAGAACAGTCCGCCATGGCCAAAACCAAGACTCGTCGTGCATCGCTCTCCGAGAAGTTCGCCGCCAACCTGAAGTCCGAGCGGATCCGCCGCAAGCTCTCCCAGGAGATCCTTGCGAAGAAGGCGGGGCTCTCGGTCTCCTACATCTCGATGCTGGAGCGCGGCCAGCGCTCCCCGCCGCTCGACACGCTCGAGGCCCTCGCGAAGGCGCTCAGCGTCTCGCCGGCCTCGCTCATCGCCTAGCCCCGTCCGGACCGTTTCCATGGACCGGATGGTGCAGTGCAAGAAGCTCGGCAGGGAGCTTCCTGGGCTCGCGTACCCGCCGTTTCCGAACGAGCTCGGCCAGCGCATCTTCGACTCCATCTCCCAGGAGGCCTGGAAGATGTGGCTCGAGCACTTCAAGATGATCCTGAACGAGTACCGGCTGGCACCGGGCGATCCCAAGACCAACCAGATCCTGTTCCAGCAGGCGGAGCAGTTCTTCTTCGGCGCGGGGGCACAGCTCCCGCCCGAGTTCGTCCCTCCGCCGCGCAAGGGCTAGTGCGTGCGGGGCGAGGGCGAGGTCCTCCTCGTCTCCACGTACGAGCTGGGGCACTCGCCCCAGGGCATCGCCTCCCCGGCCGCGTTCCTGGTGCGCGCCGGATTCCGTCCGGCCGCCCTCGATCTGTCGCTGGAGCCGCTCGACCCGCAGCGCATCCGCCGCGCGCGCCTCGTCCTCCTCTCCGTCCCCATGCACACCGCGCTCCGGCTCGGGCTGGACGCGGCAGCCCGCATCCGGTCCCTCCATCCCGGAGCGCTCCTCGCCTTCCACGGGACGTACGCCCCGCTCCACGCGCCCCTGCTCCTCGAGGCGGGAGCCTCCGCGGTGCTGGGCGGGGAGTGCGAGGAGGAGATCGTGTCGCTCGCCCGGGCCATCGAGCGGGGCGAGGACCTGTCCCGCTTCACGCAGCACGGCGGTGCGGAGGCGTCGCTCACTCGGCTCGACCTCCCCGTCCCGCTCCGCGACCTCCTCCCCGCGCCGGACCGCTACGCGCGGCTCCGGGAGGTGGACGGAACCGAGCGAACGGCCGGCTACCTGGAGGCGACACGCGGCTGCCTGCACCGATGCAGGCACTGCCCGATCCCGGCGGTGTACGGGGGGCGCTTCTTCGCGGTCCCCGCCGACGTGGTCCTCGCCGACGCCGCATGGCAGGTGTCGCGAGGGGTGAGCCACTTCACCTTCGGCGACCCCGACTTCCTGAACGGTCCCGGCCACGCCACCCGCATCGCCCGGGAGCTCCACCGTCGCTTCCCTTCCGTGACCTTCGACTTCACCGCCAAGGTCGAGCACCTGGTGCGCCACGCGCCGCTCCTGCCGGAGCTCGCGGAGCACGGGGCGATCTTCGCCGTCTCGGCGGTGGAGTCCCTCAGCGAGCGGGTCCTCGCCAAGCTCGAGAAGGGGCACACGCGGGAGGATGTCTTCCAGGCCTTCGACGCCTGCGACCGGGCCGGCCTCCCGCTTCGCCCGACGCTGGTCCCCTTCACGCCGTGGGAGACCCTGGACGGCTACCTCGACCTGCTCTCGACGTTCGAGGAGCGCGGCTGGATGGGACGGCTCGATCCGGTCCAGCTCTCCCTGCGCCTCCTCGTCCCGCCCGGATCCCTCCTCCTCGGAGATCCCGACTTCCCGGTGGAGACGCTCGACCCGGCCGCGCTCACCTGGCGCTGGCGCAACCCCGATCCCCGGATGGACGAGCTCCAGGCCCGCGTGGCCGCGCGGGTGGAGGCCGGGGCCAGCCGGGGGGAGGACCCGGCGACCACCGTGGCGGACGTGAAGGCCCTGGCCCTCGCCGCGGCCGGGCGCGCCCACGTCCACGTGGCACGCCCCTTCTCCACCAGCGGGACTCCGCGCCTCACCGAGAGCTGGTTCTGCTGAGCGGAGCCGACGGCGGGGCAGTTGGCTCCGCGAGAAGGCGACCCGCGATAGGGGATGGCGCGGCGAGCCGAGCCCCGGGGAAGTAGTGGCGCAGGATCCGCTCGTACCCCTCCCCGGCCCCGGCGCGACGGATCGAGCCCGCCTGGCACAGCCCGACGCCGTGTCCGATCCCGCTGCCGGAGAGGAGCAGATCCTCCCCGCCGCCGGAGATGCCGAACCGGGCGCTGCGAACCTTTCCGTGGCCGAGCGCCCGGTCGAGGGCGCGGGTGAACGCCTCCCCGCCGACCGATGCCTCACCATCGGTGACACGGACCACGACGCCGCCCTGGCCTCGCTGGAAGCGGAGTTCCGAGGCGACCGGAACTTCCCGGGAACTCCCCGCGGCAGCGAGCTCGCGACTCGCCACCCTCGCGAACAGCCGAGCCGGGACGGTGGTCCGCCAGGGGGCCGCGGGGCAGGTCGGGTCGGGGACGGCGGCCGCTCCCGTCCCCTCGCCCCCGAAGACCTCCCGAGGATCGGCGGTGTGCCCTCCGCACGCGGCGTGGAAGGGTGCGGCGGCGATCGCGCCATCCGGGAGACGGAGCACCTCCCCTCGGGTGGCCCGGGCGGCCGCACGCGCGGAGGCCCGATGCGCTCCGGGCGCCTCCGTCCCCAGGACCTGGCAGTGGGCGAGGTCGCACAGGTCGGCGTCGGCGTGCCGTCCGCGGGCCGAGGCGGCGTAGGATCGGGCGACCACCGCGAGCGCCTTCAGGGCCTCCATCGGCGTTCCACCCTCGGTCTCGGCCGCCACCACCGAGGCCACGTGATCCTCGATCGCCATCCGGACCCCGATGGCCAGCTCGTCGCGATCGACCGCCAGGGAGACCGACCCCTGGTACTCCCTCGGGGGCGCGCCACGGACCGACAGGCGCCAGAGCGAGGCCGGGAAGACCCGGGTGCCCTCCACGGGCCGGCCGTCGAGCAGGAGCCGTCCTCCCTCCACGGAGGCGACGTGCGACTCGCCCGGGCGGGAGAGCCGAAGGAGCTGCGGGTGGTGCCGGCCGAGGACGCGGACCGTCACCTCCTCGGGCATGGCGGCCGGAGCCGCCGAGAGGAGGAGCAGGATCGCGGCGAACGCCCCCGTCACGGTTCGCCGCCGCGCACCCGGTAGGTGGCGACCGAGAGCGGGGCCACGCCGCCCGGCACCCAGAGCTCCACGCGATGGCGCCCGGCGACCACCGGGAGGCGCGACGCGAAGGGGGCCTCGAGGCGCAGCACCGTGCCGTCGTCGGCCCGGAGCTCCACCCGGTGGGCACCGGCCGGCGGGCGGACGCGCACCGGGATCGACTGCGATCGAAGCGGGATCCCGGCGTCGAGCAGGTACTCGTCCCCGTCGCCCGGCAGCACGATCCGGCCGGGCTCCTGGTCCGCGGGCGCGGCCAGGGAGCGGGGGCCGCCGTCGATCCCCTCGGCGGCCGCCCAGCCGTAGAACTCGGGGCCGACGTCGAGTCCGCCCGCCCCCTCGTGCCGGTGCATGGCGCAACCCGCCCGGGGCGCCGTCCCCGGCAGGAAGATCTCCTCGACCGAGCCTGGACAGGCCGGCCCCGCCCTGCCCCCGGAGAGGACGCACACCCGCGCGTGCTCGAACCGGCTCCGGTCCACGAGCGGCGCGGGTTCGATCCCCCGCATGGACCGGGCCATCACCCGCGCGAAGATCGGGGCGGCGCCCGAGATCCCGGAGACCCCGCGCATGGGCCGCCCGTCGAAGTTTCCCGCCCAGATCGCGACGGTCCGCTCGGCCGTGTACCCCACCGTCCAGTTGTCCACGAAGGCGTGGCTCGTTCCGGTCTTGGCCGCCACCGGGAAGGGGAGCCGGAGCGCGTTGTCGAGCCCGAAGGCGGGGGCCCGGGCGCCCTCGTCGGAGAGGATGTCGGTGAGGAGCGCCACCGCGTCGGGCGGGAGGAAGCGTCCCGGCTCGACGTCCTGGGTGGGCGCGACCGGGCGCCCCGCGCCGTCCCATGCGGCGCGGACCTCGCGAAGCGGCTCGAGCCGCCCTCCCCGGGCCAGCCCCCGATAGGCCCGGACGAGTTCACGCAGAGTGACATCCCCGTTCCCGAGCACGATCCCGGCGCCGTAGACGTCCACCCCGTCCCGCAACGAGCCGAACCCGGCACGGCGCAGGACGTCGAGCACCCGGTCGGGTCCGAGCCGGTCGGCGAGGCGGACCGCCGGCACGTTGTAGCTGTTGGCGAGCGCGGCCCGCAGCCGCACCGGACCGTGGACCTTCCGGTCGTAGTTCCGGGGGATCCAGCGCCCCGACGCCGTCTGGAGCTCCACCTCGACGTCGGAGAGCAGCGTCGCCGTCGTGAGGCCGTCGGCGAGGGCCAGCCCGTAGGCGAACGGCTTGAGGGCGCTGCCCGGCTGCCGGGCCGACCGGGCGCCGTCGTTCTGCCCCAGCCGGTCCTCATCGTCGAAGTCGGCCGATCCGGCGTAGGCGAGGACCTCACCGGAGAGGTTGTCCACGACGAGGACCGCCGCCTGCTGCACGCGCGGGTCGGTCGAGACCTGCTCCCGGAGGATCGCCTCCACGTCGCCCTGGAGCGCCTCGTCGAGGGTGGTCTCGACCCGCACGGCCCGGCCCAGCCCCTGCTCCTCCCGGTGGGCGGCGAGCCAGGTGGTGAGATGCGGCGCGCCGAACGGGCGCGACGGCGCCACGAGGTCGAGCGGCGCTCCTGCCGCCTCCGCGGCCTCCGCCTCCGTGGCCGCTCCGGCGCGGACCATCCGGCGCAGCACGAGGTGCATCCTCGCGGCTGCGGCCTCCGGGCGTCGGCGCGGGTCGAAGCGGGCCGGGGATCCGGCCATCCCGGCGAGCATGGCCGACTGGCCGAGGGAGAGTGCCGCGGCAGGCCTTCCGAAGTACCCCTGTGCAGCCGACTCCACGCCCCGGAGGTCGTTCCCGAGGGCGATGCGGTCGAGGTAGGCGCGAAGACGCTCCTCCGTCGGGAGGTGAACCGTCAGGCGGAGGGCCCAGAGGGCCTCCTGGACCTTCCCGGCGAGGGTGCGCGGCCGCGGGACGAGCAGGCGCGCCAGCTGCTGCGCCACCGTGGAGCCGCCGCTCACGATCCGGCGTGCGCGGAGGTTCTCCCGCACCGCCCGTGCGACCGCCAGCGGGTCCACGCCGGGGTGGGACCCGAATCGCCGATCCTCCGTGGCGAGGAAGGCCCGGACGACCCGAGGAGGCAGCGGTTCCGCGGCGGGAAGGCTGATCCGGCGGCCATCCGCGCCGTCGTTCAGGTCCCGCAGCGGTCTCCCGTCCCGCCAGGTGAAGCGGAGCGTCTCCCGAGGAGTCCGGTCGAGGATGTCCCCGGGGAGCGGCGCCGCCACGAAGGCCACCGCCGACGCCACAGCGACGGAGGCGACGGTGATCGCGGAGAGGGCCGCCCGGCGCAGCCAGATGTGGCGACCGCGCGTCACCGGCTCCCCGGCGCCTCGGGGACACGAACCTGGAAGGTGCCTCCATCGGATCGGCCGAACACCTCGGGGGCGTACATCTCCTCGGCCTGTGCGGGCTTCGAGAGGAACGTTCCCGGCGTGGTGGCGCGGGCGATGAACGTGGCCTCGTGGATCCCGGGAGGCAGTTCGTCGGCGAAGAGGATGACCCGGTCGTCCCGCCGCTCCACGTGGCCGAACGGGCTCCAGGGCTGCGTTCCCGGCTCCTCGCCGGCGCGCGCCTGCGCCGAGGAGGCGAGGGAGGTATCGACCACCTCGAGCCCCGCCGGCACCGCGACGTCCACCGCGACGTCCCGGCGGGCCATCGGCGTCCCCACCCGCACCCGGACGCGGACCAGATCGCCGGCGCGGACCGCCCGCACCTGCCCTCCCCCGCTCCAGGGCTCGAACCATCGCTGCACGAACATCCCGCGGTCGAGCGGATCCACCGGCATCCGCTCGGGCGCGTAGCGCAAGAGCGCTCCGTAGTAGAGGACTCCCGCCCGACCGTCGCGCCGGAACTCGAGCGGCAGCCGCGCATCCCCCTTCCCGAGCTCCCCGATCGGCACCCGGCTGCGGGAGAGCGCCAGCGACCTCCCGTGGAAGGGGACCTCCGCGAGCGTGCGATCCCCCAGGACCGCCCTCCCGGTGAAGTCGGGGACGTCCCGCTCCTTCGTCCGGACCACCTCCGCCATGGCCGAGAGGGCGAAGGCGGCCTCCTGGGTGTTCCGGAACCGGCCGTCCCTGCCGCGCGCCCCGACGAGCCAGGTGGCCATCCGCCCCACGAAGGGGTGGTCCGGCGCCACGTCGGTCAGGGTCTGGAGGACGATGGCGGTCGTCCGGACGTCGGAGGACCATCGAGCCCGACCGCCCTCCGGCCCGTCCTCCATGTGGACCTCCCGGGGGGAGACCCGTGCCTGGCCGAGCACCTCGTCGAGCGTGGAGCGGGCGAGCGCCCGGCTCCCGCCGCCCACGAACATGGCGTCGGCGAGCATGGCCCGCGCGAAGAGCGGGAGCTCGTTCCGCTCCGCGTGAAGCGACGGATAGAACGAGCCCTTCGGCGCTCCCGTCCGCGCCAGCGCCCAGACGGCGAAGACGCGGGTGGAGGGGGACGGGGGGCGGCAACCCCACCCGCAGTCGGTGCACTTTCCGGCCGCCACGGTACCGGCGAGGTAGGCCTGGGCGCGCTGGAGCGCGGCCGCGTCCACCGGGAATCCGAGGCGGGCCGCCCGGCCCAGCGCGACCACCGCATAGGCCGACGCGAGCTCGTCGGAGCAACCGCTCCCGGGCCAGTAGCGGTAGCCGCCGTCCGGGTTCTGGAGCCCCTCGATCGCCTTCACCGTCCGCCGGATGATCTCGTCGGGATCCTTGGCCTGGAGGATGCGGAGCGAGTCCTCGCCCACCCAGTCGAGCATCCAGTCCGGAGCCGCCGGCGCCTTGGGGGTCGTGGCGGCCACGCCGAACCGCGCCTGGATCTCGCGGAGCGCGGTGAACGGCACGAGGCGGGAGGAGAGCTGCTCGAGGCACCCGTACGGATAGTCAACGAGCTGCCTCATGCTCTCCTGGAGCCCGGAGAGCGCCGTGGAGGACATCGTCATCTCGAGTCCTCCCACGCCGGGGCGCACGCCCGTGGGCGTGACGAGCGCCTCGCGCCCCACCTCGCGAGTGTCCCCGGCGACGGCGACCGCCTCCTGCGCCACGGGCAGGATCACCGGGATCCGCTGCTCGATCCCGTCCGATTCGCCACCTCCGCTGACCGTGAACCGGAAGACCGCCTCGCCCGCCTTCTCGGCGCGGAATCGGAACCGGATCTCCTGCGCCTTGCCGGCGACGACGTCCACCGTCCGGCGCGCCGCGCCCTCGAGCACGAGCCCGCTGGCCGACCCGTTCACCTCCACACGCCCCACCTTCCCGCCGGGTGCGTGCACCACCACGCCCGCCTCGAAGGAATCCCCCACGCGGGCCAGCCGCGGCAAGGCCGGGAGGACGAGGAGCGGCTTGGCGACGGTCACGCGGGTCTCGCCGCTCCCGCTCCGATCGCCGCGCGTGATCGCGAGGGCCATGATCCGGAAGGTGGTGAGGTTGTCCGGGAGGACGAACTCGACCTGCGCCCTCCCCTGCGCGTCGGTCAGGACCTCCGGGAGGAACACGGCCGTGGTCTTGAAGTTGGCGCGGAACGCCGCACCGGCCGGATCGAATCCTCCGCTTCCGCCGCTCGTGAGCCCCTTGTCGCCGTAGACCTTGCGCATCACCAGATGGACGAGCGACTCGGCCACGCGCACCGAGAGTCCGCGGAGCGGGTGGATCGCCTCCACCGGGTCGGGAACCTTGTAGCCGGTGAGGCGCAGGACGCCGTCGTCCACCGCCCACAGCGTCACCTCGGCCGCGACTCCCTGGCCGCCCGCGTCCTTCACCTGGATGTCCACCTTCACCTTGTCCCGGGGGCGCTTCTCCGGGGCGTCCACCGACAGCGCCACCTGGAGCCGCTTCCCCTTCTTCTCCACCTTGAGCTGGGTGTAGCCGATGCGGACGGCCGGGCGCCCCGGGTCGTCCTTCGCGCTCACCGGCATCCCCGCCTGGCGCCCTCGAACCACGACGACGCTCGCGAAGACGTTGGGCACCGCGGCCTCGGTGATGGGGATCTCGAGCGTGGTGGCGGCGCCGGGGAGCCGGACCCTCCGGTGCTCGAGCACCCCTTCCCGCTCCACGGTGAGGAGGGCCTCCGCGTCGGGGAACGGGCTCTTCACGAGCACCCGCGCCACCTGACCCGGCTCGTAGACCTCCCGGTCGGCGACCATCTCGATCCGGTCGGTGTCGTCGCGGTTCCAGGAGACCCAGCCGCTCCCCACGACGTAGAAGGCGCTGCGGGTCACCTGTCGGCGACCCCTGTCGTCCGTCACCGTCGCCTCGGCCACGTGGAGCCCCGGCGCGGGAGGCGTGAAGACGCAGTTCCCGGGCTCGGCCGCCGCGCGGGCTCGGCACTGCCCCACCGCCTCCTCCACCGGTTCGGTGACCGTGATCCAGCGGTCGCCGATGACCTTCTTCTTCACCGAGCGCCACTCCCGCCGCTTCAGCGAGACCTCCACCTCCGCGCTCCTCCGCTCCCCCGCCGGCGTCACGGCCACCAGTTCGAGGGAGAGTGGCTTGCGCGCCTCGGCGAAGCCGCCACCCGTCCTGCGCACACCCGCGTAGAGCGCCGCCGGGTGCACGATCACGGTGGCCCGGTCGGCGACCCTCTGCCGGTTCACGTCGGCCACCTCGGCCTCGACCACGACCTCCCAGGTGCGCCCCCGGGGAGCTTCGGCGCGTCCGGCGTCGATCGCGAAGGAGCCCCTGGCGTCGGTGCGCCCCTTGCCCGAGGCCGCAACCTCCCGGATCTCCCCCGGCTCCCGGTCCCCCCACCAGCCCATCTCGTTTCCGAAGGCGAACCCGTCGTTGCGGGGCGGACGGAAGTCGAGCGTGGAGCGGTTGGCCGTCCAGGCCACCTCGGCGTCGGACATCGCCCCCCCGAAGAGGTAGCGGGCCACCACCGAGGCCCGGATCGGATCGTCGGCCACCAGGTTCCGCTCGGCGACCGCGACGTCCACCCGGAACTGCGGCGTCCGGTACTCCTCCACCCGGAAGGTGCCTCCGTACTGGATCTCGGAGCCCCCCACCTTTCCGGTCGCCGTCACACCGTAGGTGCCGAGCGGAACGTCCCTGGCGAGATCGAAGCTCGCGGAGAAGGTCCCGAAGGGGGTCGTCTCGACGTCGCGGGAGAGGATCTCGACACCGCGGGAGGAGGTCACGCGCAGGCGCATCCGGGTTCCTGCGGCGGGCGTCTCGATCTTCCCGAGCTTCCGGTAGCGGGAGAGCCCCTTCAGGAACACGGTCTGGCCGGGGCGGTAGACGCCCCGCTCCGGCGTCAGGAGGCCCAGGCTGGTCGGGGTCGTCCCGTCCCAGTCGCCGTCCATCCCGAAGAACCAGGGCTGGAAGGAGCCGGACCAGCTCGACAGCGTCACGCCGGTGTCCTCGCCGACGGTGGCCGCCACGAGCCAACCCTTGCCGGCCTGGCGCACCGACCACTCGTCGGCCCCGCCCAGCCCGGGCACCGGGCAGACGCCACCGGCGTCGGCCTTCCCGCTCCAGAGGAGCTTTCCGGAGGCGTCGTGGATGGTGATCGACGCACCCCCGGCCGGCGTGCCGTCGGAGAGGCGGGTCACCCAGACCACCCCGCTCGTCGCGCCGAGCTTGGCGTGGACCGCGAGGTCGGTGATCTGCCCCAGGACCTCGGCCGGCTCGGAGCGCTTTCCACCGAGCTCCGGCGCGCGCACGCGCGCGAAGAAGAGGGCCGACCGCGCTCCACCCAGGATCTCCCGCACCGGGATGGGGCGGGTCTTGGTGACGTTCCGCTCGTTGCCGAGCGACACGGTGCGGGTGGAGGAACGGGCCGGGAGGGGAAGATCCTTCCGCTTCGGTGCAGCCTGGACCGCGAGCACCCGAGCCGCCTCGGCGGGGGTGAGCTTCCACACCGTCACGTCGAGCCTGCGGAGGTTCTCCGCTTCAACTGGCAGTGAACCATCTCCGCCCGCCTCGAGCAGCGCGGCGCCGCGCGCCATCTCGAACCCGGGCTGCAGGTCGCTCGTCCGGGCCCGGACCCGGGCCTCGGGGGCCGCCTGCCGGAAGGTGTCCGAGATGCCGGCGGCGAGGGTCACCCGGTACTCGACGCCCGGGCGGTACCGGCCGGGCACCGCGAAATGGGGCGTCCACTTGTCGTCCCACTCGGAGGGCTCGCTCACCTGGACGCGGTCCCAGTCGATCTCCACCTTCGGCTCGACCTGGACGCGTCCCTTCAGGGTCTCGAGCTCGGCGGGGTTGCTGGTCCGGATCAGGATGGGGCCGTACGGGCATCGATCCACGCCGGCGCAGGCCTGCGCCCCCAGGACCTTCATCGGACCGTAGGTGCGGAAGCTCCAGCGAGCCGGCTCCCCGATCGGCAGCGGCCCCTCCTTCCCGTGCAGCTCGGCGGAGAGCGCCAGATCGACGGGCGAATCGAGCGGCAGGGCCCTGGACGGGGTCAGCTCGTAGCGGATCCTGCGGTCCTCGAAGCCCGGCTGCGGAGGCTCCTCCGTCCCCTCCCAGCCCTCGGCCCGGCGCTGCGCCCTCTCCTCCTCGGCCACCGAGAACTCGCCGGTCACGCGCAGCGGGATCGCCTCGCCGCCCGCCTGGAGCACGAGGTGGCTCGCCAGATCCGCCACCGGGCGGTCGAAGGTGAGGGAGATGCGCGAGGTGGGCGTGAGCCAGCCCCATCCGTTCCGCGGATCGATCCGCACGAGACGGGGGCGACGCGTCTCGAACGAGGAGACGAAGGTCTCGGCCAGCGAGGAGCCGTCCACCGCCCGCAGGCCGGCCGGCACGGTCACGGTGAACCGTGTCCCGTCCGGGAACGGTGCGCGGGCCACGAACTCCAGGCTGGCCGAGCCCACCCAGCGCCACTCGCCGGCCACCGGCGGGGAGAGGGATGCCGGCGGCGCGAGGGAGCGCTCCGAGGCCACGGTCCCGAGCGCCACCATCGGCTTCGAGAAGGTGATCTGGGGCAGCACCGGTCCCACCGCCTTCCCCTGGGGCGCGGCCGCCACCACCGCGAGCGATCCGTCCGCGCCCGGAAGCGACTCCGGTGCGATCCGGAGCGGGGGCGGCTCCGGGATCGGCGCGAGGTCGATCGGCTCCGCCTCCCGCGTCGCGGTGACCGGCGCCCGCGGCGTGCAGGCCGCGGG
Source organism: uncultured Anaeromyxobacter sp. (assembly GCA_903855945.1). Classification (GTDB taxonomy): domain Bacteria; phylum Myxococcota; class Myxococcia; order Myxococcales; family Anaeromyxobacteraceae; genus CAIOAK01. The sequence goes on from CAIOAK010000117.1 coordinate 61,517, forward strand.
GAGGAGGAGGAACGTGGCGAGGAGTGCAGCTGCGGTTCGGCGCGTCATCGTGACCCCGGGTGTCAGGGTGGGACGGGGCTACTTCATCGTGGGAAGCGGAGGGCGGATCTCGAAGGCCAGGCGTCGGTGGGACTCCCGGAGGGCGGCCTCGACCTCTGCCGGGGAGTCGCACCGGGCGAAGGCGAAGCCGAGATAGGCGTCCCCCTCGGGGAGCGGGACGACCTCCCGCCCGTCGGGCGCCGTGATGACCACGTCCTCGATGCCCGGGACATCCCTGGCCGACGCGAGACCGGTGACGCCGTGCAGGACCCCGGCGCGCGGGATGGGGAGCATCATGACCCCCGAGGCCCGCGACTCGCGCCGCACCGAGGAGAGCGGCATCCCGACCGCGTGGGCGACCACGATCTCCTCCAGGGAGGCGCCCGCGCCGAACCGGAGGCTCCGGGCGCAGAGGCCGCCGATGGTCCGGGCGGCCACCTCGAGGATCACCGGACCGGCCGGGCCGAGCCGGGCCTCCGCGTGGATCGGCCCCTCCCGGAGGCCGAGCGCCTCGGCGGCCGCGGCAACGGTTCGAAGGACCGTGTCCTGCAGCGGCTGCGGGTGGCGCGACGGCGTCACGTAGATCGTCTCCTCGAAGAAGGGGCCGTCGAGCGGGTCTGGCTTGTCGAAGAGCGCGAGCAGCTCCATCTGGCCGCCGCGGAGGAGCCCCTCGAGCGCCACCTCCGGACCGGGCACGAAGCCCTCCACCAGGATCCGGCTCCCCTCCCCCTCCGTCCGGGCCTTCCGGTCGGTGCGGGCGGTGGAGAGGATGGCGACCACGCGGTCCCAGGCCGCCCGGAAAGAGCCTGGGGCGTCGGCCCGGATGACGCCGCGGCTGCCGGACAGTCCGAGGGGCTTCAGCACGCAGGGATACGGGACCTCGCCCGAGGGGCCATCGGGACCGCCTGCGATGGGGAAGGCGCGGAACCAGGGCACCGGGAGACCCGCGGCCCCCAGAGCCTCCCGCTGGGCGAGCTTGCTCGCGGTCCGCCGCGCCGCGGCCGGCGGGTTGCGCGGCAGGCCCAGACGCTCCGCCGCCAGCGCCGCGATCACCGCGGTTCCGTCGTCCCCCGGAACCAGGCCCGCGATGGGCTCCAGCGCCGCCGCCCGGACGATCTCCTCGGCCGCCTCCTCGGGCTTGCGATAGTCGATGGAGAGGAGCCCCTCGGTCGCCCCGAAGGCGTCCTCGATCCGGTGGCAGCGGTCGGTGCCCACCAGGACCGGTACGCCGAGGCGGCGGGCCGCGGCGAGGAAGTCGTCGGCCCGGTAGCTCTGGGTCGGGACGAGCAGGAGGAGGCGCCCCGGGCGGGTCATGGGGGCCTACGTCCCTTCGACGCCCGCCCGGAAGATCGCCAGCCCACCCGCCTCGCGGGACTCGATCTCGCTCCGCCGGCGGGCCCAGTCGGGATGGTGCCACGGGTAGAGGAAGGCGTCGGGATGGGGCATGAGCCCCAGGATGCGCCCGCTCGCGTCGCAGACCCCGGCCACGCCCAGCGCCGAGCCGTTGGGATTCTCGGGCCAGCGCTCGGCCATCCGTCCCGCGGCGTCCACGTAGCGGAAGGGGAGCTGGCCCCGCGCGTCGAGCGCCCCGAGCGCGGCGTCGCTCTCGGCGACGAAGCGCCCCTCGCCGTGGCGGGACGGAAGCTCCACCGTCTCGACCCCCCGGGTCCAGACCGAGTGGCTGCGCGGATCGGGCGCCACCCGCACCCAGGCGTCGCGGTAACCGAGCCGCTCGTTGTGGGTGAGGGTTGCACGAGGAGTGAAATCGGGAACGCCCGAATCCGGACCGGGGAGCAGCCCCAGCCGGGTGAGCGCCTGGAAGCCGTTGCAGATGCCGAGCACCCGCCCCCCGGCTGCCAGGAAGGCGGCCAGGTCGGCCTTCAGGTGGGCACGGATCCGCGTGGCGAGCACCAGGCCGCCCGCCACGTGGTCGCCGTAGGAGAACCCCCCCACCAGGGCGAGCACCTGGTAGTCGGCGATGCGGCGCGGGTGGCGGTGCGCGAAGAGGTCGGTGAGGTGAACCAGCTCCACCTCGGCCCCCACCATGCGGAAGGCCTGGGCGGTCTCGTCCTCGCAGTTGAGGCCGAACCCCACCGGGAGGAGCACGCGGACCGGCTTCACGACCTCCCCCCTTCCCGCTTCCAGGCGAGGGCCAGCGCACCGACCTCGTCGTCCACGACGAGCGACCGGCCCACCGAGATGCGCAGGCGCCCGGTGGAATCGAAGGCCCCGATCCGGGCGAAGGGCGCCCCCGCGAGCCTCGCCTCGAGCTTGGACGCCCGATCCGGGCGAACCGCGAGCAGGAAGCGCCCCGCCGACTCGGAGAAGAGGAGCCCCTCCCATCCCGGCTGGCCGACGGCGGGGGCGAGCGAGAGATCGACCGAGAGGCCGAGCCCGGCCGCCCGCGCGAGCAGGAAGAGGGAGCGGGCGAGCCCGCCGCGCCCGGGGGCGTGAGCGGCGGTCACCACCCGGTCCTGGATGACGGAGGCCACCTCGAGGTAGCGCCGGTGGAACTCCTCCGGACGGCAGCGGGGCACGGCACCCCCCGTGGAGCCACGGTGGGCTGCGTACTCGGTGCAGCCGAGCTCGGGGCCGGTCTCCCCCACGGCGTAGAGCAGCTCGCCGGCTCCGCCCGCCTCGAGCGTGGTGACCTGCCGGACGTCCCGCACCACGGCGATGGCCGAGGCGAGCAGCGTGGGCGGGATGCTGATGCGCCGGCCTCCCACCACGGCGTCGTTCTTCATCGAGTCCTTGCCGGAGACGAGCGGCGTCCCGTAGGCGCGGCAGATCTCGGAGAGGCCGCGGGAGGCCCGCACCAGCTGCGCGGCCTTGTGGGCCGCGTCCGGGTTCTTCGCCCCGGGGAGCGGGTCGGGCCAGCAGTAGTTGTCGAGCAGCGCGATGCGGTCCGCGCGCGCCCCGGCGGCGAGCACGCGCCGCACGGCCAGGTCCACGCCGGCCTGCGCCATGGCGTGGGCGTCCTCGTCGCTGTAGGTGGGGAAGACCGCCTCGGAGAGCGCATAGCCCACCGGGCTGCCGTCGTGCGAGATGAGGAAGACCGCGGCGTCGGCGGGCACGTCCCGGTGGGCGCCGATCCAGGGCTTCACCACCGTGAGCCCCTTCACCTCGTGGTCGTAGGTGCGCTCCAGCTCCTCCGCCGACCGCAGGTTGTCGCGGGCGAGGAAGGCGGCGAGCAGCGCGTTCCCCTCGCCCACCGACGGGACCGGCGCGGCGGCGAAGGGCGCCCGGACCGGCTCCTTCCACTCCGCGTCGATGCGCATCTCCGGGTCCCCTTCGTGGAGGAACTCCATGGGGATGAGCCCCACCGTGCGACCGGCGTTCTGGACGTGGAAGAAGGGCTCGGAGGTGAACTCGCCCAGGTCGGTGGCCTCCACCTCGCGGAGCCGCGCCAGCGCCAGGAACTCGGCGAGCCGCTCCGGACGGACCGAGAGCGTCATGCGCTCCTGGGCCTCGGAGACCAATATCTCCCAGGGTGCGAGCCCCTGGTACTTGAGCGGGGCGCAGGCGAGGTCGAGGCGCGCCCCGCCCGGCTGCTTCGCCATCTCGCCCACGGACGAGGAGAGGCCACCGGCGCCGTTGTCGGTGATGGCCGAGTAGAGCCCCCGGTCGCGGGCCTCGATCAGGAAGTCGAACATCATCTTCTGGGTGATGGGATCGCCGATCTGCACCGCCTGGACCGGGCTCTCCTCGGTGAGCTCGGCGGAGGAGAAGGTTGCGCCGTGGATCCCGTCCTTGCCGATGCGCCCACCCACCATCACGATCCGGTCGCCGGGACGGGCGTGCTTCTCCTCGCCCGGACCACCGGCCACGGTCACCGGCATCCGTCCCACCGTGCCGCAGTAGACGAGCGGCTTGCCCAGGAAGCGGTCGTCGAAGATCTCCCAGCCGCGTCCGTACGGGATGCCGGACTGGTTTCCGCCGTCGATCACGCCGGAGTGCACGCCGTCCCGGATGCGCCGGGGGTGGAGGAGGCCGGGGGGCAACTCGCCCTTCCAGCCGGGAGGGCCGAAGCAGTAGCCCCAGGTGTTGGCGAGCAGGTCCGCGCCCATCCCGGTGCCGAACGGGTCTCGGTTCACCCCCACGATGCCGGTCATGGCGCCGCCGTACGGATCGAGGGCCGACGGGCTGTTGTGGGTCTCCACCTTGTAGACGAGGTGCCAGCGGTCGGTGGCCTCGATGACGCCCGCGTTGTCGTGGAATACCGAGACGAGCCAGCTCTTCCCCTCGCGGGCCCGGATGCCCTCCTCCACCGCGCCGGTGGTCCCGCGGATGAAGGTCTTGAAGATCGAGCGGATCTCCTCGGGGGCCCGCCCGGGCTCCCGGTAGGAGATGGTCGCGTTCATGATCTTGTGCTTGCAGTGCTCCGACCAGGTCTGGGCGAGGCACTCCAGCTCCACGTCGGTGGGGGACGCGCCCAGCCCGGCGCCCCGGCGGGCCGGATCGGCACCGGCCGCCCGGTAGTGGTCGCGCAGGGTGCGCATCTCGTCGATGGAGAGCGCCAGCAGCCGTTCCCTCGACAGGGCGGCGAGCCCCTCGTCGGGGAGCTCCAGGCTCACCGACTCCACCGGACGGGGGGCGTGCTCGACCACGCGGGGGACGGAGAGATCCGGGGGAGATGACTTCCACTGCGAGTACGACTGCACGCCCACCCGCTCGATGACCTCGTTGGCGAGCAGCGCCCGCGCGATCCGTCCGGCCTCGGCCTCGGAAACCCCGTCGAGCAGGTAGAGGCGGGAGGTGTAGAC
>CAIOAK010000118.1 GCA_903855945.1 uncultured Anaeromyxobacter sp.
GGCGGTCGCGCGCGCCGCCGCGAGGTGCTGCGGGCGGAGCCCCGGCCGGGGGCGGTCCCTGCGGGCGCCCGTGATGCGGAAGGGGCGCCCGGTGACGGCGGACAGCGAGAGGGCCGTCCGGAGGATCTGGCCTCCACCCTCTCCGGCGGAGCCATCGATCTCGACGGGGCGCGTGCTGCCCATGGCCGGCATCTAGCCCCCTGCCAGGGGACCGCGTCAAGCGGGGAACGCTCGATGAAATAGCCGGTCGGGTCCGCCGTACGGGGGAGCATGGTTGCAGCCCTCGCACTCCCCGGGATAGGTTCCCGCGTCTCCTGGCCCGCGATGAATCAAAGGGAACGGGTCCTCTTGGCGCCTCCCTCCCACGACGCGGCACTCGCCCTCTCGGCCACCCGCGGCGACCGCCAGGCCTTCGCCAGGCTGGTCGAGGAGAACAAGCGCTCCGTCTACGGCCTGTGCCTCCGCCTCCTCTCCGATCCGGAGGAGGCCCGCGACGCGGCCCAGGAGGCCTTCACCCGGGCCTACGCCTCCCTGGAGAGCTACGACCTCGAGCAGGCCTTCACCCCGTGGGTGCTCCGGATCGCCCGGAACCACTGCCTCGATCTCCTCCGGCGCCGCATCCCCGCACGATCCCGGGTGGAACTCGACGCCGACACCGGCGACGGGACGCACCGCGAGCTCGCGGACACCACGACCGAGGCGGCCGACGACACCCTCCAGAGGGCCGAGACCCACCGTGCGCTCGAGAAGGCCGTCGCCGCGCTGCCACCGAACTACCGCGAGGTGGTCCACCTCTTCCACGTGGAGCAGCTCTCCTACAAGGAGATCGCCGCCACGATGGGCATTCCGCTCGGCACGGTGATGACCTGGCTCCACCGTGCCCGGGCCCAGCTCCGCACGCTTCTCGAGGGACAGGAGGTCGCTCCATGACCGTCGTTCGACACCTCACCGACGAGGAGATCCAGCTCCACCTGGACGACGCGCCCGGGGCCGGGCGGGGCTCGGAGATCGAGGCCCACCTGGAAGGTTGTCCCGATTGCCAGGCCACCCTCCTCTCCTTCGAGGCGCTCTCCGAGGCGCTCTCGTCGCTGCCGGCCGGCGAGCCCCCGGCGGACTTCACTGCGAGTGTAATGGCCCGCATCGACGAGCGGGAGCAGGCACGGGAATCCGACCGGAGGGTGGCCGTCACCGTCCTCGGCGCGGTCGCCCTGGCGCTCACCATCGCCGTGGCAGCCGCCGGCCAGGCTGCCTGGGCGCCGGCCTTCTCGGCAGCCTCCTCCGCCGGGGTCGCGCTTCTGCGCACGGTGCGCATCGGTGCCGACATCCTCTCCCCGGTGCTGTCCGCCCTGAGGCTCGAGATCCTCGTCGTCACGGCCCTCCTCGGGATCGCCCTCACCCTCGCCCTCTCCCGCCTGGCGGCTCCTCCCCGCCACGGCCACGCTGCCTGAAACGGAGCTCCCCATGACCACAGCGCTCGCCCTCTCCCTCGCACTCCTCGTCGCGGCCCCGCCGCCGGCTCCCCCCGCACCTCCCACGACCGGGGCTGTCTCCGCTCGTCCGGGGCGCGACGGGCGCCTCCTCGGCGACTGGCCGGAGAAGACGACGTCGGCGAAGGTCTCGCTCCGCGACGGCAAGTTCACGGTGGACAAGGCGCTGCGCCGGATCGCCGACGCGGCCGGCTGGAGCCTGGTGGCCAACACCGGCCGGGCGGGCGACCGGACGCTCGTCATCGACCTGCGCGACGTCCCGGTGGAGGACGCGCTCGTGGCCGTCCTCGAGGGGACGACGCTCGCCGCCACGCGGCGCGGGGACACGGTCACCGTGGCTCCGCGGGCCGTGCCGGTCTCCGAGACCCCTGTCCTCTCCGGGTTCGGCGCCCCCTCGGGCAAGAAGGTCACCGCCACCTTCGCGGACGTGGGCGTGGACAAGGCGCTCCGCCAGATCGCCGAGGAGGCGGGCTGGTCGATCGTGCTTCCACCCGGTCTGCGCGGGGCCGTGAATGCGAGCTTCCGCGCCACCCCGGCCGAGGAGGCGCTGAAGGCGGTGCTGGCCCAGGCGGGGCTCGTCGCCATCCGGGACGGCTCGATCGTCACGGTGACGCGCGAGACCGGTCCGAGGAAGGTGATCCGCGGAGAGCGCCGCCGGCTCGTCTTCGGCGGCAACGGCGAACTCGCCACCGAGGATGTCCAGGGCATCGCCGACGAGGCGCGCAAGGCCACCGTGGAGGCGCTCGCCGAGGCGCAGGCCGATCTGGCCGATGCGGGGGTCGACGAGGGCGCGGGCGCCAAGAAGAGGGACAAGGTGCTGACCGGCGACGTGACCATCGGCCCCGGCGAACGGTGGCGGGACGTGGTGGCGATCCGGGGCAACGTCCGGCTCGGGCCCGGTTCGTCCGCGCGCCAGGTGACGGCCATCCTGGGCAACGTCGAGCTCGAGCCCGGGTCGAGCGTCGCCCAGGAGGTGGTCGCGGTGGGCGGGAACGTCCACGTCGCCTCGGATGCCCACGTGGGCAACGATGTGGTGAGCGTGGGAGGCGAGGTCTCCATCGATCCGGGAGGCGTCGTGGACGGCCAGGAGGTGTCGGTGAACATCCCCGGCGTCGCCAGCGTCATGGGGCTCGCCTCCCAGTCGCCGGTGAAGCACCTCTCCGCCAGCTTCAAGATCGGCCAGGCCATCGCCAAGTTCGTGGTCTTCTTCCTGCTCGGCCTGCTCCTGCTCGCGCTGGTGCCGGCCCGTCTCGACCGGGTGGTCGCGAGCCTCACCCGCTCGCCGACACGCGACGTGCTGGTCGGGGTGCTCGGAACGGCCGCAATGCCGGTTCTCACCGTGCTCCTCGTCGTCACGGTCATCGGCATCCTCCTCGTGCCGGTGCAACTCATCGCCATACTGGTTGCCGGGATCCTGGGATACACGGCCCTCGCGCTCCTCGTGGGACGCGCCCTGCCCATCCGGACGGAGAAGGGCACCGCCGTCGTCCAGCTGGCCGTGGGAACGGCCCTCGTGGTGATCCTGAGCGAGATCCCATACGTCGGGATCATGGCGATGATCACGGCCTGGTTCCTGATCTTCGGGGCGGTCCTGCGGACCCGGGGCGGACAGCCATCCCCCGCAGCACCGGCCGCGACGACCAGCATCGCCCCGACCACGGCCCCCTGACGTCCTCCGGAGCAGGTACCCTACAGGGGCGCTTGCTCCGGGGTCAGGTAACGATAGGTTTCAGCACATGACCCTTCGACGACTGGCAGTGCTCGCCTCCTCCTCCGCCATCCTCGCCTGCGCCACCCCGTCCGGCACCCCCGTGGCCGTGACCACGCCCGCTCCGGGTGAGGTGAAGCAGTCCACCTTCAAGGCGGACGGTGAGATCTTCTTCGACGCCCAGGCCGCCGGCACGAGCGTCGCCTGGAACGACTTCTACATGCGTGGGCCGAACGTGAACATGGCCCTCGACTCGAAGGGGCAGTGGGGCGGGAACATCGGGAACCGGAACATGATCGTCACCGTGAAGCCGGGGCGGGTCACCGGTGACGGCGTGGACCTCTTCGTGGTTCAGAAGACCACGCCGAAGGGGCCGGTGCTCTCCGTCCAGGGGATGTACTTCCAGCGGCAGGTCTGGTTCACCATCAAGCCCGGCGAGATCCAGGGCACCACCGACGGAGGGCACTGCTCCTTCGATCTCTACCCCGCGAAGCAGCCCGGCTTCTGGACGGGCGGCGTGGGCTGCGGTGGAAGCCTCCGGGAGGGGGTCCTCCAGTTGAGCGGAACGGCCGCCAACCTGGCCCAGCCCCCCATGCCGCAGCTCTTCTTCGCTCTGATCGCCGTCCTTCCCTGAAGATCCTTCAAGGCTTCTGGGGCGACCGAGTCGGAAGGCGGGCCAGGGCCTCCAGGGCTGCGCGCCGCACCTCTGCGTAGTAGTCGGAACGGAGGGCCTCGAGCCTGCCGGCCGCCGGCTCGTACCGGATCTTGCCGATGGCCCGCGCCGCCGCCGCCCGGATGGCGGGCCGGTCGGCGAGGAGTTCGGCGTGGAGGACCTCGCCCGCGTCCTGCGTTCCGAGCAACGCCAGCGATTCCACCGCGTCCAGCCGTCCTCGCGTCGCTCCGGTCTGGAGGGTCGCGAGGAGCACCGCTCCGCCTTCCGGGGCGCCGAGGCGCCCGAGGGCTCGCGCGGCCGCCGAGGCGAGCGGCCCGGCGAGGAGCGGCGATAGCATCGGGACGACCGATGGGTCTCCGGTAGCCCCCAGGGCCCGGACGACGGCGTCCGCCTCCTCCGGGTCGTCGGCGTGGGCGCGCAGGGCCGCAGCCAGCATCGGCACCGCCTGCGCACCTGCCGGAGCCAGGGCCTCGTAGGCCGCGATCCGGACGGATGCATCCTCGTCCGTGGCGAGGCGGCCGAGGAGTGGCAGGGCCCCGGGGACGCGCCCGGGGATGAGCGCCCGGGTGGCTGCGCCCCGCACCCGTGGCTCGGCCGAGGCGACGAGGGGCGCGACGACCGACGCCGCCGAGAGGGGCGCGATGCGGGCGAGCGCCACCCGGTACTCGATTCGCTCGTCGAGGTCTCCCGTGTCGCCGAGGATCGCGAGCCTCCGCTGGAGGGGCACGAGCGCGCCGGGGTAGGCGATCTCGCCGAGCGACCGGGCGGCGGCCGCACGGACGAGCGCGTCGCGGCTCGAGGTGACGAGGTTCGTCGCCTTGTCCGCCGGCAGCTTGACCCGGTCCGGCGGGAGGCCCATGGAACCGAGCGCCGCGAGGGCGGCGAGGGTGTCGGTGCCCCCCTTCGCGATTCGCTGGGCGAGCGGACGCTCCGGGCAGTCGGCGGCGCGGGTTGCCGAGGCCGCGGCGGCAGCGCGAGCCGAATCGGGGTCCCGGGAGCGAAGCGCCACCTCGCAGAGCCCGATGGCGACCCCTGGAGCCTGGGGGAGCGCGTCGAGGGCCGCGACAGCCACGATCGCCACCCGGGCGGGGGCCGACGTTCCCGCTTCGATGAGGGCGTCGGCTGCCTGGGGCAATCCCAGGCTCCCGAGCGCCCACGCGGCCGATTCAGCGAGGCTGGCCGGGGTGCCCGCCAGCGCTGCCTCCAGCGGGGCAAGGGCCGCGGCATCCCCCGACGAGCCCAGGCCGCGGGCAGCCGCCCCGGCGATCCGGGGATCGGTGCCCGCGCCCTCCAGGAGCGGAACGAGGATCTTCACCGCCTCGGCCCGGCCACTTCGCCCCAGTTCCTCGGCGGCGCCGGTGCGCCCCGCGACCGTTCCGCTCTCGAGCGCTCTGCGATTCCGTTCCCAGAGGAGCCGGGACTCCGCCTCCACCGCGTCGCGGAGCGAGGCGCCGACCGCCCGCATGGCCTGTGCGATCTCGACCCTTCCCCGCGAGTCGGAACGGCCGTAGGCCTGCGCGAGGGCCTGTCCAGCGGCCTCGCTCATCAGAGCCGCGCTCGCGGCGTCGGCGGGCGACCTGTCGGGCCGGAGTGCGACGAGGGCTCGGGCCGCGGAGGAGACCACCTCCGGATCGGAATCCCCGAGCATCGCCGCGAGCGGCTCCAGGGAGCGGGTCCCCCCGCGGGTGCCGAGCGCCCGTGCCGCCGCGGCGCGCACCCCGGGATGGGGGTCCATCTGGGCGACGAGGAGCGCGGAGAGTTGCTGGCCGTCCCGGGCGTCGGTCCATCGCTCCACCGCAGCCGCACGGCGTGCCGGATCGGGGGCGTCCAGATCGCCGCGACCGCCGGGGTGGCAGGCCGCGATCGCCGTCGCGAGAAGCGCGGCGGCGAATCGTCTCACCGCTTGCGGCCCGGCCCTTCCCGCCGGCGGCCGGAGGGCGGCTTTGCGCCTCGTGGACGAGGCCCGGAAGACCGCTTCCCACCCCGTGAACGAGGATCGGCAGACGGCCTGGTGCCACGTGAAGGCGGTTCGGCGGTCGGCTTCACGCCTCGTGAACGACGCTCGGATTCGGGTTCGACGTCGCCCCGAGGCGGGCGCGGCGCGGGGGCGCCGTGGCCATGTCTGCGGGCGGCGCGCGGAAGGCGGAGGGGTGCCGTGCTGGTCGGTTCCTCGCCGCCCATCCCGGAGGACCGGCGAAGCGTGGCCACCTCCTCGGGCTTGAGTTCACGGGAGTGGCCCGGCCGGAGTCCGGCGACGCTGATCCCGCCGAACTCGGGGCGGAAGAGGCGAAGCACGTCGAGACCGACCGCCTCGCAGAGCCGCTTCACGAGGTGGCGCCGCCCCTCCCCCACCACCACGCGGATCCAGCTGTTCTTCTCGACCCGCTCGTGGACCGTCGCCTCGAGCGCCTGAGCGGGGCCATCCTCCAGGCGGAGCCCCGCCACCATCCGGGCCAGCGCGCCCGGCTCCGGGTCTCCCTTCACCTTCACGAGGTAGGTCCGGCGATGGCCGTAGCGGGGGTGGGCGAGGCGGTTGGCCAGATCGCCATCGGTCGTGAAGAGGAGCGCGCCCTCGGCGTCCCAGTCGAGTCGCCCCACGGGGAAGACCCGTTCCTTCACATCAGCCAGGTACTGGGCCACCGTGGGGCGCCCCTGCGGATCGGAGAGCGTGGTCACGCAGCCGGGAGGCTTGTAGAGGAGCAGATACCTTGCGCGCTCCTGGACCTCCACGGGGCGGCCGTCCACGACGACGAGGTCCTTCCCCGCGTCGACCTGGGTCCCCATCTCCGTCACCACCTTGCCGTTCACCAGGACGCGCCCGGCGGCGATCAGCTCCTCGGCCTTGCGGCGAGAGGCGACGCCGGCGCTGGCGAGGAATTTCTGGAGACGTTCGGTCAAGGGGTACCTTCTTCGCCCGCGCCCTCGGGCGGAGGCGGCTCGGGGTCGAGGATGGATCGCACCGTCCGGGTGCTCGAATCGGCCCGGTCGATGGCCTGCTCCAGTTCGGCGAGGGCGGCATCGCCCTCCTCCCGACCCTTCTCGAGCGCGGCGCGCAGGTTGGGATCGGTGAGCTCGGCCACGAGACCCTGGAGGGAGGCCACCTCGGGCGGCGCCTCCTTCTCGACGATCTCCCGGTGCTCCTCGGAGAGCTCGTGGAACTCGCGCAGCGTGGGGAGAGAGGCCAGGTCCTTCAGGGCGAAGAACTCGAGGAACTCGCGGGTCGTCCCGTAGATGATGGGACGGCCCGGCTCCTCCTTCTTCCCCAGGATCTTGAGGAGCTTTCGCTCGAGCAGCGCCTTCATCACGGCGCCCGAGTCCACGCCCCGGATGTCCTCCACCTCGGGGCGCGTGACCGGCTGCCGGTAGGCGACGATGGCGAGGGTCTCCAGCGCGGCGCGGGTGAGCCGCTGCGGTTTCACCCGGAGGAAACGGCGCGCGTGGTCCGAAGCGTCGGGGGCCGTCCGGAGTTGCCAGCCGCCGGCCACCTCGTGGAGCACGATGCCCGAGACCCCTTCGCGGAACGTCCCGGAGATCTCGTCGAGCGCCTTCCGGATCCGCACCGGCTCGAGTCCGGTGGACTGACGGACCTCCTCGATGGTGAGCGGCTTCTCGGAGAGGAAGAGGAGAGCCTCCACGATGGTCCTGGCCCGCTCCGGCGAAAGCCTCCGGGCCTGCGCGGCGAGCTTCTCGAAGGGCTCCTCGCGCTCCGCTTCCCCTTCGGGAACCTCGATGGCCGCGGGCTCGACCTCGTCGAGCGATGGGTCGGCCTTCACCTCCTCGGCGGCCTGGAGGGCCTGAAGCTCCTCGGCGCTCGGGCCGGGTCCCTGGTTCTCGGTCATCGGTACTCCTCCACTCCTTCGGCCCCGGGAATCCCCTCGCCCAGCGTCTCCCGCGCCTCCACCATGATCTCCCCCGTCCGGCCCGTCGCGTCGGGCGGATCCTGGACCATGCGCAGGAGGCGCAGCTTGGCCATCTCCAGGATGGCGAGGAACGAGGCGATGATCGCTCCCCGCCCGCTCGCTCCGGCCTCGAGAAGCAGGTCCACGAAGGAGACCCGCCGCCGGAGTCGCAGGACCTCGGCCACCCGGCTGATGGCATCGGTGATGGAGAGCCGATCGCCCTGTATCTCGTGGAGGGACTCGGGCTTCACGTTCGCGAGCGCCCGGTCGAGCGCCTCGATGAGCTGGAAGACGGAGACCTCGGCGAGCCCGTCCGGCCCGTCCGGCTGGGCGAGGCGCGCCACGCGTGCGCGTCGGTTGAACACGTCCCGATCGAGGATGTCGTGCCGGCCGAGCTCCTCGGCGGCGGCCCGGTACTTCTGGTACTCGAGCAGGCGCCGCACCAGCTCCGCCCGCGGGTCCCCCTGCTCCTCGCCGGGCTCGGCATCCTCGGCCACCTCGGTGCGCGGCAGCAGGAGCTTCGACTTCACCAGCATGAGCTGGGCCGCCATCTGGAGGAACTCACCGGCGACGTCGATGTCCATCTCCTGCATCGTGCGGATCGTCTCCAGATAAGCCTGGGTGATCTGGGCGATGGGGATGTCGAAGATGTCCACCTGGTGCTCGGCCACCAGGTGGAGGAGCAGGTCGAGCGGCCCCTCGAAGGGCGGCTCTCCGGGGCGGGCCGGAGGGAGCCGTACGCGGAACGCGAGCGTCGCCGGAGCGTCGGCCCCGGTGGGGCCCGGGGTGGCCGGCTCGGAGGTCATGGAGGGGCGTCGAGCGCCATGGCTGCGCGCACCTGCTCCATGGTCCGGGCTGCCTCGGTGCGGGCCCGCGCGGTCCCGTCGCGGACGACGTCCCGCACGAAATCGGGGCGGGCGAGCAGCTTCTCCCGGGCCTCCCGAAGGCGATCCTGGTCGGGGAGCAGCCGCTCGAGCAGCTTCTTCTTGCAGTCCACGCAGCCGATCCCGGCGGTCCGGCAGTTCTCGTTCACCCAGGCCCGGGTCTCCGGGGTGCTGTAGATCCGGTGCAGGTAGTAGACGCCGCAGACCTCGGGATCGCCCGGGTCCTGGCGCCGCTTGCGGGCCGGATCGGTGACCGCTCCCATCACCTTCTTCGTGGTGGTGTCGGCCGGCTCGCCGAGCTCGATGGCGTTGCCGTAGCTCTTCGACATCTTGCGGCCGTCGGTCCCCACCACCTTGGCGGCCTCGGTGAGAAGCGGCTTCGGCTCGGGGAAGACCTCGCCGTAGTGGAAGTTGAACTTCCGGGCGATCTCCCGCGTCAGTTCCAGGTGGGTGACCTGGTCGGCACCCACCGGCACCATCGTGGCCTTGTAGAGGATGATGTCGGCCGCCATGAGCACCGGGTAGCCGAGGAATCCGTAGAGGGCGAGATCCCGGTCGGTGATCTGCTCCCGCAGCTCCTTGTAGGACGGGGAGCGCTCCAGCCAGCCGATGGGGGTGATCATGCCGAGGAGCAGGAAGAGCTCGGCGTGCTCCTTCACCTGGCTCTGGACGAAGAGCACCGTCCGTTCGGGGTCGATGCCGGCCGCCAGGAAGTCCACGAACATCTCGAACTCGGCCTGCTTCAGCTTCTCCGTCTCGTGGTAGCTCGTCGTGAGCGCGTGCCAGTCGGCGCTGAAGAAGTGGGCCCGGGTGGTCTCCTGGAGCTTCACCCAGTTGGCGATGGCGCCGTGCAGGTGGCCGAGGTGGAGCCGGCCGGTGGGGCGCATGCCGGAGACGACGATGGGCAGCTTCGGATCGTTCATGGAGCGGGCCCTCAGGCGATGAGGCTGGCGAGGCGGATCAGCGCGTCGATGGCGGCGTTGACGGGGACGGCGATGAACCGCCAGCCGAAGAAGACCAGCGCGAGCAGGAAGAACATGGAGAAGCGGGAGAAGGTTTCCCAGCCCGCCCGGAAGCGGGCCGGCAGGAAGGCGTCCACGATCCGGCTGCCGTCGAGCGGCGGGACCGGCAGGAGGTTGAAGACCGCCAGGACCACGTTCATCTGGATCATGCTGAACAGGAAGGCGGCGGCGATGTGGGGCGCGCTCCGCTCCCCGGCCGCACGGCCCAGATCGGGCGAGATGCGGGCCACGATACCGAGCAGGACCGCCGACACCACGCCGAGCAGGAGGTTGGCGAACGGTCCCGCCAGCGCCGAGATCATCATCCCCTTCCCCATGTCGATCCCGGGCCGGAATCGGGACGGGTTGATGGGGACGGGCTTGGCCCACCCGAACGGCACGTTCAGGAGCGGGAGGATGAAGGTCCCGATCGGGTCGGCGTGCGCCAGGGGGTTGAGGGTGAGCCGCCCCAGACGCTCCGCGGTGTCGTCCCCGAGCTTCCGGGCACTCCAGGCGTGGGCGAACTCGTGGACGGTGAGGGAGAGCAGCAGGACGGGGATGTAGAGCAGCAGCCGCCCGACGATGCCCTGAAGGGAAAGGTCCAAGAAATCTCCGGAAGAAAGGACGGTTGAGTAGCACCCACAGCCCCCCCGGTCAACGCGCCCGGGGGCGCCCCGGGGAGTCCGCGCCATCAAGCCCGGGGGTGGTGCCGGGCGTGGAGGCGGCGCGCCTGGGTGCGGTCCACGTGGGTGTAGCTCCCGGTGGTCGTGACGTCGGCGTGGCCGAGCATCGACTGCACGGCGCGGAGGTCGGCACCCCCCTCCAGGAGGTGGGTGGCGAAGCTGTGGCGGAGCTTGTGGGGGGAGATGGCCCGGGCGATCCCCGCGGCCCGGGCGTAGCGGCCGAGCAGCTTCCAGAACCCCTGGCGGGTCATGCGTCGCCCGCGGGGCGTCACGAAGAGGTCCCGGCTGCGCCGTCCGTGGAGCATCCGGTCGCGGGGGGACCCGAGCCAGGTCCGGATCGTCTCGGCCGCCGGAGCCCCCACCGGCACGAGCCGCTCCTTGTTCCCCTTTCCGCGGGCGAGCAGGACGCGGGACTCGAGATCGACCTGGTTCACCTCGAGCGTGACCAGCTCCGATACCCGGAGGCCGGTCGCGTAGAGGAGCTCCAGCATGGCCCGATCGCGGATGGCCGCGAGCCCCTTCCCCTTGCGGGGGGCCGCGAGGAGCCGATCCACCTCGTCCCGCGTGAGGAGCGACGGAAGCTTTCGGGCGCGCCGGGGCGCATCGACCTCGTCGGTCGGGTCGGCCCGGGCGATCCGCTCCGAGACGAGCAGACGGTGAAATCCCCGGATGGCCGAGAGCGCCCGGGCCTGGCTTCGAGCCGAGATCCCATCCCCGGTGAGGGCTGCGAGGTGGGCCTGGACGTCGGGGCGCCCGACCGCGTCCCAGTCCCCCTTCCCCGAGTCGGCGAGGAACAGGAGGTATCGACGGACGTCCCGGGCGTAGGACTCGACCGAGTTGGCCGAGAGCCCCTTCTCCACGCGGAGGTGGGCGAGGAAGAGGTCGAGCGCCGGTGCGAGCGGTCCGACCGGGACCGGCGCGGCCTCGCGGCGGGCCATCAGAGGTCGGAGGCGTCGCCCTTCCCGACGCGCGTCACCACCGGCTGCGGGCCGGTGAGGTTCACGACCGTGGAGGGCTCGTCGGGCTGGTAGCCGCCGTCCAGGATCAGCTCGAGGCCGTGTCCCAGCCGGTCGCGGATGTCCCGGGCGTCGATGAGCACCTCGCCGTCGGGAGTGGCCGCCGAGGTCGAGACCACCGGGTGGGCGAGCTTCCGGACGATCTCGAGCGCCACCGGGCTCGCCGGCAGGCGGACGCCGACCGTCTTCTGGCGCCGCAGCGCGAGCTCGGGCACGAGGCGCGTGGCGGGGAGCACGAAGGTGAACGGGCCCGGGGTCTTCCGGCGCAGGACCCGGAAGGCTGCGTTGTCGAGCATGGCGTAACGCGCCACCTCGGCCAGGTCGGAGCAGATGAAGGAGAGCTCGTGGGTGTGCGGCAGCTGCTTCAGCTGGTAGATGCGCTCGATGGCCCGCTTGTCGAAGAGGTCGCAGGCGATGGCGTAATAGGTGTCGGTCGGAAAGGCGACGAGCCCCCCGGAGGCGAGGATGCTCACCGCCTTCTCCACCACCCGCGGCTGGGGGTGTTCCGCGTCGATGCTCCAGATGGGCGCCGTCATGGCCAGACCTGGGTGAAGGTTACCAGGGGGGCTGGCCGGGTCAATTGCGCATCAACGCCTGGGTGACGGTCTCGATGATCCGCCGCCCTTCCTCTCCCTCCACCCGGCGCCCCTCGCGGTTCCGCACGTAGAAGGCGTCCGCCGCGCGATGCCCCTCGGTGGTGATGCGCGCCAGGTCCACCCTGAGCCCCAGGCCGAAGAAGGTGCGGGAGAGCGTGTGCAGGAGCCCCACCCGGTCGGCGGTGAACACGTCCACCACGGTGTGGTGACGGGAGCTGTCGTTGTCGATGACCACCTTGGTGGCGACCCGCGGAAGCGGCCGGGCCGGCAGGGGCGAAGCCTTGAGCCTCCGCGCCATGAGCTCCTCGAGGTTCACGTCCTCGACGAGCACGCGCTGGAGATCGGCACGGGCGGCGTGCCAGCGGGTCGGCTCCACCGCCCCCCCATCGGGTCCACGAAGCTCGAAGAGGTCGAGGGCGCGTCCGCCGATCCACCCGAGCGCGGGCTCGGCGGGGGTGGAGAAGACCTCGGCGTGCTGGATGTCGATCCGGTGAGCCGCGAGCACGCCGGCCACGAGGGCCAGGAGGCCGGCACGGTCGGGCGCGGTGAGCGCGAGATCCGAGTGTCCGAGCGTCGGGCGGTGGCGAACCACCGCGGCGAGCGGCCTGCGTCGTCCCATCCCGAGGAGACGGAGGTGGCGGGGCGCCTGGGCCGGCAGCTCGGTGAGGAAGTAGCGAGCCGGCATGGCCGCGATGAAGCGCTCCTGCTCCGCGGCGGGAACGCCCCGCGCGGCGAGCGAGGCGGCGACGGCGGCGCGCCCGCTCGCCTCGTGGGTTCCGGGGATTGGCCGGGCGCTCCCTCCCCCCGCGGCCAGCACGCTGCGGGTCTTCTCGTGGAGATCGCGGAGCAGCCTTCCCTTCCAGTCGGTCCAGGTCTTGGGGCCGACCGTGGAGATGTCGGCGTAGGTGAGGAGGTAGAGCTTGTCGAGTCGATCGACGGTGCCGACCTCGTCGGCGAAGGAGTGGATGAGGTCGGGGTCGGAGAGGTCACGACGCTGGGCGATGCTGGCCATCCGCAGGTGCTTCAGGACGAGCCACTCCACATCGGCCGCCTCGGCCGGGTCGATGCCCATCCGCACGCACGCCGCGGCGGCGATCTCCGCGCCGCGCACGGAATGGTCCGTGCCGGAGCCCTTCCCGATGTCGTGGAACAGGGTTCCCAGGTAGAGGCCGAGCGGGTGCGAGAGCCCCTGCATGAGGGAGGTGATCCCCTCGACCTGGACGTCGCCGTTGCGCAGCGCGAGGAGCCGGCGCACCGCGAAGAGGCTGTGAACGTCCACGGTGTACACGTGGTACAGGTCGATCTGGCGCCGGGCCGTCACGCGCGCGAACTCGGGGATCACCCGCTCCAGCACCCCCATCTCGTGCATCAGGGGGAGGAAGCGCCCGCGGGTCCCGGGCCGGGTGAGCATCGCGATCAGCTCCTGGTTCAGCTCCGGATCGGCCGCTGCCTCGGGCGGGAGGTCGCTGGCCGCCTGGGCGGCGAGATCGCGGGCGAACGGGTAGAGGTCGAGCCCCTCCCGGTCGGCGGTGGAGAAGAGCCGGACGAGCGCCGCCGGGGACCGCTTCAGGACCTCCCGGTCGGCGATCGTGAGCCGCTCGCGAAACACCTTGAACTCCCCGCCGGCGATGGGGCGCGCGTCCGGGCTCAGGTTCTGGGGCTCGGCACCCTTCCGAGACGCGACGGCCTCCGCGCGACGCCAGGGCTTGGCGCGGGTCGCCTCCAGGCAGCGGTCCACGAGCGCATCGCTGGCGACGAGGATGGTCTTCGCGGCCAGGTAGTAGTGGCGCATGAAGTCCTCGGGCGCCCGGTCCCCCTCTCCGTAGCCCAGGAAGGCCGCCAGCGGGGGCTGCAGGTCGAAGGTGATCTGGTCGGTCTTGCGCCCGGTCATGTAGTGGAGCTGGTTCCGGATGCGCCAGATGAAGTCCCGGGCGCGGCGAAGCTCGCGAACCTCCTGCTCCGGGAGGAGCGCGCGGGAGAGCAGCTCGGTGATGCCCGCCACCTTGAATCGGGCCCGGGCCAGCCAGAGCCCCATCTGGAGGTCGCGAAGTCCACCCTCCGACTGCTTCAGATTCGGCTCGAGCAGGTAGATCGAGTCGCCGAACTTCTCCCGTCGCTCGCGGGCCTCCCGGGTCTTGTCGCCGATGAAGGCGTCTACCTTGGCCTGCGACAGGCCGTGGAGCTGGTCCCGCTCCAGCTCGCGGAAGAGGGCGCGGTCGCCTTGCAGGTGGCGGAGGTCGAGGAGTGCGGTGCGGGCGGTGTGATCGCTCGCGGCGAGCTCGTCGCAGCCATGGATGTCGCGGATCCCGTATCCCACCTCGAGCCGGAGATCCCAGAGCGCATAGAGGAACTTCTCGCTCGCCTCCTTCACGAACGGGCCGGGGTCCCGCTTCTCGTGAAGCACGAGCAGGTCGACGTCGCTGTAGGGGGCGAGCTCGCGACGGCCGTACCCTCCGAGCGCCACGAGAGCGACCGGCGTGGCCGGATGGGTCCTTGCGGCGTGGGCCAGGGACTGGTCCCAGATGGTCCCGAGGATCCGGTCCATCGCGGCGCTCTGGAGCCGGACCACCGTGTGTCCGCTTCCGCCGGCGCGGTGGACGCCCTCCACGTATCCGCGCAGGGTTCCGAAATCGATCTTCACGTCGCCGGTGAGAGGGGGCATCGCCTCGAGGCGAGACTCGAACTCGTACGGCGCAGACTTGGGGAGCTTGGCGAAGGAGGCGTCCTGGACCAGCATGCGAAAGGGGCTATAGCCCAACCTTCAACGGGACGCCACGCGCCCGCGACCGGCGAAGTCGGACACCGCCCGGGTGACTCCCTCGGCGACGAGCTGCTGGTAGGCCGGCGAGCTGAGCCGCTTCTCCTCCTCCCGGTTGGAGATGAAGGCCGTCTCGACCAGAACCGCCGGCATCCGGGCCCCGAGCAGGACGTAGAAGAGCGCGCTCTTCACCCCCCGGTCCCGCACCGGCCCCTGGTTCTGCCGGGTGCGAGCCGTGATCTCCTTCTGGACGAGACGGGCGAGCGTGCGGGAGGCGCCGGCGCTGGCCTTGGAGTCCAGGTCGGTGAGGATGCGCTGCAGGTCCCGAGGGGCCTCCTCGAGTTCCATCGTCCCGTTCTCTCGCGCCGCCAGCCGCCGGGCGTAGCGGTCGTCGGTCACGTTGAGGAAGTAGGTCTCGACGCCGCTCCGGTCCCGGCGGGGATTGGCGTTCGTGTGGAGCGACACGAACAGGTCGCCCCGGGACAGGTTGGCGATGGCGGTGCGCTCCTCGAGCTTCAGGTAGCGGTCGTCGGTCCGGGTGAGCGTGACCTGGAACCCTCCGGCGCGCAGCTTCTCGGCGAGCCGCTTCGCCATGGCGAGGGTGACGTCCTTCTCCTTCACGCCCCGGGGGCCGACGGCGCCGGTGTCGTGCCCCCCGTGCCCCGCGTCGATGATGACGTGCCGGATCGGACGCCGGTCGGCCTCGGTCTCCTCGTCGTCCCCGGTGGGGCGCGGCGCGGCCCGTGCCACCGCCTGCTCCCGTGGCTCGCGGATGCCGATGTCCACGATCAGTCGAGGAGGTTCACCTAGAGTGAATACCTGGAAGGCCTCCTTCCCCTTCAGCTCGAGGACCACGCGGACGGTGTCGGAGTCGAGCTGGGCGGCGCGGACCCGATGCAGCAGGGTATCGGCGACCGTCCGCTCGGTCGCGGATCCGTCGAGCACCGCGGACTTCAGGTCGATCACGAGGCGGCGGGGATGCTGGGCGTCGGCCGGGATCTCCTGCTTCTCGAAGGAGGCCGCGTGGGAGAGGTAGACGGCGACACGCGTGTAGTCGCTGCTCGTCCAGGAGTGGACCTCGCTGACCCGCGCCGGCGCGGCGGAGCCAGCCGCCGGGTCGGGGGCGCCCGGCAGCTCCGCGATGGCCTCCGCCAGGGCGGGGTCGAGGTGCTCGTCCTCCTCGACGGCCGGAGCGGGAACCGCCGGGGGTGCCGGCTCGGCCTTCCGCGGAGTCGCGGTCACCACGGCCGGAGGTACCGCCTTCTTTCCCTTTGCGGCCGGGACGGGGGCGTCGCCGGCCTCCTTCCGGATGGCGACGGCGAGCGTTCCTGCCTGGGTCGTACCCGCCTTCGACGCGCGAGCCGCCAGCTTCAGCGCGGCCTCCCGGTCGGCCTCCACCGCGGAGAAGCGGTAGAGCGCGTACCGGGCGCGAGCGGCGTCGAGGAGTGCGGGACCGGTGTCGGGGCCACGAGCGGACCGCTCCAGCGCCCGGATCGCCCGCTCCCAGTTCTCGCGGTACCGCCGCTTGGCCGGGTTCTTCTTCACGGCGGCCAGCTCCGCCCGGGCCTTCTGGAGTGCCGGGGACGGGGATCGCGGCGTCGCGACCTTCGCGCTCGAGGTCGGTCGTGCTGGCTTGGCGCTCCCCTTCGCCTCGGCGAAACCGGGGCCGAGCAGGGCGAGGAGCATCGCGAGGGTCGCCGGGACGAGCCGGTTCCTGTGGCCGGAGGTGCGCATCGGTCCCCCTCACCCTACGCCGGGTGATATCGCGCGCCAGTTTTCGGTATGCTCCCGGTTCCCATCTGCGGAGGTTCATCATGGCCAAGGAGAAGCGCGTCGGAGTCATCCTCGCCGGGTCCGGCTACCTCGACGGGGCCGAGATCCAGGAATCCATCCTCACCCTCCTCTACCTGGACCGGAGGGGGGCGAAGGTCGTCGCCATGGCTCCCGACGTCGATCAGATGCACGTCGTCGATCACGTGAAGGGGGAGCCGACCTCCGAAACCCGGAACGTCCTCGTCGAGTCGGGGCGGATCACGCGCGGTTCGGTCGTGGACGTGAAGACCGTGAAGGCGGACGATCTCGATGCCCTGATCCTGCCGGGCGGTTTCGGGGTGGCGAAGAACCTGTGCACCTTCGCCACCGAGGGGGTGAAGCTCACGGTGAACGAGGACGTCGAACGGCTGGTCCGGGACATGGCCAACGCGGGGAAGCCGCTCGGGTTCGCCTGCATCGCCCCGGTCATCGCGGCCAAGGTGCTCGGATCGCGGAAGGTGAAGCTCACCATCGGCAACGATCCGGGGACGGCGGCGGCGATCGGCGCGCTCGGCGCGGTCCACGTGGACACTCCGGTGGACCAGATCGTCGTGGACGAGCGGAACAAGGTCGTGTCCACACCTGCCTACATGCTCGGCCCTTCCATCGCGCCGGTCGCCGCAGGAATCGAGCGGCTCGTCGATGCCGTGCTCGAGATGGCCTGAGTTCATTGATCCTGGTCAAGGCGGAATGGCCCGAGCGGGGTCATCCTGCCCCGACGCTGAATTCCGGAGGGCGGTGAAACGTCCCTGGATCCATAACCATGAGGGAGGAATTTCCGTGAAGAAGATCCTGAGCGCCGTCATCGCCGTCGCCTTCATCTCCATCGCCTCGTCGGCGATCGCAGCCCCGCCTCCGGCGTCGGTCGTCCTGCCGGCCAAGACCGGCAACGTGACCTTCAACCACAAGGCCCACCAGGGCCAGGGCTGCAAGAAGTGCCACGGGGAAGGCGCCCCCGGGAAGATCGAGCTCAACAAGGACAAGGCCCACGCCCTCTGCGTCGACTGCCACAAGGAGAAGGCCAAGGGTCCGCAGGACGCGAAGACCTGCAACGTCTGCCACAAGAAGTAGGCGACCGTTTCCTGACGTGATGACGGGGGGCCGGGAGACCGGCCCCTCGCCGTCACTCCAGCCGCTTCTTCAGGTCCGCGAGCAGGTTGAGCGCGTCGAGCGGGGTGAGCCGGTCGAGCGAAAGTTCCCGGAGCTCATCCCGGATCCGCGTCAGGCGCGGGTCTGGGGCTGCGAAGAGCCCGAGCTGGTCCGTCGATGGCTTCTCCCTGCGCCGGGTTCCCCGGGCCAGTGCGGCGTGGCCGGCCTCGTCCACCTCCAGCGATTCCAGGTTGCGCAGGATCTCGCGGGCGCGCGCCAGCACCTCGACGGGGAGCCCCGCGAGCTTCGCCACCTCGATCCCGTAGCTCCGGGAGGCACCGCCGGAGACGAGCTTGCGGAGGAACACGATCCGGTCACCCACCTCTCGGACCGCGACGGTGAGGTTCCGAACCCGCGGGCGTTCCCGCGCCAGGTCCTGAAGCTCGTGGTAGTGGGTCGCGAAGAGCGTCCGGCACCCGGTCCGATCGTGGAGCCGCTCGGCCACGGCCCACGCGATGGAGAGGCCGTCGAAGGTGGAGGTTCCTCGGCCGATCTCGTCGAGGATCACGAGCGAGCGGCGGGTGGCGTTGTGGAGGATCGATGCGGTCTCGGTCATCTCCACCATGAAGGTGGAGCGCCCCCGGGCCAGGTCGTCGGAGGCCCCGACGCGGGTGAAGATCCGATCCACGATCCCGACTCGTGCGCGCTCCGCCGGGACGAAGCTCCCCGCCTGGGCCATGAGCGTGAGGAGCGCCGCCTGGCGCATCACCGTGCTCTTCCCGGCCATGTTCGGCCCGGTGATGACGAGCAGCTGCGCCCCCTCCGCGTCGGCGCTGGAGGAGACCGAGACGTCGTTGGGGACGAAACCTCCCGAATCGGCGGGGAGCATCGCCTCCACGACCGGATGGCGTCCGCCGACGATCTCGAGGGTCTCCGAGCCATCCAGGATCGGGCGACGGTAGCCCCGCTCCGCGGCCACGCGGGCGAGGGAGAGGACCGCGTCGGTCGTCGCGACCGCCGAGGCGGCGCTCCGGAGCCGACCCGCCTCCGCCACCACCCTTCCCCGGAGGTCCTCGAAGATCCCCTCCTCGAGCGCGATCCGCTTCTCCTCCGCCCCGAGCACCTGCTCCTCGAGCTCCTTCAGCTCGGGCGTGATGAATCGCTCCCCGCCCACCGTGGTCTGGCGCCGCTGGTAGTCGGGCGGGGCGAGGTGCAGGTTGGGCTTGGTGACCTCGATGTAGTAGCCGAAGACCCGGTTGTAGCGGACCTTGAGCGACCCGATGCCGGTGCGCTGCCGTTCCCGCGACTCGAGCGAGGCGATGACCGCCTTGCCGTCCTCGGAGAGGTCGATCAGCCGGTCGAGCTCGGCCGACCATCCCCTCCGGACCATGCCTCCCTCGGAGGTGGTGGCGGGGGGCTCGTCGGCCACCGCCCGTTCGAGCAGCGCGGCGAGATCCTCCAGGCCGCGGAGCGAGCGGCCGGTCTCGGCGAGAAGCGCGGGGCCGGCTCCCTCGAGCGCCGTGGCGAGCGTCGGGAGGGCGGAGAGGGTCGAGGCGAGGGCGCGGAGGTCCCGGGCGTTCCCCTGGCGCAGCGCGAGGCGGGAGAGGAGCCGCTCGATGTCGGCCACGGGACGGAGCGACTCCTGGACCTGGTCCCGGAGGATCGCGCCTCCGGCGAGCACCTCCACCGCATCGAGGCGCCGGTCGATGGCGGCGACGTCGGTGAGCGGATAGCGCAGCCACTCGGCGAGCCTTCGCCCCCCGGCGCCGGTGACGGTCCGGTCGAGGAGGCCGAGCAACGAGCCCTTCCGCTTGCCCCCCACCAGGGTTCGCTCCACCTCCAGGTTCGCCCGGGTGCTCTCGTCGAGCAGGAGGACGTCTGCCGTGGGGAGCAGCGAGACCCGATCGACGTGGCGTGCGTCGCTCCGTTGCGTCTCCCGGAGGTAGTGGAGGGCGCCGCTCGCGGCGGCCATCGCCCGCGGGAGATGGCCGACGCCGAAGCCGTCGAGTCCGGCCACCCCGAGGTGGCGGGAGAGCCTTTCGGAAGCGTGTGTGAAGGGGGCGTCGTCCACCTCGGCCACCGGTACGCCCACGGCCCGGGCGATCTCCGAGGCGCGCGGGAGCGGGGCCTCGGCGCGGGCGAGGAGCAGTTCCCGGACCCCCGCCTTGCGGAGTTCGTCGGCGATGCGGACGTCGGTGTCCACCTCCCCGCAGCGGAGCTCGCCGGTCGTCGCGTCGAGGAGCGCGATCCCTCCGCCGCTTCCGGAAGGGTCGAGGGAGATGGCGCCGAGGAAGCTCGACTCGCGAGGCTCGAGCGACTGCTCGTCGAGAACCGTACCCGGGGTGACGACGCGGGTCACCTCCCGCTTCACGATCCCGCTCTTCCCGGGAGGCTCGACCTGGTCGCAGATGGCGACCTTGAAGCCCCGCTCGAGGAGCTTCGCGACGTAGCCGCGGGCGGCGTGATACGGGATCCCGCACATGGGGATCTTCCCGTCGCCCTTGGCCCGGGAGGTGAGCGTGATCTGGAGGACCTCGGCCGCCTGGACCGCGTCCTCCGCGAACATCTCGTAGAAGTCGCCCAGCCGGAAGAAGAGGATCGCGTCCGGGTACCTCGCCTTCACCTCGAGGTACTGGCGCATCATCGGGGTCGCCGGCTGTGCGATCTCGGCCACGGGCTGCTTCTAGCACGCCGGTCCCCCCGCGTGGCGGGCCGGGAGGGCGGGTGCTAGCATCCGGCCGTGCTCCGGGAGGCGATCCACGACCTGAACAGGCTGCGGGAGGTGTCCGCGGTCATCGCCCGCCACGGCTTCGGGGCGTACCTGGAGCGGGTGAGGCTCGGCGCGGTCGTCCCGCGCCCGGTGGGGGCGCCTTCCGAGGGGGACGTTCCGCCCCCCGCCGACGGCCGCAATGCCGTCCGGTTCCGGCGGCTCCTCGTCGATCTGGGCCCCACCTACGTGAAGCTCGGACAGCTCCTCTCCAGCCGACCGGACATCCTGCCCGCGGCCTGGATCGCCGAGCTGTCGCTCCTCCAGGACTCCTGCGAGCCGGTCCCGGTGGCCGACATCCAGCGGCAGATCGAGCTCGGCCTGGGGCGCCCCGCCGACGAGGTCTTCGCCTGGCTCGACCCGGTCCCCGTGGCGAGCGCGTCCATCGCCCAGGTCCACCGGGCCCGGACCCACGCGGGGGCCGACGTCGCGGTGAAGGTGCAGCGACCGGGGGTCCGGGAGCAGTTCGAGTCGGACTTGGGGCTGCTCCAGTACGTCGCCCGGCTCCTCGAGGCGCTCGTGGAGGAGACGGGGATCTACACCCCGTCCGACATCGTGGAGGAGTTCGACCGGGCCATCCACGAGGAGCTCGACTTCGCGAACGAGGCCCGCAACGCCCGCGACATGGCGAAGGCCTCCCGCGACCTCCCGTTCGTCGTCGTCCCCGGGGTGCATGCCGAGCTCTCCTCGGCGATGGTGCTCACCCTCGACTTCGTCGACGGGCGAAAGGTGACCGAACTCGGGGGGCGGGAGGACTTCGACCCCGAGCGGGTGGCGAGGAACATCATCGAGGCGAGCTTCCGGCAGCTCTTCGGGGGCGGGATCTTCCACGGCGATCCCCACCCCGGGAACATCCTGGCGCTTCCAGGGAATCGCATCGCCTTCCTCGACTTCGGGCTGGTCGGGCGGATCGGCCGGCCGATGCAGGAGGCCCTCGTCACGCTCCTCGTGGCGGTCGCGCTCCGCGATCCGGACACCGTGGCTCGCGTCCTCTACCGGATCGGGGTCCCCGAGGCCCACACCCCCATCACCACGCTCCGGGACGACATCTCCGGCATCCTCGACCGGTACCTGGGACTGAAGCTCGACCAGATCCGCTCCTCCACCCTGCTCACCGACATGCTCGACCTGGCGGTGCGTCACAAGATCAAGGTTCCGCGCGAGTACGCGCTGCTCTGCAAGTCGTCGGTGACGGTCGAGGGGCTCATCCGCGGGCTCTACCCCGAACTCGACATCATGGAGGTGGGGCTACCCTACGCGAAGGAGATGCTCTTCTCCCGATTCCAGCCGGGCGATCCATCGGGTGCCCTCATGAAGTCGATGCTGAAGCTGCAGGGGCTCGCCGAGGACGTTCCCGGCCAGCTCTCGCAGATCCTGGCCGACCTCGAGGGGGGGAAGTTCCGGGTCAACGTCCGCTCCGAGGGGATCGATCGCCTCGCCGACAACGTGCGGTCGCTCGGATTGACGATCTTCCTCGGACTGCTCGCGAGCGCGCTCGCGCTCGGAGGGCTCTTCGTGGTGGCGCGCCAGATGGCCGGGTCCCAGGCGATCCTCTTCCTGGGCTTCTCCGCGCTGCTCCTGGCCGGGTTCCTCTTCGGAGCCTCGCTCACGGTCTACTGGCTGGGCGGCCGGATCCCCAAGCTCTCGCTCCGGAAGCTCATCCACCGCTTCTCCTCCCCCGACTGATCCGAGAGGGAGAGCACACCCACCGCGGCGAGCCGCCAGAGTTCGGCGCCGGCGGCGAGGAGCCCTGCGAGGGCCGCGAGGAGGAGGTTCGGCAGGACGAGGAGTGCGCGCGGTCCGCCGTGCGCCGCCACCCCGAGGGCGGAGAGAACCCCCTGTGCCGAACCGGCGGCGAGGACGGTCACGAGCCCGATCACCAGGATCGCGAGGAGGAACGCGGCCGGCCTGCGCAGGAAGGAGTCGAGCCCACGGCGGAGCGCACTCCCGGGCCCTTCTCCTGCCATGGCCGCCCGGGCGACGGCCACGTCTCCGAGCGTGGACAGGGAGCCGGAGAGGAAGGCGGCACTCGTGAGGCCGAGGGCGGCCACGAAGGCGGCGGCCGTCGCGCCGGTCGTTCCCTGGATGCGCGCGCCGATCGCGAAGGCGCCGAACAGGGCCGCCAGGAGCATCCCCCTCCCCGCGAGGTCGAGGGCGAATGCCGCCACCGCGGTGGGGAGGACCCGGTGGAAGCGAAGGGCGGCCCCTTCGGAGAATCTCGGTTCGTGCGGCCCCCGGCCCGACATCCTCCAGGCCAGGATGGGCGCAGCCCCGGCCACCCATGCCACGCGGAGGGCCCCCCACAGGAGTGCGCCGGCCAGCCAGAGCCCGAGTGCGACGAAGCGAAATCGCGGCGTCGCCCAGGCCTGGGCGAGGGTCGCGAGGACGCCGGGTACGCCCCCGCCGTGCGAGAGCGACTCCCGGATCGCGAGCCACGATACGGCGGCCACGAAGGCCGTCCCGGGAAGGGAGAGCAAGCCGCGCAGGAGGGCCACGACGATCCCGAGGACGGCGACCCAGACCTCCCCGGCCACGCTGCGCAATCCAGCGCCGAGCGCCCTTCCAACCGTCGGATCCCGCATGGTCGGACCGTACGCCGAGCCCGGGACCCCGGCAAGGACCACCGGAACGGAAGTTGCGTCTGAACGCCCGGGGGGTATACTTGCGTTCAGGAGGAGGTGCCCGCCATGGAAGCCCTTACCGATCGCCAGCTCGAGGTTCTCCGATTCATCGCCCGCCAGATCGAGGAGCAGGGCTACCCGCCCACCATCCGCGAGATCGGGGAGGCGCTCGACATCCGCTCCACGAATGGCGTGAACGACCACCTGAAGGCCCTCGAGCGAAAGGGCTTCCTCACCCGGGACCCCGTGAAGTCCCGCGCACTGATCCCCACCCAGCGTGCCCGGGACGTGCTGACCGGGCGCGGGGGCCAGGGAGGGCAGGTCATCTCCCTCGCCTCTCGCGCACCGTCCCGCAGCCCTTCGCGACTCGTCGATGTCCCCATCGTGGGGCGAGTGGCAGCGGGTCAGCCCATCCTCGCCGAGGAGCGGATCGAGGACACCGTCCAGGTAGACTCCTTCTTCCTGGGCGCGGGTCGGAAGGTCTACGGCCTTCGGGTGCAGGGCGACTCGATGATCGGCGACGGAATCCTGCCCGGCGACTACATCTTCGTCCGCAAGCAGTTGAACGCCGACGATGGCGACATCGTCGTCGCGATGATCGACGACGAGGCCACTGTGAAGAGGGTCTACTTCGAAGGGGACCGGATTCGCTTCCAGCCCTCCAATCCGCGCATGGCCCCCATCTACGTGCGGGAGTCGGACTTCCGCAGCACGATGATCCTCGGCATCGTCGTCGGCATCTACCGCCGGCTGAAGTAGGCTGGTGCCTCGACTACCCGCGGGTCTTGGCCTGGCGGATGTACCGGTCGAGGTCCTCCCGGTCGATGAGGGAGAGGATCTCGATCGTGTTCTGCCGCTCCGGACGCCGGTAGATGAGCCGGACGTCGGTCGCCACCCGGACCCGGTAGTAGCCGGGGAGCCCCTCGAGGGGAATCGCCCGCAGGCTCGGGTGGCGATGATCGAGCGCGAGGAGGTGCGCCTGCTTGAATGCGCCCCGCTGGATGCGCCGGTCCCACCGATCGAGCGAGTCGTAGAACTCCCGGGTGTATACGGGGAAGAGCCATGTCTCCGCGTCCCCCGGCTCGGTATCCGCCGGCGCCGCCGGACCCGGTGAAGCGGAGTGGATCCCCTGCTTCCCGGCGAGCGCGCGGGAGAGTTCCTCCGACAGCTCCCGCTCCCGCTCGCGCGCCCGCTCCAGCCGGGTCTCGAGGGCGCCGACCCGGGCCGACAGGTCCTTCGATTCGACCCGGGCGCGATGTGCCTCCTGGGTAGCGTCGAGGGCGCGAACGGCCTCCAGCTCGCTCCGGGTGGCGGCCACCTCCTTGCGCGCCATCCCCAGTTCCTCCCGCGCGCGTGCGGACTCCTCGACGGCGCGGGACTCCGCCGCACGAGCCTCCCGGAGCGCTCCCTGGAGCTTCTCCCGCTGCTCCTCGCTCCTGCGGCGGGCCTCGGCCGCGCTCGCCTCCGCGCCCTCCTCCGATTGCCGGAGCTGCTGCTCCTTTCGCGCCAGGGCCCCGGCGAGGAGTTCGGCCCGGGCCGCCGGATCCTCCTCGGCGGACGCCTGCGGAAGGCTCCCCTCCGATGGAGCCTCGGGGGGGGCGAAGTAGTGCCTGGCGAGATCGTCCAGGAGGGGGTTCGCGGTCTTGCGGACCGCCGGATTCCGGTCGGAGAGAACCCGCCACAGGGCGAGGGCCACCGGTGCGTCGCCGGCGCCCACGTCGAGCAGGTCGTCGGCGCACTCCGGGTCGAGCTCCAGCAGGGAGAGAGGGGGACGTTCGAATACCTTCTCGAGCGCTGCCAGGACGGCGCGTCCGGCAACCGGGTTCGCACGGACCTCGTCGGCGATGACGTCGCAGCGCTCCACGTCTCCGAGGGACTCGCTCCGGAAGCCGGGGATCGAGAGCCGCTGCTCCTTGACGAGCGTGCGCGTCTCCTCGGGCGTGAGCGCGACGAAGAGAAAGACGGAGAGCTGGTCCCGCGACAGCTCGGCGAGCGGCGCATCCTGCACCTGGGAGGGAACGCCCTTCGCCATTTGACCGACCGTTCAATCCAGCGGAGGGAACACGGGCCGGACCGACCGGATACCGCCCCGGTCCACCTCGTACACGTAGCCGCGAGCCCGGCGCACCGGCACGTCCGAGACGCGCGAGGCCGACCCGGCGCAGAGGACCGGCGTGGGGCCGGCGGCCCCGGGGATGTCGATGCGGAAGGCGCAGTGCCGGTGGCCGTGAAGGACGCCGGCGACCCGAACGTCCGACACCATCCGGATCACCTTGTCGGCGTCGAGAAGCGGCATGTGCGCCACCATGGCATCGGAGCGGATGCGTTCCCGGGGCAGGATGAGGTGGTGGTGGAGGGCGAGAAGGACCGCCCTTCCCTCCTTCACCTGTTCCCGCACCAGCTCCCGGCAGGCCTGGAGCTGGCTCGACCCGAGCATGCCCGGGGTCTCGTGGGGGTCCTCGCCGTACTGGGAGCTGTCGAGCGCGACGATGGCCACCTCGGGCGACGGAAGGGCGGCGAACGGATAGGTCGCCTCCGCGACGCGCATGCCCTTTCCGTCGGGCCCCACCATGCGAAGAAAGCGCGCCGTCTTCACCGACTCGGCGGTCCACACGTCGTGGTTGCCCGGAACGATCGTGAGCTTTCCCGCGTCGGCGAAGCGGCGAAGCAGCTTCGCGGCCCGCTCAAATTCGCTCGCCTCCGCGGAAAGGGTCAGGTCACCGGTGACCACGAGGTGATCGATGCCGGCCTGCTCGAGCCCCTCGAGGACGCGCTGCGCGAGCCGGACCGAGTACTTGTCGCAGTCCCGGGGAACGTGGCCGTTCCGCGGGTATCGGCCGCGATCGGAGAGGTGGAGGTCGGAGACGTGGCCGAGGCGCAATCGAAAGGGATGCTATCGACCGGCGGCTGGGGCGTCAAACGAACAGGTGATCGCTTGACCACCCCCGATCCTGTCTTAGATCGACCCTCGGGGTCCTGTCGGATATCCTCCCCAGAGCCGGTGCCGTGCGTCTCCAAGGAAAGTGATGAAGGAGCTAGCCATGTCGGAGAAGAAGAAGGAGGCGGTGGGCGCCCAGGTGGCACCGGCGATGGGACCGCCAGCCCTCATCAACAAGGAGGACATTCCCCAGGTCCTGCCCATTCTCCCGCTCCGGAACTCGGTCTTCTTCCCCGGGGGCGTGCTCCCGCTGGCGGTCGGCCGTCAGAAGACCATCGCCCTCATCAAGGACGCGGTTCGCGACGAGCAGGTGATCGGTGTCGTCACCCAGCGGAGGGCCGAGGAGGAGGATCCCGGCGCCGCCGACCTCTACACGGTCGGCACGGTCGCCCGTATCGTCAAGCTGCTCAAGATGGGGGAGGACAACTACTCGCTCGTGGTCCAGGGTCTCGCCCGGGTCCGCGTGCTCGACCTCGTGCAGGAGACGCCCTACCTCAAGGCGCGCGTCGAGCCGGTGGAGGACAAGACCTCCGTGGACGAGGTCGAGGTCGAGGCCCTCGCCATCAATCTCAAGAAGCTCGCCCGAGAGGTGATCGAGCTGATGCCGGAGCTGCCGACGGCCGCCACCGAGCTCGTCGACTCCATCACCCACCCCGGCCACCTCGCCGACCTGATCGCCGCCAACGTCGACGTCCCCATCGAGGAGAAGCAGCAGGTCCTCGAGACGGTGGATCTCAAGGCGCGCATGAAGCTGGTCCTCGAGCTCCTCAACCGCAAGCGGGAGATCCTGAAGCTCTCGAACAAGATCGACAGCGCCGTGAAGGGCGAGATGTCGAAGACCCAGCGCGAGTACTACCTGCGCCAGCAGCTCAAGGCCATCAAGGAGGAGCTGGGCGAGCTCGGCGAGGAGGAGGAGGAGCTCGACGAACTGGGGGAGCGGCTGAAGAAGGCCGGCCTCCCGCCCGACGTGGAGAAGGTGGCCAACAAGGAGCTCAACCGGCTGAAGAGCATTCCCACCGCCAGCTCCGAGCACTCGGTCGCCCGCACCTACCTCGACTGGATCGCCGACCTCCCCTGGGCCAAGAAGACCGAGGACAACCTCGACATCGAGAACGCGAAGCAGATCCTCGACGCCGACCACTACGGACTCGAGAAGATCAAGAAGCGCATCCTCGAGTACCTGGCCGTCCGCAAGCTGAAGAACGACATGCGCGGCCCCATCCTCTGCTTCGTCGGGCCGCCTGGCGTGGGCAAGACCTCGCTCGGCCAGTCGATCGCCCGCGCCACCGGACGCAAGTTCGTCCGGCTCAGCCTGGGTGGCGTCCGCGACGAGGCGGAGATCCGCGGCCACCGACGCACCTACGTGGGAGCGCTGCCGGGTCGGATCATCCAGTCCATGAAGAAGGCCGGGGCCAACAACCCCACCATGATGCTCGACGAGATCGACAAGCTGGGCGCCGACTTCCGCGGCGACCCGAGCGCGGCCCTCCTCGAGGTGCTCGATCCGGAGCAGAACTTCAGCTTCTCCGATCACTACCTCGACGTGCCCTTCGACCTCTCGAAGGTCATGTTCATCGCCACCGCGAACCTGCTCGATCCCGTCCCGTCGCCCCTGCGCGACCGCATGGAGATCCTGGAGCTTCCCGGCTACACCTTCGAGGAGAAGGTTCGCATCGCCCAGCAGCACCTGGTTCCGAAGCAGCTGAAGGAGCACGGGCTCGGGCCAGAGGCCGTCGAGTTCTCCGAGAAGGCGCTCATCAAGATCATCATGGCCTACACCCGGGAGGCTGGCGTCCGGAACCTCGAACGGCGCATCGCCGACGTGGCGCGATCCGTGGCGGTCGAGGTGGCCGCAGGCAGGCTCCCGGAGGGCGCCCGGCGCGCCATCGGGGAGGCCGACCTCGCCGACATGCTCGGACCCGAGAAGTTCTACAACGAGACGGCCGAGCGCACCGAGATCCCGGGCGTGGCCACGGGGCTCGCCTGGACCGCGGCCGGCGGCGATCTGCTCTTCATCGAGGCCACCCGCATGACCGGCAAGGGGTCGCTCACCCTCACCGGGCAGCTGGGCGACGTCATGAAGGAGTCGGCCCAGGCGGCACTCTCCTACCTCCGCTCCAAGGCCGACCACCTGGGCATCCCCAACAACTTCCTCGAGAAGACCGACATCCACATCCACTTCCCGGCGGGTGCCATCCCCAAGGACGGGCCGAGCGCCGGGGTGACCATCCTCACCGCGCTCGTGTCCCTCCTGACCGGCATCCGCGTCCGGAAGGACGTGGCCATGACCGGGGAGGCCACGCTGCGCGGTCTCGTTCTCCCGGTGGGCGGCATCAAGGAGAAGGTGCTCGCCGCGCACCGGGCCGGGATCAAGCGGGTGATCCTGCCGGCCCGCAACGAGAAGGACCTGGTTGACGTGCCGGAGCAGGCCCGCAAGGAGCTCGAGTTCATCTATGCAACCCACATGGACGATGTCCTGGGGGCTGCGCTCGAGGAGAACCCGGTGGGCCGGAAGGTCCCTCCCCCGCCCCCGCCCGAGGGGTCCACGAAGACCCCGGAGGTCCGGGCCTGACCCTCTTGCGGGGCCACGCCGGATGGCCCGCTTCCTGACATCCGTGTCATAGTGCTCGCCGTTCGCTCGGGTCGCTGCGTCGCGGTCCGGAGGGTGCGGAGTGATACGCCGGGTCGACCGTTACGAACTCCTCGAGCAGGTGGGAACCGGCGGAATGTCGGTCGTCTACCGTGGTCGCGACACGTCGCTCGACCGGGAGGTCGCGGTCAAGGTGCTCCACCCCCACCTCGCCACCCGGCCCGAATCCCGTGCCCGTTTCTCCCGCGAGGCCCGGGCGGTGGCTCGACTCTCCCACCCTGGCATCGTCGAGATCCACGACTACTCGGGGGACGACGCTCCGGAGAGCTGGCTCGTCACCGAGTTCGTCCACGGACGAACCTTGCGGGTCTTCGCCGAGCAGGTGGGCTTCCCGCTCCCCGAGATGGGGGCGCTCGTGGGGCTCGCCCTGGCCGACGCACTCGTCCACGCCCACGCAGCCGGGGTCATCCACCGGGATCTCAAGCCCGAGAACGTCATGATCTCGGAGGCCGGGGGGCGTTCCGCGGTGAAACTCGCCGATTTCGGGATCGCCCGGATCCTCTCCCAGGACGACCGGATGACCATGACGGGAGCGCTGGTGGGGTCTCCCAACCACATGGCGCCGGAGGTGGTGGACGGCGGCGAGGCCGACGAGCGTTCCGACATCTTCTCGCTCGGGACCATCCTCTACTGGATGTGCACGGGGCGCTTGCCCTTCGAGGGTCCCAATCCGAGCGCGACGCTGCACCGCCTGGTGAACGGCGACTTCCCCGATCCACGCTCGGTGAACCCAGCCCTTTCCGGTCCTCTCGCCCGGATCATCGTCTCCTGCCTCGCGCTCGATCCCGCGGGACGTCCGGCCAGCGCGGAGGCACTCCGCACCGAACTGTCCGACATGCTCGCCGCAGACGGGATCGCCCGCCCTGCGGAGGTGCTGGCGAACTTCCTCACCGATCCCCGCGGGACGGAGGCGGCGCTCCGGCCGATCCTCGTGGAGGCGCGGTTCCGGCGCGGACGGGAGCATCTCGCCCGGGGCGAGGTGGCGCTCGCCCTTTCGGACTTCGACGGTGTGCTCGCCCTCGAACCCGATCATCCGGAGGTGCTGGCCAGTCTGGCGACGGTGGCCCGGGACGACCGGAGGCGAAGGGCCTCTCGCATCGCGATCGGGGTGGTCCTGGGGGGCGCGGTCACGGTCCTCCTCGTCCTCGGGGTGGCCCGGTATGGAACGTCGCTCGTTCCCGGTACGGAGAAGGTCCCCGACCTCCCGTCTTCCGGCTCGACATCGGCGGGGTCGCCCTCCCCTTCACCGCCCACGGCCGGTGCAGGCCCTGCGGCGACACCCGGAGTCCAGGAGGCGGGTTCGGTGCTCCGGCCCCCGGATGACGCGCAGCGCCCCTCCACGCCCCGGAAGGCACCGAACGTTCCCCTCGCCGTCCTGGTGCGTCCGTACGCCCAGCGCGTGCTCCTGGACGGCGTGGAGGTGGCGAAGGATCAGCAACGGGTGGTTCTCTCGCTGTCTCCGGGTGTGCATCGACTCCGGTTCGAGCACACCTGCTGCGAACCCTACGACCGGGAGATCTCGGCCGCCTCCGCCGAGCACCTGGGCGAGATGAAGGTGCCGCTCGTCCCCCGCCCCGCCCTCCTGCGCGTCGGCGGTGATCCCTCCACCCAGGTGTACCTGGACGGCAAGCTCCTCGGTTCGGCCGGGGACTCGCAGCGTGAATCCTTCCGCGTCCGAGTGCCCCAGGACGGTCCGAGCCCGTACGAGGGAGACGTCGATCTGTCCCTCCTGGCGCCTGGTCGGCGGGCCATCTCCTCCAGCGTCCGCATCCGGGCCGGGCAGGACGTCGTGGTCCCGGCGCTCTCGGCGGAGGATGCGCGTCGATGATCGCCCTCCTCCTCGCCCTCGCGATCGCCACACCGGAGGCGGACCTGAAGCGCGCCCGGGATCGCTACGAGTTCGGTGCCTACCCGGACGCCGCCGCGGCCTCGCGCGAGGTCCTGGGGGCGACACCGGCCCCACCCGTTCTCGTCGCGCTCGAGGCCTGGCGGGTCCTCGGGCTCGCCGAGTACCAGCTGGGGGACCGGACGGCGTCCCGGAAGGCGTTCATCCAGCTCCTCCTCCTCGACCCCGACCAGACGCTCGACCCCTTCCTGGTCCCACCGCCCATCGTCGAGTTCTTCGACCGGGTTCGCGCCGACGCCGAGCCGCAGCTCGCCCCCATCCGGGAGCAGAAGAGGCAGCAGTACGAGCTGGAGCGGGCCGCCGAGGAGGCCCGGCGCAGGCTGGCAGCGGAGGAGGCCATCCGGAGCGGTCCTCCGTCGAAGGTGGTGGTCGTGGAGGAGCACATCTACCTGCTCAACTTCCTGCCGTTCGGAGTGGGGCAGTTCCAGAACGGTGACACCACCAAGGGGATCATCATCGCGGTCTCGCAGGTGGTCTTCGGGGCCGTCAACCTGGGTTCGATCTTCGTCCACAACGCCATCGCGCAGGACAGCTCCCGGCGTTGCTCCGTGAGCACCGCCACCAACTGCAGCAACCCCCCCATCCCCGACTCGGACCGCCAGCTCCTCTCCAACATCGACGTCATCAAGTACGTGTCGGCGGGGCTCTTCTGGGGGATGTACGCCTACGGGGTCGCCGACTCGCTCATCCACTACGTGCCGCGCATCGAGACCGAGATCACCCCGGGCAAGGCGGCCGTGAAGCTAAGCTGGGATTTTTAGTTCCAGGAGCACGACCTTGGCGGACCTGGTCCATCGCGCCCCGGAGGCGCCCCCCCGAACGATCCCCATCTCCCGGAGGATCACGACGGTGGGGCGCGATCCAGCGAGCGCCGTCCGCATCGACGACCCGACGCTCCCCGCCACGGCATTCCACATCCTCGCCGACGGCGACGCATTCACGGCCGCGGCCCACTCCGGCGTGGAGATGACCGTGAACGGCCGGCGGCGCACCACCTGCCGCCTGGCGCCCGGCGACGTGGTCCGGGTCGGTGTGCACGAGATCCTGTTCTCCCCCCCGGCCACCCCACCACCCGCCCCGGGCCCGCGGGAGGATCCCCTCGTCCGGTTCTCCCGCCGCCTCCTCGAGGCGGGCTCGCTCGAATCGCTGCTCGACGCCCTGCTCGATGCCCTGCTCGAGGTGACCCGCGCCGACAAGGGTTTCGTCATCGAGCTCGCCGATGGCGAACCCCAGGTGAGGGCCTCCCGGAACGTCGCCCCGGGAAGGGTCAAGGACGCCGTCTCGAGCGTGTCCGACTCCATCCTGCGAAAGGTGCTGGAGACCCAGCGCCCTCTCGTCGTGGCCGATGCGCTCCACGACGCCGAGTGGTCCAGCTCCGAGTCGGTGATCGACCTGAGGCTGCAGTCGGTGATGTGCGCACCTCTCCTCGCGCGCGGAGAGGTGTTCGGCGCCATCTACCTCGGCAACGACAGCGTGCGGAACCTCTTCGACGAGCGCTCGCTCGAGACCCTGACCGTCTTCGCATCGCAGGCCTCGCTCCTCCTCCAGAACGCGCTCCTGCTCCGGGACCTCCGGCGGGAGAACGAGGCGCTGCGGGAGGCCATCGACACCCGTCGCTACGGCGACCTGCTCGGTGCCGGCCCGAGCATGCGCGAGGTCTTCCGGCGCATCGAGAAGGTTGCGCCCACCGACGTCACCGTGCTCGTCCAGGGCGAGACCGGAACCGGGAAGGAACTCGTGGCCCGGGAGATCCACAGGCGGTCTCCGCGCTCGGAAGGTCCCTTCGTCGCCGTGAACTGCGCCGCCATCCCGGAGGGGCTTCTCGAGAGCGAGCTCTTCGGGCACGTGAAGGGCGCCTTCACGGGGGCAGTGGCCACGCGTCCGGGACGATTCCAGGCGGCGTCCGGGGGCACGCTCTTCCTCGACGAGATCGGCGAGATGCCCCAGTCGCTTCAAGTGAAGCTCCTGCGAGCCATCCAGGAACGTTCGGTTCAGCGCGTCGGGGAGTCCCGCGCGGAACCCGTGGACATCCGGATCGTGGCGGCGACCAACCGGAACCTGGAGGAGGACGTTCGCAACGGCCGGTTCCGGGAAGATCTCTACTACCGGCTCCACGTGGTGACCATCACGCTTCCGCCGCTGCGCGAGCGGGCCGATGACGTCACGGTCCTGGCCCGCTGGTTCCTCCAGCGATACGCCACCGAGTTCGAATCCCGGGCTCGCGGGTTCGCTCCGGCGGCGCTGGTCGCGCTCCGGAAGCACGCCTGGCCCGGGAACATCCGTGAACTGGAGAACCGGGTGAAGAAGGCAGCGGTCCTGGCCGACGGTCCGCTCGTCTCCACCGAGGACCTCGACCTGAAGGCGGACGGGCAGGAGGCCGCCATCCCTCTCTCCGAGGCGATCGAGGAGTTTCGCAAGCGATACATCAGTGACATCCTCGAGCGGAACGGCGGCAACCGGACCAAGACCGCCAAGGAACTCGACGTGGACCCACGAACCATCTTTCGCCACCTGGAGAAGCTGGAGTCGGAGCGCCGGGGCTCCGACCCGTCGCCCACCGACGGGGGCGAGGGATGAGCCGCGCCAGCTTCCGGCTGGGCGCGCTGCTCGTCGTTGCCCTGAGCTGCGGCGCCCTCCTCGGCGGATGTCCCATTCCGCAGCCCCTTCCGGGCGTGGGGTCCATCGATGGGGGATTGCCC
This sequence comes from uncultured Anaeromyxobacter sp., assembly GCA_903855945.1. Classification (GTDB taxonomy): domain Bacteria; phylum Myxococcota; class Myxococcia; order Myxococcales; family Anaeromyxobacteraceae; genus CAIOAK01. Next base: position 33,188 of record CAIOAK010000118.1, read on the forward strand.
ATCACCCCGCCGCGCGTCCAGACGAACAGCGCCCAGCCCCGGCTGGCCATGACCGACTACGCACCCGCGAGCGCATGCCCACCGGGATCGCTCTTCCAGGTGTCGGCCACCGTGATCGACGAGAACGTGGAGGAGCCCGTCGAGGTTCGCTGGTTCGTCGACTACGAACCGGACAACCAGGTCCGCAGGACTCCGCTCCAGCTCGAGACGCTCTCTCCCCCGTCCGACACCACCCAGTACCGGCGCTACCCGAAGGCGTTCCCCTTCTCGCCCTGGGACTTCGACGCCATCGGCGGGGGACCGAACCATGTCGTCGAGATGACCATCTCGAACGGCTTCCTGCCCGTGGGGGCCGCGGTGCCACCGGGCGACCTGCCGAACCGGACGGCCGCGCCGGGGTACGAGGTCCAGGTGTTCCGCTGGACATTCCAGCCGTCCAGCACGGGTGGTTGCGGTCCCTGATCCGGCACCGCAGCCGAGGCCGGGCTAGTTCGACGGACGGGTAGCCTCCCGCGCGTGGGCCATCGTCTCGGCGGCCGCGCGCGCCAGATCTCCGTGCTCGTCGGCGAAGCGATTGACCTGGGCCGTGTAGGCCCGGTGCAGCGCGATCATCGCGTCCCGAGCGGCGGCCATCTCGGCCCGCTCGACGGCCCATTCCCCCTTCGCCACGTCGAGCCGACAGCGTTCGGAGAGATCCTCGACCCGGTCGTCCCACCGAGGCGCCCAGTCGCGCCATGTGGCGAGGGGGCGAGAGCCCTCGAAACGGCTCCCCATCGCCCAGGCGCGCTGGTTCTGCTCCGTGTAGAGCGCGTCCAGGTCGTCCATGCACACCCGGAGGGTGGCCCGGGTTGGGATGGCGCTCGATGCCACCGCCTCGCGGCGGCGCGAGTTCCCCCGGAGCGTCTTCACCGCGCTCACGACGAAGAAGCCGACGGCGATCCCGATGGCGGCGAAGTAGGCGACCCACGCCACCGTGCGGTACGGCCTGAGCTTCGGGTCGCGGGGGGGCACGTCGGGCAATCTGACATCAGCGGCCCGTCCGCGTCCAGCCCATCCGGCAGCTCAGCGTCGCCCGACTCGCCGCTCCAGATCGGCGATGGGCAGCTCGGCGACGACCGGGCGTCCGTGGGGGCACCGGGCCTTGAAGTCGATGGAGTCGAGGCCGTCGAGCAAGGCGCGGACCTCCTCCCGGGTGAGGTCCTGGTTGGCCCGGACGGCGGCGTGGCAGGCCATGGTGGCGAGAAGCCCGTCCAGCGCCTCGGTGACGGCGCTCGAGGTTCCGGCCTCGGCCAGCTGGGCGGCCAGGTCGCCGAGGAGCGGCCCCATGGCGGTTCCCCCGAGCACGGCGGGGGCGCTCTTCACCGCGAAGGAATCACCGCCGAACGGCTCGACCTCCAGTCCGACCTGGGCCAGTTCTGCGAGCGCCCCCTCGACCGTTCGCGCCGTGGCGGTGGGCAGGGTCACAACGGGAGGGACGAGGAACGGCTGGGCCTCCAGCTTGCGGGCACGCAGCGATTCCCGGAGCCGGTGGAAGAGGACCCGCTCATGGCTGGCGTGCTGGTCCACGACGACGAGGGCTCCGCCGGGCGCCTCGCAGACGAGATAGGTACGCGCGAAGGGACCGATGTAGCGGAGGGAGCCGAAATAGCCCGGAACGGCCCGCGACGGCGGTTCGGCCTGCGCGGTCCCCCGGGGGAGCTCGACGGGGAACGGGAGGGAGGAATTCGAGGGAGGCGTCTCGCAGGATAGCCCCCCCGCGGCGCGCGCCCGGGAAAGGACGTCGGCCACATCGTCGCCACGGGGCTCCGCGGCGATGGGGACGGCGGGGATGGGGCTCGCTCCCGGCGCCGCGTGGCGAAGCCAGGGCGACGGACGGAGCGCCTCGCTCACCGCGTGGTGGAGCGCATCGGTGGCCGCCCGGGCATCCTGGAAGCGCACCTCCAGCTTCTGGGGATGGACGTTCACGTCCACCCGATCGAGCGGAAGCTCGAGGTAGAGGACTCCAGCCGGCTGGCGGCCGGCCGGGAGCGAGCCGGCGTAGGCTCGGACCACGGCCCATGCGAGAGCCCGGTCGCGGATGAATCGCCCGTTCACGAAGAGGTAGAGGCCGCGCCCCGTGGCCGCCGAGTGGTCCGGGGAGGTGATCGCGCCGTGCACCCGGACCCCGCCCCGCTCCTGATCGACCGGGATCAAGGCCCGGGCCGCCTCGCGGCCGATCGCGACCGCGGCCCGCTCCTCCGTGGAGGCTCCCGCGGGCGAGACGATCGAGATGCGACCGCCGCTGCGCAGCGTGAACCCCACGTCGGTGCGCGCGAGGCAGGCCCGCACGACCGCCTCGGAGCAGTGGCCGGACTCGGCGGGGGTGGAGCGCATGAACTTGCGCCGTGCGGGGGTGTTGAAGAAGAGGTCTCGCACCTCGATGGTCGTGCCGCGGGCGCGGGCCACCTCCTCGACGGCGGTCACGTCGCCGCCCTCCACGGAGATCCGGGTGCCCACCGCGCTGCCGGGCTTCCCGTCCGGGCAGGTGTCGATCCGCATCCGAGCGACCGAGGCGATGGCCGGGATGGCCTCGCCCCGGAACCCCATCGTCCCGATGGTCGTGAGCCCCCCCGCGTCCCGGAGCTTGGATGTGGCGTGTCGTTCCAGGGAGAGAACCGCGTCCTCCCGTTCCATCCCGGAGCCGTCGTCGGCCACCCGGACGAGGGCGAGCCCACCCTCCTCCAGATCGACCTGGATCGAGCGGGCCCCGGCATCCAGAGCGTTCTCGACGAGTTCCTTCACGACCGAGGCCGGACGCTCGACCACCTCACCAGCGGCGATCTGGTTCACGAGCCCGGGCGGGAGGACCTGGATGAGCGGCACGGGCCGTTCGTATCACGTGCGTCCGACCGTTTGACGGCCCCGCCCTTCCCCTGTACGAAACCGGGATGGCGACGCCGAAGCGCAAGCGGGCTCCCCCCGGCCCGGCCCGCAGGCCGGTCCTCGGGAACGACCCGTTCCAGCGAGGCGCGGCCCCTCGTCCGCCATCCGCGAGTTCCCTTGCCGCGGAACCGATGGCGGGTCCCGCTCCCCCGCCTGTCGCAGCTCCGGCCGCGACCCACCCGGTCACCCAGGAGCCGCTCGCCGGGGACGGGGAGGCCCGCCTGGCCGAGGCAGCCCGCAGCACGGGCCCCGCGGCCTACACCGAGGAGGTCCGGGAACTGCTCGTGCGGCTCCTCCCTGCGCTCCGGGACGCGCTCGCGCCCCTCGCCTCCCTGGCGTCGCTCGTGTCCGCTCCTTCCCGGCTCGACGAGCACGGGATGGACCCGCAGTTCCTGGTCCGCGCCCGTGCGGTGCTCGATTTCTTCGTGGGCACCTGGTGGCGGGTGGATGTCCGGGGAACCGATCTCCTGCCGGACACCCCCTTCGTCCTCGTCGCGAACCACGGCGGCACCGCCCACTGGGACGCCGCGGTCCTCCGGGCCGTGACCGCCCGCCCCCCCGCCTCCCGTGAACTGCGACCGCTGCTCGATCCGCGAGCCCTCGCCGTGCCGCTGGTGGGCCCGATGCTCTCCCGGCTGGGCGCTGCTCCCCTGCTTCCCGAGGTCGCACTCTCCCTCCTCGATCGGGGCGCCAGCGTCGCCATCTTTCCCGAGGGGCCTCGCGAGGTCGCCCGCCCCTGGGCGGATCGCTACCGCCTCACCCGGTTCGGCCGGGGCGGTTTCGCCCGCATCGCCGCGCTGGCCCGGGTGCCGATCGTCCCGTGCTCCATCCTGGGAAGCGAGGAAGCGGCGGCGCCGTTCGACCGGCGCGGCTGGCTCGCCGAGTCGCTGCACATCCCGCTTCTCTCCCTCGCACCGGCGCTTCCGCTCGCGGGGCTCTTCTCCTGGCTCCCGCTCCCGTCCCGCTGGTCGGTCCAGTTCGGAAGCCCGATCGCGCCCCCTCCGCCCGAGCAGGCCGAGGATCCAGGTGCGGTGGCGGCTGCCGGGGAGAGGGTCCGGGCCGAGCTACAGCGCATGCTCGACGCCGACCTGGCGAGTCGCCGCTCCGTCTTCCTCTAGCCGGGGCGGGGTGACCCCGGGGCGCCCTGCCCGAACGTGTGCGGGGGGCGTGCGCAGGTCGGAGACCAGGCCCACGAGGGAGAGGAGCCGCAGCATCCCGTAGGTCAGGTCCACCTCCCACCAGAACCATCCCTGGTTGGCGGTGGATGCGTAGAAGTGATGGTTGTTGTGCCAGCCCTCGCCGAAGGTGAGGATCGCGAGCACCGCGTTGTTGCGCGACTCGTCGGCCGTCGCGTAGCGGCGCGAGCCCAGGACGTGCGCCACCGAGTTGATGGAGAAGGTGACGTGCCACGCCAGCACCACCGGCACGAAGAATCCCCAGAGGAGCGCGGGGAGGCCTCCCACCAACGCGAGCGCCGTGCCGAAGGCGACCGGGACGATCACCCCGAAGCGATCGAGGAACACGAGTTCCGGGAAGCGGGCCAGGTCCTTCACCCGTTCCGGCCGGGCCCGGTCATGCCGCGCGGCGAGGATCCAGCCGACGTGGCTCCACCAGAAGCCCCGCTTCACGGGCGAGTGGGGGTCCCGGTCCCCGTCCGAGTAGCGGTGATGGTCGCGGTGGTGGCCGGCCCACCAGAGCACGCCCTTCTGCACGGAGAGGGTGCCGAGCAGGGCGAGCACGAGCTGGAAGGCGCGCCCGGTCCGGAAGGCCCGGTGGGAGAAGTAGCGGTGAAACCCGGCCGTGATCCCGAACATGCACGCGGAGTAAACTGCGAGCGACAGCCCGAGGAGCCGCCAGGTCGGGGGTACGAGAAACGGCGTGGCGAGCGCCACCAGGTGGACGGCGAGGAACGGGATCGACTTCACCCACTGGGGCCGGTCGAGGTCGGCGTCGATGACGGTGGCGCGGTTCACACCCTCTTCCTACGGGGTGCATGTCATGGCCAGGTAACCGCGACCTTCCTGCCATTCTCCCCTTCCCGCCCCCGGCGGCATGGGCTATCTTCCCGGCTCCTCCGGCCCGAGGTTCTCCCCAGATGGCGCGTGCTTACATCGGCAACATCCCCTGCGAGGTCACCATCGACAAGGATCTCGGGGACAACTGGGCGATCGCCGTCATCCCGCCGCACGCCTCCCCGATACCCGGCTCGATTCAGCTCGCGCCGCTCGTGGTGAAGCTTCAGGGAGAGGACCGGGACCGCTGCCTGGCCGGCGGCCTCGAGATCCTCCTGAAGGCAGGGAAGATCGACCGCTTCGACGTTTGAAACGTTGACAGAGCCCTACGTGCCGACGCCCTCGGCGCGCACGATGGCCTCGGGTGGAATCGCGGCCTGGATCGCCTTCGTCGCGACCCGGACAGCGCCCGGATCCCTCCCCTCCACCGTCACGCGCACGCGGTGGTCGGCGTCGTCGAACCGCGGGTAGCTTCCGATCTCCACGTCAGGATGGGCCGCTGCGATGGCCGCGAGCGGGATCGCGAGCTGGTCCTCCACCCACGAGAGGTAGAGGCTCGTGAGGTGGTAGGCCGAACCGCGAAGGAGATGGGCGACCCGGTCGAACTGGTGGCGGAGGAACGACGGAACTCCGGGGAGCATCACCACCCGGGAGGCCACCAGCGTGGGGAAGTCGGGGTCGCCGAGCAACTCGGTTCCCTCGGGGAGGTCCGCCATCCGGAGAGCCGCCTCCGGGAGCGCCGCTCCGTCGCGGTGGCGCGCATGCGTCACGCCGAGGATGCGGGCCATCTCCCCGTTCCGGCGGATGGGCACCCCGAGCGCCCGGGCCACCGCGGGCAGCGTGAGGTCGTCGTGGGTGGGGCCCACGCCCCCCGAGGTGATGACCCAGGAGGCACGACGGCGGGCCAGGAGCAGGGCCTCCACCACCGCGTCCATCCGGTCCGGAACCACGTGGATGGAGCAGAGCTCGACGCCCAGCTCCCGCAGCCTCCGCGCCAGGAAGGGTCCGTTCTCGTCCTGCACCTTCGCGGAGAGCACCTCGCTGCCCACGACCACCACCGCGGCCGTGGCGTCCGGAGTCACCGGACGATCCCCTCGACCGTGCGGGCGATGTCGGCGGCCACGGCTTCGACCGACTGCTCACCGGCGATGTGAGCCACGCGGCTTCGTCCGCGCGCCAGCCGGGCGAGCTCTCGCAGGTAGGCGCGGTGCACCCGTCGCTGGAACTCCGGAACCTCGAAGATCTCCCGCTCCGCCGACGCCGCGTACCGACGGCCGAGCGCGACCGCGGGACGGACCGAGAGGAAGACGGTCAGGTCGGGCGGCGGAGCCCGGGAGTTGATCGCGGCCACCCAGGCTGCGTCCCCCGTGGCGACCGACTGGTAGGCCAGGCTCGACAGGACGTAGCGATCCGAGACCACGTCCACGCCTTGCTCCAGGCGCGGGCCGATCTCCGACGCCCAGTGGTCCAGCCGGTCGGCGGCGAAGAGGAGCGCGAGGGCGCGCGGATCGAAGTCGGCCCCACCGGCGCCCCGGAGACGCCCGGAGAGCACGTGACGGATCTGGGTGCCCACCGGACCGCGGGAGGGCTCCGCGGTGAGGTGGGCCTTGCGCCCGGAAGCTTCGAGCCAAGCGACGAGCCGGCTGGCCTGGGTCGTCGTCCCCGCCCCGTCGAGCCCCTCGAGCACCAGGAAGCGTCCGCGCCGCTTCACGCGTCGATCCCCAGCTGAACCCGGATCTCGCGCAGGCGCGCGAAGTCGCGATCCTCGACCACCATGCCCGCACGGGCGCGAAGGAAGGCTCGGATGGCGACCGTGGCGAGGACCACGGCGACGAGAAGGGCTCCCAGGAACAGGAGGGGGTAGCGCCCCGGGATGCGCGCCGGGCGCGGTCCGGAGCCCCACCGATCCCAGGCGAACTTGACGGTCAGCCCGGTGGAGATGACGAACCCGAAGGAGGCGTAGGCTCCGCGCCGGACGTCGTCGATCGAGCTCCGCGCCGACACCCGGGCGGCGAGGGTGTCGTGCTCCGCGCGCAGCGAGGCATCCTCGAAAGGCGCCATCGTCACCTCGCTCCGAAACGGGCGGCCACCGCGTCCTGCACGGCCGCCAGGGTGGCGGGCAGGCGAACGGGCGGATTGCGAAGCGCCGGGGCGAGGCCGGGAAGCGTCCCCTCGTGATAACCCACCTTGAAGTCGGAGAACTTGAGGCCGTGGGCCGTGGAGATGACGACCACCCGCTCGGAAGGGCGGATGACACCGCGGGCCGAGAGCTTCTCGAGCGCCGCGAGCGCGACGCCCGTGTGCGGGCAGGCGAAGGCGCCGGAGAGATCGGCCCGGGCCGCCGCGTCGGCCAGCTCCTGCTCGCTCGCCTGCTCGACCAGTCCGTCGAGGGCCTCGATGGCCCGCAGGGCGCGCTTCGCCGAGACCGGAGCCCCGATCTGGATGGCGCTGGCGAGCGTGGTTCGAGCCTGGATGGACTCCACCGGCACGTCGGCTGCGGCACGGCCCGCCGCCTTCACGGCGCGATAGAGCGGGTTCGCGTTCTCGGCCTGGGCGACGACGAGTCGGGGAAGGCGATCGACGAGCCCCAGATCGCGAAGCATCAGGAAACCCTTGCCCAGCGCACCGGCGTTCCCCAGGTTTCCACCCGGGATGATCACCCAGTCCGGGGAGGTCCAGCCGAGCTGCTGCACCACCTCGACGGCGACCGTCTTCTGCCCCTCGATGCGCAGCGAGTTCATCGAGTTGGCGAGGTAGATCTCGGGCGTCCGGGAGAGGTCCTGCACCACCCGCATGCAGCCGTCGAAGTCGGTGTCGAGCTCCAGCACCAGCGCCCCGTTCGAGACCGGCTGGACGAGCTGCGCGGTGGAGACCTTCCCGCGAGGGAGGAGGACGACCGACGGGATCCCCGACGCGGCGCAGTAGGCGGCCAGCGCGGCGCTGGTGTCGCCGGTGGAGGCGCAGGCGACTGCCCGGATGGGAACCCCGCGGGCGCGCATCTCCTTCACGGCCGACACGAGAACCGTCATCCCCAGGTCCTTGAAGGAGCCGGTGTGGGTGACGCCGCACTCCTTCAGCCACACGTCCTGGAGGCCGATCTCGCTCGCATACCGGTCGAGGCGGATCAGCGGCGTGCCCCCCTCGTACATCGAGACCACGTTCTCGACGGCGAGCTGTGGGTAGACCCATTCCTTCTTGCCCCAGACACCGGAACCGAAGGGCCAGTTCCCGCCCCGGAAGCGCCCCTCGAACAGGGCCTTCCACTCCGCTGCTGATCGCCCGCGCAGCGCGTCCAGATCGTGCTCCACCTCGAGGAGCCCCTGGCAGCGCGGGCACCGGTAGATCACCTCGGTGAGCGGGGCTCGGAAGTCGCAGCCCTCGGCACATCGGAACCAGGCGGAGAGATCGTCAGCGGACGGAGTCTTCATGGCGTCGGGCGGCTCAATCTGCCGAAGGTCGGCGGGGATGGCAAGGCCGCAGCGCTCAGCCGGAGGCGCGGGCGCCGCAGGCCGAACAGCTCGAGCCCTTCAACGGTGTGCCGCAGTCCCGGCAGAGGACCGGCGAAGGGGCTCCTGCTGCGTCCCGAGAGGGGCCGGTGGCCGCCGCCGGCAATCGCATCCCGCAGTGCACGCAGAAGGCCTCCCCGGGGACTGCCGGGTTCCGGCAATAGCGGCATACCGGGGCCGAGGGAGTCGCCGCCGGTTCCTCCCCGGGAAGCCCCTCGGCCACCGTGGGCACGAGGTCATCCATGGCGAGGACGTCCACGACCACCGGACCGACGGCGGTAGCTTCCAGTTCAGCGAGTCGCTCGGCGGAAACCTCGCTCGCGGGCAGGCGGGTCGCCTCGAGCCCCTCGAGCCTCTCCACCGGTTCGGGAGCGGGTTCCGCCTCCCGGAACGGCTGGTCGCAGACGGAGCAGGAATCCCCCGCGGCCTGGACGTTCTCGCAGAGGGCGCAGGTCGGCATAGCCCGATTCTACCCGACGCGGGCGAGGGAGAGTCGGCTCGCCCAGCGGTCGAGCGCCTCGCGCGTGGCCGCGTTCCCCTCCCGGGAGAGTTCGGGGTCCTCCGCGGCGACCTTCAGGGCATCCTCCCGGGCCTCGTCGAGGATGGCCTCGTCCCGGTACAGGTCGGCCACCTCGAAGATCGGCTGGCCGGCCTGGCGTGTGCCGAGCATCTCCCCGGGTCCGCGGATGCGAAGATCGGCGCGGGCGATCTCGAAGCCGTCCTGCGTCTCGACCATCGTGCGCAGCCGCTCGCGCGCGTCGGCTCCCGCCCCCGCCCCCCGCGCCACGAGCAGGCAACGGCTGCGGGCCGAACCTCGTCCGACGCGGCCGCGGAGCTGGTGGAGCTGGGAGAGGCCGAACCGCTCGGCGTGCTCGACGATCATGACCGTTGCGTTGGGGACGTCCAGCCCGACCTCGACCACCGTGGTGGAGACGAGCACCCGCGCGCTCCCCTCGCGGAAGCGCCGCATGACCTCCTCCTTCTCGTCCCCCTTCATCCGGCCGTGCACGAGCGCCACGGCGTGCGGAGCGAGCTTCTCGCGCAGCTCCTCGGCGCCGCTCGTGGCGTCGGCCAGGTCGGTCTTCTCCGATTCCTCCACGAGCGGATAGACGACGTACACCTGCCGTCCCGCGTCGAGCTCGGCGCGCGCGCCCTCGAGGACCTTCCCCCGCTGGCTCTCCCGGAAGACGCGGGTCTCCACCGGGAGGCGCCCGGGCGGCATCTCGTCGATCTTGGACTGGTCCAGGTCGCCGTAGAAGGCCATGGCGAGCGTCCGGGGGATGGGCGTCGCGGTCATGACGAGCACGTCGGGGCGCTTCCCCTTGGACATGAGGGTGGCCCGCTGCAGGACGCCGAACCGGTGCTGCTCGTCCACCACCACGAGACCGAGTCGCGCGAACTCGACCGACTGCTCGAGCAGCGCGTGGGTCCCGACCACGAGCCTGGCCCTGCCGCTCCGAACCGCCTCCCGCGCCTCCGCCTGCTCGCGCCCACGGGCCCGCGCGGCGACCAGGGCGACCTCCACGTCCGACCCCTCGAGCCAGCGCCGGAAGGTGCGGACGTGCTGCTCGGCCAGGATCTCGGTGGGTGCCATGACCGCCACCTGCCAGCCGGAGCGGATGGCCAGCATCGCGGCCGCGAAGGCGACCGCCGTCTTCCCGCTCCCCACATCTCCCTGGAGGAGCCGGTGCATCGGTTCCGCAGCCCCCATGTCCCGGGCGATCTCGCCGAAGGCCCGGTCCTGGGCTCCGGTGAACCGGAAGGGAATGGGCGCAAGGGCCGCTGCCCGTGCGGTCGGGGAGGCGTCGAAGGCGATCCCGGGCTCGCGCCGGACTCCCTGGCGGCGGAGCGCCAGGGAAAGCTGCAGGAAGAAGAGCTCCTCGTAGGCGAGCCGACGAAAAGGCTCGGTCGCCCGTCCCTCGGCGAGCGTGAGGTCCGTTCCGGGGGGTGGGAAATGTGCCTGGGAAATGGCGTCGGCGCGTCCGAGGAGGCGCCTTCCCAGCCGGACCGAGGCGGGCAGTTCCTCCACGAGCCACGGGGCGTACTCCTCGACGAGCCGCTTCATGAGCTTTCGAAGGGCCGGATGCTGGTAATCGGCCGGGCCAGGATAGACCGGGACGACACGGCCGAAGTTGGCGGAGTCCCCCTCCCCGGCCTTCTCGACCTGGGGCTGCGCCATCTGGCGGACGCCCCCGAACCCCTCGGCCACCTCACCCGAGACCAGCACACGCTCTCCGACCACGAACTGCTTCTGGCGCCAGGGAGGTGGATTGAAGAAGACGAGGTCGAGCCGGCTCGGCCCATCGGCCGTACCCACCTTGAGCATGGGCTTCCCGTTGCGCATCCGCTGGCTGCGCAAGGTCCGTACGGTGACGACGGCGATCGCCGGCTCGCCCGTCCGCAGCTCGGCCACCGGCCTGATCCGTGTGCGGTCCTGCCAGGTTCGGGGGAGGAACTCGAGCGCGCTCTCGACCGTTTCCCTGCCGCGCTCCTCGAGCAGCGCTCTGGGTGCGGGATGTGCACCCGGGATCGCGGAGAGCAGGGTTGCGAGCCGTCGCCGGCGCTCGGCACGACCGGCGGCATCGCCCTCCGAGGGCGGTGCGATCCGAGCCACCGGCGGGGTCGGAATCCTGCCCCGGCGCGCCAGCGCGGCGAGGTCCTCGGGAAGGGTGACGAGCGTGCCCAGGTCGGAGGCGATCCGACAGATGGCGGCGAACCGCCCCTCGACGGGCAGGGCCTCGAGTCCTTCCCCTTCCCGGGAAAGGCGCTCGAGCGCCGGGGAAGGCGTCGCACCGGCAGCGCGGGAGCGTTCCAGCGCTCCGAGGATGGTCTTCCCGAGACCCGAGAGGCGGGTGAGCCCCGCCCCGTCGTGGCGAGCGGCGAACCGCAGCGGCGCGAAGAGCGCCTCGAGCTCGAGGGCGCCGGGCCTGCCCCCGGGGAGGTCGCGCCGAGCCATTCCGCTGCGGTGCCGCCCTACTCCGGCTCGGGCGCTACCGACTCCTCGACGAACTCCACGCTCTCCACCTCGTACTCTCGCTCGCCTCCCGGCGCGCGGACCCGGACCACGTCCCCTTCCACCCGCCCGATGAGCGCACGGGCGATGGGGCTCGTGACGCTGATCTTCCCCTGCTTCAGGTCGGCCTCCAGTTCACCCACGATCCGGTACAGCATCGCCTCACCGGACTGGCTGTCGGTGAGGTGGACCGTGGCGCCGAAGACCACCCTGTCCCCGGAGAGCCGGGACACGTCGATGACCTCGGCGGTGGCGATCCAGTGCTCCACCTGGGTGATCCGCCCCTCGATGTGGGACTGCTTCTCCTTGGCGGCGTGATACTCCGCGTTCTCGGAGAGGTCCCCGTGGGAGCGCGCCTCGGCGATCTCCTTCACGATCTTGTGGCGCTCGGTCCCCTTCAGACGCTTCAGTTCCTGCTTCAGCCGGATGAGGCCGGCCGGGGTCATGGGCATGCGGTCGCTGGCCATCCGGTCACCTTCCGATCGCGTGGTATTCCTGCAGGGAGCGGACCCCGTACCCGGCGTCCCGCGCGCGCTCCATGGCACCGAGGGCGGCGCGCGCCCCGGTGAGGGTGGTGAAGTAGGGAACCCGCTGCATCAGCGTCTCGCGTCGGATGGAGAAGCTCTCCGAGATGGTCCGCTTGCTCGCGGTGGTGTTGATGAGGAAGTGGACCTCGCCGTCGACGATGCGGTCGACCACGTTGGGACGTCCCTCGCCGACCTTGCGAACCGGTGTGGCCGGGATGCCCTCCCCGGCCAGGAATGCCGCGGTGCCGGAGGTGGCGAGCACCTCGAACCCGAGCGCCACGAGCCGACGCGCCAGGTCGGCGGCCACGGGCTTGTCGGCGTCCTTGACGGAGACGAAGGCCCGCAGGGTCTCCCCGCGGCGCGGGAGCGGGAGCGCGTTTCCGGCTGCCGTCTGCGCCTTCCAGAAGGCGCCGTAGAAGTCGGCAGCGATTCCCATCACCTCGCCGGTGGACTTCATCTCCGGCCCGAGGACCGGATCGACGCCGCGGAACCGGGCGAAGGGCATCACCGCCTCCTTCACCGAGACGTGCTTCGGGCGCGGCGTGCTCAGGAGCCCCTGCTCGGCGAGCCCGATCCCGGCCATGGCGAGAGCCGCCTTCTTCGCGAAGGGCACCCCCGTGGCCTTGCCGACGAACGGGACGGTGCGGCTGGCGCGCGGGTTCACCTCGAGGACGTAGATGTCGTCGCCCTGGATGGCGAACTGCACGTTCATCAGTCCGATCACCCCGAGCTCGCGGGCCAGGGCCACCGACTGGACCTCGATCTCCGCCACCACCGCCGGGGAGAGGCTGTACGGAGGAAGCGCGCAGGCCGAATCGCCGGAGTGGATGCCGGCCTCCTCGATGTGCTCCATCACGCCGCCCACGATGACGATCTTCCCGTCGGAGACGACGTCAACGTCGACCTCGGCGGCATCCCGCAGGAAGCGATCGATGAGGACCGGCCGCTCGTGGGAGGCCTGCACCGCCTCGGTGAGATAGGTCGTGAGGTCGGCGTCGTCGTACACCACCTCCATGGCCCGACCCCCGAGCACGTAGGACGGGCGGACCATGACCGGATAGCCGATGCGCCGCGCCACCCCGAAGGCCTCCTCGACGCTTCGGGCCACCCCGTTGTCGGGCTGGCGGAGGCCCAGCTTCACTATTAGTGAAGAAAACCTCTCGCGGTCCTCGGCCCGGTCGATGGCGTCGGGCGAGGTGCCGAGGATGGGCGCGCCCGCCTGCTCGAGCGGCACGGCCAGCTTGAGCGGGGTCTGGCCGCCGTACTGCACGATGAGCCCCTCCGGCTTCTCCACCCGGACGATCTCGAGGACGTCCTCGAGCGTGAGCGGCTCGAAGTAGAGCCGATCGCTCGTGTCGTAGTCGGTGGAGACCGTCTCCGGGTTGCAGTTGACCATGATGGTCTCGAACCCGGCCTCCCGGAGCGCGAAGCTGGCGTGGACGCAGCAGTAGTCGAACTCGATGCCCTGGCCGATGCGGTTGGGCCCACCGCCGAGGATCATGATCTTGCGCCGGTTGGTGGGGGCCGCCTCGCACTCCTCCTCGTACGTGGAGTAGAGGTAGGGCGTGTAGGCCTCGAACTCGGCCGCGCAGGTGTCCACGCGCTTGAAGACCGGGTGGACGCCTGCCTCCCAGCGGGCCTTCCGGGTGGCCGCCTCGGTGGTGCCGGCGAGCGAGGCGATCCGCTTGTCCGAGAAGCCCATCCGCTTGGCGCGCCGCCAGGCCTCCGCGTCGCCCGGCAGGCCGGTGGCGAGCACCGGCTCGTGCTCCACGATCCCCCGCATCTCCCGCAGGAACCACGGGTCGACGGAGGTGAGCTGGTGGAGCTCGTCCACCCCGAACCCGGCGCGGAGCGCCTCCCCGAGCCAGAAGATGCGCTCGGCGCGAGGGACCCGGGCCGCCTCCCGGATCTGCGTGCGCTCGGCCTCGGTGTAGGTGTCGCCGGGCCGCTTCCCGAGCGGCGAGTCCAGTCCCGATCGATCGATCTCGAGCCCGCGGAGCGCCTTCTGCAGGCTCTCCTGGAAGGTGCGACCCATGGCCATCACCTCGCCCACCGACTTCATGTGGGTGGTGAGGACGTCGTCGGCCCCCTTGAACTTCTCGAAGGCGAAGCGCGGGACCTTGACCACCACGTAGTCGATGGTGGGCTCGAAGGAGGCGGGGGTCTCCCTCGTGATGTCGTTCCGGAGCTCGTCGAGCGTGTAACCCACGGCCAGCTTGGCCGCGATCTTGGCGATGGGGAAGCCGGTGGCCTTGGAGGCCAGCGCCGAGCTGCGGGAGACGCGCGGGTTCATCTCGATGACCACCACCCGGCCGTTGCCGGGGTGGACGCCGAACTGGATGTTGGAGCCGCCCGTGTCCACGCCGATCTCGCGGATGATGCGCACCGAGAGGTCGCGCAGCCGCTGGTACTCCTTGTCGGAGAGGGTCTGGGCGGGTGCGACGGTGATGGAGTCGCCCGTGTGGACACCCATGGGATCGAAGTTCTCGATGCTGCAGACGATCACCACGTTGTCGTTCCGGTCCCGCATCACCTCGAGCTCGTACTCCTTCCAGCCGAGGATCGACTCCTCCACGAGGATGGTGTGGGTGGGGGAGAGGTCGATGGCGCGCCGGGCCAGCGCGTCGAACTCCGCCTTGTTGTAGGCGACGCCACCCCCCTCCCCGCCCATGGTGAAGCTGGGGCGGATGATGACGGGGAAGCCGATCTGCTCCGATACCTGACGCGCCTCCTCGAAGTTGGTGGCGTATCCGCTGCGGGGCATCTCCACCCCGACGCGGTTCATGGCGTCCTTGAAGAGCTGCCGGTCCTCGGCCTTCTCGATGGCCTCGAGGGAAGCGCCGATGAGCTCCACCCCGTGGCGCTGGAGCGCCCCGTTCCTGGCGAGGGCCACGGCCAGGTTGAGCGCGGTCTGGCCCCCCAGGGTGGGCAGGAGCACGTCGGGGCGCTCCCGGGCGATGATCTGCTCGGCCACCTCCGGGGTGATCGGCTCCACGTAGGTCCGGTCGGCGAAGTCCGGGTCGGTCATCACCGTGGCGGGGTTGGAGTTGAGGAGGACGACCTCGTACCCCTCCTCCTTCAACGCCTTGCAGGCCTGAGTGCCGGAGTAGTCGAACTCGCAGGCCTGGCCGATGACGATCGGCCCGGAGCCGACGATCATGATCTTCTTGATGTCCTTGCGGGGCGGCATCGGGGCGGACCCTAACATGAGCACCCCCCCGCGGGTACGTGCGGAGGGGCAGGTTGCGGCGGGGAAAGCTGCCTATTCGAGGCTCTTCACCATCTCGGCGATCCGGTCGACTCCCTTGTCGATCTGGTCCATCGCGATGGCGAAGGAGAGCCGGACGTAGCCGGGCGCCCCGAAGGCGGAGCCCGGGACGACCGCCACCTTGTGGTGGTCGAGCAGGTGAGCCACGAACTTCTCGTCGGTGCCGATGGGCTCCGACTGGCCGGGGATCCGCTTCTCGAGGAGCTTGCCGATGTACGGGAAGGCGTAGAAGGCGCCGCCCGGGTCGAAGCAGGTGACGCCGGGGATGTCGTTCAGCCGCTTCACGATGTGCTGTCGCCGCTCGTCGAAGATCTTCCGCATCGTCTCGATCTCGGCGTCGAGCGGGAGGGTGAGGGCGCCGAGGGCGGCCTTCTGGGCGATGGAGGTGGCGTTGGAGGTGGAGTTGTCCTGGAGCTTCTGCATGGCGCTGATGAGCGCCTGGGGGCCGGCCGTCCAGCCGATGCGCCAGCCGGTCATGGCGTAGGTCTTGGAGGCCCCGTTGACGAGCGCCACCTGCGGGTGGAGCGAGGGGTCCACCGTGAGGACGTTCTCGAACCGCCCCTTGTAGACGAGACGATCGTAGATGTCGTCGGTGACGACCAGGATGTCCTTCCCCTTCACCTGATCGATGATGTTGCGGAGCGTGGCGCGTCCGAAGACCGCCCCGGTGGGGTTGGAGGGGCTGTTCACGATGACCGCACGGGTCTTCGGGCCGAAGGCGGCCCGGATGGCGTCGGGCGTGGGCTCGAAGCCGTCCTCGTGGCGGGTCTGGACGATGACCGGAACGCCGTCGGCGAGCCGGACCATGTCGGCGTAGCTCACCCAGTACGGGGCGAAGATGACCACCTCGTCCCCGGGGTTGAGCAGCGCCTGGAAGAGGTTGTAGAGCGCGTGCTTGCCGCCGCAGGAGACGAGCACCTCGGTGGCCTTGTAGGCGATGCCGTGCTCCTGGGCGATCCGCTTCGCGATGGCCTCGCGCAGCTCGGGGATGCCATTCGTGGGGGTGTACTTCGTGAACCCCGCGTTGATGGCGTCGATGGCGGCTTGCTTGATCAGCTGCGGGGTGTCGAAGTCGGGTTCACCGGCGCCGAATCCCACCACGTCGATACCCTTCGCCTTGAGCTCCTTCGCCTTGGCGGTGATGGCGAGCGTGGGGGAAGGCTTCACCGCGTCGAGGCGCTTGGCGAGTCTCATCCTGGGGATCTCCTGGGGCAAAAGGGGGGAGAGCGAGAGGGGCGAAGGAAGATACCAAACTCGCCGGCCGGTTGGAACGGTTCCGGAGCTCCTACTTGCGCGGGAACTTCCGGCGCAGCCCCTCGGCGACGTTGGGCGGCACGAGGCCGGTCACGTCCCCGCCGAAGCTCGCCACCTCCCGGACCAGGCTCCCGGTCACGTAGAAGTAGTCCTGGCCGGTCATGACGAAGACCGATTCGAAGTCGGGGTCGAGCTTGGAGTTCATGTTGGCGAGCTGGAATTCGAACTCGAAGTCGGAGACCGCGCGAAGGCCGCGCAGCACCGTGTGGATGCGCCGCTTCTTGGCGTAATCGACGAGAAGGGTCTCGAAGTGGTCCACCTCCACCCGGGGGTCGGTGCCGACCGCCGCCCGGATGAGATCCTTTCGCTCCTCGAGCGTGAAGAGGGCCTTCTTGGATGCGTTGTTCGCGACCGCCACCACGAGGCCGTCGAAGATCTTGAGGCCGCGCTGGATGAGCGAGAGGTGGCCGTTCGTGAGGGGATCGAAGGAACCGGGGTAGATGGCGAGCCGTGGCATCGTGCGAAGTATCCCCTACTCCCTGCGATAGATCGAGATACCCGTGTCGCCGTACGCGCGCCGGTCCACCAGGGAGAGCGACCCCATCCGGTCGGGGGGCGGCGTGCGCCGGTCGTGCTCGGCCACCACGGTGGCGCCGGGACGAAGGACCCGGTCGAGTGCCCCCAGAGCTCCCTCCGGTCCCACCGCGTACGGTGGATCGACGAAGGCGAGGTCGAAGGAGGCCGCCGGGAGCGAGGCGAGCGCCTGCTCGACCCTCCGCCGCAGCACGGTGACCCGCTCGGCGAGGGCGCAGGAGGTGGCGTTCCGGTCGATGAGTTCGACCGCCTCCACGGACGAGTCCACGCAGGTGGCGCGGGCGCAACCGCGGGAGAGCGCCTCGAGGGCCAGCGCTCCCGTTCCCGCGTAGAGGTCGAGGACATCCCCGCCCTCGAAGAACTGGCCGAGGACGTTGAAGACCGCTGCCCGGACCTTGTCGCTCGTCGGGCGGGTCCCCTCCCCGGCCGGTGAGTGGAGCTTCCGGCCCCGGGCCGTTCCCGCCACGATCCGCACGGCAGGTCAGCCCTCCGCCGCGTGAGGGGCGCAGCCCGTCTCCGGCGAGTGTCCGTGGTGGTGGACGTCGTCGTAGAGATGGGCGTACCGGGCCGACTCGATCTGGATGGTGCTGTGCTGGATGCCGAACCGCTTCCGGAGCCGCCCCTTCACGTCGTCGAGGATGGCGTCGTTCCGCCCCATGTCCCCCTCCCCGACCACGAGGTGAGCCGACAGGGCGTGATGCCCGCTGGAGATGGTCCAGACGTGCAGGTCGTGGACGGCGAGGACCCCGGCGACCCCCCCCATGGTTCCGCAGACCTCCTCGATGGCGAGGTGGCGGGGGACCGCCTCCATGAGGATGTCGGCGATCTCGAGGGAGAGGCGCAGCGCGCCCCACAGGATGAGGAGCGAGATGGCGAGCGAAAGGATGGGGTCTATCCAGGTCCAGGTGGGCTCGAACCACATGGCCGCGGCTCCGGCCAGGACCACCACCGACGACACCGCATCGCCGAGGACGTGGAGGAAGGCCGAGCGGGCGTTCAGGCTCTCGTCGGCGTGGAGCCAGCGGAGCACCACCAGGTTGGCCACGAGTCCGATGGCAGCCACTCCGGCCATGACAGGGAGCGCGATGTGCCCGCTGGGGTGACGGAGCCGATCGACGGCCTCCCAGATGATCCAGGCGGTGAGCACGACCAGAGCCGCCACGTTGGCCTGGGCGGCCAGCACCTCGGCGCGCCGGAACCCGAAGGTCCGCTTCTCGTCGGCGGGGCGGGAGGCGAAGCGCACCGCGATGAGCGCGAGCGCCAGGGCCGCCACGTCGGTGAGCATGTGACCGGCGTCGGAGACGAGCGCGAGCGAGCCGGAGACGAATCCGCCCACCGCCTCGGCCACCATGATCCCGGCCGTGACCACGAGCGACAGGCCGAGGTTCCGGGCGCTCCTCGCGGTCGAGGCCCCGTGCGCCCCTGCGGCGTGGTCGTGATCGTGTGCCATGGTCCTTGGCGCAGTCTAATCCACTCGACTAGCATCGGCACCCGGCCACGCGGTGACGCTCCTCCGAAAGACCTTCGCGCTCCTGGTCGCGATCCTCCCCGCACTGGCCACGGCACAGTACGACCCGTCCCTTCGCTGGCGAACGATCGAGACGCCCCACTTCCGGGTGCACTACTACGAGGGGGAGGAGTCGCTCGCCCAGCGCACCGCCGGCGCCCTCGAGCGGGCCCGCGAACTCCTCACCCCCTGGTTCCCTGCGCTGCCCACGGGGAAGACCGAGGTGGTCCTCGCCGACGACACGGACGAGGCGAACGGGGTCGCCACGGTCTTCCCGTACGACGCCATCCACCTCGTCGCCACGCCCCCCGATTCCCTCTCGGAGCTCAACGACTACGCCGACTGGCTCTTCTCGCTCGTGGCCCACGAGTACGTGCACGTCATCCACATGAACGTGCGCGGCGGGGTCCCCGCCGTCATCGACGACATCGTCGGGAAGGTTCTCCTCCCGAACGCCATGGTTCCGCCCTGGCTCACCGAGGGCATGGCCGTTCTCCACGAATCGGGTCAGGGGCACGGGCGAAACTCGAGCGCCCTCTTCGACATGTACGCCCGCGCGATGGTTCTCCAGGGCGGCCTCTATCCCCTGCCGGAGGTCTCGAACCAGCCGCTCGACTGGCCGCTCGGGAACATGTGGTACCTGCTCGGCGGACGCTTCCTCTCCTTCCTGCAGGAGCGGACGGGGGACGAGGGGCTCTCCCGCTTCATGGCCGCCCAGGGTCGATACGTCTGGCCCTTCGCGATCGGTGTCGTGGCCGAGGACACCCTCGGTGGACAGGACTTCCGGAAGCTCTGGGGGGAGTTCGGCGAGGCCCTGCGCCTCCGCTACGAGGCGCAGCTGGCGGAGGTCCGGCAGGGACCCGTGACCTCCCCGGACTGGATCACCCGGAGGGGAGCCCGGGTGCTCCACCCCCGCTGGTCCCCCGACGGGCGCTTCGTCGCCTACTGGGACCGGGGGCTCGACGGACTGCAGGGGATCCGTCGCGCCACCCCGGCGGGCGAGGACCTCGGCCTCGCAGCGGAGATCCCGGCCAACGGCACCTTCGCGCTCCTGTCCCCCACCGAGGCCGTGGTCGCGGTGGAGGACTACTACCGGTACTACTGGCTCTGGAGCGACCTCTGGCGGGTGGACCTCGACTCGGGCCGACGAATCCGGATGACGGTCGGCGAGCGGGCCACCGACCCCGACGTCCTTCCCAGCGGTGCCTTCGTGGCCTACGTGGCTCGCATCGCCCCGGGCGAGATGGCGCTGAAGCGTCTCTGGCTCGACGGCGGGACGACCGAGACCCTCTTCCACCTCCCGGGCGCCCAGATCTACCTGCCGCGCATCTCTCCCGATGGGCTTCGCATCGCCTTCGAGCTCCAGGAGGGAGCGCGCCGGGACATCGCGGTCTGGCAGGATGGCCGGGTCGCTCGGGTGACGAACGACGACGCGCTCGACACGAGCCCGGAGTGGTTGCCGGACGGGCGGCTGCTCTTCTCCTCCGACCGGACCGGGATCTACGACATCTACCGGTTCGAGCCCGGCGCCGGGGGATGGCGAGGGACCGTTCCGGCGCCCTCGGCCGCGCTCCTCCCTCCCGGCGATGCGCTCCTGTCGCTCGTTCCCCCGGTGAAGGCGCCCGACGGTGGGCCGCCTTCGTCCCCGCCCGCCGGTCGTCCGGGGGCGCCCACCCTGGTCATCCCCGGCGAGGTCCGGCGTGTCACTCGCAGTGAAATGGGAGCGATGCAGCCCGCCGTCTCCCCCGATGGTCGGCAGGTGGCCTACGTCTCCTATTCCCGGGCCGGCTACGACCTCGCCCGGCTCGAGCTGCCGGCCGATCCCCTCCCCCCGGCCCCGGCGTCCGCGCCCCGCCCCGGCGCCATCCCCTACGACGCCTCTCCGGGGATCCCCTCGGAGCCGTACGATCCGCTGCCGATGCTCGTGCCCCGCTACTGGCTCCCGGTCTTCGGCTGGGATGCGGCGGGATTCACGCTGGGGGCCCTGTCCTCGGCCTCCGACGTGGTCGGCCTCCACTCCTGGGCCGCGGAGCTCCGATGGAGCTTCGGGTCGTCGAGCCCGGTGTACGACGCCGCCTACGTGGGGGAGTGGATCCGGACGCCGCTGCTGCTCGGCTCCGGCCGCTGGATCGGCTGGGCGCCCGGCGTGGACGGCGTGCGCGAGGAGGTCTGGACTCCGCTCCGCGCCTCGCTGCTCGTCCCCATCCGGGAGCTCTACCACCACCTCTCGGCCTCGGTGGGCTGGAGCGGAACCTTCTACCGGGTCCTCTCGCCACCCCCCGGACCCCTGCCGCTGCGGGACGGGTTCCGGAGCATGGTGGCGGGGAGCCTGGCCTACGACGACACCCGGCAGTACGTGAACAGCATCTCTCGCGTGTCGGGCTTCCAGGCCGGCGTCGCCGCCGGGGTCACGTCTCCGGTCCTCGGCAGCGACTACGACTACGCCTGGGGAGAGGCGACCTGGAACGGCTACCTCCGCTTCTCCGAGCGGAGCCAGTGGGTGCTGGCGCTCCACCTCGCGGCCGGTGTCTCCGACGGTACGTTCGGTGGCCAGTACCCCTTCACCCTGGGCGGAATCCCCTCCCCGGACGTGGCCTCCCTCCTGCTCTCCGCGCTCGGATTTGCCTCCACGGGCTCCCAGCCCAACCAGCTGCGCGGATACGCCTCGGGGATCTTCCAGGGGAGCAACCTCCTCTCCGGCACCTTCGAGCTCCGGTTCCCCATCGCCGCGCCCCAGTGGGGCTGGTCCACCTGGCCGATCTTCCTCCGGCGCATCTCCGGAGCGGTCTTCCTCGACGCGGGCAACGCGTGGGTCCCCACCGCGGGCATCCCGTGGTACGACCGGGTCCGCTTCGGGACCGGGGCCGAGGTGGACCTCGAGATCGTCCTGGGCTTCTACCTTCCCGTCCTGCTGCGGGTCGGCTTCGGACAGGGGCTCGGGCCGCTCCTCGCGCCGGGCCACCCCGCCGATCCCTACGCCGGTACGCAAGTCTACGTGACCCTCGGGGAGTCGTTCTGAGGCGCGCCAGCGCTTGCGGGGGCGCTCCGGCGATGCTAGAACGCGCTGCATTTCCCGCCTTGCCGACATAGCTCAGCTGGTAGAGCAACTGATTCGTAATCAGTAGGTCCCCAGTTCAATTCTGGGTGTCGGCTCCAGAA
>CAIOAK010000119.1 GCA_903855945.1 uncultured Anaeromyxobacter sp.
CAGGTTCCCCCCCGTTCTCCGCGCCAGCAACCTGGGCTTCCGTTGCGCCCGGACCCCAACCGGTCACCACCGGCCAGGCTGAGCCCCTTTTCCACCGGGATCACCGGGCCCCCGGGCCCAGGGTGATGTGTGGTGGGTCAGCGGTCTAGAACGAGCGATGCCGGCCGGGAGGGCAGAGGCTTGACCCTCGGTGAGGGAGACGGGCGACCCGGCAAGCACCGGATCGCCCAGCGGAGTGGAGCCGCGTAGTCTCGGGCGGAGTATTGCGCGGGCTCGGGGCCGCAGCGGGATCGCCTTCGAACTGTGCAACCGGTGCGAGCGCCGGGGATACCCTTACGAGGGGGCGGCCACCGGCTCCACAGGCGCCGCCGGCAGTTCCACCCGGAACGTGGACCCCTTCCCGACCTCGGTCTCGACGGTGATGGTTCCCCCGTGGTCGGTGATGATGGCGTGGCAGATGGAAAGGCCGAGGCCGGTACCGCGCCTCTCGCCCGGCGGGCGAGTCGTGAAGAAGGGGTCGAAGATCTTGCTCAGGTTGACAGGGTCGATCCCGGTTCCGTGGTCCACCACTTCCAGGCGGGCCATGCCGGGTGAACCAGCGCCGAGCCGGATCAGGATCGTCCCCTTCGCTCCTGGGCGGGTGGCCTTGGCCGCGTTGGTCAGGAGGTTCACCAGGACCTGCTCCAGTTGCCCCCGAGAAGCCTTCACGTCGGGAGCACCAAGGTCCTCCACGCTCACCGTCGCCCGGGTGTGGACGCTGCTCGGAAGCCAGCGCATCGCCCCTGCGACGATGTCCGAGGCTCGCAGTCGAGCCCGGTCCTGGGTGGGTGCCCCGAAGACGGACAGGTCCCTCACGATGCTCTTGATTCTCGCCGCAGCCTCGCTGGCCTCGCCGAGCATCTCCAGGATCTCCCGGTCCCGTTCGATCCAGGTCTCCGGGCTCAGGCGCTCTCCTCGTTCCAACTTCTTCAGGTTGCTCTGAACGTCCAGCATGGCGGTTCCCACGCCCGCCATGACTCCCGTCAGCGGATTGTTGATCTCGTGAGCAACGCCTGCGACGAGGGTTCCCATCGCTGCAAGGCGCGAAGCGAGAGCCAGCTTCGTTCGCAGGGCATCCCTCTCGGCGTCCGCCGCCTTCCGGGAGGTGACATCCTGGATGATGCCGAAGACTTTCCTGTCGCGCGGATCGTATTCCGCCCTGGAATGGATATCGACGACCTTGCCGTCCGACGCCCGGCGGATCTTGAACTCGATGTCGTACTTCGCGCCCTTCTCGATGAGATCGCTCAAGGCGGCGTCCAGGACCGGGCGGCTTCCGGAAAGGACAAGTGCCTGGGCCTCTGCCAGATGGAATTTGTCCCTCGCGAGGCCGTAGATCCTGAGCGCGCCGTCGGATGCGTGCGTGATCTTGTCGTCCAGGGAGAACTCCCAGTGTCCCACCTGGGCAGACTCCTCGGCGCGCCTCAGCCGAGCCTCACTGAGCCGGAGGACATGCTCCGCCGCCGCCCTCCCGGTGACCGCCCTGTCCGTGGCCAGCCGTTGCCGGATGGCGCCGACGCCGAACGCCACGTCGTCGGTGAGTTGCTGGAGGTAGCGAAGCTCGTTGTCGGTGAAAGCTGCGACTTCGCCCGAATACATGACGATGGCGCCGAGGACCGTACCTTCCAAGATGAGCGGCAGGCAGGTCACGGAGCGATAGCCGCGCCTGAGCGCCTCCTCCCTCCAGGGCGCCATCAAGGGGTCGGTGGCAAAGTTCTGTCCCACCACCATTCTCTTCTCCCGGATGGAGGTCCCGACCGTGCCTCTTCCCCGGGGTTCGTCCGCCCAGACGATGTCAGCGAGCCCGAGGTAGCCGTCCTCGTGACCGGCATGGGCCACAGGACGTACCGTCTTCCGTTCGTCGTGCTCCGCGAGGCCCACCCAGCACATCGGGTAGCCGCCCACGTCCACGATCACCTTGCAGACATCGGCGTGGAGTTCCTCCTCCGTGCGAGCACGAAGGATCGCCTCGTTGCAGCGGGTGATCATGGCGAGCGTTCTGCCAACCGCGCGCTCTCGCTGCCGGATGCGCCGAACGACCTCGAACGTGATAGCGATGGCAATGCCGCTCGCCACGAAGAGCGCCAGTTCGACTTGATCCCGGCGTCTCGGGACGAGGAACGTCCTGACGGGTTCGGTCTGGAAGTAGATCTCCTCCAGCAACCCCACCGCCGTCGCCGCCGCTGCGGGGCCTAGCCCGCCAAGGGCTCCCGCAATGGTCACGGCCAAGAGCAGGAGATCAGGCTCTGGCCCCCCCGTGTTCCCGAGGAGGGCGTTGCGGATGAGAACCGCCACCCCGATCAGGATCGGAGCCGCGACATAGGCCCTTGCCTGAGGCGAGCGGAGTCTCATGTCCCGTGCCATGTGCTCATGATTCCTCCCGAAGTCACAGGGCGGGGGGTGGCGGCGCCCCCTTCGGGACCCGCAGCAGGCAGCTCAACCCGGAACGCCAAGCCCTTCCCGGCCGCGCTCCACCGAGAGCGTCCCACCGTGTGCCGTCACAGACGGCGTGGCAGATGGCGAGGCCGTGACACCAAGCGCAGCGTCATCCCGGAAGTACATCGGGGCGGCGCCGCGCTAGCAGCCCGCCCCAGAACGGGAAGCTCGTTGGAGGTCCCGATGGAAATAGCCTACGCCCGGACCCTGACAGTTGACGAGGCTGCGGCGCTCCTCCGGATCCACCCGAAGACAGCCTACAGGCTCGCACTGCGCGGCCGCTTACCCGGTGCCTTGCGCGTGGGCGGGCACTGGCGGGTTAGTCGAGCACGTACCCGAGTGCAAGCGCAACAAGGGGTGCTCGGCGGCATGTAAGCGCACGAAGCGGAAAGGGGAGTGGGAGGCCCACCCACATCATCATCCGGATTCCCGGCAAGAAGGCGGTGCGGCGGCGGCCCCAGATCCCATCGGAGTTTGCGCGCACGGCGACGGAACGGAACGATTGGGCTGAGAAGGAAGAAACCCGACTGAAGACGGAACTGCTGGAGCCGAAGGGAACCGAAGAGCTGAAACTAATGGTGACGGAACTCATGGAAGCCTGGATTGCGGAACGAATCGAGAGGGAGGCGGACGGTGCGGAGGCCGATGGCCGGATGCTGCGTCGTCACGTCTTGCCGCTGCTCGGGCACCTCCGCGTTGCCGAGGTTCGTCCCCGTCATGCGTACGAACTGGTGGCGAAGCAGAAAAGGACCCCCTCGTCGAAGGGCGGTCTTCTCGGTGAAGGAGGTGGAATTGTTCATCTCGAGCCCAGCCATCCCCGAGCAGCGCCGGGTCCTCTACGCCATCGAGTTCCTGGCGGGTCTCCGTACCGGTCAGGTCTCTGCCCTGCGATGGGGCGACCATGAGCCCGACCTGAAGCCGCTGGGGAAGAAGGTGAAGACGCGGCCGAAGACCGGCGTGCCGCACTTCGTACCGGTGCATCCGGCGCTCGCGGCGATTCTTGCCGACTGGAAGCTCGCGGGCTGGCGTCGGTGGATGGGGCGCGACCTGAAGGAGGACGACCTTCTCGTTCCGACGCAGAAGGGTGCCTCCAGGGACTCGAGGAAGTCACTGGCGAAGTTCCACCGGGACCTTGCGAGCCTGGGCCTCCGGAAGCGACGCCACTACGATACGCGGCGGACCTTCATCTCCGTGGCCCTCGCCGCCGGAGCCAGCAAGGACATCCTGGAAGAAATCACGCACCCCCGCCCGAAGGACTCGTTCGACCTCTATCGGACGGCGTCCTGGGATGCGCGCTGCAAGCAGGTGGCGTCATCCCGGTGCAGCTCCGGGAGGGGAGGGTGGTGTCGATTCGGGTCGTCCGGGACGAGCAGGAAAATGGCGCCAGAATGGCGCTGGAGGGTTCCACCGGAGGGGCAAAACAAAAAGGCCCGCAACCTTGGAAGGTTGCAGGCCCTGAAACTGGCGGGGAGTACGGGACTCGAACCCGTGGCCTCCGGCGTGACAGTCAGTGAAACCGGGCTGGCTGGGATTGGTCGATCGTTGCAACCTGTAGCAATTGCTCAGGGTGGGGGCGATCTCGAGTCCAGCGATTCGCCAGGTTTTGGAGCGTTTTCCCGTCCGCGAGTTACACCTGGGTTACAGTCACAGATCGTGAAATCCATCCCCTCCGAACGGCTCCTGTCGGTTCGCCAGGAGGCCTCGCGGCTCGGGGTCAGCACGTCGATCATCTACAAGCTCTGTTCCGAGGGGCGACTGGCCCACGTGCGGGTGGCGAACGCGATCCGGTTCGTTCCCGGCGGGCTGCCGGAGGAGCGCCAGGCTTGACCCGGATATACCCCCGTGGTTATGTAGCAATCGTGTTCGAGGTCCGGTTCTACGCGTCTGCTGCTGGGCGGAGCCAGCCGACGGACTTTCTCGGGGAGTTGCCGGCACGAGACGGCGCACAGATCGTCGCGGACATCGCGGCGCTCCGCGATCACGGCCTCCAGGCGCCGATCTCGATGAAGCCGATCAAGGGCCGGCCGAACCGAGGGATGTTCGAGATCCGGACAGGTGGATTCCGATCGCTCTTCTGCCAGAAGGGCGGTGTCGTCTGGATTCTCCACATCTGCAAGAAGCAGGATCAGGACGCGGGGATCGAAGCTGCTCGCGCACGCATGAAGAAGCTCTGAGGTGACGACGATGGCTAACCGGACCACGAAGCGAACGAAGGGGACCGTGGGCGTTGGACTCGACGCGTATCTCGGGACCCGACTCGCCGATCCCGAATTCCGGCATCACTTCGAGCAGCGCCGGCTCGTCCACGAGGTTGCCATCGTGGTTCGCAGCATGCGTGAGCAGGCGGGACTGACTCAGGCCCGGCTCGCGAAGCTGGTGGGCGCGAGCCAGCCGATGATCGCGCGGATGGAGCGAGGGCTCGACCAGCGAACGCCACGGTGGGAGACCCTCCGAAGAATCGGGCTGGCGCTCGGGAAGCAGCTCAAGCTCTCCTTCGTGGAGGGCGACGGCGATGAACCTCTGGTGGAGGTCGATGGGATGCCGCCGAAGGGCCCGCCGATGGCCGCAGAGCGCGTCGAGGACCGGCGACCCGGCTTGCGAAAGCTGTCCCGCCTCACCCAGGAATTCGGCGGCCACGACGCCGAGACCAGGTAGGACGGGGCGGGAAACCGAGACTTCGCGTCGCCCGAAAGCTCGACCTTCACCGACCGCACTCTCGACAGGGACGCTTCTTGGTCGCCATGCCGGCCATCGTCGCCTGCCGGGGCAGCCTCTACCTCTTCTCCACCCTCCTCAGTTCGGCGCAGACGCCCCCGTCACTCCGCGGGCGCCTGGGTTCTTTCTCGCGAGCGAACCCGGGTCACTTCTGGCGAGCGCTGAGGATCTCGACCGGCTCGAACTGCGGCGCAGGCGGCAGTACGACGCTCGGCGAACCTTCATGTCGCTGGCGATCAACGGCGGTGCGTCGAAGGACCTCGTGGAGGCCATCACGCACCCCCGGCCTGCCGACGTGCGCATCGTCGCCAACAGTGGCCGTGCCCCACTCCTGGTAGTTCGCGCAGAACTGGCTGTACTGGAAGCCGTCCGGCGTGCCCTCCTTGTACTCCTGCCACAGAAGTTGCTTCGTCACGTGACGCTTCTTCTACTCCCGGTGGATATAGGTCCAGTCGGGCGTCGGCCGGTTCGACACCGGGTGGCCCTCGTCCGGAAACAGGAGCCGCTCCAGGGCCTCGTCGCTGTCCAGCTCTGGCGACAACGGCCAGGTCAACCTCGCCAGCTTTATCC
>CAIOAK010000120.1 GCA_903855945.1 uncultured Anaeromyxobacter sp.
AGCACGGGCGGTGTCATCACCTCCTACACCGTCTCCCCGGCGCTCCCCGCTGGCCTGGTCCTGAACGCCACCACCGGCATCCTCTCCGGTACGCCCACCGCCGCCACGGCGCTGGCGGTATACACCGTCACCGGGACCAACGCCGCCGGCTCCACCACCGCAGCGCTCACGATCACCGTCTCGTCCACGCCGCAGCCGCCCGCCAACCTCACCTACGCGACCAACCCGGCCACCTACACCGTGGGTACGGCCATCACGCCGAACAGCCCCTCCAGCACCGGCGGCGCCATCACCGCCTACTCGGTCTCGCCGACGCTCCCCGCCGGCCTGGTCCTGAACGCCACCACCGGCATCCTCTCCGGTACGCCCACCGCCGCCACGGCGCTGGCGGTCTACACCGTCACCGGGACCAACGCCGCCGGCAACACCACCGTGGCGCTCACCCTCACCGTGTCGTCCGCGCCGCAGCCTCCCGCCAACCTCACCTACGCGACCAACCCGGCCACCTACACCGTGGGCACGGCCATCACGCCGAACAGCCCCTCCAGCACCGGCGGCGCCATCACCGCCTACTCGGTCTCGCCGGCGCTTCCCGCCGGACTGTCGCTCGACACGGCGAGCGGCCTCATCGCCGGAACGCCCACCCTCGCCGCCGCCCAGGCCGTCTACGTGGTGACCGGCTCGAACGGTTCGGGCAGCACGACGGTCTCCCTGACTCTCACGGTGAACGACGTGTCCGGGCCGCCGGCCGGCCTCCGGTACGCCACCAACCCCGCCTCCTACACCGTCGGGGCCACCATCACGCCCAACACCCCGTCGAGCACCGGGGGCACCATCACGGCCTACTCGGTGACCCCGACCCTCCCGACCGGGCTCTCGCTCCACGCCACGACCGGCGTCCTCAGCGGCACCCCCACCAGCGCTGCCGCGCAGGCGGTCTACAGCATCACCGGCACGAACCCCCAGGGGTCCACCACCGCCAACCTGACCCTCACTGTGACGGCCGCACCCACGCCGCCGGCCGGGCTCACCTATTCCGCCAACCCGGTGACCTATCCCTTCGGAGTCGCCATCACGCCCAACACCCCCTCCTCCACCGGCGGCGCCATCGACTCCTACTCGGTCACGCCGGCGCTTCCCGCGGGGCTCGTGCTCGACGCGACGACCGGCATCCTGTCCGGCACCCCCTCGGCCGCCACCGTGCAGACGGTCTACGTGGTCACCGGAACCAACGCGGCTGGCCTGACCACCGCTCCCGTGACCCTCACGGTGTCGGACGCGCCGGTGCCCCCCTCGGGGCTCACCTACTCCGACCCCGGCCCCACCTACAGCGTGGGCACGGCCATCTCCCCCAACTCGCCGTCGAGCACCGGCGGGGCCATCTCCCTCTACACCGTCTCCCCCCTGCTCCCGGCCGGCCTCTCGCTCGACCCCGGCACCGGCATCATCACCGGAACGCCCACCGCCGCCCTCTCCCAGACGACCTACACGATCACGGGCATCAACGCCGCGGGGAGCACCAGCGTCGGCCTTCCCATCACCGTGGCGGGGCCGCCGGTGATCCTCACCCAGCCGCTCGCCGCGTCCGCCGTCCCGCCGGGCTCCGCCTCCTTCACCGTGGTGGCCACCGGCTCCGGGACGCTCACCTACCAGTGGCAGCGGAACGGGACCATCATCCCGGGCGCCACGTCGGCGACGTACACCACGCCGGGGACCCTCGGCTCGGACAACGGCTCCACCTACCGTGTGGTGGTGACCGACGGGTTCGGCGGCATGGTCACGAGCAACGGGGCCCGGCTCACCACCCAGGGGTTCTCCTTCACGGGGTCGATGACGGTGGCGCGGGTCTTCCACACCGCGACGCGGCTCGCGAACGGCAAGGTGCTCGTCGCCGGCGGCACGACCGGTGGGGTCACCCTGGCCACCGCCGAGATCTACGACCCGGCCACCGGCGCGTTCACCGCCACCGGAAACATGACCCTCTCGCGCCAGGAGCACGCGGCCGTGCTGCTCCAGGACGGCCGGGTCCTCGTCATCGGGGGGTTCTCGACGGACGTGGCGACCGTGGCCTCGGCCGAGATCTACGATCCGGCCACCGGCACCTTCACGAGAACCGGCAGCATGGCCACCGCCCGCCAGGACTTCGCCGCGGCGCTCCTCGCCAACGGGACCGTGCTGGTGGCGGGCGGCGTGAAGCGCTCGCCGGGCTCGACCCTCTACCTCCCCTCGGCCGAGATCTTCACGCCGTCGAGCGGCACCTTCGCCGCCACCGGGTCGCTGTCCGCCTCGCGCGGGGGACCGCTCTCGGCGCTCCTCGCGAGCGGCCAGGTCCTCGTCGCGGGTGGCTTCTCCGGCGCGGCGACGCTCTCGTCGGCGGAGACCTACGACCCAACGGCGCGCACCTTCACGGCGACCGCCGTACCGATGACCTATGCCACCCGGGACGGCACGGCGACCGTGCTCGGGAGCGGCCGGGTGCTCGTGGCCGGCGGCCAGCAGCAGGAGCTCCCCAGCACGCTGGCCACCGCAACCCTGTACGACCCCACCGCCCGCACCTTCGCGGGGGCCGGGTCGATGGGTACGGCGCGCGCCTACCAGACCGCGTCGCTCCTCCCGGCGGGGAACGTCCTCGTGGCCGGCGGCTCGAGCGGCGCCGCGGCGCTCGCCAGCGCCGATTCGTACCCGGCCTCGGGCGGGTTCGTCGCCGTCGTCTCCTCCCAGTGGCTCAACGCGGCCCGCTACAGCCACGTCGCCACGGTGCTCGCCGACGGCCGCGTCCTCGTCACCGGCGGGAACAGCGGCGCGGGAGCGCTCCGGACCGCCGAGATCTGGACCAACGTCCCGTAGGGAACTCGTGCCGACTAGACCACCTGGCGGCCAGCTCCGGTGAAGACCGGCTTGCGCTTCTCCAGGAAGGAGCGCTTCCCCTCCACGTAGTCGGCGCTCTCGAACACGATGCGTCGCAGGGCCTGGATCCGCTCGAAGGTGTCGGGCGAGACCGGGTGGCTGCGCGCCAGGATGCGCAGCTGCTCCTTGATGACCCCGACGGCGAGCGGCGAGTTCTCGGCGATGCGCATCGCCATCGTCATCGTGAAGGACTCGAGCTCGGCCACCGGCACGAGGTGGTTCAGGATGCCCACCTGGAGCGCGCGGTCGGCCTTGATGGGGTCGGCGGTGAAGAACATCTCCCGCGCCACCCGCGGCCCGAGGAGGTTCAGGAAGTGGAGGATGCCGCTGCAGTTGTAGGGGACGCCCAGCTTCGCCGGGGTGATGGCGAAGGCGGAGGTCTCGCAGCCGATGACGAGGTCGCAGATGCTGGCCAGGTCGCAGGCGCCGCCCCAGACGCCCCCCTCCACCATGGCGATGACGGGCGCCGGGAAGTGCTCCACCTGGCGGATCACGTGCTCGAGCGGGTCGGTGTAGTCGAGCGGGTCCCTCCCGGGCTCGGGCAGGCTCTTCACGTCGAGCCCGGCCGACCACACCTTCGCGCCGGGACGGGCGCGCAGCACGACCACGCGAAGGTCCTCGGTGTCCGCGAACTGGACCAGCGCGGCCGTGATGTCACCGAGCATCTCCCTGGACAGGCAGTTGCGCCGTTCCGGATCGTCGAGGGTCAGGACGCCGATGCGGTTGCGGATCTCGGGGATGGCCAGGGGCATGTGTTTCCTCCGGGGGGCATCCTAGCGCAGCGCGGCGTCGAGCAGGCCCTGCAAGGGGGCCCATGCCCGGGAGGCGTCGGCGAGGTCCCACTCGACCTGGCAGTCGCCGTAGGCCCAGGGCTCGAGTTCCCGGCACATGCGGGGGCGCCCGTCGAAGGGGAGCCGGCAGCCGGCCTCGCCCAGGAATACGCAGGGGGAGTTCTCCGCCCCCTCGTGGACCCGGCCGCTGGCGCGCTCGTCCACTGTGGCCGGGCGCGGGCAGCGGACCCCGGCGATCCGGGTGAGAACCCAGTCGCCCGAGCCGAGCGCCGCCGCCAGGGCGGCCGCGGGGTCCGGAGCGGCGAGGAAGCGGGCCGGCTCCTCCAGCCCCGGGCGCGTCCGGCAGCACTCGCCGCAGGAGGCGCAGAGGGATGGCCGCTCGTTGGTCACGCCGGCGGCACCGGCGCGCGAGCCAGGATGAGCTTCAGCACCACGAAGCCGATCACGCCGGACACCGACGACGCGGCCAGGATGCCCAGCTTGGCGGAGGCGAGCAGCGCTCCGCTCGGGAAGGCGAGACCGGCCACGAAGATCGACATCGTGAAGCCGATGCCGCCCAGGATGCTCGCACCGTAGAGCTGGGCCAGCGTGACGCCGGGCGGGAGCTCCGCCTGCCCGGTCTTCACGGCCACGAACGACGTGACGGTGATCCCCACCTGCTTGCCGAAGAAGAGTCCGAGCACCACGCCCAGGCTCACCGGCTGGAAGAGCGCCTCCTGCACGCGCCCGTCGAGCCGCACCCCGGCGTTGAACAGCGCGAAGGTCGGGAGGATCACGAAGGCGGTCACCGGATGGAGGTAGCGCTCCAGCGCGAAGCCGGCGGGCAGGAAGTCGAGCGTGGCCGTGCCCAGCTCCTCGATGGCCCCCATCTGCTGCCGGTCGCGGACCATGCTGTCGCGCGTGAGGGATTGCCCCTCCAGCATCTTCAGCCGATCCCGGACCGCGTCGAGGAACTGGGCCGGCTCGATCCGCGCGGCCACCGGGATGACGAGCGCCACCAGGATCCCGGCCACGGTGGCGTGCACCCCCGAGGCGAGCATGGCCGCCCAGACACCCACGGCGAGCAGGACGTAGAGGCTGTACCAGCGGTTCGTGTACCGGACGGCGAGGAAGAGCAGGAGGAGCAGCCCCGCCACCGCCCCGAGCGCGAACGGGTTCACGCGGTCGGTGTAGAAGACGGCGATCACGAGCACCGCGCCGAGGTCGTCGGCGATGGCGAGCGCGGTGAGGAACACCTTGAGCCCCACCGGAACCCGCGGCCCCACGAGCGCCAGCACCCCCAGGGCGAAGGCGATGTCGGTGGCCATGGGCACGCCCCAGCCCCGCTCTCCGGGGCCGCCGCCGTTCAGGGCCGCGTAGATGAGCGCGGGCGCCACGAGCCCGCCGAGCGCCGCCGCCACCGGGAGCAGCGCCGACCGGAAGGTGGAGAGCTGCCCCACCGAGAGCTCGCGCTTGATCTCGAGCCCGACCACGAAGAAGAAGATCGCCATCAGCCCGTCGTTCACCCAGTGTGCGGCCGACAGGGAGAAGGTCGAGCCCGCCACCGTGAAGCCCAGCGGCACGTGGAGCATGTGCTCGTAGTGGCTCGCCCAGGGGGAGTTGGCCCAGACGAGCGCCACGCCGGTGAAGAGGAGCAGGAGGATGCTCCCCGAAGCCTCGGAGTGGAAGAAACGCTGGAAGGCGCCGCGCGGCGCGGCGGCGTGGGGCTCGGCCATCCTCCCCATTCTAGCGGGCGCCCGCGGTGCGGCTATCATCCGTTCGTGTTCTACCTGCTCTCGAAGCTCTTCGATCTGTTCCTCGCGCCGCTCACCTGGGCGTTCCTGCTGCTCGGCGCGGCGGTGGTGTGGCGTCGGCGCCCGGCCGCGCCCTGGCTGGCCGCGGCGGCCGGGGGCGTCCTCTGGCTCTTCTCGGCCGAGCCGGTGGCCGACGGGCTCACCTGGCTCGCCGAGTCCGGCATCCGCAGCACGATGCGCCCCGACGTGACCTACGACGCCGCCATCGTGCTCGGAGGGGGCATCGACCCCGTCGCGTCGAAGGAGACCGGCGAGACGGAACTCGGCCCGGCCGGCGATCGCGTCGTGAAGGGGTTCGAGCTCTTCCACGCGGGGCGCGTCCGGAACCTGCTCCTCTCCGCGGGGGGGCCCAGGCCGGAGGAACCGGTCGAGGCCGACTTCGCCGCCGCCCTCTACCGGCGGCTCGGCGTGCCGGCGGAGGCCATCGTGCTGGAGCGGGAGAGCCGAAACACCCGGGAGAACGCGAAGAACAGCGCCCGGATCGTCCGGGAGCGCGGCTGGCGGACGCTGCTCCTCGTCACGAGCGCGATGCACATGCCGCGCGCCGAGGCCTCGTTCCGGCGCGCCGGGATGGAGGTGGACGTGCTGCCGGTGGATCACCAGTTCGGCAGGGACCACTTCGGGATCGGAAAGCTCCTGCCCCGATCCGCGGCGCTCGACCGGAGCACCTGGGTACTCCGGGAGCTCGCCGGACGGCTCGTCTACCGGGCCGCCGGCTACACCGGGTCCTGAAGCACCGGGCCACCGTGACGGGCACCCGGTGCGCCCGGCCCGCAGAAGCGAACCACCATCCGTCGCAGCTCCCGGAGGCCGAAGGGCTTCTCGAGGAGCATGTCGGGTCGCTCGTGGGCGAACTGCTCCCCCACTCCGTCGGGATCGGCCGTCATCACCACCACCGGGATCCGTGCGACGTCGGGATCGGGGTCGGCGCGCAGCGCGGAGAGGAAGTCCCGGCCGTCCAGGCCGGGGATCCGGAAGTCCACGAGGAGGAGCCGGGGGGGCGAGCCCCTCCGTGCCGCCTCGAGGGCCGCGGAACCCTCGTCCACCGCCTCGACGGCGTATCCGAAGTCCACGAGCACCTGGGAGAGGAGCTCGCGATGGTCCACGCGGTCGTCCACGACCAGGATCCTCGGCGCGGGATGGGTCATCCGGATCCGGATGGTAGCCGAACGGGCAACCGGCCTCCAGGATGGTTAGGATGGTCGCTTGCTCCGCCTGCGGGACCTGACCAAGAAGTTCGGCGACCGCGTCGCGGTGGACGGGATCTCGCTCGAGGTCGCACGCGGCGAGATCCTGGGGCTCCTCGGCCCCAACGGCGCCGGGAAGAGCACCACCATCCACATGGCGGTGGGGCTCCTCGATCCGGACCACGGCTCGGTGGACGTGGACGGGCGCGGCTCGCCCCGCAACCCGGTCGTCCGGCAACTGCTCGGCGTGGCACCCCAGGCCCTCGCCCTCTACGACGCGCTCACCCCGGACGAGAACCTCCGCTTCTTCGGCCGGATCCAGGGGCTCTCCGGAAAAGCCCTCCGGGAGCGGGTCGAGTGGGCCCTCTCCTTCGCGTCGCTCGAGGACCGGCGGCGCGACCGGACGGCGGTGCTCTCGGGCGGCATGAAGCGGCGGCTCAACCTGGCGGCGGCGCTCGTGCACGACCCGGCCCTCGTCCTGCTCGACGAGCCCACGGTGGGGGTGGACCCCCAGTCCCGGAACGCGATCCTGGACCGCGTGCTCGAGCTTCGCGGCGCCGGCCGCGCCGTCGTCTACACCACCCACTACATGGAGGAGGCCGCCCGCATCTGCGACCGCATCGCCATCGTGGACGGCGGGCGCGTGCTCGCGCTGGGAACCCTGCGGGAACTGCTCGCGCTCCACGGCGGAGACCCGACGCTGGTGGTCGTCGAGGGGGAGACCGAGCTGCGGATCCCCACGCCCGACCCGGCCGGCGAGCTCGCGCGCATCCTGGCCGCGCGGCGCGTCGACGACTTCCGCGTGGAGCGGGCCGACCTCGAGGCGGTCTTCCTCCGGCTCACCGGGCGGAGGCTGCGCGACGCATGAGCTCCTCCCGCCTCCGCGCCATCTCCGCCCTGGCCGGCAAGGACCTCCGGCTCATCTCCCGGAACCGGGCCACCCTCTTCTTCGCGCTCGGGTGGCCCATCCTCATGGCCCTCTTCTTCGGATACGTCTTCGGCGGCGGCGGGGAGAAGGGGCGCATCCCGGTGGTCGTGGTGGACGAGGACGGGACGTCCGAGTCGGCAGGGCTCGTCTCGCGGCTCCAGGCCGAGGGAAGCCTCGAGATCTCGTCGGCGCCCCGGGAGGAGGCCACGCGGCTCGTCCGGCAGGGGAAGCGGTCGGCCGCCGTGATCGTGCCGCGGGGATACGGGGAGGCCTCGGAGCGGCTCTTCTTCGGCCCCCCGCGCCAGCTGGAGCTGGAGGTGGACCCGGCTCGCTCGGCCGAGGGGGCGATGCTCGCC
>CAIOAK010000121.1 GCA_903855945.1 uncultured Anaeromyxobacter sp.
CGCGGCGGGGCTCACCGCGCTCGTCCTCGGCCTGCTCCTCGGCCCCTGGTTCATCGAGCGCATGCGCCGGCTGCAGTACGGCCACTCCAACGTGCGCGAGGACACGCCCGAGGGGCACAAGAAGAAGACCGGCACGCCCTCGATGGGTGGCGCCCTCATCCTGCTCGCGCTCGTGGCGGCCACCCTCCTCTTCGCCGACCTGCGCAGCCGCCTGGTCTGGTCGGTGCTGCTCGTCACCGTGGGCTTCGGTGCGGTGGGCTTCGCCGACGACTTCCTGAAGATCTCGAAGCGCAACTCGAAGGGGCTCCCCGGCCGGAAGAAGCTCCTCTGGCAGGTGGTGATCATCCTCGCCGTCTACGTCGTCTTCCTCACCGACTGGAGCTTCCAGCTCGAGCCCCGCTTCCCCTTCCTCACCGTCGGGACCTTCCTCGACACCCACGTGACCCTGCCGTTCGTCCCCACCCGCCGCTTCGACTGGAACATGGGCTGGGCCTACGTGCCCTTCATGCTCCTCGTCGTGGTGGGGACCTCCAACGCGGTCAACCTCACCGACGGCCTGGACGGCCTCGCCATCGGCCCTTCCATCGTGTCGGCGGTCACATTCCTCGTGCTCGCCTACGTCGCCGGCACGACCATCGCCGGCTTCAGCCTGGCCCCCTACCTGGGGATCCCGCCCGTGCCCGGTGCCGAGGAACTGGGGGTCTTCTGCTCCGCCATGGCCGGCGCGGGGATCGCCTTCCTCTGGTTCAACACCTACCCGGCCTCCATGTTCATGGGGGACGTCGGGTCGCTGGCCCTGGGCGGGGCGCTGGGGATGCTCGCCATCCTCACCAAGAACGAGGTGGTCTCGGCCATCCTGCACGGGGTCTTCCTCGTGGAGGCGGTGAGCGTCATCGTGCAGGTGGCCTCCTTCCGCACCACCGGGAAGCGGGTATTCCGCATGGCCCCCATCCACCACCACTTCGAGCTCCAGGGGCTCTCCGAGCCCAAGATCATCGTACGATTCTGGATCGCGTCCATCATGCTGGCCCTCGTGGCCCTCATGTCGCTCAAGCTTCGCTAGGGGAGGAACGTGCCGCTCCATCTCGCCGGAAAGAACGTGCTCGTGGTCGGACTGGCCCGCAGCGGATCGGCGGCGGCTCGCCTGGCCGCGCGCAAGGGAGCGCACGTGACCGTGACCGACCGGCGCGGCGCCGGGGAGCTGGCCGGGGCGCTCGCTCCGCTGGAGGGGCTCGGGTTCTCGCTTGCCCTGGGCGGGCACGACGAGGCCCACTTCACCTCCGCCGACCTGGTGGTGATCTCCCCGGGCGTACCGTTCTCCCTCCCGCCGCTCGCCGCCGCGAAGCGGGCCGGCGTCCCGATCTTGGGGGAGGTCGAGTTCGCCTGGAGGCTCCTCGGCAACCTCCCCGTCGTCGCCATCACCGGCACGAACGGCAAGAGCACCACCACCGCGCTGACGGGCCGCCTCTTCCAGGAGGACCGGGCCGCCTTCGTGGGAGGCAACCTGGGCACGCCGCTGTCGGAGCTGGCGCTCGAGGGCAAGCAGGTGGACGTGGCCGTGGTCGAGCTCTCCTCGTTCCAGCTCGAGGGGATCGAGCGGTTTCGCCCCCGGGTGGCCGCCATCCTGAACGTCACGCCCGACCACCTCGATCGCTACCCCGGCATGGACTCCTACGCGGCCGCCAAGGCGCGCCTCTTCGAGAACCAGCAGCCCGGCGACGTCGCCGTGGCCAACGAGCGGGACCCCGGGGCGATGGCGGCGGCCCGCTCCAGCCGCGGCGAAGTGGTCACCTTCGGATTCGGCCCCCGCGCCCCCATGTCCGCCCGCGACGACGGCGAGGTGGTCCGCTTCACCGGCCCCACGGGGGAGCCGGAGCGCTACCGGATCCGCAGCCGGGCGCTGCGCGGGCGCCACAACCGGGAGAACGCCATGGCCGCCCTCACCTGCGCCCGGATCATGGGCGTGCCGGGGCCGGCGGTGCAGCGCGGTCTGGACGGGTTCCCGGGACTTCCCCACCGGCTGGAACTGGTCGCCGAGCGCGGCGGCGTCGAGTGGGTGAACGACTCCAAGGCCACCAACGTGGACAGCACCGCGGTGGGGCTCGCCGCCTTCCCCGCCGGGACCCCGTCGGTCATCCTCCTCCTCGGAGGTCGCGGCAAGCAGAGCCCCTACGCGCCGCTCGCCCCCCTCTTCCCCGGACGCGTGAAGGCGCTGCTCACCCTCGGTGAGGACGCACCGGCCATCGAGCGGGCGCTCGGCGGCCTCGCCCCCACCGAGTCCTGCGGCGACCTTCCGACGGCGGTCGCCCGCGCCGCCCGGCTGGCCGCCCCGGGGGACGTGGTGCTCCTCTCCCCGGCCTGCGCGAGCTACGATCAGTTCCGGAGCTACGAGGACCGGGGCGAGACCTTCCGTCGGCTGGCCTCCGCGGCCCCCGTTCCATGAGCGACGAGGCCCCCACCTCGCGCCGCGGCGCCGCCCCGGCCCCCTTCGATCCGTGGCTGCTCGCCGCGGTGCTGCTCCTCACCGGGCTGGGGCTCGTCATGGTCTACTCGGCCAGCGCCGTGACCGCGCAGGCCAGGGTTCACGACCAGTTCTACTACCTGAAGCGGCAGCTCGTGGCCGCGGGGATGGGATTCGCACTGCTCCTCTTCTTCCTCAAGCTCGGCTACCGGAAGCTCGAGCCGCTCGCCGTGCCGCTGCTCCTCCTCGTGGGGGTGGCGCTCGTGCTCGTCCTCGTGCCGGGGATCGGGAAGGTGGCCGGAGGCGCCCGTCGCTGGATCGACCTCGGCATCGTGCGTTTCCAGCCCGCCGAGGCGGCCAAGGTCGTGCTCGTGCTCTACCTGGCCCGGTCGCTGGCCCGGAAGGCGGAGCGGATGCGCATGTTCTCCATCGGCTTCCTTCCCCACGTGGCGGTGACCGGCCTGCTCGTGGGGCTGGTGCTCGCCGAGAAGGACCTCGGCACCGCGGTCATCCTCTTCCTGGTCCTCTTCGTCATGCTCTTCGCCGGGGGGGTGAAGATCGGTTACCTGCTCGGTGCGGTGCTGGTCGCCATCCCCATCGGCTGGAAGCTCGTGGCCGGGACCCCCTACCGCATGCAGCGCATCACCGCCTTCCTCGACCCCTGGCAGCACCGGGACGGCATCGGCTTCCAGATCGTCGAGTCGCTGCTCGGCATCGGCAACGGCGGCTGGTTCGGCCAGGGGCTCGGCGAGGGGAAGGGCAAGCTCTTCTACCTCCCGGCGGCCCACACCGACTTCATCGCCGCCGTGATCGCCGAGGAGGTGGGGCTCGTCGGCATGTCCCTCCTCGTGCTGCTCTTCGCGCTGCTCGTCTGGCGCGGCTTCCGCGCCACCACGCTCGCCCCCGACGCCTTCGGCTGCTACGTGGCGCTGGGGCTCACCACGCTCATCGGCGCGCAGGCGCTCGTGAACCTGGCGGTGGTGCTCGGGCTGCTCCCCACGAAGGGGCTCACCCTCCCCTTCGTCTCGTACGGCGGGAGCTCCCTCATGACCATGCTCGCCGCGGCCGGCATCCTCCTCTCCGTGAGCGGCGGCCGGGGCGGATTCCTGCGCGCCCAGCGGACGACGCGGCTCGTGACCGCGGCCGGGAGCGCCTCGTGAGGGTGCTCGTCGCCGGCGGCGGCACCGGGGGGCACGTCTTCCCGGGCATCGCGCTCGCGGAGGAGGTGGTGACGCGCCACCCCAAGAACGACGTGGTCTTCGTGGGAACGTCGCGCGGCCTGGAGGCCTCGGTGGTTCCGGCGGCCGGCTACCCCATCGAGCTCATCGACGTGCGCGGCCTGAAGGGAAAGGGGCTCGGGTCGGTCCTCACGAGCGTCCTGCGGCTGCCCACCGCCTTCGTCCAGTCCTGGCGGGTGCTGCGGAAATGGAAGCCGGACGTCGTGGTGGGCGTGGGGGGATACGCGTCGGGGCCGGTGGTCCTGGCGGCCCGGCTGATGGGCATCCCCACGGCGGTGCAGGAGCAGAACGCCGTGGCCGGCCTCACGAACCGGATCCTCGGCCGCATCGTCCAGGTGGCCTTCACGGCCTTCCCGGAGGCGGTGCGCCAGTTCCCGCCCCGGAAGGTGCAGCAGCTCGGGAACCCCATCCGGCGGTCCCTGCTCGAGAACTACATGCGTCCCGTCACCAAGCTCGACGAGATGCTCCAGGTCCTCGTCTTCGGCGGCTCGCAGGGAGCCCACGGCCTCAACATGCGGCTCATCGAGGCGCTGCCCTTCCTGTCCGACCTGAGGGGACGGCTCCGCTTCGTCCACCAGACCGGTGCCCGCGATCGGGGGCTGGTCGAGAAGGGTTACGCCGCGGTGGGGTTCGTCCCCGAGGTGCGCGAGTTCATCGTGGACATGAGCGGCGCCTACTCGAGCAGCGACCTCGTGGTCTGCCGCGCCGGCGCCACCACGCTGGCCGAGCTGACCGTCGCGAAGAAGCCCTCGATCCTGGTCCCCTTCCCGGCCGCCGCCGACAACCACCAGGTGGTGAACGCCCAGAGCCTGGTGGGCGCCGGCGCGGCCGTCATGATCGAGGAACGGGATCTCACCGGGGAGCTCCTCGCCTCGGAGATCCGGCGCGTGCTCCTCGACCCGGCGGTCCTCGACGCCATGGCCCGGGCGGCTGGCACGCTGGGACGCCCGCAGGCGGCCAGCGAGATCGTCGACGTCCTGACCCAGCTCACGGTGCGGCGGTGGGGGACTCCCAAGGGGCGCCCCCGGGGCGCCGGCTTCCGACCCGTTCGCCCCGACCCGGCCGGCCCGACATGACCCTCTTCCGCTCCCGCAGCCCCCGCATCCACTTCGTCGGCATCGGCGGAATCGGCATGAGCGGCATCGCCGAGCTGCTGCTCAACCTGGGGTACCCGGTCTCCGGATCCGATCTGAAGGGCTCCGAGTCGACCCGCCGGCTCGCCAGCCTGGGCGGCACCATCGCGCTCGGCCACGACGCCCGGAACGTCGGCGACGCCGACGTGGTGGTCATCTCGTCGGCGGTCCGCCGCGACAACCCGGAGGTGGTGGAGGCCCGGAGGCGGCAGATCCCGGTCATCCCCCGCGCGGAGATGCTCGCGGAGCTCATGCGGCTCAAGCAGGGCATCGCCATCGCCGGCTCCCACGGGAAGACGACGACCACCTCGATGGCGGCACACCTGATGGCCCACGCGGGGCTCGACCCCACCGCGGTGGTGGGCGGGAAGATGAACGCCTTCGGGTCGAACGCGAAGCTCGGCAAGGGGGACTGGATCGTCGTCGAGGCCGACGAGTCGGATGGATCGTTCCTCCACTACACGCCCACCCTGGTGGTGGTGACGAACGTCGATCCCGAGCACCTCGACCACTGGAAGACCGAGGAGGCCCTGAAGCGCGGATTCGTGGAATTCGTGAACCGGATCCCCTTCTACGGCCGGGCCGTCCTCTGCATCGACCACCCGGGGGTCCAGTCGATCCTGCCCCACATCGACAAGCGCTTCGTGACTTACGGGGAGGCGGCCCAGGCCGACTACCGGGCCACGCAGGTGGAGGTGCTGGGTCAGCGGGTGGCCTTCGAGGCCACCCGTCGCGGCGAGCCGCTGGGACGGTTCGAGGTGAACATGGTGGGGCGCCACAACGCCCAGAACGCGCTCGCGGTGGTGGCGCTGGCCGACGAGATGGGCATCCCGGTCGAGGTGACCCGGTCGGCGCTGGCCTCGTTCCAGGGCGTGCAGCGCCGCTTCACCGTCCGTGGAGAGCGGGGCGGCATCACCGTGGTGGACGACTACGGCCACCACCCCGCCGAGGTGCGCGCCACCCTGCGCGGCGCGCGCGAGGCCTACGGCCGGCGGGTGCTCTGCGTCTTCCAGCCCCACCGCTACACCCGGACCCGCGACCTCCTCGGCGACTTCCAGACCTCCTTCAACGACGCCGACGTGCTCCTCGTCACCGACGTGTACGCCGCCTCGGAGGAGCCCATCCCCGGCGTGAACGGCGCGTCGCTCGCCGAGGGCATCCGCGCCTGCGGCCACAAGGATGCGACCCACGTTCCTCGCGCCGGGCTGGCCGCCGCAGCCGCCGCGCGGGCGCGCCCCGGCGACGTGATTCTCACCCTGGGTGCAGGCGACATCACCGCGGTCGGACCGGAGCTGCTCGAGATCCTGGGGAGGCCGTGACCGTCGAACCACGACCGCCCCCCGCTTCCTGGGTCCGGGAGGTCGCCGCGGCCATCCGCGGGGAGTGCATCCCGGACGCCCCGATGGCGCCGCGGACCTCCATCCGGGTCGGCGGCCCCGCCGACCTCCTCGTCCGCCCGGAGGACCGTTCCACCCTCCCGGGGATGCTCGCCGCCTGCGCCTGCCGGGGGGTGCCGGTCCTCTTCCTGGGCGGGGGCGCCAACCTGCTCGTGGCCGACGCGGGGATCCGCGGCGTCGTGGCCCGCCTGCCGGCCGAGGGGGACGAGGAGGCGGACGGGGACCGGCTCGTGCTCGCCGCCGGCGCCCCGGTCTCCCGCCTCGCCCAGCGCGCGCTCGCCTCGGGTCTCGTGGGATGCGAGTTCGCGGCCGGCATCCCCGGCACGCTGGGGGGCGCGGTGGCCATGAACGCCGGGACGCGCATCGGCGAGATGAAGGACGTGGTGGAGCGGGTCGA
The DNA here is from genome assembly GCA_903855945.1 of uncultured Anaeromyxobacter sp. GTDB lineage: Bacteria > Myxococcota > Myxococcia > Myxococcales > Anaeromyxobacteraceae > CAIOAK01. Next base: position 6,627 of record CAIOAK010000121.1, read on the forward strand.
GGTGGCGACGTCGGAAGGGCTGCGCTGGATCCCGGCCCCGGAGCTCGGCTTCGCCTACCGGACCTGCCGGCTGCCCCCCGGTGCGGTGGTCACCCGGGTCGGCTTCCGTCTCCGCCCCGGCGACGTCGAGCGGAGCCGCGCCGCCATGGAGGCCGACCGGGAGCATCGCCGGCGGACCCAGCCGCTCACCTGGCCCACCTGGGGCTCCACCTTCCGCAACCCGCCGGGCGACCACGCCGGGCGGCTCGTGGAGGCCGTCGGCCTGAAGGGGCACCGCATCGGCAACGCCATGTGGTCGGATCTGCACGCCAACTTCGTCGTGAACCTGGGCGGCGCCACGGCGCGCGACTGCCTGGCGTTGATCCGGCTGGCCCGGGAGCGGGTCCGGGAACGGATCGGAGTGGAACTGGAACTCGAGGTGCGGCTCGCCGGCGCGTTCGCGGCGGACGAGCATCCCTGAGGTGGAGGAGGCCATGGGTCGCTGGAGCGGGCATGCGGTGGCGGTGCTGTACGGCGGACGGTCGGCCGAGCGGGAGGTGTCGCTCAAGACCGGCGAGGCCTGCGCCGAGGCCCTGCGCTCGCGCGGGCTCGACGTGACCCTGGTGGACGCGGGGCTCGACCTGGACCAGAGGCTGCGGGCCATGGGAGCCGCGGTGGTCTTCGTGGCGCTCCACGGCCGGTGGGGCGAGGACGGCTGCACCCAGGGGCTGCTCGAGTCGATGGGCATCCCCTACACCGGCTCGGGCGTGCTCGCCTCGGCGGCGGCGATGGACAAGGTGGTCTCCAAGCTCCTCTTCCGCGCGGCCGGCCTGCCCCTCGCCGCCTACCGGGTCTTCGCTCCCTCGGCCATCGGCGCGGTCGGGGTTGCCGACCTGCCCGCCGGCCTCCCGGCCGTGGTGAAGCCCGCCTGCGAGGGGTCCTCGGTGGGGGTCCACCTGGTGAAGGAGGCGGCCGCCCTTCCGGCCGCCCTCGCCGACGCCGCCCGGTTCAAGGGGGACGTCCTCGTCGAGGAGTACCTCCGGGGGCAGGAGGTGAACGTCGCCGTCCTGGACGGGGTCGCCCTGGGCACCGTCGAGATGGTTCCGTCGCGGGACTTCTACGACTACGTGGCCAAGTACACCCCCGGCTCGACCCAGTACTTCGTCCCCGCCCGCCTCTCGTCGGAGGCGACCGCTCGGGTCTGCCGGGACGCCGAGACGGCCTACCGGGCGCTCGGCTGTTCGGGCGTGGCAAGGGTCGACTTCATCGTCGCCGCCGACGCCACCCCGTACATCCTCGAGGTGAACACCCTCCCCGGCATGACCGGGACCTCCCTCGTCCCGAAGATCGCCGCCGGACGGGGCATTCCCTTTCCCGATCTCTGTGAGCGTCTTCTCGACGGAGCGACCCTGAAGGGTTGACCCGGGATTCCCGGGTTTCCCTTGACAGATTCGCCAGTTAGGGCATTCTGCGAAGTCGGGCGATACCGCTCGGAAGCGCGGGCGGGTCCGGGGTCGGGTCTGGGGTACGGGAGGCGTCGGGTTGGGGAGGACTCGGAACAAGCGGCGCGCGGACGCGGGGCCCAAGGCCGCTGCGGGAGCCCTTCGTCACGGACTCATGCTGGCCGTCCTCTGGGGCGTCGGGGCCACGGCCGTCGGAGTCGGCGCGGTCGCCTCCTGGCGCCATTTCACTAAGGGTGAATCGATCCGGGTCGGCGCCGTCCGCGTGACGGGCGCCGTGCGTGCCACCGAGGGCGAGATCCAGGCGCTCTCCACGGTGCGGCCGGGGGACGACTTCCTCGCCGTGGACGTGGAGGCGGTGGAGCGCGCCGTGGCGCGCCACCCGTGGGTGGCCCGCGCCCAGGCCCGCCGCACCGTGCCCCCGGCCATCGAGATCACGGTGACGGAGCGGGAACCCCGGGCACTCGTCGACCTGGGAGGCACCTACCTCGTCGACCGGAACGCGCAGGTGTTCAAGCGCGCCGGCGCGGGCGACGGGCTCGATCTTCCCCTCGTGACCGGGTTCGGGCGCGACGATTTCACGCAGCGTCGAACCTCGGTCGAGACGGGGATCCGCGGCGCGCTCGCGATCCTCGACGAGTACGCGCGGGAGGGGCTCGTTCCCCTCGCCGCGATCCAGGAGATCCACCTCGACGACGACTGGGGGGTCACCCTCTACGTCGGCGACGAGGGGACGCAGGTTCGCCTCGGTCAGGGCGACCTGCCGCAGAAGCTCGGCCGGCTTCACCGCGTTCTCGAGGCGCTCCGCGCCGAGGGGCGCACGGCCGAGGTCATTCACCTCGACGACCGGAGCCACCCGGATCGGGTGGGCGTACGGCTGTCGGGGAGTTCGGTGGGCGGCGTGCAGGACGGTGCGGGCGGGACGCCCGCTCCGGCGAGGGTGGATGGGGTCCGAGAGGGCCCGGGTCGGCGGCGTGGGCGCGATGCGCCACTCGCTAGGAGGTAGGACATGGCGAAAACAGGGGACATCCTGGTCGGTCTCGATATCGGGACCACCAAGATATGCGCCATCGTCGGAGAGGTGACCGACGAGGGCATCGACATCATCGGCATCGGGACGCACCCCTCGAAGGGGCTCCGCAAGGGGGTGGTGGTCAACATCGACGCCACCGTCGCTTCCATCAAGCGGGCCATCGAGGAAGCCGAGCACATGGCCGGGTGCGAGATCACCACGGTCTACACCGGCATCGCCGGCGGGCACGTGAAGGCGTTCCCGTCGCACGGCGTGGTGGCCATCAAGGAGAAGGAGGTCCGGCAGACCGACGTCGACCGGGTCATCGACCAGGCCAAGGCGGTCGCCATCCCGCTCGACCGAGAGGTCATCCACGTCCTCCCGCAGGAGTTCCTGGTGGACGACCAGGACGGCGTGAAGGAGCCGGTGGGGATGTGCGGCGTCCGGCTCGAGGCCAAGGCGCTCATCGTCACCGGCGCGGTCTCCTCGGCCCAGAACATCATCAAGTGCGCCCAGCGCACCGGCCTCAACGTGGCCGACATCGTGCTCCAGCCGCTCGCCAGCTCGCTCGCCACGCTGTCCGAGGACGAGAAGGACCTGGGCGTCTGCCTGGTGGACGTGGGCGGCGGGACCACCGACATCGCCATCTTCGCGAACGGGGCCATCCGCCACACCGCGGTGCTCGCGCTGGGCGGCAACCACCTCACGAACGACGTGGCCGTCGGGCTGCGCACCCCCACGCACGAGGCGGAGCGGATCAAGAAGGCCTACGGTTGCGCCATGGCCTCCATGGTGGACCGCTCCGAGACCATCGAGGTCCCGAGCGTGGGCGGCGGACAGCCCCGCGTGCTCTCTCGCCAGATCGTGGCCGAGATCGTGGAGCCCCGCGTGGAGGAGATCTTCATGCTGGTGCAGCACGAGATCCAGAAGGCGGGCCTGGAGGAGGCCATCGCCTCCGGCGTGGTCATCACCGGCGGATCGACCCTGCTCTCCGGAATGACCGAGATGGCCGAGGAGGTCCTCGGCGTCCCGGTCCGGCGCGGCCTGCCCAAGGGCATCGGCGGGCTGGTGGACGTGGTGAGGAGCCCGGTATTCGCCACCGCGGTCGGACTCGTGATCTACGGCGCGCAGCAACGCGCCGGCAGTCCGTACTTCAAGATCCGCGAGGAGAACGTCTACCGGAAGGTGAAGAACCGCATGAAGGACTGGCTCGGCGAGATCTTCTAGCCCGGGGACATGGACATGATCGACTTCGACACGAAGGACCCCGCGGCCCGGATCAAGGTGATCGGCGTGGGCGGCGGCGGCGGCAACGCCATCAACACCATGGTGGCCGGACGGCTGGAGGGCGTGGAGTTCATCGCCGCCAACACCGACGTCCAGGCCCTCTCCGCCAACAAGGCGCAGCTGAAGCTGCAGCTCGGCAAGACCGTCTCGCGCGGACTCGGGGCCGGGGCCAACCCGGACCGGGGTCGCGAGGCCGCGCTGGAGGTGCAGGACGCAATCGGCGAGGTGCTGGCCGGCGCCGACATGGTCTTCGTCACCGCGGGCATGGGTGGCGGCACCGGCACGGGCGCCGCGCCCATCATCGCCGAGATCGCCCGCAAGGCCGGCTCGCTCACCGTGGGCGTGGTCACGAAGCCCTTCCTCTTCGAGGGCAACCGGCGGCGCAAGCAGGCCGAGTCGGGCATCGATGAGCTCCGGGCCGCGGTCGACACGCTCATCGTCATCCCCAACCAGCGACTCCTGTCGGTGGCCGGGGAGAGCATGTCGCTCGCCGACGCCTTCAAGCGGGCCGACGAGGTGCTGCTCAACGCCGTGCAGGGCATCTCCGACCTCATCACGGTCCACGGCCTCGTCAACGTCGACTTCGCCGACGTCCGGACCATCATGGCCGGACAGGGCATGGCGCTCATGGGCACCGGCCGCTGCTCCGGCGCCGGGCGTGCCGTCGAGGCCATGCAGGCGGCCATCAGCTCGCCGCTTCTCGAGGACGTCACCCTCGACGGAGCCACCGGGCTGCTCGTCAACATCACCGGCGGCTCCAGCCTCACGCTGCGCGAGGTGGACGAGGCGGTGTCGATGGCCCAGGCCGCGTCCGACCCGGACGCGAACATCATCTTCGGCTCCGTGGTCGACGAGCGGATGGGCGACGAGGTGAAGATCACCGTCATCGCCACCGGTTTCGCACGCGCCGAGGGCGCGCGCCCCCGCGGCTCCCTGCCGCGCCAGGTCTCGCTCCCGGTGACCACGGTGGCCTCGATGCGTCGCGAGATCCCTCCGCCGCTCCCCGCCAGCCGGCCGGTCCCCGCAACCGCCGACGCGCACCCCAGCCCGGCCCGCGCCATGCCGGCTCGCCCCGTCGCCACACGGGCGGTGCCGTCACCGGACATGGACGACGTCCCGCCCTTGCCCCGCACCCGCCCCGCACCCGCCGTGGCCCGCGCCACGCGCGACGCTGGCCCCTACGAGGTCGCCGACGAGGATCAGTACGACATCCCGGCCTTCCTCCGGCGCAACGGGGGGCAGCAGCGAGATCCGTAACGCGGCTCGTTTCGAGGATCGCCTTCGGCAGCGCCGTCCGTGGTGCCGCCGGCGTGGAGCGCGCGCCGACTCGAGCGAGCACACTTCGAGGGGAGATCGGGACGCCACGCCTCCGCCCTCCCGTGCGCAGGCGAGCCGGGGTGGCCCCGGCGCGCCGGCCTCCCGGAAGGACGGGCGACGTGGGCCCCCGCGAGTAGACTCCCCCCATGCTCCTCGCCCTCACCGCCTTCGCCTCCGCCGTGCTCCTCGCGGCGCCCGAGACGCCTCGCCGTCCGGTGCACACCTACTCCATCGTCGCCCGGGACCCGGTCACGGGGGAGATCGGGGTGGCTGTGCAGTCCCACTGGTTCTCGGTGGGATCGACCGTCCCCTGGGCCGAGGCGGGAATCGGCGCCGTCGCCACGCAGTCCTTCGTAGATCCGAGTTACGGCCCGCTCGGGCTCGAGATGATGCGCGCCGGCAAGAGCGCCCCCGAGGCGCTGGCCGGCCTGCTCGCCTCCGACCCGGAGCGGGAGGTCCGGCAGGTCGCGATGATCGATGCGAAGGGTCGGGTCGCCGCCCACACCGGGAAGAAGGACATCGCAGCGGCAGGCCAGTTCGTGGGTCAGGGCTTCTCGGTACAGGCGAACCTCATGGCGAACGACAAGGTCTGGCCGGCCATGGCGAAGGCCTTCGAAGGAGCCCGGGGCGACCTGGCCGATCGCATGCTCGCAGCGCTGGAAGCGGCCCAGGCCGTGGGAGGCGACATCCGAGGCCAGCAATCGGCGGCGCTCCTGGTGGTGCCCGGCACGCCGTCGGGCCGGCCGTGGGCCGACCGGATCTTCGACCTGCGCGTGGAGGATCACGAGCGGCCGCTCCAGGAGCTCCGGCGCCTCCTCGTCGTCGCACGCGGCTACCGCCACATGAACGCAGGCGACCTCGCCGTCGAGCGCAAGGACGTGCCCGGCGCGGAGCGGGAGTACGGCGCTGCCATGAAGCTCCTTCCCGACTCGGCCGAGGTGGTCTTCTGGTACGCCGCGGCGCTCGCCATGGCCGGAGAGGTGGACCGATCGCTCCCCCTCTTCGCCCGGGCCTACGCGCTCGACCCGGCCTGGCGGACCCTCGTCCCGCGCCTCCCTGCGTCGGGGCTCCTCCCCGAGGACCCCAAGGTCCTCTCCCGCATCGAGAAGGCCGGAGCGCCAATCGTCCGCTGAGCCGGGGGCTCGACTCCCGGACCGGGCCATGCTCCAATCCGCGCCCTGACCATGAATCCGAAGCTCGTCCCTGCCGCCTGGGTCGCCCTGGGCGTGATCATCGCGGTCCCGGCCACGGGCTGGTTCCTCACCTCCGGCGCCCGGGAGGCCCGAGCGCTCGCCTTCCATCCCGACGGGACCGACCTCAAGGCCACCGACGTGGACAACGCCCTGCGGGAACTCTCGCAGAAGCTGAAGCAGGTCGAGTCCACCCAGTCGGCCCTCCAGGGGGCTGCCATGGTCCAGCAGTCCGAGCTCGGAGAGATGAAGGCCTCCTCCGTGGAGTCGGACACCCAGATGCACGGCAAGATGCAGTCGCTCGAGGCGCGCGTCGCCGAGGTCTCCTCCCCGCGCCGCCGCATCGAGTACACCGACGCGAGCGACACGGCGCAGGTCTCCTCCAGCTACACGTTGCTCCGCAACCTGGGGACCTTCTCCAAGACCTCGGCCGCCACCACGGTGCTCCTCACCTGGAATACCCACGTCGACGCCCTCGGCGAACCGGGCACCTTCTGCGACTTCCAGCTGCGGGTGGACGGGAAGCCCGACAGCGAGCGCGACGGCGGCGGCGGGCGCGCGGTGGTCTACGTGCCGCCCGGCACGAGCGGCGGGTCGTCACCGGTCACGGTGGCGGCGCTCTTCCCGCGCGTCGGTGCCGGAAACCACACCGCCAGCGTCTGGGTGCGCGGCACGGCGCGCGAGTGCCTGGAGAACTACGGCAACTTCCCGCGCAACATCATCGTGGAGGAAGGTCCGCGCGCCGAGTGACGCGGGGCCGGTTCAGCGGCGAGCCAGCACGCCGTCGGACCGCGCGGTGAGGACCGCGGTTCGCGACAGCAGGGCCTGCACCTCTTCGCAGACCGACCTGGCGTCGAAGCGCTCGGACTCCGACTCGGAGAGGCGCGCGAGGAGGTCGGCCACCTTGAGGAGTTGCTGGTGCGCAAGCAGCAACTCGCGAGCCAGGCGCGAGCCCACGCGCGAGTAGATCGCGCCCGACTGGAAGAGCCGGGCCAGCGCGCCCTTGTTCACGTCGATGACCTGGCGCGTCCGACGCAGCATGTCCACGAGCCGGCGCGCGTCGCGAACCCGGGCCAGCTGGATCACCGGGGTCTCGCACCGCTCGCTGCGCAGGGTCGTCGTCAGGGGGACACCATCCATGTGCATCGTAGGTGCGTCGCCGAGCGGCGGTCAACGGTCCGCAGCGCGACGCAGCGCGACGCAGCGCGCCAACGTGATCACGGGTCTTGACTTCGGGGGCGAGAATTCGCTCCGGTTCGCCTTCGGCCCGTCATGCCGTGGTGCCGCCGGCGGGGTGGGCGCACCGCTCCGAGCAGCACGTCCTCGGGCTCGGGTGTGCGCGGCCGTTCTGCGC
>CAIOAK010000122.1 GCA_903855945.1 uncultured Anaeromyxobacter sp.
GGGTCACCTTGACCACGCCGGCTGGCTGGGATGAGGCACGAGCCGTGAGGGTGGTAGAGAACGGCCTGACGGCAGGCGGCCCAGACGCCCGGGTCCTGAAGTCGGAGCACTCCGTCGTGTTGCTCCTGCGTGGCGTTCCGGTCGTCACCGCCATGGCCGACCCGAGCAATATGGGCGAGATCCACCTCCGGGTCGACCTTCGCCCCCTGGGGATTCAGCTCTTCGACGACGCGAGCGGGCTTCATGTGGGATCGAACCTGCACACGGGAAATCGTGTCTCGAACGCCGCTACGGCCATCAGTCTGGGGTGACCAGACCGGCGAAACTCCCCTCGTAAGCCCCCGGGTGCGGTCCGTGCGGCACCCCCGCCGGGTGGAACGAGATGCTCCCCGGCCCCACGTCCACGCTGGTGTGCGGGTACGGGCAGGGGACGGCGAAGGGCCACACCGTCCCGTCCCAGCCGGTGACGTCGAGGGGTGAGGGGGGCGTCAGCCAAGGTTTTCTTTGGAAGCGCAACCGACCACCGTCGAGAAGGCGTGGTCGCCTCAGTATGGCGAATCCGTAAGTTAGTACAGGATCTTATGGCTATTCGCCTTGCAAGGTAATGAAGATTACCTTAGCCTTTGCGCCATGCCCTGGGGTTTCTACGGCCGCAACGATGAACTGCATCGACTCCAGGCGATTCTGGCGAGAAACCGCTGGTACTTCGTCAAGGTCACGGGACGCCGCCGGATCGGTAAGACCGCCCTCATCCAGCGCGCCCTCCAGACTGGGCAGCGCGTGTTCTACGTCCAGGTCCCAGACTCGGGGCCCGTGGGCGTGCTTTCGGCGGTCGCCGACCAGATGGACACGTTCGAGATTCCTGCCACCGAGTTCCCGCGGCCCAGGACGCTTCAGGAACTGGCCAGGCTCGTGGGCAACTTGGCTCGAGCCGGCTATGCCGTAGCGCTCGACGAGTTCCAGTACTTCAACCGCGAGCGCCTGCGCGATTTCTGCTCCCTTCTCCAGGCCGAGGTGGATCAACTCTCCACACAGGCCTCCCGGATTCCCGGGGGGCTGCTCGTGCTGGGCTCGATCCACACCGAGATGGCGGCGCTTCTCCAGGAGCGCCACGCCCCCCTCTACAATCGGACCACCGACGAGTTGGAACTCGGCCACCTCGACGTGGAGTCAGTGCTGGAGATTCTGCGCCAGCACACCACCGTCGACCCCGAACGGCTGCTCTTCCTCTGGGCGCTTTTCGAAGGCGTACCGAAGTTCTACCGGGACTGCTTCGAGCAGGGCGTGCTCCGCGCGCCCCGCCGCGAGTTGCTGGAACGTGCCTTCTTTGCGTCGTCGTCACCGCTTCGCACCGAGGCGGACAACTGGTTCCTCAAGGAGTTGCACGGGCGATACGACGCCATCCTGAAGTTCGTGGCGCGGAAGCCAGGCTGCACCAACGGCGAGCTGCTGGAGCACGTCCGACAGGTGAGCGCGGACACCCAGGAGCAGGTGGGCGGCTACCTGAAGGTCCTCATCGAGAAGTACCGGATCATCGAGAAGCGGCTCCCCATCTTCGCCAAGAAGACGGAGCGCCAGGGGCGTTACTACCTCACCGATAACTTCCTGAGGGCTTGGCTGGCCGCCCTGGCCTCCCCGGTGTCCGCCATGGCCTTCCGCCAGCTCGAGCTCGTCGTCCGTCAGGCGGACGAGAAGCTCGCCGAGGTGGAGGGGCCGGCGCTGGAAAAGCTCGTCGCCACGCTCTACGAGGAGCGCAGCCGGAAGGGGATCGGCGACTTCAGGCTCACCGAGCGAGTCCAGGGCTACTGGGACCGCGCGGACACCGAGATCGACATGGTGGCGGTGGCTGGCGAGGACGAGATCCTTCGCCTCGTCACCTGCAAGCGGTCGCCCGAGAAGCTCGTGGCCGACTTGCCGCGCTTCGACGGGCACGTCGCCCGGTTCGTGACCGCGTCGCCCAGGTTCGGCGGCTGGAAGATCGAGAAGGTTGCCGTCGCACCGAGTCTGGACGAGTCCGCACGGCGTCGGATCGTGGAGCGGGGCTACATCCCCGAGGACCTGAACGACCTGACCCGGGACCTGCTGGTGCGGGCGAGGACGGGCCCGTGACGTCCGGGGATCGTGCTCCAAGGGAGACGACGGGGCCGAGGTGAGCGCCCCGAAGCAATCCAGCATCACCGCGACCTCGTTCGTCCGGGTCCCCCCGACACTCGCCTCGTACGCCCCCGGGTGCGGCCCGTGCGGAACCCCCGCCGGGTGGAACGAGATGCTCCCCGGCCCCACGCCCCGGCGCGAGGTGAACTCGCCTTCCCCCCGTCCTCGACCGTCGCCGCGACCATCCAGACGAACTCGGCCGACCGCGCCATCGCCGCGGCCCGCTCGACCAGGAGGTCACCGTGATCGACCACCGGGCGGCCGAGGCGGAGATGGAGCGGGACTTCCAGGGCGTGAAGACGATGAGGGACGCCGAGCGTGTCGCGGCCGAACGGCTCCGGCAGCGGCTCGAGAGCAGGAAGGACGTCCCGATGGTGGAGGACTTCCCGCTCGCGCCGGAGGAGGAGACGCCGGAGTTCAAGGACCTCGCCATGGTGCTCCACGTCCGCCTGCTCCGGGCGCTGGCGCACTGGAAGGGCAACACGGACGTGACCCTCACGGAGATCATCGTCCGGATGGTCGAGGAGGGCGGGGGGCGAATCCATGGCCCACCAGCACTTGACGAGGCGACATAATGGGAGCATATTGCAGTCTACCGTAACGGGAGCAATGTAGCTTCGCGTGCGAATCCTCGCCAAGAGCACCCTTCGGAAGTTCTGGCAGCGGCATCCCGATGCCGAGCAGCCCCTTCTGGCGTGGTACCGGGAGGTCGAGAAGGCGAACTGGGGCACTCCCGCGAAGGTGAAGGAGATGTACCGCAGCGCGAGCTTCGTCGGCGACCGGGTCGTCTTCAACATCAAGGGAAACGACTACCGCCTCGTTGTTCGCATCAACTACCCGTACCGGGTCGTCCTCATCCGCTTCATCGGGACGCACGAGCAGTACGACGCCGTCGACGTCAGGGGAGTTTGACATGGCCGCCATCAAGCCGATTCGAACCAAGGCCGATCATCGGGCCGCGCTCGATCGCATCGGTGCGCTCATGGATGCGAAGCCGGGGACTCCCTCGGGCGACGAGCTGGATGTCCTCGTCGATCTCGTGGAGCACTACGAGGACAGGAACGTGCCGATGGGCCATCCGAGCCCGGTCGCCGCGATCGAGTTCCGCATGGAGCAGGCGGGCCTCTCGCCTCGAGACCTCGTCCCGTTCATCGGGAGCCGAGCGAAAGTGTCCGAGGTCCTGTCCGGGAAGCGACCCTTGACGATGCGGATGGCCCGCTCACTGCACGAGCACCTCGGGATTCCTGCGGAAGTGTTGCTTCGACAGGAGGACGAAGGCCCTGGCTCGCCGGGCGGGGGGACCGAGTCTCGAAAATTCCCGCTGAAGGAGATGGCGAGGCTCGGGTGGATCCCGAAGGTTCGGGATCTTGCAGCGCACGCCGACGAGCTCATCGCCGGACTGATCGCTCGCGCAGGGGGTCCCGATGTGGCATCGCTCGCTCTCTTCAGGAAGCGCGACCATGCCCGTGCGAACTCGAAGAGCAATCCCTACGCGCTGAAGGCGTGGTGCTGGCAGGTCCTCGCCACGGCAAGCGAGAATCGCCGGGACGGTGCGTACCGGGCAGGCGCCGTCACGCCGGCCTTCCTTCGTGAGGTCGGCCAGCTGAGCTGGTCTTCGGAGGGGCCCCGCCTTGCCAGGGAGTTCCTCGCCAGCCACGGAATCGCGCTGGTCGTGGTGCCGCACCTCCCAGGCACCTATCTCGACGGCGCCGCCCTCAAGCTCGGTGACGGGTCCCCCGTGGTTGGCCTCACCCTCCGATACGACCGTTTGGACAACTTCTGGTTCTGCCTCCTGCACGAGCTTGCTCATGTCGGGAGACACATGGAAGGCGACGCCGACGCCGCGTTCCTCGATGACCTTGCCCTGCGGAGCGCCCAGGGCGAACCCGGAGGAGGCGAGGAGGCTCAGGCGGATGAGTGGGCCGAGGAAGCCTTGATCCCGAGGAAGCTGTGGGAGGAGAGCGACGTTCGCGAGAACCCGTCGACCCTTTCGGTCGTCCAGTTCGCGAATGAGATCCACGTCCACCCCGCCATCGTCGCCGGCCGGATCCGATTCGAACGAAAGAACTTCAGGATGCTGTCCCACTTCGTCGGGATGGGGGAAGTGCGCCGGCAGCTGGGGTTAACAGACCGGTGAAACTCCCCTCGTACCCCGCGTCCTCCACGCCGGTCGCCGCCTCCGTCATCTTGAGCGCCCCGAAGCAATCGAGCATCACCGCGACCTCGTTCGTCGCCTTCCCCCCGATGCTCGCCTCGTAAGCCCCCGGGTGCGGTCCGTGCGGCACCCCCGCCGGGTGGAACGAGATGCTCCCCGGCCCCACGCCCCGGCGCGAGGTGAACTCGCCGCGCTGGTAGAAGATCACCTCGTCCACGTCCACGCTGGTGTGCGGGTACGGGCAGGGGACGGCGTCGGGGTGGAAGTCGAGGGGGCGGGGGACGAAGCTGCACACGAGCGCGCCGCGCGCCGCGAAGCCATACGACGAACTGGCCCAGGCACGCGCCGACGGCACCTACTTCCAGGTGCTCCGCCGCCTCGCCAAGACCGAGGTACTGGTCATCGACGACTTCGGCCTCGAGGTACTGACGGCGTCTCAGCGAAGAGACTTCCTGGAGGTA
>CAIOAK010000123.1 GCA_903855945.1 uncultured Anaeromyxobacter sp.
CCATGCGTTGTCCTGCGTGTAGAAGTACTTCGACCGGTTGAGCATGCCGAACCAGAGGTCGGCCTCCAGGTTCCCGATCCAGATGTCCACCGGCCGCACCGTCCCCAGGAATGCGTGGGGGAATCCGTCGGCGTTGTTCGTCATGAGGAGCGTGTTCTGGATCCCCGGCCCCCACCAGAGGTTCTCGGTGGAGATGCCGCCGCCGAGGCCGGCGTAGGAGAGCTGCACGTAGCTCTGCCCGGGCGAGAGAGTCCAGAAGTTTGCGTCACCGAAGCGCTGGGGCACATCGAGGGCGGTGCCGTAGTACGGATTGGAATAGGGGCTCAACGTTGGCGCGGTCGGCAACAACTGGTACGCCGCATTCTGCTGCCACGCCACGCTGGGCACGAACGCGGCCGACAGGATCCCCCAGTTGAACTGCAGCCCGCCCGAGAGCTGCGTCGAGATCCCCTTCCCCTGCCAGACCGCCCCGTCGTTCTTCCCCGACGCGTAGGCCGTGTTCGCATACACCGACAGTGAAGCCGGTACGAGCGACAGGTCGAGCGTCCCGCCCTTCGCCTCCGCCTCCCGGCGCCCCATCGGCAACGCCGGCCCGTCGGCACAGATGGCGATCTGCCGGTCGCCCGGCCGCTGGAAGAGGTCCGGGCGCAGCGGCGCGGCCCCCACGTCCTCCGCCATCCGGGCCAGCTCCGCCCAGGGCGTTCCGATGCCGTAGGCCCGCAGAACGTCGCCGGAGAGCTTGCAGGAAGGCCCGTTGGGGTCGGCCTCGGCCGCCAGGGCCACCGCCAGGATGATGTGAGCGAACATTTCCTGAGACTATCGCAGGAATGCCCTACCGGCTCGTTTCCGCCTTCAGCTTGGCGAGCCCCTTCTCGAAGTCGGGCCCGATCACCTTGTCCATGTCGAGGAAGACCGCAAATGCCTTTCCGACAAGGTCATTTTCCCCGGACATGGCCCAGGTCACCTTGGTCCCCGCCCCCTCCGGGACGAAGCTGAACTCGGTGGTGCTCACCTGCTCCCAAGGCTTCACGAACTGGAGCTTGATGCGGACCAGCCGGTCGGGGATGAGCTCCAGGATGGTCATCCTCCCCTCCCCCACCTTGTCGTTTCCGACCCAGTGGTAGGTCGAGCCCACCGTCCCCGGCGTGCCCGAGAAGTCCACCTTCATCCCCGGATCGAGCTTCGCCCAGGGCGACCAGGCGTCCCAGGCCTGGAAATCGGCCACCTTCGGGTAGAGCACCGACGACGCCGCCGGGAGCACTGCGCTCCGCTCGACGCGCCAGCGGGTGGGGCGGGTCGCGACGTAGATGCCGAAGAGGAGCACCACGACAACGAGGACGAGCACGATTTTCTTGAACATTTCGGGACCTCCTGGGTTCGGTGGAAGCGGTCAGACCCGCCTGCTATCTAACGCTCCCCGGAGGCACCGCACCTTGTCCGATTTCGTCCACCTCCACCTCCACACCCTCTACTCCCTCCTCGACGGCGCCATCCGCATCGGCGACCTCGCCCGCACCGTGAAGGAGCGGAGCATGAACACGGTGGCCGTCACCGACCACGGCAACCTGTTCGGCGCCATCGACTTCTACAAGACCGCCAAGGCGGCCGGCGTGAAGCCCATCCTGGGCATGGAGGCCTACGTCGCGGGCCCCAAGGGGCGCCAGGACCGCAGCGAGCGCATCTCCCGCCACCTCATCCTGCTGGCCAAGAACGCCGAGGGCTGGGCCAACCTGCGCTTCCTCTCGTCCATGGCCTACACCGAGGGTTTCTACTACGACCCCCGCATCGACAAGGGGCTGCTCCGGGAGCACGCGAAGGGGCTGGTCGGCCTCACCGCCTGCCTCGGAGGCGAGATCCCGCGCCTCGCCGCCAAGGGGGACATGGACGGCGCCCGCGCCGCGGCCCGCGAGTACCGGGACATCTTCGAGCCGGGCAGCTTCTTCCTCGAGGTCCAGTCGAACGGCATGGCCGAGCAGCTCGAGGTGAACGCGCGCCTCGCCGAGCTCGGGGAGAGCGAGGACATCCCGCTCGTCGCCACCGCCGACGCCCACTACGTCGATCGTCGCGACGCCCAGGCCCACGAAGTCCTCATGTGCATCGCGTCCAACAAGACGCTCGCCGACCCGCGGCGCATGCACCACAAGACCGACGGCCTCTTCATCGCCTCCCCTCAGGAGATGCGGACATCGCTCCCGCAGTTCAAGGAGGCCATCGCCAACACGGTGCGCATCGCCGAGATGTGCAACGTGGAGCTGAAGCTCGGGGAGTCCTACCTGCCCCGCTTCCAGCTCCCGGAGAACGTCACCGAGGACGACTGGCTCGGCAAGCTCGCCCGCGAGGGGCTCGACCGTCGCTTCCGGGAGATCGAGGGCAAGTACCCCCACGACCGGGACGCCTACCGGCAGCGGCTCGAGACCGAGGTGGGGATCATCTGCAACAAGGGCTTCTCCGGCTACTTCCTCATCGTCCAGGACTTCATCAACTGGGCCAAGGGGAAGCAGGTTCCGGTGGGCCCGGGGCGCGGCTCCGGCGCCGGCTCCATCGTGGCCTGGTCGCTGCGCATCACCGATCTCGACCCCATCCGCTGGAACCTCCTCTTCGAGCGCTTCCTCAACCCGGAGCGGGTCTCCATGCCCGACTTCGACGTGGACTTCTGCCAGGACCGGCGCGACGAGGTCATCCACTACGTCGCCGGCAAGTACGGCAAGGACAAGGTCGGGCAGATCATCACCTTCGGCTCGCTCAAGGCCCGCTCGGTGATCCGCGACGTGGTCCGCGTCATGGGGCTCCCCTTCGCCGAGGGGGACCGCATCGCCAAGCTCGTGCCCGAGCCGGTGCAGGGCAAGTCGAAGCTGCTCAAGGAGTGCATCGAGATCGAGCCGCGCCTCGCCGAGCTCCACGAGAAGCCCACCCTCGTGAAGGAGTGGACCGAGCCCGACGGCACGCAGCGCAAGGTGACCACCCGGGACATCCTCGACATCGCCATGGCGCTCGAGGGGCTGAACCGGCAGGCCGGCCTGCACGCCGCCGGCGTGGTCATCGCCGACCGCCCGCTCTGGGAGTACGTGCCGGTCTACAAGGACGACAAGTCGGACATGCTGGTCTCGCAGTTCTCCAAGGACGACGCGGAGAAGGCGGGGCTCGTCAAGTTCGACTTCCTGGGCCTGAAGACCCTCACCGTCATCGACGAGGCGCTGAAGCGGGTCCGCAAGAACCATCCAGACCGGGCAGGCCTCGCCGCCGAGGACATCCCCATCGACGACCCGGCGGTCTTCGAGCTCATCGCCCGGGGCGACACCGACGGCGTCTTCCAGATGGAGTCGGAAGGCTTCACCAACATGGTGACGAAGATGAAGCCCTCGCGCTTCGACGACGTCATCGCCGCCGGCGCGCTCTTCCGCCCCGGCCCCCTCGACCAGAAGCTCGAGGACGGCCGCACCATGGTGGACGTCTACATCGACCGCAAGCTGGGCAAGGAGAAGGTCCGCTACCCCCACGAGAAGCTCGAGCCCATCCTCCAGGAGACCTACGGCGTCATCGTCTACCAGGAGCAGGTGATGCAGATCTCCCAGGTGCTGGCCGGCTACAGCCTGGGACGGGCCGACAACCTCCGCCGCGCCATGGGCAAGAAGAAGGCCGAGGCCATGGCCGACGAGCGGGCCGGATTCGTGGCCGGCTGCGTGGCGAACGGCGTGGACGACGCGGTGGCCGGCGGCATCTTCGACATGATGGAGAAGTTCGCCGCCTACGGCTTCAACAAGAGCCACTCGGCGGCCTACGGCTTCCTCACCGTGCAGACGGCCTGGCTGAAGGCCCACTACCCGGTCGAGTTCATGGCCGCGCTCCTCACCAGCGAGGCCGCCAACACCGACAAGGTGGTGGCCCACATCTTCGGCGCCCGCCAGTCGGGCATCGAGGTCCTTTCACCCGACGTGAACGAGTCGGCGGCCTCCTTCACGGCCCTGCCGCCCCGGGACGGACAGACGAACGGGCGCATCCGCTTCGGTCTGGGTGCGGTGAAGGGGGTGGGCGACAGCGCGGTGGAGGCGGTGCTGGCGGCCCGGGACGACGGCGGGCCGTTCAAGAGCCTCTTCGACTTCTGCAGCCGCATCGATCCACGCCGGGTGAACAAGAAGGTGATCGAGGCGCTCGTGAAGAGCGGCGCCTTCGACTTCGAGGGGGTGGCGCGCTGGCAGCTCCACGCCGGCATCGACGCGGCGCTGTCGGCCGGCTCGTCGGCCCACGCCGACCGGCAGAGCGGACAGGTGAGCCTCTTCGGGGCCATGCCGGTGGCGGAGGCGAAGCCCCGCTACCCGCAGCCCGGCGACCACGTGGGGGACGTCGAGGTCTCCGAGTGGCCGGAGCGGGTCCGGCTCGGCGCCGAGAAGGAGGCGCTCGGCTTCTACATCACCGGCCACCCGCTGGCCGGCTACGAGAAGGAGGCGCGACGCTACGCATCCACCAACTGCGCCCAGGTGCAGGGGAAGCGGCAGGGGGACAAGGTCTCGGTGGTGGGCGTGGTGCGCGACCTGCGCGAGCGGCAGAACAAGGAGAAGGGCACCCGCTTCGGCTTCTTCGCCCTCGAGGACCTGTCCGGCTCGGTGGAGGTCATCTGCTGGGGCGGGCGGGCCGCGCAGGGGAACCGGCCGGCGCAGAAGGGCTGGACCGACTGGGAGATGGCCGTGAAGAGCGACGAGCCCTTGCTCGTCCACGGCGAGGTGCGCATCAACCAGCGGGACGAGGAGCACCCCTCGGCCGAGATCGTCGCCTCCGACATCGAGCTCCTCTCCCACGTCCGCAACCAGAAGACCTCCGAGGTTCTGCTGCGGGTGGACGCGGATCGGTTCCGGCCGGAGACCGCCACCGCGCTGCGGGCGCTCCTCGGCCGCCACGCCGGCGGATGCCCGGTGAGCGTCCGGGTGGTCATCCCGGAGAAGAGCGAGACCCGCATGAAGGCGAGGGAGAAGGTCTCGCCGTCGGACGAGTTCATCGAGGCGGCGCGGCGGCTGGGGTTCGAGGTGGAGCTGAGGTAGGGGGTGGGTTGACAGGGCCACCACGCGTGCGATTGCTTCCTCCATGCCGAAAATGATCTCCCGCGAAGATCGCGCACTGTCGGAGATGCTGGCCCGCGAGGCCCGGCGCATCGCCGAGCGGCCCACGCTCGAGGTGATGCGTGAGCGCCTCAGGTCCCGGCCGCGAGCGAATCTCTCCGTTTCCCCTGCCCAGGCGATCCGGGAGGAGCGCGACCGACGATCTGGGCCTGGCGGCCCGGCTTCCCCCGCCTCGCCCACCCCACGAGCCCGAGCAGGATGAACCCCGCCCCCGCGGCGCAGGTGCCGGCCCAGCCGAAGCGGGTCCAGGCCCGGACGCCGATCCACGTTCCGAGCGCGCCCCCCACGAAGTAGCTCACCATGTAGACGGTGTTGCGGCGGCTGCGTGCGGCCGGGTCGAGCGCGTGGACGCGGGCCAGGTTGGCCACGTGGGCCGACTGGATCCCCACGTCGAGCAGCACGATGCCCACGATGAGCCCGACGAGGTTGCGCCCCAGGAGCACGAGGACGCCCCAGGAGCCGAGCGCCAGGAAGAGCGCGAGCCCCGTGGCGAAGCGCGCCCCGCGCCGGTCGGCGAGCCGCCCCACCAGCGGCGCCGCGAAGGCCCCCGAGAGACCGATGAGGCCGAAGAGCCCCGCCCCCTCCGCGCCCCAGTGGTAGGGCGGGGTCTCGAGGAAGAAGGCGAGCGTGGTCCAGAAGACGCTGAACGACGCGAAGCCCATGGCGCCGATGAAGGACGGCAGCCGCAGCTCCGCCTCGTCCCGGACGAGCGGCCCCATCGACGCGAGCAGGCTTCCGTACCGGACGGCACGCTCCGGAGGGGCCACGGGGAGGAGCCGCGCGAGGCCGACCGCCAGCACCAGCATTCCGACCGCTGCGACCCCGTAGACGGCCCGCCAGCCGAAGGCCCCTCCGATGAGGCCGGAGAAGGTCCTGGCGAGCAGGATGCCGGCCAGCACCCCGCTCATGATGAGCCCGAGGACGCGGCCGCGCTGGCTGGGGGCCGCGAGGTGGGCGGCGAGGGGGACCGCCACGTGCGGGGTGACCGTGAGGAAGCCGACCGCCAGGCAGGCCACTGCGAGAGAGACCACTCCCTGGGCCACGGCGGCCGCGACGAGCGCCACCGCGGACGCGACGACCAGGAGCAGGATGAGCCTGCGCCGCTCCACGGCGTCGCCCAGCGGCACGAAGAGGAAGAGCCCCAGCGCATACCCCACCTGCGTCAGCACGGGCACCCAGCCCACCTGGGCGGCGGTCACCCGTAGGGACCGGGCCATCTCGGGGAGGAGCGGCTGGGCGTAGTAGAGGTTCGCGACCGTTCCGGCGGCCGCGACGGCGAGGAGCAGGACGAGGCGTGCGGAGATGTCAGATCCCGCGGAATCGCGGGGGGTTGCCTGTTCGACGGGTCCTCCTCGTTCGCTCATCGGGACCGGACCCTATCGGTGGTCAAATCTCATTTCAACGCCGTCGCCTCTTTCGAGGGAATCTTCGCTGCCGTCCGCGCGTGTAGGTATTAGAATTCCTTGTGTGAGTTACACAATTCTTCAGGGGGGATGGTCATGATGATGCGCGCCAACGCACGGATTCTGCCCAGGGGGGCATCGGTCCATTCGGAATCGGACGGCCTGCTGCACTGCGACCGCGCTGGTGAGGAGATACTCCACGCCTTCTGGCCGGAGGCGGCGGAAGGTTCCGCCGTGCCCGCCGAGCTTCGGGGACTCGCCGGCGGCGCCCAGTCCGGCCAGCCCGGGGTGCGCCGGACGCTCGTCATGGAGCACGCCGGCGAGCGGCTCCGGGTGGAGGCCACAGCGGTCGGGATGGGGCGGACGCAGTTCCACCTCTGGCGGGAGATGCTGCCCGCCGTCGTGGACGGGCCCGCCCAGGTCGAGGAGGCCACCTCCGACGGCCTGACCCACCGGGAGCGCGAGGTCGCCCTCCTCGTCTCCGACGGGCTGCGCAGCCGCGAGGTCGCCGAGCGGCTCACCATCGCGCCGCAGACCGTGAAGAGCCACCTGAAGACCATCTTCGACAAGCTGGGGGTTCGAAACCGCGTGGAACTGGCGCGGCGCCTGTCGAGCCGATAGCCTCGGTCGGTGGTCCAGCTCGAGGACGTGAAGGCGGCGCGGGAACGCGTCCGCGACGCCA
Organism: uncultured Anaeromyxobacter sp.; assembly: GCA_903855945.1. Lineage (GTDB taxonomy): Bacteria > Myxococcota > Myxococcia > Myxococcales > Anaeromyxobacteraceae > CAIOAK01. Next base: position 7,197 of record CAIOAK010000123.1, read on the forward strand.
TCTATCTCTCCCCCTGCGCGCGCACCGAGACCCTCTCGCGGGTCTCGGGCACGCAGGCGTACCTCAAGCTCGACAACCTGCAGATGACGGGCGCCTACAAGGAACGGGGCGCCCTGAACAAGCTCCTGCTCCTCGGCCCCGCCGAGCGGGCGCGCGGCCTCATCGCCGCCTCCGCCGGCAACCACGCGCAGGCCGTCGCCTATCACGCGGGGCGGCTGGGCATCGCGGCCACCATCGTGATGCCGGAGACCACGCCCATCATGAAGGTGGCCCGCACCCGTGGTCACGGCGCCCGGGTGGTGCTCGCCGGGGCCAACTACGACGAGGCCTACTCGGAGGCGCGCCGGATGGAGCGGGAGGAAGGGCTCACCTTCGTCCACCCCTTCGACGACGAGGAGATCATCGCCGGCCAGGGGACGCTGGGGCTGGAGGTCCTGGAGCAGGTGCCCGGGCTCGACGCGGTGCTCGTGCCGGTGGGGGGCGGCGGGCTCGTGTCGGGCGTGGCGGTGGCGGTGAAGGCTATTTCACCCTCGGTGAAAGTGATCGGGGTGGAGGCCGAGGTCCTGCCCTGCATGCAGGCCGCCCTGGAGGCGGGCGAGCTCGTGACCCTCGACCCCGCGAGCACGCTGGCGGACGGCATCGCGGTGCGCCGGGCCGGCGAGATCACCTTCGACCACGTCCAGTCGCTCGTGGACGACGTCATCACGGTGAGCGAGGAGGAGATCGCCTCGGCCATCCTCTACCTCCTCGAGCAGGAGAAGACGGTGGCGGAGGGCGCGGGGGCCGTGGGGGTGGCGGCGCTCATGCACCACAAGCTGCCGTCGCTCGCAGGGAAGCGGGTCTGCTCGGTCGTCTCCGGCGGCAACATCGACGTCAACGTGGTGGCCCGGGTCATCGAGCGGGGCCTCGTGAAGGACGGGCGGCTCGTCCGCATCAACATCCGGCTGCTCGACAAGCCGGGGCAGCTCACCATCGTGTCGGGGATCATCTCCGGGCTGCGGGCCAACGTCATCGAGGTCCACCACTCCCGTGCCTTCTCCGAGAAGTTCGGGGACACGGCGCTGCTCCTCACGCTGGAGACGCGCGGGCTGGACCACGTGGAGGAGATCCTGGGGGCGCTGCGAGCAGCGGGGTATCAGGTGGAGCGGGTGTAGGTTCAGGTGCGGAAGGCCGAGCGGGCCCACTCCACCGTCTTCCGCGCGCCATCTTCCTGCGACGTCGGGAGGACGCCGAACCGGGCGCGGAAGGCCCGGTCGTCCGCCACGAACGGCTCCTCCCACTGGTAGAGCATCTCCTCCACCTCGCGCAGCAGCGGCATGAAGAGGCCGATGAGCTTCACGAGCGGCCGGGGGAGGCGCTTCACGGTGGCGGGAACTCCGGCGGCGGCGGCGAAGACGGCGTGGGGGCTGGGCGGGGGCATCGAGGGTTCCTCCGTGGCCAGGTTCCGGTGATCAGGCCTCGCCTTTTCGCATCTTCATCCAGGCTTCGCGGCGTGACGCGGGAAGGAAGTCGGCGGTGAAGCGCCACGCGTCGTGGAGCCATCGCATCTTCTGCTCGGCTGTGAGTCGCGCGTAGGCGCGGAGTTCCTCGTCCGAGTGGTGATGCTCGAATCCGAGCGAGGCATCCTGCTTTCGGCCCGTGCCCGTCTTCATCCGGATGAGGGTTTCGATGCTTGCAACGGCGAGCTCGACACCCCCGGCCGACATCCGGTCGGCCATGCGCTCGATCTCCTCGAATGGAACGGGGGAAGCGAGGACGAGGTCTACCTCCCTCAAAGGCTCCTTCGGATCCACGAATGTGATCGCCTGGAAGTCGCGCTCCGCTATCCAGGAACGAACCGTCTCCGGATGATTCAGCTCCGCATGGGTCACCGGTAGCCGGCAAGCAAGCCCGAGGCCGCGAAGGACCTCCGCGGCTCGGCCAATGGACCCGTCCTCGATCGCGACGGCCACGTCGAGGTCGGAGGTGAACCGGGGCACGCCCTGGAGGTTCGCGGCCATCCCGCCGACGATCACGTGTCTGACCGACGCGCCCCGCAGGGCCGCCAGAACGTCATGGTAGAAGAGCTCCGCAACCCCGACAGGATATCAGGTCGGGCGCGGCGCGGCCGCTCGGTCCTTCAGACGCACCCCCGGAGCGCGGCCAGGAACCCCTCCACCTGCTCCGGCATGTGACTCGCCGTGAGGGACACCCGGAGCCGGCTCGTCCCGGGAGGGACCGTGGGCGGGCGGATGGCCTTCACGTGGTAGCCCTGCTCGCGCAGCCTCCGCGAGACCTCGAGCGCCCTCGCCTCCTCCCCCAGGATCACCGGGAAGATGGGCACGACGACCTCCTTCATCGGGAAGCCCAGCTTCTCGAGGCCGGCCTTCATCTGGATCGTGAGCGCATCGAGCCGGGCGCGACGCGGGGGCTCCGACTCCATCACGTCGAGCGCGGCGATGGCCGCCGCGACGGACGCAGGCGGGAGGGCCGTCGTGAAGACGAAGGTGCGGGCCCGGTACACGAGCCAGTCGGTGAGCGGCCGGGTCCCGGCCACGAAGGCGCCGAAGCTGCCGAGCGCCTTGCCGAGCGTGCCCATCATCACGTCCACCCGGTCGGTGACCCCGAGCGCCTCGGCGAGCCCGGCCCCGGTCGCGCCGAGAACACCCGTGGAGTGGGCCTCGTCCACGTAGAGCATGGCCCCGTGTCGTTCACTCAGGGTGACGATCTCCCGCAGCGGCGCCGCGTCCCCGTCCATCCCGAAGACCGCGTCGGTGACGACGAGCTTGCGCCGCGCGCGCGACCCGGCGAGCAGCTCCTCCAGCATGCCGACGTCCCGGTGGCGGTAGACCTTCACCTCGGCGCGGGAGAGGCGGCATCCGTCGATGATCGAGGCGTGGTTCCACTCGTCGGAGAAGATGTCGTCGCCGGCCCCCACGAGCGCGCCGGGCACCCCCGCGTTCACGTGGTAGCCCGACGAGAAGAGGAGCGCCGACGGGGTCCCCTTCATCCGGGCGAGCCGCGCCTCGAGCTCGTGGTGGAGCTGGAAGTCGCCGACCACGAGCCGCGCCGAACCCGCGCCGGCGCCGAACCGCCGGGCCGCCTCGGCGGCTGCGCGCACCACGCGCGGATGGGCCGCGAGACCCAGGTAGTCGTTGGAGCAGAGGTTCACGAGCTTGCGCCCGTCGAGCTCGACGACCGGCCCCTGGGCCGTGCCCATCGGCTCGAGCCGGCGGCGAAGCGCCCCCGCCTCCAGGGCATCCAGTTCTTCGGGGATCCAGTCGAGCGCCTTGTGGGTCACGTTCCCTGTCCTCGGACCACGCGGAGCGAGCGGCGCCCCGGTTCGGTGACGCGCCGGTTCCACCGGGTTTCGGCGGGAGCCTCGCCGTGGAAGGCCCAGCGCTCCGGCTCGGGCGTGGAGCGGACGCTCATGCCCTGGCCGGTGATCATCTCGACCACCTGCTCGGGGGTCTTCCCCGCGCTCGTCAGGTAGTTGCCCACCATGGTGCCGTTGGCGCCGGCGCGGAAGATCTCCTCCTGCCGCCCGCCCAGGTTCACTTCCCGTCCGCCCATCACGAAGAGGTGGGCGGTGGGCATCATGAGCCGGTAGACCGCCACGGCCGCCAGGCACTCCTCGGCGGTGATGGCCTTCACGTGGGCCATGGGCGTGCCGGGGCGCGGGTTCAGGAAGTTCACCGGGACGCAGTCCACGTCGAGGTCGCGCAGAACCTCGGCGAGCTCGACCCGCTGCTCCGGGCTCTCCCCCATCCCGAGGATGCCGCCGGTGCAGAGCTTCAACCCCTGCGCCTTGGCGGTGCGGATCGTGGCGAGCTGCTCCTCGAAGGTGTGGGTGGTGCAGACGTTCCCGAAATGGCTGGGGGCGGTCTCCAGGTTGTGGTGCAGGTGCATGAGCCCGGCCGCCTTGAGCCGCGCCATGTCCTTCTCGCGCATGAGCCCGAGCGAGGCGCAGGGCTCCACCGTGGTCTCCGCCTTGATGAGCCGGATGGCCTCCTCGATGGTGGCGAGCTCCTCCTCCTTCGAGACGCGGGTGCCGCTGCAGACGATGGAGAACTCGCGGGCGCCGGCCGCCTCGGCCGCCTTGGCCTGCTCGACGATTTCACGGGCGGTGAGGAGGGCGAAGGCGGGGGCGTCGGCCTCCGGGAAGTGGGCCGACTGGGAGCAGAAGCCGCAGTCCTCCGGGCAGGAGCCCGACTTGGCGTTGGTGATGCCGCAGAGGCTCACCTCGTCCCCGTGGACCGCGTGACGGACTGCCGCGGCGCGGTCGAGGAGCGCCTCGAAGTCGGGGCCCGACGTGAGCCGGATGAGGCGGCGGGCCTCGTCGGCGGGCAGGGGCTCGATTCCGGGGGGAAGTGCTGGGCGGGTGTCGCACATGAGGCCGGAGGATACCCGGATGGGTGGAGTCGTCAACCGGGGGAGGCGGAGGGGTTGACGATGGGCCGGAGGGGGCGCTACCGAAGGCGCGCCACTGCGTCAGTGTCAGGGGCACATGCGATCCTCTGAACGTATGCACAGTACACTCGCCCGCCGCGGAATCGACCCTGCTTCACTCCCCGTGCTACTCGCACGCTGGGGCGAAGCGGCGCGCGAGGTGGACATGCCCGAGCGGGGCGGCGGCGGCCTCTTCTCCTTCGA
>CAIOAK010000124.1 GCA_903855945.1 uncultured Anaeromyxobacter sp.
CGCGCACTTCACCAGCTGTGGACAGAGGCGGAGCACGCCCTGTCGGCGTCGCTCGACGGCGTCACGCTCGAGGACCTGGTCCGGCGCGTCCAGGCGGCCTCGGGCTCGACCGATTTCAACATCTGAACGGGCCAGGAAGCCCAGAGGAGAGGAACGCCATGCCGATCTACGAGGACAACAGCCGCTCCATCGGGAACACGCCACTCGTCCGGCTGAACCGGATCTCGAAGGGGCTCCCGGCCACCATCGTCGCCAAGATCGAGGGGCGCAACCCCGCCTACTCGGTGAAGTGCCGCATCGGCGCCGCCATGATCTGGGACGCCGAGCAGAAGGGCATCCTCACGCCCGGCTCGCGGGACGTCACCCTCGTCGAGCCTACCTCCGGGAACACCGGCATCGCGCTGGCCTTCGTCGCCGCGGCCCGCGGCTACCCGATCATCCTCACCATGCCGGAGACGATGTCGCTCGAGCGGCGCCGGATGCTCCGCGCCTTCGGGGCCGAGCTCGTCCTCACCGAGGGTGCGAAGGGGATGTCGGGCGCCATCGCCAGGGCGAAGGAGATCGTCGCCGGCGATCCGAAGAAGTACTGGATGCCCCACCAGTTCGAGAACCCCGCCAACCCGCGCATCCACTTCGAGACCACCGGCCCGGAGATCTGGCGGGACACCGACGGCAAGGTGGACGTCTTCGTGGCGGGCGTGGGCACCGGCGGCACCATCACCGGCGTGTCCCGCTACCTCAAGAACGAGAAGCACAAGGCGGTCTGGACGGTGGCCGTCGAGCCCACGGCGTCGCCGGTGCTCACCCAGACCCGCGCCGGGGAGCCGGTGAAGCCGGGGCCCCACAAGATCCAGGGCATCGGCGCCGGCTTCAAGCCGGAGGTCCTCGACCTCGGGCTCGTGGACGAGGTGGCGCAGGTCACGAACGAGGAGGCCGTGGAGATGGCGCGGCGGCTCCACCGCGAGGAGGGGATCACCTGCGGCATCTCCTGCGGTGCGGCGGTGGTGGCCGCGGTGAAGGTGGCGTCGCGGCCGGAGAACCAGGGGAAGCTCGTCGTGACCATCCTGCCCGACGCCGGGGAGCGGTATCTCTCGTCGGTGCTGTTCGAGGGGATCCCGGCGTAGCGAGGGACGGCGCTGTAAGATGCCCCGATGTCCCCCCTGACGGCCCTCGCCTCGGCCCTCGGCATCGCCTGGTCGTCGAGCGTCAGCCTCTACTCCACGGTGGCCTTCACCGGCGCCGCCGGCCGGCTCGGGTGGGTGACCCTCCCGGAGGGGCTCCACGTCCTCCAGAACCCGTGGGTGATCGGGGTGGCGCTCGGGCTCACCGTGCTCGAGGTGGCCGCCTCGCTCGTCCCGGGCCTGGCCACGGCGTGGGAGGCCGTCCACCTGGCCATCCGTCCGGTGGCGGCGGCGCTGCTCGCGGTGCTCGCCACATGGGGGGCGAACCCGGCCCTGGTGATCGTGGCCGGCCTGCTCGGGGGCTCGCTCGGGGCGGCCACGACGGTCACCAAGCTCAAGCTCCGGACCGCCATCGACGCCTCCCCCGAGCCGGTCTCCAACGCCGTGGCCACCGGGGCGGAGGTCTCCACCGTCGCCGGGATGGCCTGGCTCGTCTGGAGCCATCCCTGGGTGGCCCTGGCGCTCGCCCTGGCCCTCCTCGCCACCCTGGCGCTCCTCGCCCGGACCCTCTGGCGATCGCTGCGCCGGGCCGCCACCTGGGCGCTCGGGGGTCCGCCTGCGGAGGGACCCTGAGCGGACGTACCCCCGGCCGATCCCGACCCGCTCGGCCCACGAGACCCGGTTTCCGCCTTGACACCGCAGGCGAGACTTGGTGTCTAGCAAGGACCCAAAGCCATCCGGGGCCCTGCGTCGAGAAGCCAGGACAGACGCCCGGCACCCCCTCGTCCCAAGGAGACGGAATGACCACCAAGACGTCGAAGATCATCTGGACGCAGATCGACGAGGCCCCTGCCCTCGCGACCTTCTCGCTGCTCCCCATCGTCCAGGCGTTCACGAAGGGTACCGGCGTCGAGGTCGAGACCCGAGACATCTCGGTGGCTGGCCGCATCATCGCCAACTTCGGCGACTTCCTGAAGCCGGAGCAGCGCATGCCCGACTTCCTCGGCCAGCTCGGCGATCTCGCCAAGACCCCGGACGCGAACATCATCAAGCTGCCCAACGTGTCGGCCTCCGTCCCCCAGCTCAAGGAGGCCATCGCCGAGCTGCAGGCGCATGGCTTCGCCGTCCCGAACTACCCCGAGGTCCCGAAGGACGACGCGGAGAAGGCCATCTTCGCCCGGTACCAGAAGTGCCTCGGAAGCGCCGTGAACCCGGTGCTCCGCGAGGGCAACTCCGACCGGCGCTCCCCTCCCGCCGTGAAGGCCTTCTCGAAGAAGAAGCCGCACAAGCTCGGCGCCTGGACGACCGACTCCAAGGCCCACGTCGCGCACATGACCGAGGGTGACTTCTACGGCAACGAGAATGCCCTCACGCTCGACAAGGCCACCGACTACCGCATCGAGTTCGTCGACGCGGCCGGCAAGGTCACCGTCCTGAAGAAGAAGGCCGCGCTGCTCGCCGGCGAAATCATCGACACCACGAAGATGAGCGTGAAGGCGCTCCGGAAGTTCTACGCCGACCAGATCGACGAGGCGAAGAGGGACGGCGTGCTGCTCTCGCTGCACCTCAAGGCCACCATGATGAAGGTCTCCGACCCCGTCATGTTCGGCCACGCGGTCACCGTCTTCTACAGGGATGTCTTCGAGAAGCACGCCGAGGCGCTCCGGCAGGCCGGCGTGGACCAGAGGCTCGGCCTCGGCGACCTCCTCAAGAAGATCCAGGTGCTCCCCCAGGCGAAGCGCGCCGAGATCGAGGCCGACATCCAGGCCACCTACGCGAACCGCCCCTCGCTCGCCATGGTGGACTCGGACAAGGGCATCACCAACCTGCACGTGCCGAACGACATCATCGTCGACGCCTCGATGCCGGTGGTGGTCCGCGAGTCGGGCTGCATGTGGAACACGGAGGGCAAGCTCGCCGCCACGAAGGCGATGATCCCCGACCGCTGCTACGCCACGATGTACCGGGAGATCATGGACGACTGCCGGAAGAACGGCGCGTTCAACCCGGCCACCATGGGCAGCGTGCCCAACGTGGGGCTCATGGCGCAGCAGGCCGAGGAGTACGGCTCGCACGACAAGACCTTCTTCGCACCGTCGGACGGCGTGATCCGCGTGGTCGACGACGCCACGGGCGCCACGCTCCTCGAGCAGAAGGTCGAGACGGGCGACATCTTCCGCATGTGCCAGGCGAAGGACATCCCCATCCGCGACTGGGTGAAGCTGGCGGTGACGCGCGCCCGCGCCTCCGGCTGGCCGGCTCTCTTCTGGCTCGACCGGAACCGGGCCCACGACCGGCAGGTGATCGCCAAGGTGGAGAAGTACCTGAAGGAGCACGACACGACGGGGCTCGACATCCGCATCCTCGCGCCGGTCGAGGCGATGAAGGTCTCGCTGGAGCGCATCCGCAGGGGGGAGAGCACCATCTCGGTCACCGGCAACGTGCTCCGCGACTACCTCACCGACCTCTTCCCCATCCTGGAGATCGGCACCTCGGCCAAGATGCTCTCCATCGTCCCGCTGCTCGCCGGTGGCGGGCTCTTCGAGACGGGTGCGGGCGGCTCGGCCCCCAAGCACGTGCAGCAGTTCCAGAAGGAGGGCTACCTCCGCTGGGACTCGCTGGGCGAGTTCTCCGCGCTGGGCGCCTCGCTGGAGCACATCGCGGCGACGACCAAGAACGCCAAGGCAGCGGTGCTCTGCGAGACCCTCGACCAGGCCGTCGGCAAGTTCCTCGACACCAACAAGTCGCCGGCCCGCAAGGTGGGCGAGATCGACAACCGCGGCAGCCACTTCTACCTGGCCATGTACTGGGCCGAGGCGCTGGCCGCACAGGACAAGGACGCCGCGCTGAAGGCCCGCTTCGCCCCGGTGGCGAAGGCGCTGCAGGAGAACGAGGCCAGGATCAACGCGGAACTCATCGGCGCCCAGGGCAAGCCGCAGGACCTGGGCGGCTACTACCAGCCGGATCCGGTCAAGACCGGGAAGGCGATGCGCCCCAGTTCCACGCTGAACGCCATCATCGATGGCATGCCGTAGTCCCACCCCCACGTACCACCATCCCGAAGGAGAACGACCATGGCGAGGAAGAAGATTGCGTTGATCGGCGGCGGGCAGATCGGCGGCGTGCTGGCCCAGCTCTGCGCGCTGCGCGAACTCGGTGACGTGGTGCTCTTCGACATCGTGGAGGGGCTGCCCCAGGGCAAGACCCTCGACATCGCCGAGGCCGCGCCGGTAGACGGGTTCGACGTGAGCGTGAAGGGCACGAACAGCTACGCCGACATCGCCGGCTCCGACGTGGTCATCGTCACCGCCGGCCTGCCCCGCAAGCCGGGCATGAGCCGCGACGACCTCATCGCGGTGAACTCCAAGATCATGACGGCGGTGTCCGAGGGCATCAAGCAGCACGCCCCCAAGGCCTTCGTCATCGTGATCTCCAACCCGCTCGACGCGATGGTCACGCTCTGTCAGCGCCTCACCGGCCTCCCGCACCACATGGTGGTGGGCCAGGCCGGCGTGCTCGACTCGGCCCGCTTCGCCGCCTTCATCGCCTGGGAGCTCGGCGTCTCCGTGAAGGACGTCACCGCGGTCACCCTGGGCGGCCACGGCGACGACATGGTCCCGCTCGTCCGCTACACGGCGGTCTGCGGCGTCCCGGTGATGGAGCTGCTCGAGAAGAAGTACGGCGACGCCGCCAAGGCCAAGGAGTGCATGGCCGCGATGGTGAAGCGCACCCGCGGCGCCGGTGGCGAGGTCGTGGCGCTGCTCAAGACCGGGTCGGCCTTCTACTCGCCGGCCTCGTCGGCCATCGCCATGGCCGAGTCGTTCCTCAAGGACTCGAAGCGCGTCCTGCCCACCTGCGTCTACCTGAACGGCGAGTTCGGCGTGAAGGGGCTCTACGTCGGCGTGCCGGTGGTCATCGGCGCCGGCGGGGCCGAGCGGATCCTCGAGGTGAAGCTCGACGCCGAGGAGCAGGCCATGATGGACAAGTCGGTCAAGGCCGTGAAGGACCTGGTCGCGGTGCTCGACAAGCCGATGGCGTAGGATTTCGCTTCAGGTGAAGCTCGAGGGGGCCTCGATCGCGAGAGCGATCGGGGCCTTCCCCTTTTCGGAACGGTTCCGTGATGGTTCCAGCGCCGGCTGAAGCCGGCGCCGTCAAACCCACGCGTTGTTCATCACCTCGCCGAGGCCGCCGGCCCCGGGGACGATGTAGTCGTGGTCGTTCAGCCCCTTCTCCTCGTCCCAGAACGTGCCCGGCACCGTGCCCTTCACCTTCTCCGGGGAGAGACCGCGGTCGAGCCGGACCGCGTAGACCACCAGCTCCGGGTGGTCCTTCCTCATCCGCTTCAGGTACTCGGGCGTCACCACGAGGTGGAGCGCGATGATCTTCCGCGCCGTCCCGGGGACCTTCTTCTTGTAGGTGTCGAGGGCCATGGAGAGCGACGAGCCGGTCGCGCCCATCGGGTCGGGGAAGAGCAGGTAGGCCCCCTCCACGTCGCCGCCGATCTTCATCCCGCCGATGCCGGCTCCCACCACCTGGTCGGCCGCGCCGAGCATCCGGCTCATGATGATGTGGTCCTGGCGCACCAGCTTCGGGATCAGCACGGTGTTGAGAAGCCCGTACACGGTGTGCGAGGGCACGGCGCCGGCGCGGGCGATGTTGACCGTGACCGCCCGGGTCTCCGGCTCGAGGATCTGGCCTCGCCAGACCCCCTCGGGCGTGTGGTCGATCATCCGGGTGGGCACCTCCACCACGCGGCGCGGGAACTCGGCGTTCAGCACCACGCGGGAGAGCCCCCGGTAGATGTCGACCACCAGGTTGTTCACCGCGGGCTGCTCGGTCTCCTTCGCCGCGAGCTTGGCGAGCAGGTCGAGGAGCAGCGGGTCGGCGAGCAGATGGACGTTCTCCCCGTAGCGGTGCTCGATCTCGGGGATGCGGTAGGGAACCTGATCGTAGAGGGTGTCGCGCACGGGCGCACTTTGCCCGGACGCAAGGGCCGGTGCAAGACGAACGCGCGGGTCACCGCCCGGAGGATCGCAACCGCGCCATCCGCCTCGCCCCGGCGCGGCGCAGGAAGGGGAGGAGCCACAGGAGCAGCCGGGGGAAGGCCGCCGCGATCCGTGCCGCGAGGCCGCTCACGCCGGGGACGAGGATCTCCGCGGCGCCGGTGCGCGCGGCCCGGACCACCGCGGCCGCGACCACCCGGGGAGGCAGGGGCGGGTTCGCGAAGGAGAGCGCCGCCTCGTCGTGGCGCAGCTCACGCGCGAGCTGCGCGGTGTCCACCGAGTCGGGCGTGACCACCGACACCGAGACGCCGGCCTCGCCGAGCTCCGCCCGGAGCGAGAAGGAGAGCTGCCGCAGCCCCGCCTTGGTGGCCGCGTAGCAGGCCTCGAAGGGCATCGGCACGAGCCCCCCCAGCGAGGCCACGTGGACCACCGCACCCCGGCTCGCCCGCAGCGCGGGCAGCGCCGCCCGCGTGCCGAGCATGGCGCCGAGGAGGTTCGTCTCCAGCACCGCGCGGAGCGCCTCCACCGGGCGGGTCTCCAGCGCGCCCACCTCGACGACCCCCGCGTTGTGCACGAGGACGTCGAGCCGGCCGAGCTCCCCGACCACCGTGGCGATCGCCCGTTCCCAGGCCGCGGCGTCCCGCACGTCGAGCGGGACGGCGAGGGGCGAACCCCCGGGAAGCTCCACCGCCCGGAGCGCTTCGAGATTCCGCCCCGCCACCGCCACCCGCGCCCCCTCGCCCGCGAAGGCCTCCGCCACGGCGCGACCGATCCCTCCGGCCCCGCCGGTCACCAGCACCACCTTGCCCTGGAAGGCGCTCCCCATCCGTCTCACCGCAGGACGAAGCGGAGCGCCACCACGCCGAGGAGGATGAAGGCGAGAGCCACCTTGAGGACGCTCCCGGCGAGAAATCCGAGGAATGCGCCGGTGCCCGCCCGGAGCGCCCGCCCGAAGTCCGGGTCCTTCGCGTACTCGAAGGCGAGCGCCCCCACGGCGGGACCGAGGACGATCCCGGGCAGCCCGAGGAAGAGCCCCACGAGGAGCCCCACCGCCGAGCCGACGATCGCCCAGCGCGAGGCGCCGAAGGCCTTCGCGCCGAGGACGCTCGCGCCCCAGTCCACTGCGGTGATGGCGAGCCCCATGGCCCCGGCGAAGGCGACCGTCCCCTTCCCCAGGATGGTGAAGTCCCCCGCCCAGGCGAGGGAGAGCACGCCGGCCACCAGCAGGACGGCTCCCGGGAGCACCGGCAGGACGAGGCCGGCCACGCCCGCTGCGAGGAGCGCCACGCCCAGCACGTAGAGCAGGACCGCCATGGCCCCTTCTCGCAGGGACGGAGCCCCGGGCGCAACCCCTCGGGGTCGCGCTACAGTCGCCCGGTGCAGGATCGCGCCACGGAGAGGCTCACCGACATCCCCTGGGAGGGACTCACGGGCGTCGCGCCGGCGCTCGAGGCGCCCCTCGTCGAGCTTCTCGGCGGCGCTGCCGCGGAGCGGGTCCTCGATCGCTTCCTCCGCTCCCGTCGCGACCTCCCCTCCGGCGCGCGGCGGGCGGTGGCCGAGGCCCTCTTCGGCGTGGGTCTCTGGCGGCGGCGGCTCCGGTTCCACGTGGGCGCCGGAGCGCCCCCGCTCCTCCTGCTCGCCTCGCTGCTCCGGGACCTGGCCGGACGGGGCGACGCGGAGCGGCTCTGCGGACTCGCGAACGGCGCGCTGCCAGCGCCGGTCCCACCGCCCACCGGCCTCGCGGACCGGTACTCGATGCCCGACTGGCTCGAGGTCGAGCTCCGCCGTGCCTGCGGTGACGAGGCACCCCGGGCGGCCGACGCCCTCGACCTCCCCGGCCCGGTCTTCCTCCGGGCGAATCGGGCCCGCGTCCCCCGGGAGGCCCTGGCGGAGCGGCTCGCCCGGGAAGGGGTGGAGACCCGCCCCACCCGGCTCGCTACGGACGGGCTCGAGGTGAGGACCCCCCGCCCGAACCTCCTCGCCCTCCCCTCCTTCCGGGAGGGGCTCTTCGAGGTCCAGGACGAGGGGAGCCAGCTGCTCGGCGAGACGGTCGGCGCGCGCCCCGGCGAGGTGGTGCTCGACCTCTGCGCCGGCGCAGGGGGGAAGGCGCTCCAGCTGGCGGCCGCGGTGGGACCGGAGGGCGAGGTCCACGCCTGCGACCCGGACGCCTCGCGCCTCGACCGGCTCCGGACCCGGGCGTCCCGTGCCGGCGCCCGGGTGGTCCTCCACGGCGCCACGCCACCCCCCGACCTGCGCGCCGACCGGGTGCTCGTGGACGCCCCCTGCTCCGAGCTGGGCGCGCTGCGCCGGGGGCCGGACCAGCGCTTCCGCATCGACCCGGGGACCTTCCCGGCGCTCCCCGCCCTGCAGCTCGCGATCCTGGAGGTGGCCGCCCGCCACGTCCGCCCGGGCGGCCGGCTCGTGTACGCCACCTGCACCTTCCGGCGGGAGGAG
>CAIOAK010000125.1 GCA_903855945.1 uncultured Anaeromyxobacter sp.
GACCAGGTCTGGGCGAGGCACTCCAGCTCCACGTCGGTGGGGGACGCGCCCAGCCCGGCGCCCCGGCGGGCCGGATCGGCGCCGGCCGCCCGGTAGTGGTCGCGCAGGGTGCGCATCTCGTCGATGGAGAGCGCCAGCAGCCGTTCCCGCGACAGGGCGGCGAGCCCCTCGTCGGGGAGCTCCAGGCTCACCGTCTCCACCGGACGGGGGGCGTGCTCGACCACGCGGGGGACGGAGAGATCCGGCGGAGATGACTTCCACTGCGAGTACGACTGCACGCCCACCCGCTCGATGACCTCGTTGGCGAGCAGCGCCCGCGCGATCCGTCCGGCCTCGGCCTCGGAAACCCCGTCGAGCAGGTAGAGGCGGGAGGTGTAGACGTGGGCCCCCTCCCCCAGCGGACGACCGAGCAGATCCTCGATGGCGACCCGGGCGCTCTTCGCCACCGGATCGGTCACCCCCGGCTTGTAGCCGACCGATACGGCCACCCCGAAGGGGCCGTCGTCGATCCGCCCCACCGCCCCCTGCCGGACCACGGGGCCGGCGAACTCGCGGGCCACCGCCTCGGCCTCGGCGGGCGAGAGATCGGCATCCACCAGGAAGACGTCGCGGGTGCGGATGCTCCCCGGCGACAGCCCGAGGTGCTCGCGCACCCTCCGGGCCACGGACGCCCCGAGGCTGTCCGTGAAACCCGGCCGGGTTCCGACCTCGATTCGGGCGACCCGGCTCGAGGTCACTTCGCCTTGTCCTCGCCCTGCGCGATGCGGGCCGCCGCCGCCGGGTCCACCCGGGACAGCAGGGCCAGTTCCATGTCGTAGTCCCGGTAGCTGCGTCCCACCGAGTTGATCAGGTCGTCGAGGATGCTGAAGTACTGCACGTAGCATCCGTCCGTTCCGGCAGGCCTGCCCTGGACCATGTAGCGCTGGTCCTTGTCGTTGGCGTCGCTCACCGATTCGTAGACCCCGCGATCGTCCCGGGTGGTGGCGTGGCCGGGGTTCAGGAACCCGGGGATGGCGCCCTGCCGGTCCTGGCCCGCCAGCTGCCGGTCGGTACCCGCCAGCCCGTAACCCTTGGCGGCGATGACGGCCAGCGCATTGCCCCAGAGGGCGTCGCAGGCCTTCGGGAATCGGTAGTTCTCCATGGCGTCCCGGACGTAGGTGGGCCGGGCGCCGCCGCCGGCCACGGTGCTGCACCCCACGGTCGCGAGCATGGCCGCAACGCCCCACACACACAGGTTCCGGTTCTTCACGAGTACGCCTCCAGCATCGGTTCGGGGAGGCGAAAGTCTACTCCGAAGATGCTGGGAAGGGAGCCTGGATTCGGACTATGGTCGCGCACCGGTCCGTGCCGGACTCGAACCCCCCGGAGCCCTCCCATGAACCTCGTCGCACTCGCCACCGCCCTCGCGCTCGCCGCGCCGCCGGCGCCCCGGACGATAGACACCCCCAGGATCCCCTTCCAGCGCTTCGTGCTCTCGAACGGACTCGTCCTCATCGTCCACGAGGACCACAAGGCCCCGATCGCGGCCGTGAACGTCTGGTACCACGTGGGCTCGAAGAACGAGCGCCCCGGCAAGACCGGCTTCGCCCACCTGTTCGAGCACCTGATGTTCAACGGGAGCGAGCACTTCAACGACGACTGGTTCAAGGTGCTCGAGCGCATCGGCGGCACCGACCTGAACGGGACGACGAACCGGGACCGGACCAACTACTTCCAGAACGTCCCCACGCCGGCCCTCGACACGGTCCTCTGGATGGAATCGGACCGCATGGGGCACCTGCTCGGGGCCATCGACCAGGCCCGCCTCGACGAGCAGCGGGGCGTGGTGAAGAACGAGAAGCGGCAGGGGGAGAACCAGCCCTACGGGCGAGCCTGGGAGGCCCTGTCGGCGGGGTCCTACCCGGCCGGCCACCCCTACTCCTGGACCACCATCGGCTCGATGACCGACCTCGACGCAGCCACCCTGCAGGACGTGAAGGACTGGTTCAAGGACTGGTACGGCGCCGCGAACGCCGTGATCGTGGTCGCGGGCGACGTGAAGGCCGACGAGGTGAAGGCCAAGGTCGAGAAGTACTTCGGCAACATCCCCTCCGGCCCCCCGCTCACCCGGCAGGAGGCCTGGGTCGCGAAGCGCACCGGCGAGCACAGGCAGGCCATGGCCGACCGCGTCCCGCAGCCCCGCGTCTACCTGAGCTGGAACACCCCGCAGGCGGGCAGCTCCGAGACGGAAGACCTCGAGCTGGCGGCCCGCATCCTCTCCTCCGGCAAGTCGAGCCGCCTCTACAAGCGGCTGGTCTACGACGGCCAGATCGCCACCGACACCTCCGCCTCCCAGATGCCGAGCGAGATCGGCGGGCAGTTCATGATCACGGCCACCGCGCGCCCAGGCGGCGAGCTCGCCCCCGTCGAGAAGGCGGCCCGCGAGGAGCTGACCCGGTTCCTGGACAAGGGGCCCACCGCCCAGGAGGTGGAGCGCGCCCGCACCGAGATGCTCGCCCAGTTCACCCGCGGCGCGGAGCGCATCGGCGGCTTCGGGGGCAAGTCGGACGTGCTCGCCCAGGGCGAGGTCTTCGGCGGCCGACCCGACTTCTACGAGCAGCGGCTCGCGCGCATCCGCAGCGCCACACCGGCGCGGCTCCAGGAGACGGCCCGACGCTGGCTCTCCGACGGGGTCTTCGTCCTCGAGGTCACGCCGTACAAGGAAGGAAAGGTGTCCGGCACGGATGCCGACCGCGCCAAGATGCCCGAGGCCGGCAAGCCCCCCGCGCCGCGCTTCCCGGACGTGGACAAGGCCGTGCTCGGGAACGGCCTGCGGGTCGTCGTGGTGAACCGCCCCACGGTACCGGTGGTGAACCTCTATCTCGTCCTCGACGCGGGCTACTCCTCCGATCCCAGGGGGGGCGCCGGCACCGCCCGGCTCGCCGCCACGCTCCTCACCGACGGGACGACGACCCGGAACGCGCTGCAGATCTCCGACGAGCTGCGCGACCTGGGCGCCACCCTGTCGGGCGGCTCCTCGCTCGACTCCACCTACCTCTCCATGTCGGCGCTGCGCGCGCGGCTCGACCCCTCGCTCCAGCTCTTCGCCGACGTGGCGCTCCACCCCTCCTTCCCCGAGGCGGAGCTCGACCGGCAGCGGAAGCAGCTCCTCGCGGCGATCGACCGGGAGCGCACCGAGCCGTCGTCCATGGCGGCCCGCGTCCTGCCCCGCCTCGTCTACGGGGACGGGCATCCCTACGCCAATCCCGCCAGCGGCTCGGGCACCAAGGCTTCGGTCGCGGCCATCACGCGCGCCGACGTCGAGGGCTGGTACCGGTCCCGATTCCAGCCGGGCGACGCCGTGCTCGTGGTGGTGGGCGACGTATCCCTGAAGGACGTCCTCCCCCGCCTCGAGAAGCTCTTCGGCGGATGGGCCCCCGGGCGCCCCCCGGCGAAGAACCTGGCGCTCGCCGACGGCCACGCACCCTCCCGCGTCTACCTCGTCGATCGCCCGGGCTCCATCCAGTCGGTGATCATGGCCGGCTTCGCGGCGCCGCCTCGGGCCAACCCGGACGAGATCGCGCAGGGCGTCGTGAACCGGGTCCTGGGCGGGAACTTCACCTCCCGCATCAACATGAACCTGCGAGAGGACAAGCACTGGACCTACGGCGCGCGAACCTCTCTCGCCGACGCCCGAGGCAACCGCCTCTTCTTCGTCTCCGCCCCGGTCCAGGCCGACAAGACCAAGGAGTCGATGCAGGAGATCCAGAAGGAGCTCTCCGGCATCGTGGGTTCCCGTCCGGTCACCGCCGACGAGCTGGCTGCTGCGAAGGGGTCGCTCACCCTCGCCCTGCCGGGCCGGTGGGAGACGAACGGCTCGGTCGCGAGTTCCATCGTGGAGGTCGAGACCCTCGGCCTCGGCGCGGGCTACCACGACGCCTACGCCGGGAAGGTGGCCGAACTCTCCGCCGAGCAGGTCGCCCAGGCGGCGAAGTTCATCCGTCCCGGCGAGGTGATCTGGGTCGTGGTCGGTGATCGCGCCAAGATCGAGAAGGGGATCGCCGAGCTCGGGATGGGCGCCCCGGTCCTGCTCGACGCGGACGGGAACGCGGCGAAGTAGGCCGGCGCCACTCGCGCGGCACCGCGGCCAGGGAGGCGCGCCGGTCGAGGTCGTTCAAGGCCTCGTCGGCACGCCTCTCCTCCAGGCGTGCCCCCTCGACGTCGCCGTCGAGTTGCTGCTCGAGCGCGTACTGGAAGTTGCCGTGGGCCGCGTCCCGCTGCGCCTGGAGGTCGATGCGCCGCTGCTTCGCCTGGGCGAGGCGCGCGTTGGCCTCCCGGAAAGCCTGGCGCCAGCCCACCTCGCTGGCGGCCGCCTCCTCGGCCGCGGAGGCCGCGGCCAGCGCCTCCTCCGGTGGGGGCGGCGGATGGGGCGGCGGCGCCGTGGTTCCCTGCTGGACGAGCTGCGCGACCGGGAACGGGACCGGCGCCAGGGGGTCGGTGTCCGGGATGGCGAGCGTGGCTCCCCTGGCAACCCGGGAGAGGTCGCAGTCGAGCCGGGCCAGGCCGGACCCGATCCAGACCGAGCCGCCCGACGGCGGGGGCTCCATTCGTGTCAGGCTCGCGGCAACCTCGGCCGGGACCGGCAGCCCGTCCAGGGCCCGTGGTCCGACCCGCCACTCGACGATCCGGCCGCTGGGGTTGCAGTCGCGCGCGACGGGGTCCACCGCGAGCCGGACCGTCTCGCTGGGCGGACGGCCGGCCGAGGCCCGGGCCACGACCAGCGCGAGGCCATCCGGCCCGGGGGTCGCCGAGAGGAGAACCGTCCGTTCGTGGAGCCGGTTCCAGAGTTCGCCGAGCGAGCGACGGTCCTCGTCCGCGGCCCGTCCCGCGGCCGCCTTCCAGGCGGGCGCCACTTCGGTCCCCGGCGAGGACGGAAAGGCCTCCATCGGGACCGCGAGCCAGGGATGCTCGGGGTCGGGCGGCGTGGCGGGCACGACCGCCACGACCCTGCCCTGCGCGTCGGCGACCGGTCCGGCGATGGGCCGGGCGCCCCCCTCGAGGCGGAGCAGCGGGAGACCGGCCCGGTACGCGAACCCGCGCGCCGTGACCTCTCCCAGGGTGCCGATGCCTGCACCCTCGATCCCCACGAGCAGGGGCGACCCGTCCTGGAGCGCGCTCGCCTCGCCGATCGGGACGGATCGCGCCGCGGCGCCGGGGATCTCGATCCACGCGGTCCCCGGGGGGGCGCCGGGCAGCACCCGTGCGAGCAGGTCGCGACCGTCGGAGAACCGGACCTGCCCCTGGGATGCCGCGCACGGGATGGTGGTCACGGCCCGGTCGGGAGCGAGGAAGACGGCCTCGCCCGCCTGTTCACTACAAGTGAATATGGCGCGGGCCGCCACCAGCCGCGCGCGCGCCTCCGGGGAGGGGGACGACTCCACGGGCGAAGGCGGCGCCCCGGGCGGCTCGGGCGCGGTCGGCCCGCCGACCGTCGGGTCCGCAGGCGTCCTGCGCAACGCGAACCCCACCCCGCCTGCCGTGACGGCCGCGACGAGGAGGGCCAGGAGCGCGCTCCCCCATCGCCCATCCGTCAGCCGGTTCTGCCGGGAGAAGGGCACGAAGGGAGGTTAGCCGGAGCGGGGCTCCGGCGCGACCCTCACCCCGAGAGCGGAAGGTGATATTCCATTCCTTGCCCAAGACCTCGACCGGCAAGATCCGGAAGCACGTTGCGCGCCAACGGACCGGTCGGCCGAGACGATCGAGCGAGGAAGGCGGAGAGCGTGAGCGAAAATGCGGCGTCGAACGTCGAGGCACCCCTGGTCGCGCGGCGGGACGAGGCAGGCGTCGTCACGCTGACCCTGAATCGTGGCGACCGGTTCAACCCTCTTTCCGCGGCCATGATCGCGGCGCTGGAGGCCCGGCTCGACGAGGTGGCGGCCGACCGCTCCGCGCGCGTCGTGGTGCTGGCCGCGTCCGGTCGCGGGTTCTGCGCCGGCCACGACCTGAAGGAGATGCGCGCCCGCTCGGAGGACAAGGCCTGGCAGCAGAAGCTCTTCACCGACTGCAGCCGGATGATGGTCAAGATCACCGAGATCCCGCAGCCGGTCATCGCCCGCGTGCACGGGATCGCGACCGCGGCCGGCTGCCAGCTGGTCTCCGCATGCGACCTCGCGGTGGCGTCCAGCGACGCACGCTTTGCCCTGCCCGGGGTGAACGTCGGGGTCTTCTGTTCCACCCCTGCCGTGGGCGTGGCCCGGAACATCGGGCGCAAGCGCGCGATGGAGATGCTCCTCACCGGGGAACTCTTCGACGCACCCACCGCGCTCTCCTGGGGGCTCGTGAACCGGGTGGTTCCCTTGGCCGAGCTCGATGCCGAGATCGCGAAGTTCACCGGGATCATCGTCGCCCGGAGCGGCAAGGTCGTCGCCACCGGAAAACGGGCGTTCTACAAGCAGATCGAGCAGCCGGTCGTGGGAGCCTACGCGCTGACCGCGGAGGCCATGGCCTGCAGCTTGCTCGAGCCGGAGGCCGCCGAGGGCATCGACGCCTTCGTGGGAAAGCGCCCGGCCAGGTGGCCGGCGCCCTGACGCCACCCGGAATCGGTCAGTTGTAGGTCGCCGAGACCTTCGCGCCGAATCCGGCCCGCGAGGAGGTAGGTGACGTCGAGGCCCATCCCGCCGCTGGCGCTGCCCACCGACGAGCCTCCGGCCGGGGCGAGGAGCCCCGTGTAGCCGATGCCGGCGTCGAGCCGCAGGGCGAAGCCCAGGTGGCGGTGGACGTTCTCTGGCTTCGGCGGTGCCTTCGCTACGCCTTCACGCCCGCCCTCTTCGCGGACTCGGGACCGGTCCGGCGGGCCGCCGCCGGGGACAGCCCCGTCCACCCGCGGAAGGCGCGGCTGAAGCTCTTCACGTTGCGATACCCCACGGCGGCGGCCACCTGCTTCACCGGCCGGTCGCCCCGGGCGAGCAGGTCGAGCGCCAGGTCGCGACGGGCCTCGTCCTTGAGCGCCTGGAGCGAGGAGCCCTCCCCGCGGAGCTGCCGGTGCAGGGATCGCACGGAGACGTGGAGGAGCCGCGAGGCATCCCAGGCGGTGCGGACCTCGTCGGCGCGCCTGCGCAGGAGGTCGCGGACCCGGGGAACGAGCAGCCGGTCCCTCCGGTAGTGGAAGACGGTGAAGGCGAGCGCCCGCTGCAGCATGGCGCGCATGTCCCGCTCGTCCCGGAGGAGCGGGAGGGCGAGGTACCCCGCGTCGAAGGAGAGCCCAGCACGCGCCGCCCCGAACACGACCGGGCCCGGGAAGACGTGGGCGTAGGCGGAAGCGTGAGGGGGCGGATCGAACGGGAGCGCCAGCGCGAGCGGTGGGATGCGCGAATCGACCGCCCAGCAGGCGAATCCGTGGGCGTAGCGGAGCAGCGTCACGAGGCAGAGCTCCCTCGCCGAACCCAGCCGCCGCTCCTCCACGATCGAGAGGGTCGCCACCGCGCCCTCGACATCGAGAAGGAGCTCCACGTCCCCCGTGAGGAGCCGGTGGTGCCGGCACCAGCGCCGGAGGGCCACGCCGAGGTTGGGTGCGGTGAGGGATGCGCGGCAGAGCATGCCGTAGGTGCCCCACGGCAGGGGGCGCGAGAACCACCCGAGCGCCTCGTCGTCGAGCTCCTGCATGGCGTGTCCGGAGAGCAGTTCCATCTGGCGAGCGGTGATCCGCGCACCCGGGTCCCGGACGCTCGATGGCGCGATCCGTGCCGCCTGGAGCGCCGCCCGGGGGTCGGTGCCGCGCCGCGCGTAGGCACGGACGATGGCCCGCGCGAAGGGCATTGGCGTGTGCGCGGACTCGACCGGCGGCTCTGCCGGAGGGCGGGCGGGGCGCGGGGGCCTGGGCACATCCCGAGTATCCATTCATTGGCACGATTTGCAACCATCCGGCCCCACCCGGTCCCCGGCGGCCGGGGTAGCCTTCCCTCCAGGAGGAAGCACGCCATGGAATGGAAGGGACTGGATTTCGAACTCGGAGAGACCGCCGACGCCCTGCGGGAGATGGTCCGGCAGTTCGCACGGGAGGAGATCGCCCCGCGCGCCGCCGACATCGACCGCGAGAACCACTTCCCCATGGACCTGTGGCGCAAGATGGGGGACCTCGGGCTCCTCGGGGTCACCGTCGATCCCGAGTACGGCGGCGCCGGGATGACCTACCTCGAGCACGTGGTGGCCATGGAGGAGATCAGCCGGGCCTCGGCCTCGGTGGGGCTCGCCTACGGCGCCCACTCCAACCTCTGCGTGAACCAGATCCACCGCAACGGGAACGCCGAGCAGAAGCGGCGCTACCTCCCGCGCCTCGTCTCCGGCGAGCACGTGGGCGCGCTGGCCATGAGCGAGCCGGGGGCCGGCTCCGACGTGGTCAGCATGAAGATGCGCGCCGACCGGGACGGGGACCACTACGTGCTGAACGGCACCAAGATGTGGATCACGAACGGCCCCCACGCCGACGTGGTGCTCGTGTACGCCAAGACCGACCTGGCGGCGGGGCCGCGCGGCATCACCGCCTTCATCGTCGAGAAGGGCACGCCCGGCTTCAGCACGGCGCAGAAGCTCGACAAGCTGGGCATGCGCGGCTCCGACACCTGCGAGCTCATCTTCGAGGACTGCCGCATCCCCGCGGAAAGCGTCGTCGGCGAGGTGGGACGCGGAGTGAACGTGCTCATGAGCGGGCTCGACTACGAGCGAACCGTGCTCGCGGCGGGTCCGCTGGGGATCATGCAGGCCTGCCTGGACGTGGTGGTGCCCTACGTCCACGAGCGGCAGCAGTTCGGCCAGCCCATCGGCCAGTTCCAGCTCATCCAGGGCAAGCTCGCCGACATGTACTCCACCCTCTCGGCCTGCCGGGCCTACGTCTACGCGGTGGCCCGCGCCTGCAGCGCCGGGAAGACCGCCCGCAAGGACGCCGCCGGGGCCATCCTGTACGTCTCCGAGCGGGCCACCGAGGCGGCCCTGGACGCCATCCAGATCCTGGGCGGGAACGGCTACATCAACGAGTTCCCCACCGGCCGGCTCCTGCGCGACGCCAAGCTCTACGAGATCGGCGCGGGCACGAGCGAGATCCGGCGGATGCTCATCGGCCGCGAGCTCTTCCAGGAGACGGCGTGAGCGTCCTCGACACCACCCTCGACCCCCAGTCGGCCGACTTCCGGCGCAACGCGGAGGCCATGCGCAGGCTGGTCTCCGACCTGCGCGCCCAGGTCGCCACCGTGGAGCTCGGCGGGGGCGAGCGGGCCCGCGCCCGCCACACCGAGCGCGGCAAGCTCCTGCCCCGGGAGCGGGTCCGGCAGCTGCTCGACGTGGGGACGCCCTTCCTGGAGCTGTCGCAGCTCGCCGCCCACGGGATGTACGGCGGGGACGTCGCCGCGGCGGGCGTCGTCACCGGGATCGGGCGGGTGAGCGGGCGCGAGTGCGTGGTGGTGGCGAACGACGCCACGGTGAAGGGCGGCTCCTACTTTCCACTCACAGTGAAAAAACACCTGCGGGCCCAGGAGATCGCGGCGCAGAACCGGCTCCCCTGCATCTACCTGGTGGACTCGGGCGGCGCGAACCTCCCCACCCAGGACGAGGTCTTCCCGGACCGGGAGCACTTCGGGCGCATCTTCTTCCACCAGGCCAACCTCTCGGCGGCCGGGATCCCGCAGATCGCGGTGGTGATGGGCTCCTGCACCGCCGGCGGCGCCTACGTCCCGGCCATGTCGGACGAGAGCATCATCGTCCGGAAGCAGGGCACCATCTTCCTGGGCGGTCCTCCCCTCGTGAAGGCGGCCACCGGCGAGGTGGTCTCGGCGGAGGACCTGGGCGGCGCCGACGTCCACAGCCGCACCTCCGGCGTCACCGACCACTACGCCACCGACGACGCCCACGCGCTGCGCATCGCCCGGCGCATCGTGTCCAACCTGAATCACGTGAAGCGCCCGCAGGTGGAGATTCGCCAGCCGGCCGAGCCGCTCCTCGACCCGTCGGAGATCCACGGCGTGGTCCCGGCCGACCCCCGCAAGCCCTACGACGTGCGCGAGGTCATCGCGCGGGTGGTGGACGGCTCCGATCTCGACGAGTTCAAGCGGCTCTACGGCACCACGCTCGTGTGCGGCTTCGCCCACGTCCACGGCTACCCGGTGGGGATCGTCGCCAACAACGGCATCCTCTTCTCCGAGTCGGCGCTCAAGGGGGCCCACTTCATCCAGCTCTGCGCCCAGCGCGGGATCCCGCTGGTCTTCCTGCAGAACATCACCGGCTTCATGGTGGGCTCGAAGTACGAGGCGGGCGGCATCGCCAAGGACGGGGCCAAGATGGTGACCGCCGTGGCCTGCGCCCGGGTCCCCAAGTTCACCTTCATCATCGGCGGCAGCTTCGGCGCCGGGAACTACGGCATGTGCGGGCGGGCCTACTCGCCCCGATTCCTGTGGATGTGGCCCAACGCGCGCATCTCGGTCATGGGCGGCGAGCAGGCCGCCAGCGTGCTCGCCCAGGTGAAGCGGGACGCCATGGAGGCGCGCGGGGAGACCTGGCCGCGCGAGGAGGAGGAGCGCTTCAAGGCCCCGATCCGAGGGCAGTACGAGACCCAGGGCCACCCGTACTACGCGAGCGCCCGGCTCTGGGACGACGGGATCATCGACCCCGCCGAGACGCGGACCGTGCTCGGCCTGGGGCTCTCGGCGGCGCTCAACGCGCCCATCGAGCCCACCACCTTCGGCGTCTTCCGGATGTAGGGGTGTCCATGTTCGACAAGATCCTGGTGGCGAACCGCGGCGAGATCGCCTGCCGCGTGATCCGGACGGCGCAGCGCATGGGGATCCGCACCGTGGCGGTCTTCTCCGATGCCGACGAGGGGGCGCGCCACGTCGCGATGGCCGACGAGGCCTACCGCATCGGGCCCGCCCCGGCCCGGGAGAGCTACCTCCGGGCCGACGTCATCGTCGAGGCCGCGGTGCGCAGCGGCTCCCAGGCCGTCCACCCCGGCTACGGCTTCCTCTCGGAGAACGCCGGGTTCGCCGAGGCCTGCGCCGCGGCCGGCATCACCTTCATCGGCCCCCCACCCTCCGCCATCCGCGCCATGGGCTCGAAGAGCGCCGCCAAGCGGATCATGGAGGAGGCGGGCGTCCCGCTCGTCCCCGGGTACCACGGGGAGGACCAGTCCCCGGACCGGCTCCTGCGCGAGGCGGAGCGCATCGGCTGGCCCGTGCTCGTGAAGGCCACCGCCGGTGGCGGGGGCAAGGGCATGCGGGCGGTGCTCGACGCGCCCTCCTTCCCCGGTGCGCTCGCCGGCGCGAAGCGGGAGTCGCTCGCCTCCTTCGGCGACGACCGCGTGCTGCTCGAGCGCTACCTGGCCCGGCCGCGCCACGTCGAGGTCCAGGTCTTCGCCGACACGCTGGGCGGCGCCGTGCACCTCTTCGAGCGCGACTGCTCCATCCAGCGGCGCCACCAGAAGGTCCTCGAGGAGGCGCCGGCACCTGGGCTCGCCGCGGAGACCCGGATGGCCATGGGG
The DNA here is from genome assembly GCA_903855945.1 of uncultured Anaeromyxobacter sp. GTDB lineage: Bacteria > Myxococcota > Myxococcia > Myxococcales > Anaeromyxobacteraceae > CAIOAK01. Next base: position 11,501 of record CAIOAK010000125.1, read on the forward strand.
CGGGCCGCGGTGGCCGCCGCCCGGGCCATCGGGTACGTGGGGGCCGGCACGGTCGAGTTCCTCCTCGACGAGGACGGCAGCTTCTCCTTCATGGAGATGAACACCCGGCTCCAGGTGGAGCACCCGGTCACCGAGATGATCACCGGGCAGGACCTGGTGGAGTGGCAGCTTCGCGTCGCCGCCGGCGAGCCCCTCCCGGCCGCGCAGGAAGCGCTCTCCATCACCGGCCACGCCATCGAGGCCCGCGTCTACGCCGAGGACCCGACGCGCGACTTCCTCCCCTCCATCGGCCGGCTCGACCACCTCCGCCCGCCGCGCGAGTCGGCCCACGTGCGCATCGACACCGGCGTCCGCGAGGGGGATTCGGTCACCATCCACTACGACCCGATGATCGCGAAGCTGGTGGTCTGGGACACGAGCCGCGCCGGAGCCGTGCGCCGGCTCCGCGCCGCGCTCTCCGAGTACCAGGTGGTGGGGGTCACCACCAACCTCGCCTTCCTCGGCGCGGTCGCGGCCCATCCCGCCTACCGGGCCGCCGACCTCGACACCCGCTTCATCGACCGCCACAGGGCCGACCTGATCGGGGAGCCGGGGCCGGCCAGCGACACCGTGCTCGCGGTGGCCTGCCTGGACGAGATCCTGCGCCGCGCCACCGACGCCGAGCGGGCCGCGCGTGCCTCCGCCGACCCGCACTCGCCCTGGAACCGGACCCACGGCTGGCGCCTCAACGCCGACTACCACCACATCTTCACCTTCGTGGACGACGGCAAGTTCGTCCGGGTGGTGACCCAGTACCGCCCGGGCTCGGTGCTGCTCGAGCTCCCCGGCGGCCAGGTGGAGGTGCGCGGATCGCGCCACGGACTCGACGAGGTGGTGGCCGACGTGGGCGGCGCGCGCGTGCGCGCCACCGTGGTCCGCAGCGGCGCCGACCGGGTGGTCATGATCAACGGGCGTGGGCACCGGCTGGCCCTCTTCGATCCCGACGCCGCCGAGGAGCGGGACGTGGGCGGGGGCAGCCTCGTCGCCCCGATGCCCGGCAAGGTGGTGGCGGTGATGGTGGAGGCCGGCACCGAGGTGAAGAAGGGGGCCCCGCTGCTCGTGCTCGAGGCCATGAAGATGGAGCACACCGTGGTCTCCCCGCGCGACGGGAAGGTGGCGGCGGTGCACTACACCCCGGGCTCGATCGTGGCCGACGGCGCCCAGCTCGTGACGCTCGAGCCGGTGCCCGAGGAGGGGTAGGCAGCCACGGACGCTACTGGATCACGAGCACCAGGGTGACCCCGGCTGGAACCACCACCCCGCTGCGGGCATACGTCGTTCGCCCGGCCGCGACGGTGTCGAACTGGTAGGTGTGCGTCGTGGCGGCGAAGGTCGCCCCGAGTGAGGTGGCAGTCGCGGGACGGTTGCTTGCGTAGCCCGAGAGATCGACGGCCGCCAGGGTGAGCCCGCTGGTGCTGATCCTCGGGAATCCATACCCCCCCGGCGTCCCCGCGACGGGGAGAAGCCCGTACAGGGTCGCTCCGAGTCGCGCGTACTCGTCGTCGAGCCCTGCGCCGCCCCGTTCCCGGATCAGGGCATCCACACAGGCATAGCCACTCAGGGTCGGTGCGCAGTCCACCATGCTGGAGTAGATGGCCAGACCGTATCGGCGGTTGAGGAAGGCGCCGAGAGAGCCGCCCGCAGCGTAGGAGGCGTTGCCCAGGTTGACCCAGTGGATGAGGCTGACGGCCCCGCCGCTGGCGATGAGCGGCTTGATCCGGTTGTCCGGGATCTTGGCGTAATGGTCCGGCGTGACGGAAGGGGTGATGGCGTCCTCCGTCATCATCGCCGCCATCTCCGTCAGCCAGGTATCGTAGGGGGCGTTGTGCTTCACCGTCCGCTGGTAGAAGTCGGTCATGTGCGTGAGTTCGTGCAGCAACGTGGAGCTGTAGTAACCCCGGTTCGATTTCACGCCCGGTGCATTGATGAAGAATGCCAGGGACTCGTTGGAATGGTCGAACGACGTGCCGTCCACGGACGTGTAACCGTGCAGGAAGTTGTTGTAGCTGGTGAAGTAGCCGCCCCATCCCGTCGAGGAGGGCACGTTCAGGAACACGATGTTGACATCCTGGAGGGCGCTCCCCGAATCCTGGATGAGCACCGTCGGCCAGTTCGCCGCATACCCTCCCCACACGTCGCCACGAAGGTCCGTGACGAGGTCATATCCGGCGGACGTCCCGCAGAAGGTCGTCTGGAAGTAGGCGAGGTCCGCTTCCGTCACGTTCCCGGCCGACGTCGCATCGGGGTCCACCCAGAAGATGGCCTTGCGCCCCGTGGGAAGCGAGCAGACCTTCCTGGCCACGGTCGAATAGAGCACCGGCGACGCAAGGCTCTCGAAGACGTCGTTCCAGGTTCGATGCGCTCCGACGTCCGGGGTCGCCCTTGGAGATGGAACGGCTCCGTCGCGTGATGGCAGCAGGCGAAGGCCGTTCGCCAGATCTCGCTCCCGTTCCAGGTGAACCGCGTGAGCCTGGTCGCGAGCGTGTTCGGACCGTTCCTCGTCGAGGGGCATGGCGGGAGCGGGTGCACTCGAGGCCACCGAGGCGATGGCTCCCGCGGATGGCAACGTCGCGGACGATTCCTGACCGTTCGAGAACAGGAGGATCGCGCTCTTTCCCCCCGTCACACCGCTGATCGAGATGTGTGTGGTGGTCGAGGAACCCGAGTCGTTCCTGTAGCGCCAGATGCCCACGCCCGAGCCGGAATAGGTGGAGCCGCTCGTCGCACCGCACGACTCACCGGAGCAGGCGACCTCCAGGCTGGTGGTTGCGGCCGCCACCGTCAGCGTCGAGGACGCCGTCGAGTTCCCTCCGCACGCCAGGACGGCCGTACTCGCCAGGGCGGCGACGAAGAGCGGGAGCCTGCCGAAGGGGTGCATGGCTACATTGACGACCCCTATCGCCTTTTGTGACAGTCACATGAAGCGGGTACTCGCTGGCGGATGTGAGTGTCGAGCCTACGCCGGAGACCGATGTGGGAAGGGGCACTCGGGTCCCAGAAAAGAGAAAGGCCCCCGAGTAGGGGGCCTGAGCTCTTGCTATTTGGTGGACCCGACCGGGATCGAACCGGTGACCTCCTGAATGCCATTCAGGCGCGCTCCCAGCTGCGCCACGGGCCCGTCTATGTCTGCGGCCTAGGCCGCCTCTTCCTCCAGGCGCCGGAGCTGCTCCCGGAGCGCCTGCAACTGCTTGGCGAGGGTGTCCACCTCCGCGAGGAGGTTCCGGAGATCGTCCGGCACACCCGCCACACCCTCTCGAGCCAGGGTGTAGTACCGCTCGCCCAGGTCCTGCAAGCGCTGATCGAGCTCCCTGCGGGCGAAGGCGGCGTCGAGCTTCTGCTTGCCGGCCTGCGAGCGCCGCACGATGCGGTCCCGGATTCCGACGAAAAAGTTGCTCAGCGCCACGTCACCCTCCCTGCGCGGGCGAATCCCTGCATACCCCCGACGGGAGGGCGCTTTCTAACGCGCCCCCCGGTTCCCCGTCAAGCGGCTTCGCCGGCCCGAACCGCTCTTCCGGCGCGTCATCCTGGCCAGGTAGAAACCCGCTCCCTCGTCCCGGTGGGGCCAGCGCCGCTCCTCGATGGAGAGCCGGAATTCGGGGTTCCCGGCCAGGAACGGGTGCACGACGTCCTCCCCCTCCTCCCGGAAGAGCGAGCAGGTGGCGTAGACCAGCGCGCCCCCGGGTCGGACCCGCGCGGCTGCGCCACGGAGCACCCCCAGCTGCAGTTCGTGGAAACGGTCGATCGCCCCGTCGTCGATGCGCCACCGGGCGTCGGGCTCCCGGGCCAGCGCCCCCGAGCCGCTGCAGGGTGCGTCCACCAGCACGCCGTCGAACTCCCCCGAGGGCTCCTCGCGCGACACCTCGACGACCGCCCCGGCGCGGTGGGCCCGGCGCGGCAGCTCGGCGAGGCGGCGCGCGCTCGAATCCCACGCCGTCACCCGGGCCCCGAGCGCGGCGAGCGCCAGCGACTTGCCCCCGCTCCCCGCGCACAGGTCGAGCCACCCCACCCCTTCGGCCGGGGCGCAGACCTCCACCACCCGCTGGCTCGACTCGTCCTGCATCTCGGCCATCCCGTTCCGCAAGGGCGGCGCGTCGAAGAGCCCGGCCCGGTCCTCCACCCGGAGCGACCAGGGACCGTCACCCGGGCGGGAGGCGATCCCGGCCGCGGCGAGCGCCCGCATCGCCCCCTCGCGGGAGCCCCGGGCCATATTCACTCGTAGTGATATGCGCGCATCCCGGTTGAGCGCACCCATGCAGGCCTTCGCCTCGGCCGGCCCCAGGTCGCGCAGCAACTTCCGGGCGAAGTCGTCGGGGACGCTGGAGGACAGGCCGAGCGCCACCACCGGATCCGACGGGGGCGCGAGGGCTCGCCCCTGCGCATCGACCGCGAGGGGCCCCTCCGGGCCTGGGCGCGGCAGCCCGCGGGCCACCCGGAGGACCTCGGCGCCGGAGATGGCCCGGGGGCGGCGAGGGCCGGGGAGCCGGAGGTCGTGGGCCGCCGCGTCGGGAAGGTCCCCGAGCACGGCCACGCGCCAGGCGAGGTAGCGGAGGAGCGACCGGTCGGCGGGGATGCATCGGGGGGCACCGGCGCGGATGAGCGCGGCGTCCACGACCCGGAGCCAGCGCGCCACCGCACGCGCGGCCGCGGCAGCGTGACGCCGCTCCTTGGGACCGATGCCGGGGTGCTCCGCGAGGGACCGGGCGAGCGCGAGACGCAGCGGACGCCCCTCCCCCAGCCCGTCCACGGCCGCCAGCGCCGCCGCCACTGCGCGGCGGGAGCGAAGCTCGCGGGAGCGGGGACGACCTACTTCTTGGTGGTCTTCTTGGCCGCCTTCTGACGCTTGCGGCGGGCCTTCCACGCCTGCTTCTTCCTGGACTTCTGGCGGATGTGCTTGCTCTTGGAACGCGCCATCGGGATCTCCTCGTCGATTCGGGCCGGAAAGCGGCACATCCATAGCACGTTCGCGGCGGCGCGCCACTATCCCTGGGCGACGCGCGTGGTGCTCGCGCCCGGGGGCGCGGGGGACATCGGGAAGGCATGGGTGGCCACCACCTCGACCTTGGTCACCACCTTGGCGTCCACCACCTGCGTGTCGGCGAAGATGTCGCCGATGCGGATGCCGAGCCGATCGGTCCAGACCATCCAGGCCTCGAAGGCGATGACCGGCAGCCCCACGAGCAGGAGCAGGATCCAGCCCAGCGGCATCACGTAGAAGAGCGCCACCAGCGCGAAGTCGGCGTTGCGGAGGAACGACTCCTTGTAGGAGACCGGGGCCTTCCCCGGAATGTGCATGGCCCGGACGCCGAAGATCCGCTTCCCGGGCGACTGGCCGTGCAGGAGCCCATCGGCGACGAGCAGGTAGATGACGGCCAGGACCGCACCGAGCTCGTGGCCGAGCGTGGCGAGCCCGAAGGCGACGAGGAAGTCCACCCCGCGCGCGAGCCCCCGGAGCCAGAGGTCGGCCTTGGGATAGGGCGAGCCATCGGGTCGCGCGTCGCGCATCAGTTCCTCGTGAAGAAGAGGTACGCCATGGCCGGTCGGTGCGAGCCGTCTCGCATGACGAAGTGGATCGACTGGAAGTTCCACCCCTGGGCGGTGCGGTCGTTGAGCGCCCGGGCGAGCGTCTCCTCGGTGACCGGCGCCACCTCCACGACCTCGTATCGGATGGAGCCGTCCCCCGTCACCGGCGCGCCCCCGAGAGGAGCCTGGCCGCGTCCTTGGCGGCGTAGGTGAGGATGAAGTCGGCGCCGGCGCGGCGGATGCAGAGCAGCGTCTCGAGCGTCACCCGCTCCTCGTCGATCCAGCCGGCCATGGCGGCCGCCTTGATCATCGCGTACTCGCCGCTCACGTGGTACGCGGCCACCGGCACGTTGACGCGGTCGCGCACGAGCCGCACGATGTCGAGGTAGGGCACGGCCGGCTTCACCATGACCATGTCGGCGCCCTCGGCGAGGTCGAGCTCCACCTCGCGGAGCGCCTCCCTCCCGTTGGCCGGATCCATCTGGTAGGCCTTGCGATCCTTCGGGACCCCGGGGCCGAGCACCGGCGCGCTCTCGGCGGCGTCGCGGAACGGACCGTAGAAGGCGCCCGCGAACTTGGCGGCGTAGGAGAGGATGGGCACCTCGTCGAACCCGGCCTCGTCGAGCCCTTTGCGGATGGCTGCGACCCGCCCGTCCATCATGTCGGAGGGCGCCACGATGTCGGCGCCGGCCCGGGCGTGGGCCACCGCCTCCCGGGCGAGGATCGGGAGGGTGAGGTCGTTGTCCACCGTGAGGTCCTGGCCGGGACCGCCGGCCCGGGGCGGCTTCAGGATGCCGCAGTGGCCGTGGTCGGTGTACTCGCAGAGGCAGACGTCGGTGGCCACCACCAGGCCCGGCAGCGCCTTCTTGAGCGCCCGGACCGCGCGGGCCACCTCCCCCTCCTCGTCGTAGGCCCCGGACCCCACCGCGTCCTTCTTCGAGGGGACGCCGAAGAGGATCACCGACCGGACGCCCGCCTCCCAGCCCGACTGGGCCTCGGCGACGAGCTCGTCCACGGAGAGCTGGAACACGCCGGGCATGCTCTTCACCGGGTTCCTGATCTTGTGCCCGGGGACCACGAAGAGGGGCCACATCAGGTCGTCGGGGGAGAGGACGGTCTCGCGGACGAGCGCGCGGAGCGCCTCGGTTCGACGCATGCGACGGGGGCGATCGAGGGGGAACGGCATGCGCGTGGCATAGCGCAATCCGGTCCGAGGGGAAAGGGGAGCGGGGCGCCGGCGCGCTACGGAGGGCCGTTGGGATCGACGGGGCGGAGCACGAGCCCGCTCGGCAGCTTCGGGTGGAACCAGGTGCTCTTCTGCGGCATGGCGAGCCCGGCGTCGGCCACCGCCTGCACCTGCCACATCGGCGTGGGGTTGAGGAGGAAGGCCGCCTCGTACTCCCCCCCCAGGGTTCGGTTGATGGCGTCCCCGGCGTCTCGCACGAAGGCCAGCGCGTCGCGCGCGCCGGCCGGCACCCCGAGGAGCCCCTCCAGGACCACGCCGTGGAGCACGGCGGCGTCGAGCGCACGCAGCGTCTCGTTCGTCGGCAGCGGCAGTCCCGACAGGTCGGCCCCGTCCCGGAGCGTGAGCAGGCGGACCTTCTTGTCGGCGGCGGTGACGAGCAGGAAGGCGCTCGACTTCCCCAGGTGCTCGGAGAGCTTCGCGAAGGCCCAGGCCCGACCGGTGGGGCGACGCACGTCCTCCTCGACGTCGCGGACCTCGAAGATCGGCGTGAGCCTCCGGACCAGGTCGGCGGGCGTGAGCCCCCCCAGGCTCCGGAGGAGCCGGTGGCTCGGGTAGAGGATGAGCCCCGGATCGCTCTTCGCGAGCAGGCACATGAGCGTGTAGCGGTGCCCCCCGTCGGCGGGGAGGCCGGGCTTCACGCGGTCGAGCTCGTCGCGGTAGGCGATCGCCGCCGCGTACCGGTGGTGTCCGTCGGCGATGAGCACCTGCCGATCGGCGAGCACACGCTGGACGGCGGCGATGACGCTCGGCTCCTCGATCCGCCAGAGCCGCTGCCCGGTCCCGTCGTCGGTGGAGGCCTGGGCCACCGGGTCCCGTCCGAACGATCCGGCCAGGGCTGCGGCCACCTCCCCGCGCGGGTCGTCGTGCAGGCCGAAGACCGGCGAGAGGTCGGTGCGAACGTTGCGGAGCAGCGTCAGCCGTTCGTCCACCGACGAGGGGATGGTGCCCTCGTGGGCCCGGATCACCCCCTCGCGAAGGTCGTGCAGCCGGACCGCGGCCATCACCCCCCGCCGGGTCTTCTCCCGGCCGTCCGGCCCCACGAACGACTGCTCCAGCCCGTAGAGTGCCGGCCTGGGGTCGCGGCGCAGCACGCCCGAGAGGGTCCAGTCGCGCAGCCGCTCGGAGGCGCGGGAGTAGCGGTCGCTCCCGTCGTGGTCGCCGGGCTGCTCCCGGTCGAGGATGACGTGGACGATGCCGAGGGGGTCCCGCGCGGCGAGCCGGTCTCGCTCCGCGGCGCCGATGACGTCGTACGGAGGTGCCAGGCGGGCCGAGAGCGCGCGGCCGGAGACGGCGTAGCGGAGCCCCTGGAATGGCGCGATCGACGGCACGGGCGCGGGACCGTAGATCAGCCACCGCAAGAGGGCAAGGGGAGCCGGAGCGCAGCCTCGACGTCGTCGAGCGACACCGCTCCGACCCGCAGGAGGCGCACCCTGCCCTCCTCCACCGCGATCACCGTGCTGGGGAGCCCCCCGGGAGTCGTTCCCCCGTCCAGCACCAGGTCGATCCGGTCGAGGAGCCCGGGGTCGAGCGCCCCGGCCGAGGTGGGCGGCGGCCCCCCGGCCGGATTGGCGGAGGTGGAGACCAGCGCGCCGCCGGCGAGGCGGCAGAGGCCCCGGGCCAGTTCCGACCCGGGGACCCGGACCGCCACCGTTCCACCCAGGGTGATCGGGGCCGGCAGCCCCTCGGCAGCGGCAACGACCAGCGTGAGCGGCCCGGGCCAGAAGGCGTGGGCGAGGAGCACCGCCTCGGCAGGCACCTCCCGCCACAGGGCGAAGGCCGCCGCGGCGTCGGCCGCGACGAGCGGGAGGGGCTTCCCCTCGGGGCGCAGCTTGGCCGTCCCGAGCCGCTCCACCGCCCCGGCGAGCCCCGCCAGCGCCCCCAGGCCGTAGAAGGTCTCGGTGGGATAGGCGACGATGGCGCCGCGCCGGAGCGCGTCGGCGGCCACCGCGACGTCCCGCGTGAACGAGGCCATGCCCGTCACCCCCAGCGGCGCATCGCCCAGAGCCCGGCCGCGGCCAGGACCAGGTCCGGAGCCCAGGCCGCCGCGCCCGGGGGCAGGTGGCCCGAGCGGGCCAGCGACCAGGCCATCCCCTGCATACCATACACTGCGAGTGAAACCCCCACCGCCTCCATGAGCGAGGCGGTCACGAACCCCTTGCGCCCGCGCCGCAGCGCCAGCGCGAGCGCCAGCAGCGCCGCCGGCACGGCCGCGAAGGGATAGGCGAGCTTCCGGTGCCACTCGATGGCGTACTCGGCGACGGGCAGCCCGAGCCGGGAGCGCACCGCCACCTGCTCGGCCAGGACCTCGCGCCGCATCTGGGCCGGCCACCCGGGGCGCACCGAGAAGGCGAGCGGGTCCTCGTCGAACCGGTAGGCGCGTCGCGCGGCCCGTTCGATCGCCATCCGGCCGTCCTCGCCGAAGCGGCGCTCCTCCACCTCCTCCAGGACCCAGTCGCCCTGCGCCCCGGGCGCCATCCGGGCCGCGTCGATCCGCCGCTCGAGCCGGAAGGTGGGACCCATTTCCAGGATGGTGACCCGCTCGAACGAGCCGTCGGGGCCGGCGCCCCGCAGCTCGTAGATGCGCTTGCCGTCGCGCCCCCGGAACCAGGTCTTCCTCTCCTGCCACCGGCTCCAGGCGTTCACGGCCGCGCCGCGCGAGGCCTTGATCTCGTCGGCCTTGGCGGAGGCCCCCGCGGCCAGCCAGTCGTCGAAGAGCACCATCCCGCCGGCGACCCCGGCCGCCACCACCAGGACCGGCACGGCCACCCGCCAGGGGCCGAGCCCGAGCGCCCGCATCGCGTCGTACTCCCGGGTGCGCCGGATCCCGGTCGCGGTGAGGGAGGCGGCGAGCAGCATGGCCGCGGGGGCGGTCTGCCAGGCCACCGCCGCGGCCCGGTACAGGTAGACCCGCAGCGCGTCCTGGAACGCGCCGGGACCCTGGAAGAGGGCCGCTCCCTCGGCGGCCTCCACCGCCACGAAGAGCACCACCACGGCGAAGAGCGCTCCCAGGAAGGTGACGAGCGCACGCCGGGCCAGGTGGAGGAAGAAGGTCACCGCACGGCCCCCGTCCCGCGCCGTGCGAGCACGCCGAGCAGCACCCCGGCGAGCGCCACGACCGCGAGGTTGGCCACGTTGGCGGCGAGCCACGGGGGAAGCACGCCGTCGTGGCCGAGCCCCTCCCCCACCCTCAGGAGCGCGTAGTAGCCCACCACCGAGAGCAGGGAGACCGCGTATCCGAAGGCCCGTCCGCCGCGCCGGAACGAGGCGATGGGGACCGCGAGCAGCCCGAACGCCAGGATCCCGAGTGGTACGGCGATGCGCCGCCAGAGGAAGGTCTTCCAGTAGCGCCGGTTCTCGTCGTCGCCCGACTCCGATTCGCGGAGGATCTGACCGGGACTCATCTCGAAGGTGGAGGACGAGGTCGCGATCTGGTTGCGGCTGTCGAGCGCCGCCCCGAGTCCCAGATCGGCCCGGGCGCGGGCGAAGCGGGCCACCACGTAGTCCTGGACACCGGGTTCCTCCCGGTGGACCTCGCCGTCCTGGAGCACGAGCACGAGTCCGCCGTCCGTGCCCGCCTCGATCCGGCCGGAGCGGGCGAAGGTGACGAGGGAGGCGGACGGGTTGGTCCGGTCGGCGATGAGGAGGTCGTGGAAACCGTCCGGCCCGGTGCGTGCCGCGTAGAGCGTCATCCCCGGGATCTCGTCGTAGAAGACGCCGGCGCGCACCTCGCCCTGCAGGTTTCGCCGGATGAGGTCGTCCACCCGGCGGCGGGCGTCGTGCAGCCCGGCCGGGGCCACGACGAGCGCGATGAACAGGGCCACGGCCGAGACCGCCGCGCCGAGCAGGAGCGGCACCCGGACGAGGGCGGCGGGGGAGATCCCGAGCGAGGAGAGCGCCACCACCTCCCGGTCCTCGGTGAGCCGCCCCACGCCGAGGACCGCCCCGAGCAGGAAGGCCACCGGGAGCACGTACTCGAGCAGGTGGGGAACGAGGTCGGCCAGGATGCGGAGGAAGTCGAGCGGGGAGACCCCGGCGCCGAAGAGGACGTCGGCCTGCGCGAGCATCTGCGACGCGAGGAGCAGCTGGGTGAGGAAGACGAGCGCCGCCGCGAACGGCAGCAGCATCTCGCGGGCGAGGTAGCGGTCGAGCCGCGTCACGCCTTCTTGTCGGCCAGCAGCCGGATCTGGAGCGCCGCGTCCTTCGCCTCCACCTCGCGGGCCATGGTCACCCGCTGCTCGCGGACCCGGGCGGCGAGCTCCGGGTCGTTGAGTGCCAGGATGCGGGCTGCGAGCAGGCCGGCGTTGCGAGCCCCGGCCTTCCCGATGGCCATGGTGGCGACCGGGACTCCACCCGGCATCTGGGCGATGGCGAGGAGCGCGTCGATCCCGCCCAGGTCGGTGGCGGCGAGCGGCACGCCCAGCACCGGGAGCTCGGTCTCGGCGGCGACCACGCCGGCGAGGTGGGCCGCAGCACCGGCGCCGCAGATCACCACCTGGATGCCCCGGCCAGCCGCCTCGCGGGCCAGCGCGCTCGTGCGCGCCGGGGTCCGGTGGGCCGAGGAGACGTGCACCTCGATCTCGACCCCCATGTCGAGCAGCGCCTTGCGCGACTCGTTCATGACCTCCCAGTCGGAGTCGGATCCCATCAGGATGAGGACCTTCGGATTCACGTTCCCTCCCCCGGGCCGGCTCGCCCGATGTCTCGGCGGTACTGGGCTCCGCGGAACCGCACCGATGTCAGCGCCTGGTACGCCCGGGACGCGGCGTCGGCCCGGTCGGCCCCCAGCGCACAGACGGTGAGGACCCGTCCGCCGGAGGTGACGGTCCTCCCGTCGGGTCCGGCCTTCGTCCCGGCGTGGAAGACCTGCACACCGGGCGGGAACGGGCCGTCGGCTCCCTCGATGACGTCACCCACGGTGACCTTCCCGGGGTAACCCTCGGCGGCCATCACCACCCCCACGGCGGCGCGCGGATCGACCTCCAGGCCGACGCCCGAGAGGTCCCCGCGTGCGGCGGCGAGGAGCGCCGGGACGAGGTCGCCCGGCAGCCGCATCAGGATGGGCTGGGTCTCCGGGTCGCCGAATCGGGCGTTGAACTCGAGAACCCGCGGGCCGTCGGGCGTCAGCATGAGCCCGGCGTAGAGCGCGCCGCGGAAGGGGGTCCCGCGCCGGGCCATCTCCCGCACGGTGGGGAGCAGCACGCTGCGTTCCACCTCGGAGATGAGGGCGTCGTCCACGCTGGGCGTGGGGCTGAAGGCACCCATGCCCCCGGTGTTGGGACCGCGATCCCCGTCGGAGATCCGCTTGTGGTCCTGCGCCGGCGGCAGCACCCGCACCCGCTCGCCGTCGGAGAGGGCGATGATCGAGGCCTCCGGGCCGGTGAGCCGCTCCTCGACCACCACCCGCGCCCCGGCGTTGCCGTGGATCCGGTCCACCAGGATGGAGCGGAGGGCGGCCTCGGCCTCGGCCATGTCGCCGCAGACCACGACCCCCTTGCCCGCGGCGAGGCCGTCGGCCTTCACCACCACCCTGCCCGCGGCGGCCCGGGCGTGGGCCAGCGCCGGCTCGAGGGACTCGAAGGCGCCGTAGGCGGCGGTGGGGATGCCCGCGGCTGCCATGACCTCCTTGGAGAAGGCCTTGGAACCCTCGAGCTGCGCCGCGGCGGCCGACGGTCCGAAGACCGGAGTCCCGGCGGCGGCGAGACGGTCGGCGAGCCCGAGGACGAGCGGCGCCTCCGGCCCCACCACGACGAGATCGATGCGGTTGTCGGCCGTCCAGCGCGCGAGCGCCTCGACGTCGTCGGCCGCGATGGCGACGTTCTCCGCCACGCGCGCCGTGCCGGGGTTGCCGGGGGCGCAGAACACCCGCGAGACGAGCGGGCTCTGCCGGATCTTCCAGGCGAGGGCGTGCTCCCTGCCGCCCCCCCCGACGACGAGGATGCGCATTCCTGGGCGGTATACCACGCGGCTAATGCCGGAAGTGGCGCATCCCGGTGGCCACCATGGCGATGCCGGCAGCATCGGCGACCGCCACCACCTCGGCGTCCCGCACCGAGCCACCGGGCTGGATGATGGCGGTGGCGCCGGCGGCGATGATCTCCTCGACGCCGTCGGGGAACGGGAAGAAGGCGTCGGATCCCACGGCGCTGCCGGCCAGCGGGAATCGGGCCTTCATCCGGGCGATCTTCACCGACTCGACCCGGCTGGTCTGACCGCCGCCGATGGCGAGCGTCCGGTCTCCCGCCGCGAAGACGATGGCGTTCGACTTCACGTGCTTCACGACCTTCCAGGCGAAGAGCAGGTCCTGCCACTCCTTCTCGGTGGGCGCCCGCCGCGTCATCACCTTGCAGTCCTCGCGCCGCACCCGCCCCAGGTCGCGGTCCATCACGAGCACGCCGCCCGTGATGGAGCGCAGCTCGCGGGACTCCTCGGGGCGGCGCTTCCAGGTGGCGCGGGGGTCGGCGAGGCGCGGGCTCTCGAGCAGGCGGAGGTTCTTCTTCGCGCCGAGGAGCTCCCGGGCCTCCGGCGCGTAGGCCGGGGCGATGACGCACTCCAGGAAGAGGCTGGCCAGCTCCTTCGCCGCCGCGGCGTCCACGGGACGGTTGAGCGCCACGATGCCGCCGAAGGCCGAGACCGGGTCGCAGTCCCGGGAGAGCGCGAAGGCCTCGGCCGGGGTGGCGGCCACGGCCACGCCGCTCGGCGTGTTGTGCTTGATGACCACGCAGGCGGTGGCGTCGTACTCCTTCACCGCCGCGAGCGCCGCCTCCAGATCGAGCAGGTTGTTGTAGGAGAGCTCCTTGCCCTGCAGCACCCGCGCGAAGGCCACCGTGGGCTCCTCGGGCTCGCGGGGGGCGCGGTAGAACGCGCCGGCCTGGTGCGGGTTCTCGCCGTAGCGGAGGTCCTGGACCTTGTTCCAGGTCGCGGCGAGCGTCCCGGGGAACCGGGCCGGGGCGGCGTCCGGGACGGGGCGGGAGGAGAGGTACTCGGCGATGGCCGCGTCGTAGGCGGCGGTGTGGGCGAAGGCCTTCTTCATGAGATCGAACCGGGTGGCGTCGGAGAGCGTTCCGGCGCCCTCGATCTCGGAGGCGACCCGCTCGTAGTCGGCCGGGTCCACCACCACGCCCACGTGGGCCGAGTTCTTGGCCGAGCTGCGCACCATGGCCGGCCCGCCGATGTCGATCTCCTCGACCACGTCGTCGAAGGGCTTGCCGGCCGCGACCGCCTCGCGGAACGGGTAGAGGTTCACCACCACGAGGTCGATGGGGGGGATGTCCCGGCCCTTCACGTCGGCCTCGTCGGAGGCCAGGCCGCGCCGGTAGAGGATGCCGCCGTGCACGCGGGGGTGGAGGGTCTTGACGCGACCTCCGAGGATCTCCGGGGCGGCCGTGTACTCGCCCACCGGGACGACGCGAAGCCCGGCCTCGGCGAGCGCCTTCTGGGTGCCGCCGGTGGAGAGGAGCTCGACACCCTTCGCGGCGAGGCGGCGGGCGAACGGGACGAGCCCGGTCTTGTCGGAGACGGACAGGAGCGCGCGGCGGACGGGCAAGGGACACCTCCGGAAGGGGGCGTCCGTTCTAGCCCCGCGGCGCGGGGACATCAAGCGGGCCGGCGGGGCGCCGCGGTGCGCCCCGTCCCGGCCTCGCCGACGTACCTCAGCCCCGGCCGGGCTTCTGGCCCGGGCCCTCGGGGATGCGGGACCGGGGCTCGTCCTCGACCATGGCCCGGAGCTTGAGCAGACCCCGGGACTCCACCTGGCGGATGCGCTCGCGGGTGAGGTTCATGATGACCCCCACCTCCTCGAGCGTGATGCCGCCACGGTCGGCGACGTCGAGCGCGCAGGTCTCGCCCATCTCCCAGATCTCCTTGTCCGGGAAGTTGAGCTTGATGGAACCCGTGGTGGGGTTCACGTCCAGGTAGAGGTGCTGCTTGCAGGAGATGAACATGCACGGGCGCACCGACCCGGCGCACTCGGCCCGGGAGCGGGGGCGCTGCGCCTCCAGCTCCCGGATGATCTCCTCCACCTCCGGGTCGATGACGCCGGTGGCCCTCTGCCGCCGGAGCTCGCGCGCGATCTCCTTGCGCGACATGGTGCGGGAGCGCCTGCGACCGTGCGGCTCCTCCCCCTCGGCTCCCATGGGTCCCACCGGCCCGACGTCGTCGTCGTGGGACTCCACCGGATCTGGCTCCTCGCTGCGCATGGCCTCGTTCATCCCGCCGCCTCCCGTCCCCGTTCGAACTGCTGAACCGTCGCCACTCTTCCACCCACCCGCTCGATCCGTCGCAGCGCCTGCCGCACCTCGCGCTCGGCCTGGTCGAGCTCGCCTTCCATCTCCCGGCGGTGGGGGTGCCCCCGCGCCTTGCGGGAGAGCTCGGCGAGCAGCGTGGAGAACCCGCTCTCGACGTCGGAGAGCTGGTTCTTCAACCCCACGAAGCTGCCCCGTATCTGCTCGAGGGTCATGCCCTCGGCCATCATCCGCTTGATGAGGTTGATGCGGCGGACGACCTCGACCGGGTAGAGGCCGGTCGAGCCGGTGTGCTTCCCCTTGCGCCCCACCCGGCGGCTGCGGGGCAGGAGCCCGACCTGCACGTACTTCCGGAAGGTGGACTCGGAGAGGCGCGCGCCGCGCGACTCGAAGATCCGGACCACCTCGCGGCTGGTGATGCCTCCGGCCCGCTCGCGCTCGAGCCGGCCGATCTCGGAGGGTGGAAGCAGAAAATCCATTGAGAATTCGGTAATCAAAATCTGGCAACAACGGTAATCTATTCAATGGATCCCGTCAACGCCCATGGACGGGCAGGTGATTTCAGGAGCGGGGTACGGGGGAAGCCGGGCTACGGACCGAGCGGGACCTCGACGCGCAGCCGTTCTCCGGCGCGCACCTCGGCCTCCCGCTCCACGGTCCCCCGGGACGGGTGCACGAGCTTCAGGCGGTGGTGCCCGGCGGCGAGACGCATCTCGCGCGGGGTGAACCCCTCCGCCTTTCCGTCCAGCTGGATCTCGGCCCAGGGCATCGCGTTGACGAAGAGGATCCCCTCCCCGCTCGAGACGGGCGGAAGTTCCAGCCCCTCGAGCGCGTCGGCCGAGGCGAGGACGCCGGGCCGGGGCGCGGCAGGAGCCGGGCGCGAGGCGCGTCGGACAGGGGCCGCCTTCGTTGCGACGGGCGGGGCCGGGATGGACGGGGTCGGGTCGGGCTCGATCGTCACTGTGAGTGCTGGGGTCTCGGCGACCGGCGCGGCGGCGGGCTGGGCTGCTGCCTGCGGAGGAACCGGAGACGGCTCCGCGGCCGCGGCGACCGGTTCCGGGGCCCGGGCCGGCGTGGGCGTCCGCCGACCGGACCGCCAGAAGGCACCCGCCCCGGCGGCCGCGAGGAGCAGCAGCGCCACCACGAGGAGGAGCGCCGTCCGGCGCCGCCCCGGACGCGGGAGGGTCACCGTCACCGGCTCCTCCGGCAGCGCCGCGGAAGGAGCGCCCCCGGCGGCCGGGGGAGCCGGCGTCGGGCGGGACGGGACCTCGTCCGGCCAGAGCTTCCGCATGAGGGGACGCAGGTCGCGATCCTCGGGTGCGCGGGAGAGCGCCAGCTCGATCTCCGCGAGACGCGCCGCCATCTCGCCGGCGCTGGCCGTCCGCCGGGCGGGGTCCCGCTCCAGCGCGCCCATGACGATCGCGTCGAGCTCGGGGGGGACGCCCTCGTTCCAGGAGGAGGGGCGGTCGACCGGCTCGTCGCCGGTGAGCGCGCGCAGCGTCGCCACCTCGGTATCGCGCGAGAAGAGCGGATGCCCGGTGCAGGTCTCCCAGAGCACCACGCCCAGCGCGAAGATGTCGGCCCGGACGTCCACCGGAGCATCGCTCGCCTGCTCGGGCGCCATGTAGCCGAGCTTGCCCTTCAGGAGCCCCGGGCCCGTGAGGCTCCCGGAGCCCGGCACCCGCGCGATGCCGAAGTCGGTGAGCTTCACCTCCCCCTCGTGGGAGACGAGGATGTTGTGCGGGGAGACGTCCCGGTGGACGAGCCCGGCCACGCCCCCCTCGGCGGTGGGCCGGTGTGCGTAGGCGAGCGCGCGGGCCACCTGCTCGGCCACCCGCACCGCGCGCGGCAGGCCGAAGCGCACGTTCATCCCCCGGCACCGGTCGAGCACCGTGCGGAGGCTCTGGCCGTGCACCAGTTCCATCGCGATGACGTACTGCCCCTCGACCATCTCGAGATCGAAGACGTGGACGATGTTGGCGTGATGGAGGCACGAGGCGAGGCGGGCCTCCTGCAAGAACATCCGGACCATCTCGGGGTCGTCGCCCCGGTCCGCCCGGACCAGCTTCACCGCCACCTGCTTCACGAAGCCCGCCGGCCCCGTCACCTCCGCGCGCCACACCTCGGCCATGCCGCCCGAGGCGATCCGTTCGATGAGGAGGTACTTTCCGAGGCGGCGCACCGGGGGGCGATTCTAGGCGACCGCACCGCGCGTGCGAAGCGCCGTCAACGCCCCCCGGCCAGCGCCCGGAGGACCGGGGCGATACCGGTCAGGTCGGACACCCGGTCCACGAGCTCCGCTGCACGGCCAAATCCGAGGACGGGGACCGGGTTTCGCGTGTGGTTGCGCGTCCCCAGGTCCTCCAGGTTTCCGTGGTCGCTCGCGACGAGGAGCGAGTCCCCCGGCCCGAGCCCCTCGACGACTGCGCGGGCCAGCCGGTCTACCCGGTGGAGCGCGTCCAGGCCCCTCTCCATGGACCGGGCGTGCCCCGCCTCGTCGGTCTCGAAGTGCTCGAAGAGGGTGAGATCGTGCTCCCGCGCGAGGGAGAGCAGGATGTGGGCCGCCTCCTCCGGGGTGCGCGGGGGGATGCCCGCCCCGTAGCCGTTCGCCCGGGAGCCGGTGACGTCGTGGGTGAGCGCCCTCCCCTCCCGCGCCTCCTGCCAGGTCCGGAATCGCCCCCCGCCCGCGGCGAAGGCCACGGTCGTGGCCGAGGCGCGCGCCCTTCGTCGGACGATCTCCATCGGCAACTCCGGCTCCCCCTCCGCCTCGAGCCCGAGTGCGTGGAGGTGGGCCACCGGGTAGGCGTTCGCGAAGGCGGAACTGCGCCCCTCCGTGGCGAGGGCCCGGAAGATCGACCGGGGCTCGAGCCAGGCGCGCAGCCGCGCGTTCGGGAAGCCGAGCAGGTGCGCACCCAGCGCGCCCGGAGCATTCTCCCCGCTCAAGATCGTGCTCTGCCCCGTCGCCGACTGGGGGCGACCGGCCACGCCCAGGCAGGCGTCGGCGAGCACCGCCCGACCGCCTCGCGGGAGCGGAGCCCCGCTGCCGTCCTCGAACCGGGAGAGCAGGAAGTCTCCCCGGGCGAGCGGGTTCACCTCCGGATCGCGCCGTCCGGCCCCCACGCCGTCCACGAAGAGGAAGATCGCCGCCACGCGCTGCTCATAACCGGCCGGGCGCCACGGCACCGCGACACCCCGCGTCCCCCCTTTTCCCATCCCCACGCCCGGGAGCGGGCTATCCTCGATGGGCCCGCCCATGGCGCGTCTCCCCGACCCCCGCTTCGCGACCGACTGCACCGTCCACCTCGACGGCCGGGCCGTTCCGGCACGCACGGGGGAGAGCGTGGCCTCCGCGCTCCTCGCCGCCGGGGAGCGGGTGCTCTCCCGCAGCGCCAAGTACCACCGGCCGCGCGGCCCCTTCTGCCTCTCCGGAAGCTGTGGTTCCTGCCTCGTGCGCATCGACGGGGAGCCGAACCGCCGGGCCTGCCGGACGCCCTGCCGGGACGGGATGCGGGTGGAGACGCAGAACGGCTGGCCCGACGCCGTCCACGACCTCCTCGGCGTCATCGACCGGCTGACCCCGGGGGGGCTCGACGTCCACCACATGCTCACCCGCCCCCGGCTGGCGAACGAGGCGCTCGTGGCCTTCACCCGGAGGCTGGCCGGCTCCGGCCGGATGCCCGACCGTGCCTCCCCGCGGGGTCCGGCCGCATCCCACGAGACCTTCGACGCGCTCGTGCTGGGGGCTGGCCCCGCCGGCCTCTCCGCGGCCGAGGTGCTCGCCGGCGCCGGTGTCCGGCTGCTCCTCGTGGAACGGGACCGGATCCCCGGAGGGCGGCTGCGGGCCGGGCTCGAGCCGGATGCCGCCCCCGACGGCTGGCCCGCGGAGGTGGCCCGGGCGGTCCTGTCATCGGGGGGCGAGGTCGCGCTCGCCACCTCGGCCACGAGCCTGTGGCACGACGGCGGCGCACCGGTCTGCCTCCTCGTCGGCGAGGAGCCCCGGCGAACGCGGGTGGTGCGGGCCCCCCGGATCCTCGTCTGCACCGGCGGCCACGCCCGGCCGCCCACCTTCGAGGGAAACGACCTCCCCGGCATCCACTCCGGGCGCGCCTTGGCGCTGGCCCTCGCGGAGCACGGGGTCCTGCCCGGGCGGAGGGTCGCCGTGCTCGGCACGGGGCCGGAACCGGAAGCGCTCCTGGCCCGATTCGCCGCCGCCGGGCTGCAGGCCACCGCGGTGACCACCCCGGTGGCGCGGGCGCGCGGCCGGGGCGCGGTCCGGTCGCTCGATCTCGCCGACGGCGGCCGGGTGCCCTGCGACGTGGTGGCGCAGGGAGCGCCCCCGACCCCCGCCCCCGACCTGCTCCGGGCGCTGGGCGTCGGGGTCGACTGGGACCCCGCCCTGGAGGCATTCACTCCCCGTGTACTTCGCGACGGGGCCACCGGCATCGCCGGGCTCTACGCGGCCGGCGAGGTGGCCCGACCCGGGACCGCCGCCGAGGCCGTATCCTGGGGGCGACGCGCCGGGGAGGCCGCCCGTGGGTAAGACCATCCTCTGCGCCTGCGAGGACGTCACCCTCTCGGAGGTGCGCCGCGCCTTCGCCCGCGGCCACCGCGACCTGGAATCGGTGAAGCGCTACACCGGCTTCGGCACCGGGCCGTGCCAGGGGAAGAGCTGCCTCGCCGCCGTGGTCCAGGAGCTCCTCCGGCTGGGGGCCACACCCGCCGAGATCAACCCCTTCACGCCCCGTCCGCCGGCCCAGCCGGTGGACTTCGGGACGCTCGCGGGAATCGATCCGGACACCCTGCCCCTCGACGAGGGGGTGCCCGTGCCCCCCACGCCCCGTCCGCCTGTGCCCGCCTCCTCGGGCCCGGTTCCGGAGCGGGCCTCGGTGGTGATCGTGGGAGGCGGCATCCTGGGCCTGTCGCTCGCCCACCAGCTCGCCCTGCGCGGCGTGACCGACGTGCTGGTGCTGGAGCGGAGCTACCTGAACGCCGGCGCCTCGGGACGGAACGGGGGCGGCGTCCGCGCCCAGTGGTCCACCCCCACGATGGTGCGGCTCGGGCTCCGCTCGCTCCAGCTCTTCCGCTCCTTCGCCGGCGAGACCGGCGTGAACGTCTGGTTCCGGCGCGGCGGATACCTCTTCCTGGCGCCGGACGGCGCGCAGGTGGAGCGGCTCGAGCGGAACCATGCGGTGCAGCGGCAGCAGGGGATGCGCACCCGGATCGTCTCGCCGGACGAGGCGTGCACCATCGTGCCCGAGCTCGACCGGAGCCGCTTCGTGGCGGCCTCCTGGAACCCGGATGATGGGGTGGTGTTTCCGTGGCCCTTCCTCTGGGGCTACGCCGCGGCCGCCCAGGCGCGCGGGGTGACCGTGCGGACCTTCACCCCGGTCTCCGGCATCGAGGTGTCCGGGGGTCTGGTGCGCTCCGTGCTCACGCCGCACGGCCGCGTCCGGTGCGACACCCTCGTGAACGCGTGCGGGGCCTGGAGCCCGGAGGTGGCGCGTCTCGCCGGCGTCGCGCTTCCCAACCGCCCCACCCGCCACGAGATCCTGGTCTCCGGACCGCTCAAGCCCTGGCTGGGGCCGCTCGTCTCCAACCTGGGAAACGGCCTCTACTTCTCCCAGTCCCAGCGGGGCGAGATCGTGGGGGGCATGGGCGACCCCACCGAGCCGGCCGGGATCTCCCACGGCTCGACCCTGCGCTTCCTGTCCCGCTTCTCCCGGGCCATCACGGAGCTCGTCCCCGGGACCGCCGGGGTTCCGGTGATGCGCCAGTGGGCCGGCAACTACGACGTGACCCCGGACAACAACCCGATCCTCGGCCCGGCCGGCCCGGCCAACTTCTTCCAGCTCTCCGGCTTCGTGGGGCACGGATTCATGATGGCGCCGGCGGTGACGGAGATCGTGGCCGACGCCCTGACCGGCCGCGCCCGGGACGAGATCCTCGACCGGTTCTCCCTCGATCGCTTCGAACGCGGCCCGGCCGTGCGCGAGGACTTCATCATCGGCTAGAGTGGCGCCCATGCCCCTGGGAAAGACCATCGCCTTCCTCGGCGCCGGGAACATGGCCGAGGCCCTCGTGAAGGGATTGCTCCGCGCCGGCGTCGCCGCGCCGGGCGAGCTCCTCCTCACCGACCGTCGCAAGGACCGGCTCGCCGACCTGGCCGCGCGCTACGGCGTGCGAACCGGGACCGACAACCTGGCCGCCGTTCGAGAGGCCGCCATCATCGTACTCTCGGTGAAACCGCAGGTGATGAACAAGGTCCTCGCCGAGGTGGCACCGGCGCTCGACGCCTCGAAGCTCGTCATCTCCATCGCGGCCGGCGTGCCGCTCGCCGCCGTGGAGCGCAAGGTGGGGCACGGGGTGCGCATCATCCGGACCATGCCCAACACGCCGGCGCTCGTCGGTGCCGGGGCCACCGCCATCTCGGCCGGCGAGCACGCCACCCCGGAGGACATGGAGCAGGCCAGGGCCCTCTTCGACGCGGTGGGGAAGACCGTGGTGGTGGACGAGACCCTCCTCGACGCCGTCACCGGCCTCTCCGGTTCCGGACCCGCCTACGTCTTCCTCATCATCGAGGCCCTCTCGGACGCGGGAGTGAAGATGGGGATCGACCGGCGCAACGCCCAGGACCTGGCCGCCCAGACCGTCCTCGGCTCGGCCCAGCTCCTCATCGAGACCGGCGAGCACCCCGGCCGGCTGAAGGACCAGGTGACGAGCCCGGGCGGCACCGCCATCGCCGGGCTCCACACGCTCGAGGCGGGAGGGCTCCGGACCACGCTCATGAACGCGGTCGAGTCGGCCACGCAGCGCGCGCACGAGCTGGGTCGCCGGTTCCTCGAGGCGAAGGAGGAGGAGGACTAGTGGCTCGCCTGGCCGCCTCGCTGGCCCTGGCCCTGCTCGCTTCCTGCGCTCCCCTCTCCCCGCTGCCGGCCGACGGGAGGGAGACGGTGGTGAAGGCGATGGCCCGCCAGCCCCGTCACCTCCGGGTGGCGGTCTACGTCGGACCCTTCTTCGGGGACGGCTCGCGGGTGCTCCTCTCCGACCGTCCGGTCTCCGAGCTCCGTGTGCTCGAGACCCCCGACGGGAGCCCCATCGTCCCGCCACCGCCGACCCGCGTGCTGCCGCCCGGCACGCCGGTCTTCGTGGACGGTGTGCAGTTCCCCACCGGCTCCATCCCCTGGAACCGTCCGCTCACCACCCCGCGCTACAACCCCTGGCTGCTCGCGACGGTCGAGGGGGTCGAGAAGCCGGCGGTCCTCGTGCTCTCGGCCAGCGCCTCGCGCCCCGAGGACGTGCTCGCCGAGGTGGGCCGGGTTCTCACCGTGGACGACCCCGCCGCCGTCTACGGAGCGCTGCCGGAGAACGTCCGGGACGCCATCCGGCAGAAGGAGCTCGTCGAGGGCATGACGCGCGACTCGGTGGCCATGGCCTGGGGTTATCCGGACCGGATCGTGATGGACCGGCCCGCACGCACCGAGGAATGGCACTGGAACGGCGGGAGCCGGAAGGCGAGCTTCCTCGACGACCGGCTCGTCCGGCAGGAGGGCGGGCGCTACCGGCGCCCGTGACGATCCGGACCCCGGCCTCGCGGTCGCTCGTCGCGCCGGCCGCCCGGCGTCACGCCGATGGCGACGGCGTGGACCGTTCCCGACCGGATCTGCGCCACGAGATCGGCCTCGGAGCGGACCACGTCCCGGAAGAGCGTGGCCGCCTTCCCGATCTCGGCGAGCGAATCCTTGGCACCGGAGGCGCCCACGCAGGGGAGCCCCATGTGGTCGGCAGCCTCCACCGCCAGGTCGTTCACCGCCGGCCGGCGCCGCGACTCCAGCCCTTCGATCGCCGACAGGCCGTCGAGGGTGAAGACGATGTCGCCACCGGGGCGCTCGACCGTCCGGTCGTAGGGGTGGGCCGCCACGACCACGCCGCCGAGCGAGGCCACCTTGGCGATCACCTCCCCGACCGGCCAGGGGGGCGTCCCGAAAACCTGGGGGAGCGCCGGAACCTTCTCCGGCTCGGGGAAGTAGGCGAGGTAGTGCCCCCGGTCGGTCGCGATCTCCATTCCGCAGAGGGCCAGGAAGCCCTCCGCGCGCGCCACCTC
The DNA here is from genome assembly GCA_903855945.1 of uncultured Anaeromyxobacter sp. Classification (GTDB taxonomy): domain Bacteria; phylum Myxococcota; class Myxococcia; order Myxococcales; family Anaeromyxobacteraceae; genus CAIOAK01. The sequence goes on from CAIOAK010000125.1 coordinate 34,647, forward strand.
CCGGATCTCCGGGAGCCCCTCCATGTGGTTCATGTCGGTGAAGACCACGCCGTCGAGGCCGGCGGCGCGCGCGCGTCGCACGACGTCCAGCGGGGCGAGCGCGCAGCCCGGCGTGTGGCGGCTGTGGACGTGCAGGTCGATGAGCATGGCGGCCGGCAGTCGAATACCACGCGCCAGCCGCCGGGCCAACGAGGGGATTTCGGCCGCGATATCGACGGGTTGCAAGACCAAGGGTTTGACACCCCGTCCGGGTTGATGCGAGGATGCCGGGGTTCTGGACACGCGCTACTGGCGGTGCGGGGTTTCTGGGAGGTGCGCGCGATGCAGTTCACCGGCGTGAAGGTCTTCTCGGCGACGAAGGCCAAGGACCGCGAGGAACTGGGCGAGGCCGTGACCCGCTGGCTCCAGGCCAACTCCGATCTCGACATCGTCGATCGCGTCGTGTCCCAGTCCAGCGACAACGAGTTCCACTGCCTCACCATCGTCCTCTTCTACCGACAGGCGAAGTAGGGCATCCCCTCCGGGGACGCACCTCCCTCCATGAAGATCAAGCAGCTCCCCGAGGACTTCTCGGTCACCGAGTCCTGGCGGTTCGACCCCGATCCGCGCGGGGAGTGGTTCGTCTACCTGATGGACAAGCAGAAGCTCTCCACGTTCGAGGCGGTGGAGCGGCTGCGGGGCGCCTCCGGCGTGGCGGCCGCCGACGTGAGCTACTGCGGCCTGAAGGACAAGCAGGGGCGGACCACCCAGCTCATCGCGGTTCGCGGGGTGCAGGTGGAGATGCAGGAGCCCGATCTGCGGCTGAAGCCGCTCGGCCGCACCGCCACTCCCCTCTCCGCCGCCAACACCACCTCCAACCGCTTCGCCGTGACGGTGCGCGACCTCTCCGAGGAGGACGTGGCGCGCCTCGCCGCCTCGGTGGCCGAGGTGCGGCGCATCGGCGTGGTGGACTACTTCGACTCGCAGCGCTTCGGCTCGCTGAAGCACGGCCAGGGATTCCTGGTGAAGGACCTGATGCGCGGCGAGCACGAGCTCGCGCTGAAGAACTTCCTGGCCCGGCCGAGCGAGCTCGACCGCACGACCGACGCGAAGGTGAAGCAGTTCTGGAAGGAGAACTGGGGCCACTGGGAGCTGCGCAACCCCCACGCGGGCGCGGAGCGCTACGACCTCGTGGTGCGCTGGCTGCGCAAGCACCCCGAGGACTTCCTGGGCGCCTTCCTGCGCACCGAGCCCCGCTGGCGGGCGCTGCAGGTCTTCGCCTACCAGAGCTGGCTCTGGAACGAGGGGGTGAAGCAGTACCTCCGGGACGTGGTCGGGGTGGCCCGCCTCGTCTCCATCCGCTACCAGGCCGGCACCCTCCTCTTCCCGCGGGAGCTCGACGGGGCGCTGGCGCGCGACCTGCGCGAGAAGACCTTCCCGCTGCTCGCTCCCTCGAGCCGCTTCGACGACCCGCGCGTGGAGCGGGCCGCGCTCTCGGTGCTGGAGCGGGAGAAGCAGACCCTCGCCGACCTGCGCGTGCCCGGCGCGACCCAGATCCACTTCGATCCGGAGGAGCGCCCCCTCCTCGTCCAGCCCGGCAAGCTGGTGGTGGGCGAGTCCCGCCAGGACGATCTGAACCGGGGTCGCCAGCGGGTGAACCTGGCCTTCACGCTCCCGCCCGGCGCCTACGCTACACTGGTGGTGAAGCGGCTCTTCTGGTGGACGCTGCAGCCCGGCGCCCGGCGCACGCCGGAGCGCAAGCCCCTCCCCCCGCCGCCGCCCCCCCGCCCCGAGCAGGTGGTCGAGGAGCGGCGCCGCACCGGCTTCCTGGCCGCCAAGCGGGCGCGCCGCGCGGCTCGGAAGGTCGGGAAGAAGCGGTAGCCTCGGCGTCCGCTTTCAGCGCCGGGGACCCAGGTGCGCCGCGATGGCGTCGGCCAGCGCGACGGCGCTCGCCTCGCCGGGGGTCACCGCCACCCGCAGGCCGCACTCCCGAACGGCCGCGGCGGTGGTGGGTCCGATGGCCGCGATCGCGCAGCGCTCGAGCAACGCGGCGCGAGCCCCCAGCGCCGCGACCACGCTGCGAACCGCCGACGGCGAGGCGAAGGCCACGGCGTCCACCCCTCCGGCCGCGAGGGCATCGCCGAGGAGGGACACCTCCGCGGGAGCGGCCGGGAGCGTCCTGTAGCAGGGAACGGCCCGGACGAGCGCTCCGGCCGCCGCGAGACCGTCCACGAGTTCCGGGCGCCCTCCCTCCGCCCGGGGAACGAGGACGCGCCGCCCGCGCGCGTGGGGAGCGAGTGCGGCGGCCAGACCCTCGCCCGTCGCCTGGCCGGGCACGAGATCGGGGGGGCGCAGCCGCTCCGCCAGGCGCCCCGCGGTGGCCTGACCCACCGCGGCGAGGCGCGTCTCCGGCCCCGGCGGCGGAAGGGAGAGCGCGGCGATCCGGTCGAGGCACATGTCCACGGCCGTGGCGCTCGCGAAGACGATCCACTCGAACCGCCCGAGCTCGCGCAGGGCCTGATCGAGCTCGCTCCAGGAGGAGGGCGGCGCCACCGAGATGGCCGGCGCCGGGATGACCTCGGCGCCGAGCTCCCGCAGGCGTGCCGCGAGCGGGTCGTCCCCGCCCTTTCCCCGGGTCACCGCCACGCGGCGGCCGTCGAGCCTGGGGGGCCTCTCGCTCACCGCTTCGGCGCCGCGAGGCCGGGGCCCTTCTCGATGCTGGCCAGGATCTCCCCCGCGCCGCGCGCGAAGAGCTCGTCGGCGAGCGCCTCTCCCACCTGGGCCGCCTCACCCACCGGGCCGGTCCGCTCGCCCCGGATGATGACCGTTCCATCGAGGTTGGCGACGAGCCCACGCAGCCTCACCTCCGCACCTCGCACCTCGGCGTGGCCGGCGATGGGAACCTGGCAGCCGCCCTGGAGCCGGCGCAGGAAGCCGCGTTCGGCCTCGACCTGGATCCGGGTCTCCCGGTCCTCGAGCGGCGCGAGCCGGCGCAGGGTCTCGGCGTCGTCCTGCCGCGCCTCGATGGCGAGGGCTCCCTGGGCCACCGCCGGGAGCATCTCCTCGGTGGAGAAGACCTGCACGACCCGGTCGGTGAGGCCGAGCCGCTTCAGCCCCGCGTAGGCCAGGACGACCGCGTCGAACCCCTCGTCGATCTTGCGCAGCCGGGTGGCCACGTTCCCGCGGATGGTCTCGATGCGGAGGTCGGGGCGGATGGCGTGGAGCTGGGCCGATCGGCGCAGGCTCGCGGTGCCCACCCGGGCTCCGGCGGGCAACTCGGAGAGCTTCCGACCCGCGGAGCAGAGGGCGTCCCGCGGATCCTCGCGGACCGGCACCGCGGCGATCACGAGGCCGGGCGGCTCGACCGCGGGCAGGTCCTTCATGGAGTGGACGGCGACCTGGGCGTCGCCGCGAAGGAGCGCGTCCTCGATCTCCTTCACGAAGAGCCCCTTGCCGCCGACCTCGGCGAGCGGGACGTCCAGGATCCGGTCGCCCCGGGTCATGAGCTCGAGGAGCTGCACCTCGAGTCCGGGCTCCCGGGCGACGAGGAGGTCCGACACGTGGTTCGCCTGCCACTTGGCGAGGGCGCTGCGGCGGGTGGCGATCCGGAGGGTCATCGCAAAGGCTCCGTCGGTGCGGCGGCGTCGGCCGGGCTCGTGGGTGGGGTGCGCGGGCGCGGGGGCTCCTGCCCCTCCACGCCGAACAGCGCGGCGGCGGCTCCCGGGAGGTCGCTGTCGCCCGAGGCGGCCGCCTCCTTCAGGCGGGCGGTGGGGCCGTGGAGCAGCTTGTTCACGATGGCCTGGGCCATGGCCTCGACGCTCCGCCGCCCCTTCTCGTCGAGCTTCTCCCCCAGGTGCGCGAGCGTGCGCTCGGCCTCGGTGCGGGCGATCTGCTCGGCCTTGCGGCGCAGCTCGGCGAGAACCGGGAGTGCGGCGCGCGCCTCCCGCTCCCGGGCGAAGGCCATGACCTCCGCCTCGACGATCGCCTCGGCACGGATGGCCTCCTCGGCCCGTGCGGCGTGGGTCTGGTGGACCACCTTCTGCAGGTCGTCGATGTCGTAGGCGTAGACGTTGTCCATCTGCCCGCAGGCCGGGTCCACGTTGCGGGGCACCGCCAGATCGATGAAGCAGATGGAGCGACCGCGCCGGGCCTTCATCACCTGCCCGGCCAGCTCCCGGGTGATCACGTAGGTGGGGGCGCCGGTGGAGACGATGACCACGTCGGCGACCGCGAGCAGGCTCGTGAGCCCCTCCCAGGGCTCGGCCGTGGCCCCGATGTCCCTGGCCAGGGAGCGGGCCCGCTCCGGGGAGCGGTTCGTCACCAGGATGCGGTCGGCGCCCAGGTCGCGCAGCGCCTTGGCCGAGAGCGCCCCCATCTTGCCGGCGCCCACGAGGAGCACGGAGCGCCCCTTCAGATCGCCGAAGATCTTCTCCACCAGCTCCACGGCCACCTGGCTCACGCTGCCGGCGCCGCGCGCGATCTCGGTCTCGTTGCGCACCCGCTTGGCGGTGGCGAAGGCCTTGTTGCAGAGGCGCGACACGAAGGTGCCGGCCGTCTGGACCGACGCGGCGAGGCCGTAGGCCTCCTTCACCTGCCCCAGGATCTGCGGCTCTCCCACCACCATGGAGTCGAGGCTGGCGGCGACGCGGAAGAGGTGGCGGACCGCCTCCGGCCCGCTGTGGGCGTAGAGGTGCCCCTCGGCCTCGATGGTGCGGGACAGGAAGAAGTGGCGCGCCTCGTCGAGCGACTCGCCGTAGACGTAGCACTCCACCCGGTTGCAGGTGGAGACCACCATCGCCTCCCCGACGCCGGAGCGCGCGACCAGGGAGGAGAGCGCGGCCTTGAGGTCGTCGGTCGTGAGCGCGACCTTCTCCCGCACCGCCACCGGGGCGCTCTTGTGGGAGAGCCCGACGAGGTGGAGATCGCGTCCTCCCTTCACTTGCGCGTGCCCGAGAAGTCGCCGGCGTGCCGGGTCACGCCGGGAAGGAAGTTGAGGGTGGCGATCGACCCGACCACGAGGACGAAGGCTCCGATGGTCAGCATGGCGAAGCGGCGCCCGTGCCAGCCGGTGTGACGGAGCTGGACCATGGTCCCGTAGATCATCCAGATGACGAGCGAGCTCACCTGCTGGGGGTCCCACTGCCAGGCGCTCTTCCAGACCACCTTGGCCATGCCCGAGCCGCTCAGGAGCGCGATCGTGTAGACCACGAAGCCCAGCCGGACGAGCCGCTGGTTCAGGAGATCGAGGGTGTGGAGGGAGGGCAGCCGCAGGAAGAGCGCCCCGAACCGCTTCCCCTTCACCTCCCGCTCCTGGAGCAGGTACATCACCGCCACCAGGGAGGCGATGGCGAAGAGCGCGACCCCGAGCAGCGCCGTCACCACGTGGATGGTGAGCATCGGGCGACGGACCGCCTCGGGCAGCACCTCCGGGAAGTCGGGCTTCACGAGGAAGAGCGTGGGCAGGAGCACCACCAGGATGAGCGGCGCGACGAAGGCGCCGATGGCCGGGACCCGGTAGAGCCGCTGCAGGATGAGGAGCGCCCCGGCGGCGAGCCAGGTCATGAAGACGAGGCCGCCCCGCAGTCCGAAGAACTCGGCCCCGCCGTACTCCTTGCAGCCGAGCCCGATGGCCGCCGCGTGGACCAGGAACGCCGCGGCGAGCAGCCACTGCCCCACCGTCGCGAGCGCCGTGTGACGGGGGCGGGCGAAGAAGAGGACGTAGGCTGTGGCCGTCCCTGCGTAGAAGAGGGCGGCGAATCGGAGCACTTGGAGGCTCATCGGGGGTCTCGTTCGGGACGCCGGATCCGGCGGACGGTGATGCGGCCGTCAGGAAAGATTGTCAAGGAGGAACCGGGCGAGGGCCTCGGCCTCGTTCCGACGCTCCTCCAGTTGGGGGGGGAGCACCCGGCGCACTTCCTGGACGGCCGGGACAGGACCCGGGTTGCTCGGGAGGGACGGTGCGGCCGGGGGAGAACCTGCGAGGTATCCCGCCTCCACGTCGTAGCTGGCCGCGCCCACCACCACCGACGCACCCCGGGGCTCACCGCCGAGATCGCGGACCTGCGCGAGGCTCACCGCCCGGCCGAGCAAACCCAGCGCATCGACGCCCGCGACGATGCGGAGGAACCGCACCGCGGGGACGAGCCCCTGCCGGAGGACCGCTCCCCGATCGGGGATGCGGGTCCGGGGGACGAAGGCGACGGGCGCGACGGCGGGGAGATCGCTTTTCATTCCGGGATGTTGCGTGGAACAGTGGGCGAGGAACGTAGCATGTCCTCCAACCCGCTTGCCAGCGATCGGCGGGAAGGTTAGGACAGCGCCCATGGCATCGAACGACGTCGTGAACCTCGAGGACGGCACCTTCGACAACGAAGTGCTGAAGAGTGAGATCCCGGTCCTGGTGGACTTCTGGGCCGTCTGGTGCGGGCCCTGCAAGGCCATCGCGCCGGTGGTGGAGCAGATCGCCACCGACTTCAAGGGCAAGGTGAAGGTCGCCAAGATGGACATCGACAAGCACCAGGCCGTGGCCCAGCGCTACAACATCCGGTCGATCCCGACGCTGCTCGTCTTCAAGGGCGGGAAGGTGATCGACACGGTGATCGGGGCGGACCCCACGAGGATCAAGGAGAGTGTGAAAAAAGCAGCGGTCTGAACGAAGTTCAGACCGCAAGAGCGGGATCA
>CAIOAK010000126.1 GCA_903855945.1 uncultured Anaeromyxobacter sp.
AGAGCGGGTTCGGGCATCGGTGTTCCCCGGCGCAGGACGGCCGAGCACACCCGAACCCGAGGACTGCTGCTCGGACCGGCGCGCCCATCCCGCCGGCGGCCCCACGGAAGCGCCGCCGAAGGCGATCCGCCCGAGCGACGCCGCGGAGCCGAAGGCGATCCGCCCGAGCGACGCCGCGCCGCCGAAGGCGATCCGCTACTCCGCGCCCACCCCGAGATACGTCCGCACCTTCTCCTCCTCGAACTTCTCCTGCGCCTCCTTCTCGGGCGTCGCCAGCGAGACGAGGATGCCCACCGCGAAGGCGAGCGACATCGAGAAGATGGCCGGGTTCTTCATCGGGAAGATGGCGGCCTTGAACTTGAAGATGCCGACCCAGACGGTGGGGGAGAGCACGATCATCGCGAGGGAGCTGAAGGCGCCGACCAGGATCGACCAGACGGCCCCGTGGGTGGTGAACTTCTTCCAGACGATGGACATGAGCAGCGCCGGGAAGTTGGCGCTCGCGGCGATGGCGAAGGCGAGACCCACCATGAAGGCCACGTTCTGCCCCTTGAAGATGATGCCCAGCGCGATGGCGAAGACGCCGAACACGATGGTCGCGGCGCGGGCCACCTTGAGCTGGTCCTCCTCGCTCGCGCGGCCGCGCTTGATGACGCTCACGTAGATGTCGTGGGAGAAGGCGGACGCGCCGGCGAGGGTCAGGCCGGCCACCACCGCGAGGATGGTGGCGAACGCCACCGCCGAGATGAAGCCCAGGAAGGCCTGCCCGCCGAGCAGCTCGCCGAGAAGCGGGGCGGCCATGTTGCCGCCGGGGGAGATCTGGTTCACCACGTCGCGGCCGACGAGGACGGCGGCGCCGAAGCCCACGATGGGAATGATGATGTAGAAGTAGCCGATGAGGCCGGTGGCGTAGAGGACCGACTTCCGGGCCGCCTTGGCGTCGGGGACCGTGTAGAAGCGCATGAGGATGTGGGGCAGCCCGAGGAGCCCGAACATGAGGGCCAGCCCAAGGGACACCGCCTCGAGGGGGCTGGAGACGAACCCACCCGGCTGCAGCGCGCCCTGCCCGTACTTCGCCGTGACCGCCGAGTAGAGGTTGGCCGGACTCCAGCCGAACTTGGCCATCACGAGGATGGTGAGCACCGTGACTCCGATGAGGAGCAGCACCGCCTTGATGATCTGCACCCAGGTGGTGGCGAGCATGCCGCCGAAGAGCACGTAGGCGAGCATGACGCTGCCCACGATGATCTCCGCCCACTCGTAGGGGATGCCGAACATGAGGTTGATGAGCTGCCCGGAGCCCACCATCTGGGCGATGGTGTAGAAGAGCACGGTCAGGATGCCGCCCACCGCCGCGGCGATGCGCACCGGGCGCTGGCGCAGCCGGAAGGCCACGACGTCGGCGAAGGTGAACTTGCCCAGGTTCCGGAGCGGCTCGGCCACCAGGAACATGAGCGCCGGCCAGCCGACCAGCCAGCCGGTGGCGTAGATCATGCCGTCGTAGCCCTGGAGGGCGACCATGCCGGAGATGCCCAGGAACGAGGCGGCCGACATGTAGTCACCGGCCAGCGCGAACCCGTTCTGGAGGGCCGAGACCGAGCGCCCCGCAGCGTAGAACTCGGAGGAGGTCTTGGTGCGGCGGGCGGCCCAGTAGGTGACGACGAGCGTCAGGCCCACGATGAGGAAGAAGAAGACGATGGAGGGGGCGGTGGGGGAGCCGAGGGAGCTCTGCATGGCGGTGTTCTCCGTTCCTTCGGTGCCGTCTAGCGGCGGATCTCGTTCTTGAGCCGCTCGACCTCTGGGTCGTACGACTTGTTCGCCCAGGCCACGTAGATGGCGGTGAGCAGCCAGGCGAAGACGATCACCGCCACCCCGAGCGGGATGGCCAGCGTGGTGGACTCGCCGATCTTCTGCGAGACGAAGTCCTTGTTCCCGGCCACGAGGAGGATGAACCCGTAGTAGCAGACGAACAGCAGGACGAGCATCACCATGCTCACCCGCCAGCGCCGCTTCACGAGCGCCTTGAACTCCGGGGAGGCGACGACGTCGGCGGCGCTCCGGCCCGGCTTGGTGGAGCGGGCGGGGTTACGATTCACTGTCTGTGACTGCGGCGAGGCCGGGTTTTCCATGGATCCCTCCTGGCGGGACGGACCCCTATAACAAGCCAACACGGAGAGCGAAAGTGCTGGATTTGCGTGCCAGTCATGCAAAAGAAGCATGCCGGCCTCCCCTGACCCGGAGAGGGGAGGGTGGGCGAGATCGCACGCAAGGCGTGCGTCGGTGTTTGCGCTGGATCAGCTACCCGATGTGGTAGCTTGCTTCCAGCCCTGCGGTGTACGGACCATGAAGATCGCCCTCCTCGCAGACGTCCACTCCAACCTGGAAGGGCTCACGGCGTGCCTGGAGCACGCCGCCCGCCAGGGAGCCGATACCCACGCGTTCCTGGGGGACCTGGTGGGGTACGGGGCGGACCCGCGGGCCGTCCTCGACCGGGTGATGGAGCTCGCCGCGCGCGGCGCCCGGGTGGTGCGCGGAAACCACGACGACGCCGCCCTCGACCCGGCCGGGGACGACGGCATGAACCTCTCGGCCCGCCGGGCCGCCGCCTGGACGAGGGAGCAACTGCTCCCCGAGCACCGCGCCTTCCTGGAGGCGCTCCCCTTCCACGACCGGGTGGAGGGGCTCTACGTGGTCCACGGGAGCGCGTCGGCTCCGGACAAGCACGTCTACGTCACCGACGCCCGTTCCGCCGCCTACTCGCTCCAGGGCACGGACGGCGCGACGTGGGTGGCCTGCGGTCACGTCCACGAGCAGGCCCTCTACTACACCACGGGTGGCTCCCGTCCGCTGAACTTCAAGCCGGTTGCGGGCGTCGCCATCCCGGTTCCATCCCGACGCCAGTGGCTCGCCATCGCAGGCTCGGTCGGCCAGCCCCGGGATGGGAACACGGCCGCCTGCTATGCGATGCTCGACCTCGAGCGAGCCGTGATGACCTTCCACCGGGTGCCCTACGACTGGGATGCCGCCGCGCGGAAGATCCTCGCCGCCGGGCTGCCGGAGCGGCTCGCCATCCGCCTGCGGACCGGGGAGTGACGGCGATGGGCACGCTTCCCGAGATCGGAGAGGGGCTCGACGGCTACCGGATCACCGGGAAGCTCCACTCCGGGGGGATGGGCGTTCTCCTCACGGTGGAACCGGCCGAGGACATGGGCTTTCCGCTCGTCATGAAGATCCCGCGCCTCGGCTACGGCGAGCCGGCCGAGGCGGTGGTGAGCTACGAGGTCGAGCAGAACGTGATGTCGGTGCTCCAGGGGCCGCACGTGCCCCGGTACGTCGGCGCCGGCGATCTGGCGGTCCAGCCCTACATCGTCATGGAGCTGGTGGAGGGGACCTGCCTGAAGGACTGGGTGGAGCGCATCCCGCTCCCCGTGGAGGAGGTCACGCGGGTGGGGGGCGCGGTGGCCACGGCGCTTCGCTCGCTGCACCAGCAGGAGGTGGTCCACCTCGACGTGAAGCCGTCCAACATCATCCTGCGCCCCTCCGGCGAGGCCGTTTTCATCGACTTCGGCCTGGCCCACCACGCCCACTACCCGGACCTCCTCGCCGAGGAGAGCCGGGCCCCCATGGGCTCGGCGCCCTACATCTCGCCGGAGCAGGTGCTGGGCGTCCGCAGCGATCCCCGCAGCGACCTCTTCGCGCTCGGGGTCATGCTCTACGAGTTCGCCACCGGCAAGCTCCCCTTCGGAGCGCCCACCGGGCCCTCCGGGCTGCGGCGCAGGCTGCACGTGGACCCGATCCCGCCGCGTGCCATCCGACCGGAGATCCCCGAGTGGCTCCAGGAGGTGATCTTCCGCCTCCTCGAGCCCGACGCGAACCGGCGTTACGCCACGGCTGCACAGGTGGCGTTCGACCTCACCCACCCCGACCAGGTAACGGTGACCGAGCGGGGTCGTCGGATGAAGCGGGCGGGACTCGTCACCCGCTTCCAGCGCTGGTTCCACGCCAAGGGGATGGAGCCGGCCGCCGTGGTCCGGCCCTCGGCTCAGCTCGCCAACGCGCGCATCGTGCTCGCCGCGATCGCGACCACCCACACGAACGAGGCGCTCTTCCAGGCCCAGCGGGACGCGGTGCGGCGGCTGCTCGCCTCCGATCCGGAGAGCCGGCTGGCCTGCGTGACCGTGGTGCGCCCCTCCTCTGTGGTCGGGGTCGAGACCGAGGACGACGTCGCCACCACCCAGGCCATCAAGAACCTGGTCATCCTGCGCAACTGGGCGGAGCCGCTCCAGCAGCCGACGTCGAGCATCTCCTTCCACGTGCTGGAGGGCAACGACCCGGCGGCCACCGTCCTCGGCTACGCTCGCGCGAACGCCGTGGACCAGATCGTCATCGGCGCGCCGCCGCCCGACCTGCCGCTCCGCATGCTGATGGGAACCTTCGCGACCAAGATCGCCGCCGAGGCCCCCTGCACCGTGACGCTGGTGCGCCCTCCCGCGCCCGGTCCCGATTAGCCGCGCCCACCCCGGAAAGCGGGACGCCGCCCGCGGGACGGATCCCGGGGACGGCGTCGGATTCTTCGGAACGGTGCGGCTACTTGCTGTTCTTGTTCATGATCTTGATGCCGATCCAGATCACGACTCCCATGGCCGCGACGCCGCCCAGGAGCAGTCCGACGGTACCCAGCCCGGCGTTCATCTCGGTCACGCCGGAGTCGGGGGCCTCGGAGGCCCGGGCGATCGAGGCGACCACGAGGGCTGTGGAAGCGGCCGTTGCCTTCGTCAGGAGCTTCTTCATCTTTCTGATCTCCGTTCGGCGGTGTGTACCTGGAAAGAAACCCCCCTCGCCTTTCGGCGAGGGGGGCGGGAACTGCGAATGCGGGATACCCGCTAGGCGTCGTGCGTGATCGACGCCTGAGGGTCGGTATCCTTCAGGAGGAGCGTACCGACGACGAGCGACATGACCGCGATGATGATCGGGTACCACAGGCCGGCGTAGATGTCACCGGTCGCGGTCACGATGGCGAAGGCGATCGAGGGCAGGAAGCCGCCGAACCATCCGTTGCCGATGTGGTACGGCAGCGACATCGAGGTGTAGCGGATGCGGGCCGGGAACATCTCGACCAGGTAGGCGCCGATGGGGGCGTACACCATGGTCACGTAGATGACGAGGATGACGAGGAGGAGCACGAGCATCGGCGTGTTCACCCGGGAGAGGTCGGCCTTGGCCGGGTAGGCCTTGGTCGCCGCGGAGAGCTTGGCGCCGAAGGCCGCCGACTGGGCCTTGAAGTCGGCCGCCGCCATCGCGGTGCCGTCGAACGCCTCGATCTTCTCGGAGCCGACCGTCAGGTAGGCGGTCGCGCCGGCCGGGAGGACCTCGTTCGTGTACGGGATGCCCTTCTTCGAGAGGAAGCTCTTCGCCACGTCGCAGGACTTCTTGAACGTGGCCTTGCCGACCGGGTCGAACTGGAAGGTGCAGTTGTTCGGATCGGCGAAGACCTTCACCGGGACCGAGTTCTGCGCCTCCTGGAGGGCCGGGTTGGCAGCCTTGGTGATGGCCTTGAAGATCGGGAAGTAGGTCACGGCCGCGAGGAGCAGACCGGCCATGATGATCCACTTGCGGCCGATCTTGTCGGAGAGGGCGCCGAAGACGATGAAGAACGGCGTGCCGATGATGAGGGCTGCCGCGATCACCAGGTTGCCGTACTGGGGGTCAACCTTGAGGATGTTGATGACGAAGAAGAGCTCGTAGAACATGCCCGTGTACCAGACCACGCCCTGGCCGGCGACGGCGCCGAAGAGGGCGATGAGCACGATCTTGAGGTTGCGCCACTTGAGGAACGACTCGGTGAGCGGAGCCTTGGAGCCCTTGCCCTCTTCCTTCATGCGCTTGAAGACCGGCGACTCCTGCAGCTGGAGACGGATCCAGACCGAGATGCCGAGGAGCGCGATGGAGAGGATGAACGGGATGCGCCAGCCCCACTCCTCGAACTTGGCGGTGCCGAGGCCGATGCGGCAGAGGAGGATGACGATGAGGGAGAGGAAGAGGCCGAGGGTGGCCGTCGTCTGGATGAACGAGGTGAAGTAGCCGCGGCGGCCGTTGGGCGAGTGCTCGGCCACGTAGGTGGCCGCGCCGCCGTACTCGCCGCCGAGGGCGAGACCCTGGAAGAGGCGCAGGGTGATGAGGATGATCGGGGCGGTGATGCCGAGCGTCGCGTAGCCGGGGAGCAGGCCCACGATGAAGGTCGCGCCGCCCATCAGGAGGATGGTGATGAGGAAGGTGTACTTGCGGCCGATGAGGTCGCCGAGGCGGCCGAAGAAGATCGCGCCGAAGGGGCGGACGAAGAAGCCGGCGGCGAAGGCGAGCAGGGCGAAGATGAACGAGGTGGCCTCGTTCACCGCGACGAAGAAGTGCTTGGCGATGATCGCGGCAAGCGATCCGTAGAGGTAGAAGTCGTACCACTCGAAGACCGTGCCCAGCGACGAGGCGAAGACGACCATTCTCTCTTCTTTGGTCATCCCGGCGCCGGAACTCGTTGCAGGGGGCGTCTGGGGGGAAACGGCCATTGTTGATCCTCCGCGGGGGGTGGGTGAATCCGTTCGGGTTGCCACGTACGGCTGAATCGATCGGGGGGCCCTGTACTCAGGGAGACGGCAGGTTAGTACATTTCAACGCATTTTTGGAAGTCCTGCGCACCACTTGCGCGAAAAAGGTACGCCGCACTGCGCAAAATTGACGTCCGTCAATGTCCAGGATCATCCGCTCTGGATCACGGAAACGCCTGTCGGCCTGTGTCCAGGGTGCGTCCCCGAAGGGTTATGACTCCGAGTGAGGGGCGAACCCGGAGCGCGTCCCGTCCGGGTTCCGGGGCGGGTGCGTGCTATCTTCCCGGCAGATGGCCGCCCTCGATCCCCTCGCCTTCGTCCGCTCCACGCCCCCCTTCGACGCGCTCCCGCCGGAACTCTTCGACGGGGCCGCGAGGACCCTGGAAGTCATCTACCATCCGGCCGGCACGAAGCTCGTGACCGTCGGGGAGGAGCCGCTCCGGCACCTCTACGTCATCCGCAAGGGCGTGGTGCGCCTGGAACGGGGAGGCCAGACCATCCAGGTGCTCGAGGAGGGGGAGGTGTTCGGCTACACCTCGCTGCTCACCGGGAAGGCCACCCTCGACGGCGTCGTCGACGAGGACCTGCTCGCCTACCGGATCCCGGCCGACGAGTTCCAGCGGCTGATGACCGACGCCCCCTTCGCCGCCCACTTCACCACCGGTCTCGCCAACCGGCTGGAGGCGAGCCTGGAGAACTCGCCGGTCGTCACCTTCCGGGTCGATCTGGCCGCGGCGGTCGCCTCGCTCGTGCGCCGCCCCGCGGTCTGGGTGGACGCCGAGTCCACCGTCGGGGACGCCGCGCGGGTCATGACCGAGGAGCGGGTCTCGTCGGTGCTCGTCCGCGGGGAGACACCGGGGATCGTCACCGACCGGGACTTCCGCTCGAAGGTGCTTGCCCAGGGGCTGGGAGCCAAGGAGCCGCTCGCGCGCATCGTCACGCGCCCGTTCCGGGGGGTCGAGAGCTCGATGCCCGTCCACGAGGCCTGGACGGTCCTGCTCGACGCGAACGTCCACCACCTCCCGGTGATTCGCGACGGCGAGATCATCGGCGTGATCACCGACACCGACCTGCTCAAGCACACCTCGCAGGGGCCGGTGGCCGTGCTCCGGCTGGTGGAGAAGCTGCCGGGGAGGCAGAGCCTGCCCGGGTACGCCCGCAAGGTCACGGAGATGGTGGCCTCGCTGCTCGCCGGCGGCCTCAACCCGGTGGTCATCGCCGGCTTCGTGGCGCAGCTGAACGACGCGCTCATGAAGCGCATCCTCCACTGGGCACACGAGGAGCTGGGCGAGCCGCCCGCGCCCTACGCCTGGATCGCGCTCGGCTCGGAGGGTCGCCAGGAGCAGACGCTCCTCACCGACCAGGACAACGCCATCGTCTTCGCGGACGAGGGGGCGTCGTCGGGGGAGTACTACACGGCGCTCGCCGACCGGGCCAACACCGACCTGGCGGCGGCTGGCTTCCCCCGCTGCCCGGGCGGCTACATGGCCCGGAACCACTGCGCCACCCTCACGGAGTGGCGGGAACGGTTCACCGGCTGGGTGGACGATCCCTCGGCGCAGGGCGTCCTCGAGGCGGCCATCTTCTTCGACTTCCGGCGGGTGGCCGGCACCCTCGACCTCTCCCCCCTCCAGGAGGTGATGGACGGCATCCCCCGGCGGGAGGCGTTCCTCCGCGGCATGGTCAAGCAGGCGCTCGAATTCCGCCCGCCCCCGCTTCTGGGCCTCCGCATCCGGGGCGGGGCGGAACTGGACCTGAAGCGGCAGGGGATCGCACCGGTGGTCTTCCTGGCGCGCTGCTACGGCCTCGCCGTGGGGAGCCACGCGCGCAACACGCTGGAGCGGCTCCGGGCCGCGACCCGGGCCGGGCTCATGGGAACCGACGCCAGCGCGAACGTCATCGACAGCTACCGCTACCTCCTCGGCCTCCGACTTCGCATGCAGCTGAAGGCGGTCTCGGTGGGCAAGCCGCCGACCAACGTGGTCTCGCTCTCGGACGTCTCGGCGATCGAGCGGAGCCGTCTCAAGGACACCCTGCGGGCGATCTCCTCGTGGCAGGACAAGGCGGCGTACCGGTACCAGGTCGTCTAGTGCTCCGGCTCTTCTCGTCGCCACGGTGGGACCTGCCGGTCTACTGGGCGCTCGACCTGGAGACGGGCGGGCTCGACGTCCGCCACGACCCGATCATCGCCGTGGGGATGGTGCCGGTCCGCAACGGCGTCATCCAGCTCGGCGAGTCCTTCGACACCCTCGTCCGACCGGATCCCGGTCGCGCCATCCGACCGGAGTCGGTGCGGGCCCACCAGCTGCTCGCCGGGGACCTGCGCAAGTCGCCGCCGCTCGCGGCCGTCCTCCAGGAGGTGGACCGGCGGCTGGAGGGCGGCGTCCTGCTCGTCCACAACCGGGGCATCGACATCCCGTTCCTGAAGGGCGGCCACGCCCGGAGCGGCCTGCCCTGGAAGAAGCCGCGCGTGGTGGACACGGTGGATCTGATCGTGAAGGCGGCCTCGCGTCGCAGGTTCCTGCGCCCGGAGGGGGAGACGATGCCCTCCCTCAACCTCTCCGAGGCCCGTCGGGTGAACGGGCTCCCGGACTACCAGGCCCACGACGCCCTGGTCGATGCGATCGCAACGGCCGAGCTCTTCCTCGTCCTCCGTCACGTCATCGGAGCGAAGACGCTGCGCGACCTCCGCTGAGGGCCGGGAGGGGAAGGGCGAAGAGCAGGAGGAGCGCCAGGAGCTCCACGCCGCCCGCCCCGACGAACAGGGGACCCACCCCGTGCCAGCGGTCGTAGCCCACTCCCGAGAGCTGGTAGCCGACCGCGTTGCCGATCCCGAAGACCACCGCGGCGAAGAGGGCCTGCCCGGTGGCGCGCATCCGCGACGGAACCGCGCGCGACATGGCGTCCATGGCCGCCGCCCAGAAGAGCCCGAAAGTGAAGAAGTGGAGGGCCTGGAGGGACACCACCCAGGTGGCCGACCGGGCCTGGGAGAGGAGCAGCCACCGGACTGCGCTCACGGCGAAGGAGGCGCCCAGGATGGCGCGCAGCGAGAAGAGGGCGGCCACGCGCGGGAAGAGGAGCATCGCAGCCACCTCGAAGACCACCCCCACCGTCATGCCGACGCCGGTGATGCTGGAGGGGAGACCGAGGTCGCGCACGAAGAGGCCGAAGAGAAGGTGGAAGGGGGCGGTCGCGCCCCAGTGCAGGGCCAGGACGGCGAGGAGCAGGAGGAGCGGCCCGTTCCGGAGCAGGCCGGCCATCTCCCGGAAGCGGGGAGGGTGGGCCGGCGCCGGCGGGATCGGAAGCCTCCGTGCGGCGAGCGCGTATCCCCCCACGCAGGCGGCGACCGAGATCGGCACGAGCGGGTCGCCGGGAAGGTCGCCGCGCCAGGTGAGGAGCAGGCCCACCGCGGAGGTGACCAGCGCGAAGCCCACCGAGCCCCAGAGCCGGATGCGGGCGTAGGAGGACTCCGGGTGGTGGACGGTCCACTCCACGGTGAGCGAGTCCACGAGCGGGACGACCGCGCGGTCGGCGAGACCGTAGGCCAGCAGCACCATGCCCACGAGGACCGGCGTGCGCGCCGCCGGCAGGAGCAGCACGGTGAGGAAGGCCCAGGCGCTCGCGAGCCCGAGCGCCCGTGCCGGCGCCCGGGAGCGGTCGGCGTAGGTGGCCCAGGCCACGGCGACCGGGACCGCCAGGAGCGGACCGATCATCTGGACCGTCCCGATCTGCTCGCCCGAGAAGCCCAGCCCGTGCAGATACGGGGCGAAGTAGGGCAGGAAGGTTCCGACGCCCCCGTAGTAGGCGAAGTAGAAGAGGCGCAGTCGCGTGGCGGGGGTCATCGGCACTGGACTAGACTGGCTCTACCATGGACGGCGCCGTCGGGATGATCCTCGCCGCAGGGCTGGGCACGAGGCTCCGGCCCCTCACCGATCTGCTGCCCAAGCCCGCCGTTCCGGTGGCCGGCGTGCCGCTCGTCCAGCACGCCTTCGGACGCATGCGGGACGCCGGGATCCGGCGTGTGGTCGTGAACACGCACCACCTCGCCGGGGAGATGGCGCGGGTGGCCGCGGCCGCGGCGCAGGCGACCGGTCTCGAGCTCTCCCTCTCCCACGAGCCGGTCATCGCCGGGACGGGCGGTGCGCTCCGCGAGGCCCGCCGGTTCCTCTCCGGCGCGGAGGCCATCGTCCTCTGGAACGGGGACGTCCTCTTCGACATCGACCTCGGGGGCGTGGTGGAGGCGCACCGCAGGAGCGGCGCGCTGGCGACGATGGTGCTCGCCCCCATGCCGCCCGGGGCCGCGTTCGCCACCGTCGACGTGGACGGGGCCATGGTGGTCCGCCGCATCGCCGGACTCGGCCCCGGCGGCGACGGGCTCCTCCCGCTCCACTTCACCGGCGTGCACGTGCTCTCCCCGGCGATCCTGGAGCACGTCCCGGAGCGGCCGCACGCCTGCGACGTGAACCGTCAGGTCCACGTACCGCTCCTCCCGTCGGGACGGGTGCGGGGCGTGGTGACGGGCGGGTACTGGAACGACCTGGGCACGCCGGAGCGCTACCTCCGCGCCAACCTGGACCTCCTCGCGCGCCTCGGGGACCAGATCCTCCGCGATGGCTCCGCGTCGGTGGATCCGGAGGCGCGGCTCGCGGGCCCGGCCATCATCGGCCGGGATGCGGTCGTCCTGGCGGGGGCGGCGATCGGTCCGGGGACCGTGCTGGGGGAGGGGAGCCGGGTGGGTCGAGGGGCGCAGGTCGAGAGCGCGGTGGTCTGGCCGGGTACCGTCGTCGCGCCGGGCGAGCGGGTCGTGCAGGCGGTGGCGGCCGGATCGTTGCGGGTCCCCGCGGGTCCCGCCGCGGGCGGGTGATCTCCCGGAATGGCCGACCTCGTCCCCGTCACGCCGCCGCTCGAGGTGGTGCTCGTGTCGCCGCAGATCCCGCCCAACACGGGAAACGTGGCCCGGACCTGCGCGGTGACCGGCTGCCGGCTGCACCTCGTCGGTCCGCTGGGCTTCTCGCTCGGCGAGAAGGAGCTCCGCCGGGCGGGTCTCGACTACTGGGACGACGTCGAGGTGGAGGTGCACCCGGACTGGCCGGCCTTCGAGGCCCGCCACGTCCGCGGAAGGGCGGAACGGCTCCACCTCTTCACCGCGCGTGCACAGGGCGGTCTCTTCGAGCGCCGCTTCGCGCCCGGGGACCTGCTCGTCTTCGGTCAGGAGCAGCTGGGATTGCCGCCGGCGCTGCTCTCGGCCTGGCCGGACCGGCAGGTCTCGATCCCCATGCGGGCGGGGCTGCGGAGCCTGAACCTCGCGGTGGCCGTGGGCGTGGGGGTGTACGCGGCGCTGCGGGCCATCTAGGATGCCCGGATGTCGTTCCTCCGCGAGCCAGGGGACCTCGCGCGGACTCCGCTCGCCGCGATCCTCCTCGAGGCCTGGAACCTCCGGGCCACCGGCCAGCTGATCGTCCGGCAGGCCGGGGGCGACTCGCGCCTCTGGTTCCGGGGCGGGATGGCGGTCGGGGTCCAGTCCTTCTCGGGTTTCCAGCCCCTCGGGCAGCTCCTGCTCGGGCGCGGCCTCATCGACATCGACGCGCTGGGGCGCTCCCTTGCCGAGGTGGCCGCCTCCGGTCGCAAGCAGGGCGAGGTGCTGGTCTCGATGGGCGCGGTCTCCCAGGAGGTGGTGGACCGGGCGCTCGAGGACCAGCAGGCGGGATACCTCTCCCTCATCGCCAAGCTGCCGGAGGGGGCATACCGGTTCGACATGGAGGCGCGGGTTCCGGAATGGGCTTCCCACGTGCTGGTGGCTCCGATGCGGGCGGTGGTGGACGCGCTCGCCACGCCGCAGGGGGAAGCCCTGTGCGCGTCGGCGCTGGCGATGGCGCAGGGACCGATCGCACTCCGTGCCGGATACGCCGACCTGGCGGTGGTCTTCTCCTGGAACGCTGCCGAGGAGCAGCTCCTGCGCCGGCTCGAGACGGCTTCCACCGCGGAGGAGGTCCTGGCCACGCCCGGTCTCACCCGGGAGGACGCCCGGGCGGCGCTCGCCACCCTGCTGCTCCTCGGGCTGGCCGAGCCGGCCGGCGAGGTGGTGGACCTGGCGCACATCGCGCGAGCACCCGGCGCGCCGCCGGTGGCGCCAATCCAGAGCCCCGTTCCGGCGCCTCCTCCGGTCGAGCCCCCCCGGCGGAGCGACCCCGAGGTCTCCCGAGCGAGACGGCAGCGCCTGCTCGCCCGCGCCATGCAGAACATGGGGCTCGGACCGCTCCCCGGCGCTCCGGTCCGGGTCCCTCCCGCGCCCGCGCCGTCGGTGGCGCCCGCTCCGGCGCCGCGACCGCCCCGCCCTGCGGGGCCGCCCCCGGAGATCCTGCGCGCCCTGCAGGAGGCGCTGCCCCTCGCCCGGGATTCGGACCTCTTCGCCCGGCTCGGGCTGGCGCGCGGGTCGAGCCAGGACGACGTGAAGGGGGCCTACCTTCTCCGCGTGAAGCAGTTCCACCCGGACCGGTTCGCCTCCCCGGAACTGGCCGACCTCCAGGCCGACCTCCGGGAGATCCTCTCCGGGCTCAACGAGGCCTACGGCGTCCTCTCCGATCGGGCGCGACGAACCGACTACCTGGCCCGGACCGCGGCGGGAGGGCGCGCTCCGACCGAGGCCGCCGCAGCGTCAGCCCGGGCCGACTTCCAGAGGGCCGAGGCGGCGCGCAAGGCGGGCGACCACGCCCGGGCCCGCGTCTTCCTCGAGGCGGCGGTGCGCGCCGACCGGCGCCCCGACCTGCTCGTCGCGCTGGCGGCGGAGACGCTGGAGTCGGGGAAGCCGGAGGACCGGGAGCGGGCCAGGGCGCACCTGGACGAGGCGATGAAGGATCCGGCCTGCTCCGCGGCCTTCCTCGTCGCGGGGAAGATGGCCCGCGACGACGGCGAGCCGGACCGCGCCGAGAAGCTCTTCCGGGCGGCGCTCCGGGCCGATCCGCGCAACCCCGACGCCGCGGTGGCGATCCGTCAGCTCGAGGGGCAGCGCCGGATCCGCGCCGAGGCCCGGTCGGACGCGAAGAAGTGACCCGGTCGCTCCCCTTGCGCCCGCGAGGCGGGCCGGTGGATAAAGCGGCCCCCGCGCGCCGAAGCGGATCCCTCCCGTGAACGTCCTGGGCATCGAGACGAGCTGCGACGAGACCGCCGCCGCGGTGGTGGAGGATGGCCGACGCGTGCGCTCCGACGTGGTCTCGACCCAGATCGAGATCCACCGTCGATGGGGCGGGGTGGTCCCCGAGCTGGCGAGCCGCAACCACGTCGTCCAGGTGATGCCGGTGATCGACGAGGCGCTGCGCCGGGCCGGACTCGACGGGCGGGCGCTCGACGGGATCGCCGTCACCTCGGGGCCGGGGCTGGTGGGCGCGCTGCTCGTGGGCGTGCAGGTGGCGAAGGCGCTCTCGCTCGCCTGGGAGATCCCGCTCGTCCGGGTGAACCACCTGGAGGGGCACCTCCTGGCCACCTTCCTCTCCGAGGAGGCCCCGGCCTTTCCCTTCCTGGGACTCGTCGTCTCCGGAGGGCACACCTCGCTCTACGTGGCGGAGGGCTTCGGCCGCTACCGGCTGCTCGGCCAGACCCGGGACGACGCCGCCGGCGAGGCCTTCGACAAGGGGGCCAAGCTCCTCGGCCTGCCGTATCCCGGCGGGGTCGCCATCGACCGGATCGCCGGGACGGGAAATTCACGCGCAGTGAAATTTCCTCGCGCCATCGTGAAGGGAGGTCCGCTCGCCTTCAGCTTCTCCGGGCTCAAGACCGCGCTCCTCCACCACGTGCGGACCCACGGCGTTCCCGAGGGGCAGGGGCTCGCCGACCTGTGCGCGAGCTACCAGGAGGCCATCGTGGGCGCGCTCGCCGCCAAGCTCTTCCGCGCCGCCCGGGAGCTCCAGCTCGACCGGGTGGTGCTCTCCGGCGGCGTGGCCGCCAACGGTCGGCTGCGCCAGGTGGTCACGGAGCGGGCCGCCGAGTACGAGGGGATGAGGGTCTTCCTGCCGCCGCCGCGCCACTGCACCGACAACGCGGCCATGATCGCGGTGGCGGGCACGCAGGCGCTGCTCCGCGGGGAGCGGGCTGGACCCTCGCTCGAGGCCGACGCGGGCTGGCGGCTCGGAACGGTGGCCTGACGTGCCCCACCCCTCGCCCCGCGCGCTCCTCGACAAGCACGGTCTCCGGGCCAAGAAGAGCTGGGGTCAGAACTTCCTCTCCGACGAGTCGATCCTGGACGGGATCGCACGGCTGGCCGTGGAGCGGCCCGGCGAGGTGGTGGTGGAGCTCGGTGCCGGGCTCGGCCACCTGACCGAACGGCTCGTCGCCCACGGTGCGCGGGTGGTGGCGGTGGAGCGGGACCGGGACATGGCCGCGGTCCTCCGCGTCGAGATGGGGGACGCGGTCCGGATCGTGGAGGCCGATGCCGCCCGGGCCGCCTTCGCGGAGCTGGCGGCGCAGGCGCCGGGTGGGGGCGTGGCGGGGCGCGTGGCGGTGGCCGGCAACATCCCCTACCACCTGACGAGCCCCATCCTCTTCTCGCTGCTCGACCAGGCCGGCGACGTGTCACGCGCGGTGCTTCTGGTCCAGCGCGAGGTGGCGGAGCGGCTCGCCGCCGGGCCGGGCACGAAGGAGTGGGGGCTGCTCTCGGTCCTGCTCCAGCAGCGGGGCACGGTGGAGATCGATCGCATCGTCCCGCGCGGGGCCTTCCACCCGCCGCCGCGCGTGGACAGCGCGGTGGTGCGCATCGACCTGCACGGGCGGGAACCGCGCGATCGGGATCCGGCGCGCTTTCGACTCCTGGTGAAGGCGGGGTTCGGGCAGCGGCGCAAGACGCTGCGGAACGCGCTGCAGGCGGCCCGGATCGCGCCGCGCGAGGTCGTCGAGGAGGCGCTGCGCGTGGCCGGTGTCGACGGGGGGAGGCGAGGGGAGACGCTCACCGTGGAGGAGTGGGAGGCCATCGACCAGGCGCTCGGGCCGGCCGCGGACGCCCCGGATGGGTTCGGGAGTTTTTCCCCGCCAACCGGGGGATCCGCCCAATATCGCCGCGAGCCGCGATCGACGACACTCCTCCGTGAAGAGAGCATCCAAACCCGGAGTGAAGGAGCAGGGGCCATGACGACGTTCAACGGAAGCAGCGCGGTGCAGGGCGGCTACTACCTCTCGAAGAGCAACTGGGAGATCTTCCCCGTCGAGAAGGACGGTCAGCGCCTCCCCGGCTCCGCTTCCGAGCACTACGTCCGGCTCTCCACCGCGGCGGCGCTGCTCCTCATGCCGGTGCTCGGCGGCCTCATGGTGGTCTTCCTCCCCTTCATCGGCCTCTTCCTCACGGCCCGGACCGCCGTCCAGCCGATCGTCAACCTCTTCCACCGCTCGGCCCAGGACCTGGCCGCGACCGTGACCCCCGGCTGGGCCCCCGGCGCGGCGCACTTCACCGGCAAGCGCTCGGAGGAGAAGGGCGCGGAGCAGGCCCCCTCCCGGGAGACCCGGCTGGAGGAGCTGGCGCGCGAGATCGACGCGAAGCGCCGCTCGTAGAGGACGCGCGCACCGAAGTGTACTGATCGTGAAAAGCTGGGCGCCCCGCCAGAGATCCGCCGCCCGCCGCCGCCACGCCCCCCGCCGGAGGGGCGCCCATTCCCCGCGCCGCGCTAGATGCCCGCGGCCCGCGCCGTGGCCAGGAGGAGGCTCATGTTGCGCGCCCCGTTCTCGCCCAGGTACTTCCGGAAGGCCTCGCCATCGAGCCTCATCGCCTGGACCGTCCCGTTCACGACGTCGTCGTAACTCTTCGCGCCCGGCTTGCGGAGCTCGATGGCGATCTTGAGGATCGCCCGCTGGTAGGCCGGATCGACCGCGCCGTCCGCGGTCGATCCCTTCACCGTTCCCACACCCGCCCCCGGCCCACGCCGCCCAACCCCCATGCTGCCTCCACCTCAACTGCCATGACGTCGAATCGCGTGACCATACATGCCGTGACGTTACGTGGTCAAGGAACGCCGGGTCATCCCGCTGCGTGGACACACCAGAGCCCGTGTGGCAAGCTCGCGCAACGACGATGGAAAAAGCGAGGTACATCGCCATCGAGGGGCCGATCGGCGTCGGCAAGACCACGCTCGCGGCCGCGCTCGCCGACCGGCTGGGGGGGCGGGTCATCCTGGAGGCGGTGGAGGAAAACCCGTTTCTCCCGGCCTTCTACCAGGACCAGAAGAAGCACGCGTTCCAGGCCCAGATCTTCTTCCTGCTCTCCCGCTTCCAGCAGCAGCAGGAGCTTTTCCAGCAGGAACTCTTCAGCCAGGTCACGGTCGCCGACTACCTCTTCGCGAAGGACCGCATCTTCGCGAGCCTGACGCTCCAGCCCAACGAGCTCGCGCTCTACGAGCGCATCTGGCAGGTGCTGGGGGCACGGGTGGTGAAGCCCGACCTGGTGGTCTACCTCCAGGCGCGCCCGGAGGTGCTGCAGGCCCGGATCCGCAAGCGGGGCCGCGATTTCGAGCGGGGGGTGGCCGCCGACTACCTGGACACGGTCAGCCGGGCCTACGGCGACTTCTTCTTCCACTACGAGGAGACGCCGCTCCTCGTCGTCAACACGAGCGATATCGACCTCGCCGACGAGGGGGACATGGACCCGCTGGTGCGCGAGATCCAGCGTCACCGGCGCGGGCGACTCCACTTCAGCCTGGCAGGGCGCGGCGCCTGATCGGGAAAACGTGGCGCAGATCGGCCGCGGCGAGGTAGATTTCTCCCTTCCCGAAGGGCGGGACCCCGAAACCGGGGCCTACACCGGAGGCGAAGCGCCATGTCCAGCCAGACCGCGCCCAAGAAGCGCGTGACCGTCAACGAGCTCCGCCGCATGAAGGGCGCCGGCGAACGCATCGCCGTCGTCACCGCATACGACTCCACCAGCGCGCGCCTCGTGGACCGCGGCGGGGTCGACGTGGTGCTGGTCGGCGACTCGGTGGGCATGGTGATGCAGGGGCACGAGTCCACCCTGCCCGTCACCCTCGAGCAGATGATCTACCACTGCGCCTCGGTGCGGCGTGGCCTGGCCCGAAGCGGCAGCCGCGCCCACCTGGTCGGCGACATGCCCTTCGGCAGCTACCAGGCCAGCACCGACGAGGCGGTCAAGAACGCCATGCGGCTCGCCGCGGAGGGAGGCGTGGAGGCGGTGAAGCTGGAGGGAGGCGCCGAGTACGCCGACGTGATCGTGCGCATCATCCGCGCCGGCATCCCGGTCATGGGGCACGTCGGCCTCACGCCCCAGTCGGTCCACAAGCTGGGCGGATACGTGGTCCAGGGGCGGGACGGCGACGCGGCCCAGAAGCTCATCCAGGACGTCCATGCCCTGGAGGCCGCCGGCTGCTACGCGGTGGTGCTCGAGTGCATCCCCGCCGAGCTGGCCCGGCTCGTCACCGGCCAGGTGGGGATTCCCACCATCGGCATCGGCGCCGGTCCGCACACGGACGGCCAGGTGCTCGTCTACCACGACCTCCTCGGGCTCGAGACCGAGTTCAAGCCAAAGTTCGTGAAGCGCTTCGCCGAGCTGGGGCCGGCGGTGGCCGCCGGTGTCGAGGCCTACGTGGCCGAGGTGAAGGCCGGAACCTTCCCCGCCGAGGAGCACAGCTTCCACGCACCGTCGCTTCGGCTCCTGCAGGTGGTCCCGCAGCAGCCGGCCGCCGACGACGACCACGCCGTGGTGGGGGCGCCGGTTTAGTTACAGACGTCCATGTCCCTTCCCGAGCTCATCCGCGACCCGGCCGCGTGGCAGCGTCGCTGCATCGCATCGCGCGACGCCGGAACCCGCATCGCGCTCGTGCCCACCATGGGCTACCTGCACGAGGGGCACCTCTCCCTCATGCACGAGGCACGGCGCCGCGCCGACGAGGGTGGGCGCCCCGGACTCGCGCTCGCCACCATCTTCGTGAACCCCGCCCAGTTCGGCCCCGGCGAGGACCTGGCGCGCTATCCCCGCGACCTCGAGGGGGACCTGGCCAAGTGCGGAAGGGCCGGCATCGACATCGTCCTCGCACCGGACGATCCGTCGGCCATCTACCCGGAAGGCTTCCAGACCTGGGTGGACGTCGAGCAGGTCTCGAAGGGGCTCTGCGGCGACCGGCGCCCCGGCCACTTCCGCGGCGTGGCCACCGTGGTGGCGAAGCTCTTCGGCCTCTCCCGCCCCCACGTGGCCCTCTTCGGCGACAAGGACTGGCAGCAATTCCAGGTCCTGCGCCGCATGGCCGCCGACCTCGACATGGGCGTCGAGGTGGTGGGGATGCCCATCATCCGGGAGCCGGACGGCCTCGCCATGTCGTCCCGCAACGCCTACCTCTCGGCCGAGGAGCGGCAACGCGCCGTGGCCATCTCCCGCGCCCTCGGAGATGCGCAGCGTCGCGCCGGCCAGGGCGAGCGAGACCCGGGGCGGCTCGCGTCGGCGGTCCGGGAGGCGATCGAGGCGGCCGGCCTCCGGATCGACTACGTGGATCTCGCACACCCGGAGACCCTCCGCGCGGTGGAGCGGGCCGTTCCCGGGACGCGCCTCCTCGTCGCCGCATTCCTCGGTCGAACCCGGCTCATCGACAACGTGGCCCTGCCGTGAAGAAGGGCGGCAAGGGCGGGAAGGCCGACCCCGACGACGTCCAGGTGGTCGCCCGGAACAAGCGGGCGGTCTTCGACTACGACATCGAGGAGCGGGTCGAGGCGGGGCTCGTGCTCACCGGGAGCGAGGTGAAGTCGCTCCGCGAGAGCAACGTGGCGCTCTCCGACGCCTACGGGGCGCTGCGCGGCGACGACCTGTGGCTCTTCAACTGCCGCATCGGCGAGTACAAGGCGGCCGCCGCCTTCGGCCACGTGCCGCTGCGGGAGCGGCGGCTCCTCCTGCGCCGGGCCGAGATCGACAAGCTGCGCGGAAAGCTCGAGCAGCGGGGGTACACGCTGGTCGCCATGTCCCTCTACTTCCGGGCCGGATGGGCCAAGGTGGAGCTGGGGCTCGGGCGCGGGAAGACCCACGAGGACCGTCGCGATCACATCGCCGAGCGGGAGAGCCGCCGCGAGATCGACCGCGCCATGTCCCGCAAGCGCCGCGGGTAGCGCGCCCCCGCGGGGGCGCACGGTTCACAGTCCGGAGGCCCGGCCCAGCAAATCCCAGGTGTAGAGCCCGGTCTCGTGGCCGTCCGACCAGCGAAACTGGACGGCGTAGTTGCCCACCGGGTCGATCCGGTCCGCGCGGATGTCGAGCGGGATGGTGGAGGGGTCGAGGATCTTCTTCCCCGTTCCCTCCTCGATGCACTCCGCGCAGGGGCACAGATCACGAAGGGTGAATGCGGGAAGGATGACGACCCGGCCGCCGGGCCAGGAGATCTCGATCTCGCCCCGGGCGTTCCGGTCGATGGCCTCGGGCGGAGGGGTGGGCGGGGGGCGGAGGGTGATCCGGTCGAGAAGTCCCATGGCGGATAGATGTCGGCGCGAGGGGCCGCCGTCAAGCCGAGCGGGAGAGGTTCACGAGGAGGTCGGAGCGATCCTCGAAGGGCGCGGTGCAGGGGGGACCGCCGGCCACGAAGAGCTCCGAGTGCTGGAGCGCCGGAGCGAGCCGGATCACCGCCGAGGAGCGGGTGCCGTAGACGTCGCCCAGGTGGATGCAGACGCCCGGCCTGGGCGGGGCCGCGTGGCTCCCGAGCAGCTCGCGAAGGCGGGGAGGGGACGGATCGACCGGCCACCGGGCTCGCATCGCCTCTCCGCGGGGATCGCGGCCGAACGGGGAGCGCTCGGTGGCCACGTGCAGCCCGGGCCCCAGCTCCACGAGGTCCGAGCCGTCCCCGTCGAACCACCAGAGGAACGCCTCCCGGGGATCGGCGACCATCAGGTGGAAGGGGTTGTAGGCGGAGGGATCGGTGCGGGCGAACGCCTCCCGCGCGGCGGCCACCGACGGCTGACCGAGCGCGCCGGAGACGAGCGCGCCACGGCTCCGGCGGGACGGATCGGGCGGGTGGCCCGGCGAGGCGTGGAAATTGGTGATGCCGGCGAAGATCCCGGAGGCGCTCACGCCGATCCAGGTGCCACCGGCGACGGCGTCGCGCGGGGCGGCGAGGCGCGGGGCGCCCGGGACTTCCCGGAGCGCCCAGCCCTCGGAGGGGCGGTGGAGCCGCTCGTCGCGGTTGGCTGCGACGACGAGCGGCCAGCGCCGGTCGGTGTGGAAGGCGAGTGCGAGCGTGCACACGCCCGGGATCTACTTCTTCCCGGCCGCCACCGCCCGTGCGTTCTTCACCGAGGCGAGGAGCATCTGCCGCTCCAGCTCGAGCTGCACGGGGAGCGTCTTCCCGAGCTTGTCGAACCACTCCTTGGTGTCGTTGAGCTCGTACTCCCACTCGCCCATGTCGAGGTGGGTGGCCTGCTCGAGCGCCCCGGGCGCGACGTCGAGGCCCGCGACGTCGAGGTCGCCCGCGAAGGGCACCCAGCCGAGCACCGTCTCCTGGGCGTTGGTCCGGCCGTGGGAGCGGTCGAGGATCCACTTGAGGACCCGCATGTTGTCCCCGTAGCCCGGCCAGAGGAACTTGCCGTCCGAGCCCTTCCGGAACCAGTTCACCATGAAGATCTTGGGCGGGTTGGGGATGCGGTCCTGCATGTCGAGCCAGTGCTGCAGGTAGCTCCCGGCGTCGTAGCCGATGAAGGGCAGCATGGCCATGGGATCGCGGCGGACCACGCCCACCGCGCTGGTGGCGGCGGCGGTGGTCTCGGAGCCCATGGTGGCGCCCAGGTAGACGCCGTGGGTCCAGTTGAAGGACTGGAGCACGAGCGGGACCGTGGTGGCCCGGCGACCGCCGAAGATGATGGCGCTGATGGGCACGCCCCGCGGGTCGTTCGCGAACCGGGACAGGGCCGGGTTGTTCGCCATGGGAGCGGTGAAGCGGCTGTTGGGATGGGCCGCCTTCTCGGTGCTGCCGCGCTTCCAGACGTCGCCCTTCCAGTCGATGCAGGTCTCGGGCGGCGCGCCGTCGTGACCCTCCCACCAGACGTCGCCGTCGGCGGTGCGGGCCACGTTCGTGAAGAACGTGTCCTTGGTGATGCTCGCCATGGCGTTCGGGTTGGTCTTGTTGTTCGTGCCCGGGACCACGCCGAAGTAGCCGGCCTCGGGGTTCACGGCCCAGAGGCGGCCGTCGGGGCCGACGCGCATCCAGGCGATGTCGTCGCCCACGGTGCGGATCTTCCAGCCTTCGAAGGTCGCGGGCGGGATGAGCATCGCGAAGTTGGTCTTGCCGCACGCCGACGGGAAGGCGGCCGCCACGTAGCTGATCTCGCCCTGGGGGCTCTCGGCCTCGAGGATGAGCATGTGCTCCGCGAGCCAGCCCTCCTTCTTCGCCAGGTAGGACCCGATGCGGAGCGCCAGGCACTTCTTGCCGAGCAGCGCGTTGCCGCCGTAGCCCGAGCCCACCGACCAGATGGTGTTGTCCTGGGGGAAGTGGCAGATGAAGCGCTTCTCGGGATCGCACTCGGCGACCGCGTGGAGCCCCTTGTTGAAGTCGTTCTTGTCGGCGAGCCGGTCGATGGCCACCTTGCCCATGCGGGTCATGGTGCCCATGTTGAGGGCCACGTAGACCGAGTCGGTGAGCTCGATGCCCACCTTGGCGAAGGGCGAGTCAGCGGGGCCCATCACGTAGGGCACCACGTACATCGTGCGCCCCTTCATGCATCCGTCGAAGAGGCCGCGCAGCTTCGCGTACATCTCGGCGGGGGCGACCCACTGGTTCGTCGGGCCGGCCTCCTCCTTCGTCGGCGTGCAGATGATGGTCAGGTGCTCGACGCGGGCGACGTCGTTCTTGTTGGAGTGGTGGTAGTAGCAGCCCGGCCACTTCTTCTGGTCGAGGGGGATGAGCACCTTGTCGACGACGGCCTGGGCGATGAGCTCCTGGCGCTCCCGCTCCGATCCGTCCAGCCAGAGGACCTTCTCTGGCCGGGTGAGCTTGGCCATCTCGTCCACCCAGGCGAGGAGGTGGGGATTCTTGGTGGGGGCTACGATCGAGGACATGCGCGGGACTCCCGTGGGATGAAAGGAGAAAATGACGCGGCAGAGCCCATATCTGTAGCACGGGATCCGGCCAGGGGCGAAGAGGATGATGGGGTCGGCGTCCGGGCAGGCCCGGGGGGCCGGGTCAGCCCTTCAGCTTGCTCCGGAGCAGGTCGCCGAGCGTCCCGAAACCCTTGCCGGACGGGCGTGGGGAGCGGGCCATGTACTCGTTCGCCTCCCGCCGCTCGTCGGCCGCCTCGGCCTGGGTGCGGGAGAGGCGGATGCGCCCCCGCTCGTCGATGTCGGTGACGAGCACGGTGACCTCGGCGCCGGCCGGGAAGGCCTTGCGGAGGTCCTGGCCGCGGGGCGTGCCGGACTCGGCGGCGGGGACGAGCCCGCGGCCGCCGGCGAAGCGGACGAAGACGCCGTAGGGCTCCACCCGGTCCACGCTCCCCTTCAGCACGTCGCCCACCTTGGGGGGCGCCGGGGGCGCGCTGGCGGGACGGGGCGGGGCGGCCACCGGCTCGGGGCGGGGGACCAGCGATTTCACGCTGAGTGAAATACGCGTGCCCTTCTTCCCGTCCTCCGACACCTGGAGCACCTGCACCTGGACCTTGTCGCCCGACCGGAGCAGGTCGCCGGGTCGCGAGACCCGGTCCCAGGCCAGCTCGGAGACGTGGACCAGCCCCTCGATCCCGCCGATGTCCACGAAGGCGCCGTAGTCCTGGACGCTCGTGACGGTGCCCTCGAAGGTCGCGCCCGGCTCGAGCCGCTCGCGGGTCTTGCGGGCCTGCTCGGCACGCTCCTCCTCGAGGAGCACGCGGCGCGAGAGGACGATGTCCCGTTCGTCGGCCTTCTGGACCCGGAAGCGGAGCCGCTGCCCGACCAGCGTGGCCGGATCGCCCACGAAGCGGACGTCGATCTGGGACATCGGGCAGAAGGCCCGCTGCCCCATCACGTCGACCTCGATGCCGCCCTTGTTGGCTCCGGTGACGGCGCCCTCGACGGGGAGGCCGGTCTGGGCGGCCTCCATCACGGCCCGCCGGTCGGCGTGGACGCGGGCCTTGCCGCGGGAGAGCATGACGCCCCGCTCGCCGCCCTTCACCACCACGCCGTCGATGATGTCGCCGGGGTGGAACTCGAGCTTTCCCTCGTCGTCCTGGAGCTCGATCGTCTCGATCATCCCGTCGGCGAGCCCGGAGCCGAGCTCCAGGAAGGCCACGTCCTGCCCGATCTGGAGGATCTTGCCGGCCACCTTCTCCCCGGGCTGGAAGCGGCGTCGGGGGCGCGCCGCAGCCGCGGCGTCGGCGTACATGTCTGCGAAGGAGCCCTCCTCGGGAGAGGGCGCCTCGGGAGGCGGGGGCGGCGGCTCGCCGGGGGGGAGCGGCGGCGCGGCCGGCTGCCGGGGGCCTGCGTCCTGGCGCGGTTCACGCCGATCGCGAGACGGGCGCCCGCCGCGGGGAGAGCGATCGCCGGAGGGGCCGCGACCACCGGCCGGACCCGGGGCGCCGGATCGCGGTGGACGGGCAGGCGCGGGGGGACCGGTGGGGGCGCCAGTCGTGCCCTTCGCCTTCTCCTCGGCCAGGCGCTGCCACAGCGGACGGTTGTCCGCCGCGGCCGGTGCGGGGGCGGCCTCCGTCGCGCCCAGCTGCTCCACCACCAGCGCCTCGATCTTCACGCCGGGGGGAGGGGGCTTCACGTGCCCCTTGCGAACGACGACCGGACCGGCCTCGCGCTTCTTCTCATCGGACATGGCGCGCGGGTTATAACACGGCGCATTCCCGGGGGAATCGTGCTGAACGAACGACGCACCGTCCTGTTTCTCTCCCACGCCGACGAGGTCTCGGTGAAGCTGGCCGGCTCGTGCGCGCTCGCGGCCTCGGCGCTGGGGGACCGGGTGGACGTATTCCTGCTCGGGCCCGCGGTCCGCGCGATCGTGGAGGCGGCCGAGGATCCCGACGAGGGCGCAGCGCGGGCCCTCTTCCAGGCGCGGGGGGCGGGCACGTGCCGGCTGCTCGCCTGCTCGGCCGGGCTCGTGGAATCGGGTCTCGATCCGGCGGCCGCCCAGGAGGCGGTGGACGCCGTGGTCGGATGGCCCACCATCCTCGAGTGGTCGCGCGGCGTGGCGGAGCGCTTCTTCTTCTGACAGTATCGCCGCGTGGCGAGGACGAAGCCGCTGCCGGTGGTATTGCTCCCCGGGCTCGACGGGAGCGCCGACCTCTTCGCGCGATTCCTCGCCGTGGCCACGGGCGCCCTCGACCTGCGACGCGTTCCATACCCGCGCCACCGTTTCCTCGGCTACGCCGAGCTCGAGGAGCTCGTGCGTTCCCAGCTCCCCCGCGGGGAGCCCTTCGCGATCCTGGGCGAGTCCTTCGGCGGGCCGCTCGCGCTGCGCGTCGCGGCGCGGAGGCCGGAGGGGCTCGCGGCCGTGATCCTCGTCGCCACCTTCCACCGGCGCCCGGCCAACGCGGTCATCGCCCGGGCCGCGCCGCTCGCTCCGGCCTTCTTCCGGCTGCCGCTCCCGCCCCACGTGGTCCGGCTCCTGCTCGCCGGCGGCGACGCGCCGCGCGACCTCGTGGAGGAGGTGCGCGAGGCCGTGCGACCGGTGCCGGCCCGGGTGATGGCGGCGCGGGCGCACGAGGCGCTCGCGGTGGACGCCTCCGACGAGCTGCGACGTTGCCCGGTGCCGCTCCTCTTCCTGGGCGGGAAGCGGGACCGGCTGCTCCGCTCCACCATCCCCGCCGAGATCCGGGCCATCCAGCCGCGGGTCGAGGTCCGGTTGCTCGACACCCCGCACCTCGTGCTGCAGCGGCGCCCCGAGGAGGCGATGGGGATCGTCGAGGAGTTCCTGGCGCGGGCCACCTGAAATGAACGAGGGCCGCCCCTCGCGGAGCGGCCCCCGGGTGCGTCAGGGAGACGGAGAGGCTAGTCCTCGGAGCCCTTGCGGCCGCCGTCCTTGGCCCACTGCTCGAGCATGTCGGTGGTGACCGACTTGGGGCGCTCGATGGCGTAGCCGAGGCCGCGGTCCCAGGTGATGTTGGCGAGCACGCCCAGCGCGCGGCCGACGCCGAAGAGGACCGTGTAGAAGTCCCACTCGCGGACGCCGTAGTACCACTGGATGACGCCCGAGTGCGCGTCGACGTTCGGCCAGGGGTTCTTGGTCTTGCCGTGCTTGGTGAGGACGCCCGGAGCCACCTCGTAGATCATGTTCACGAGCTGGAACATCGGGTCGTTGGGCAGGTACTTCTTCGAGTACTCGTTCTGGGCGACGTAGCGCGGGTCGGTCTTGCGGAGCACCGCGTGGCCGTAGCCCGGGATCACCTGGCCGCTGTTCAGGGTGTCCCAGAGGAACTTCTCGAGCTCCTCCTTGGTGGGCACCTTGTTGTTCAGCTTCTTCATCACGTTCATGATCCAGCCCAGCACCTCCTGGTTCGCCAGGCCGTGCAGCGGGCCCGCGAGGCCGTTCAGGCCGGCCGAGAAGGAGTAGTAGGCGTCGGAGAGCGCCGAGGCCACGAGGTGCGTGGTGTGCGCCGAGACGTTTCCCGACTCGTGATCCGAGTGGAGGATGAAGTACATGCGGGCGAGCTCGTCGTACGGAGGCGCCACGCCCATCATGTGGGCGAAGTTGCCACCCCAGTCGAGCTTCGGATCGGGCGCGATGTGGGTGTCGGACTTGTACTTCATCCGGTAGATGTACGCGGCGATGGGCGGCAGCTTCGCCAGCAGGTTCATGGAATCCTCGTACATCGGATCCCACATGTCGTTCTTCTTCAGCCCGCCCTCGCCGTACCGCTTGGCGAAGATCGAGTCGCGCTGCATCGCGAGCACCGCGGTGGAGAGCATCGTCATCGGGTGCGAGTCACGCGGCAGCGCGCGCAGCACGTCGATCACGTAGGCGGGGATCGCCGAGCGGGCCTTCCAGTCGTCCACGACCTCCTGCGTCTGGGCCATGGTGGGGACGTCGCCGGTGAGCAGGAACCAGAAGAAGCCCTCCACGAAGGGCTGCTCCTTGCCGGGAACCTTGGGCAGCGCCGCGAAGGTCTCGGGGATGGTCTTGCCGCGGAACCGGATGCCCTCGAACGGATCGAGGTACGAGATGTCGGTCACCAGGCTGCGGATGTCGCGCGCACCGCCGATGCACTGGCCGATGTTGACCTTGTCGATGACGACGTTTCCGAACTCCTTCGTGAGCTTCGTGGTGCGGGGACGGTGCGCCTCGATCTTCTCGAGGAGCTTCGCCTTGAGATTGCTCATGGCCATGGAGTGGCTCCGGCTGCGATGGGGTGGACGGGGACTGCACGCTTGAGGAGAGTAGAGTGGAGGAATCGTACCCGACCCGTTTGAAAGCACAACGCCGATCGAAAGAAAAACTCAACTGTGTGTCAAAGAACGATACGCCCTCAAAAGGGGCGTGGAAGTGGGCTCGACGGGTCCTCATCCGCGGACGGATCGTGAAAATAGTGAGGCCGCCTCGCGATCCCGCGGGCGGCCCCGGCTCTCTCGAGCTCTTCGGATCCCCGGGTGACCCGGGGAGTGGGTCATTTGCCCCAGCCCCCGGCAAGGGCTGCGGCCACCTGGGCAGCCACGATGCCCGCGTCCACCGGACGCCGGGGCGCGGGGGAAACGGAGTCCGCCGCGATCACGGGTTCCTGTGGGAGCTCGATCGGTGCGTCGTCCTGGGCGGGACGCCGGGAGCTCTCCGCGCTGGCGCCCGACCGGCAGCCACGGCACCAGGGCTGGTTGCGGATCGACCCGTCGGCCATGCGGCGCAGGCCGAACTGGGCGAGCGGTCGCATCTGGTGGCACTTGAGGCACATCAGCGTGATGAGCACCTCGTGCCCGTCGGCGTCGTAGACGGCCGACTTGCGGCGGCGGGGCTTCGGAGGGGCGGACGGATCGCGGAGCCTCTTCGCCGCCGGAGACTCGAGGGCTGCTGCGATCGCGGGGGCGAGCATCACCTTCACTGCCATGTCGACGGACCTCCTGTGCGGATTGCCCGGCGGTGGCCCATGCAGGGCCGATACCGGCTCGTTGCACGATGGATCGGCGGTCTGACAGTCGCTGACCCGGGTCGGGGTCTGTGCGATACTGCCCCCTCACCCGTGGGGGGGGAGGTAGCGGGCATTTGCAGACGGTCGTCGTCGCATTCTTCATCTCGATCACCGCCGTGCTGGTGCTCACGCCGCTCGTCCGGGGCGCCGCCATGCGCTTCGGGGCGCTCGATCACGCCCTCACGTCCCGGAAGATCCACGGCAGGCCCGTCCCCCGGCTGGGTGGGGTGGCCATCGTGGTCGCCTTCTTCCTCCCGATCGTCGCCCTCTTCTTCTTCGACTCGGGGGTGGGGAGGCTCCTGTGGAGTCAGCCGCAGCGGGCGCTCGCGCTCATCCTCGGCGGCGTCGCCATCGCGATCCTCGGCATCTACGACGACCTGAAGGGAACCGGGGCCCGCACCAAGCTGGCGGTCCAGGTGCTGGTGGCCACCCTGATGTGGTGGGCCGGCTACCGGGCCGACACCATCTCCACCCCGTTCGGGACCTTCGACCTGGGGCTCCTCGGCTTC
The DNA here is from genome assembly GCA_903855945.1 of uncultured Anaeromyxobacter sp. Classification (GTDB taxonomy): domain Bacteria; phylum Myxococcota; class Myxococcia; order Myxococcales; family Anaeromyxobacteraceae; genus CAIOAK01. The sequence continues at coordinate 28,151 of CAIOAK010000126.1, forward strand.
CCGATCACCCTCCTCTGGATCGTGGGCGTGACGAACGCCGTCAACCTGATCGACGGCCTCGACGGCCTCGCCACCGGGATCTCGCTCGCCGCGACGGCGACCATCTTCTGGGTGAGCCTGAACAACCAGCGCCCGCTCATGGCGCTCTTCATGGCGTGCCTGGGCGGGGCGCTGCTCGGCTTCCTGCGGTACAACTTCCACCCTGCGTCGATCTTCATGGGGGACAGCGGGAGCCTCTTCGTGGGCTTCGTGCTGGCGTCCACCGCGCTCGAGACCCACGAGAAGTCCACCACGGCGGTGGCGCTGCTCGTGCCGATCGTGGCGCTCGGGCTGCCCATCGGCGACACGCTGCTCGCCATGGGGCGCAGGGCGCTGCGGGGGCAGCCGGTCTTCACCTCCGACCGGGGGCACATCCACCACCGGCTCATGGCCCGGGGGCTCTCCCACCGCGGGACCGTGCTCGCCCTCTACGGGATCGCGGTCGTGCTGGGCGGCGTGGCGGTGGCGCTCTACCACTCGGACGCCGAGCAGACCATCGCCTACGTCGGCGCACTCCTGGCCATCGCGGGGATGCTCCTCTCCACCGCGGGCTACGTCCGGTTCGACCAGACCCGTCAGCTCTTCACCGATCGGAAGAACAACCTGGCGATGCGGTCGGTGGTCCGGGCGGCGGGCGAGGAGCTGCGGCGCGCCCAGAACCCCGAGGAGATCTGGGCCGTGGTGCTGGGGGTCTTCCGGGAGTTCCACGCGTGCTGCGCGTCCCTCACCGTCGTGGTCCGGAACGGGACGACGCGGACCTTCACGTTCTCCTGGGGGTTCGAGGAGGCGCCTCCGGACATGCTCCGGGTGCGGTTCAGCCTGCTCGGGGAGCGGCCCGACGAGGGGCGGCTCGAGTTCGGCTTCTCGGACGGCCGGCGCAACATGGACCGGGACACCGAGATCGCGATCGAGCTGCTCTGCGAGCACGTCCATGCAGCGGTCGAGCGCATCGCCGCCTGGGCCGACGAGGAGACGGCAGAGCCGCGGAAGCTCCGCCATCTCCGGCCGAAGGGATAGGCCCACCTTGCGCCAGGACATCATCCTCACGGAAATGAGGGACGGTACCGGGGTCCTGCTCGACCTGCGGACGAAGTTCTACTTCACCCTGAACGCGACGGGAGTGGCGGTGTGGAAGCTGCTCGCGTCGGGGGAGGGAAGGGCGCCGCGCGAGATCGCGGAGCGGATCGCCAGGGACTTCGAGGCGCCCGACGTGGAGAAGGTGGAGGCGGACGTCACGACCCTCCTGGGGGAACTCGAGGACGAGGGTCTCCTGGCACGCCAGCCCCACGCTTGACGCCACACTCCGGGTAGCCCAGGCTGTTCCCGATGCCTGCCCGGAAGCGCACCACCGTCCACCTGGACGCCAAGCTGCACCGCTCGCTGCGCCTCCGGGCGCTCGCCACCGACTGCACCATCTCCGAGGTGGTGGGCGACGCCCTGCGCCGCTCGCTCGCGGACGAGGCGCAGGAGTACCGGGAGTCCGGGCCCGAGAAGCCCGGGCACGTGATCTCGCTGGCGGACGTCGGGGCGCGCCTGAAGCGCCGCCCGAAGAGCTAACCCCGCAGGACCTGCCGATCCACCAGTCGCGCGTAGACGCCTCCCCGCGCGAGCAGTTCCGCGTGCGTCCCGCTCTCCGCCACCACCCCGCCGTCCACCACCACCACGCGGTCCGCCCCGATCACCGTGGAGAGCCGGTGGGCGATCACCACCGAGGTGCGCCCGCGCATGAGCCGCGTGAGCGCGTCCTGGACGAGCGCCTCCGATTCCGCGTCCAGCGCGCTCGTGGCCTCGTCGAGCAGCAGGATCCGCGGGTCCTTGAGGAGCGCCCGCGCGATGGCGATGCGCTGCTTCTGCCCGCCGGAGAGCTGCTGCCCCCGCTCGCCCACCTTGGTCGCGAGCCCGTCCGGGAACGATTCCACGAAGGCGAGCGCGTTGGCCGACCGGAGCGCGTCGCGCACCTCGTCGTCGGTCGCCTCCGGACGGCCGTACCGCACGTTCTCCGCGATCGAGGTGGAGAAGAGCACCGGCTCCTGCGACACCACCCCCACGAGGCGCCGCAGCCAGGAGGGGTCGAGGTCCCGCAGGTCGGTTCCGTCGAGCAGGAGCCGCCCCGCCGTCGGGTCGTAGAGGCGCGACAGGAGCGCCCCCATCGTCGATTTCCCGCCGCCCGACGGCCCCACGAGCGCCACCACCTGCCCGGGCTCGACCGAGAGGTCCACCCCCTGCAGCACCTCCACCTCGGGCCGGGTGGGGTAGCGGAAGCGGACCCCCTGGTAGGTCAGGCGCCCGGACACCGTGGAGAGGCGCCGGCCGCCCGACACCGGCATCTCCGGGACCCGCTCGCTGAGATCGAACACCCGCTCCGCCGCGCCCAGGCCGCGCATCGCCTCGGCCCAGATGTCGGCGAGCGTGCCGAGACCCATGGCGATGAGCATCGTGTAGACGAGGAAGGCGGTGAGCGCGCCCGCGGTGAGCTCGCCGGCCGCCACGAGCGACCCGCCGTAGCCGAGCACCACCGCCAGCGCGGCGTAGACGGCCGCCGAGGCCGCACCCATGAAGAAGGAGCCGGCCCGGACGCGGATCCGGGCGAGCTCGTAGCTCGCGTCGATGGCCACCCCGTAGCGGGCCATCTCGGCCGGCTCGGCGGCGAAGGCGCGGACGGTGCGGATGGCCGAGATCGACTCCTCGGCGGCGTGCCCGGCGTCGGCCAGCGCGTCCTGGTACTGCTTCGAGAGGGCCCGGATCTTCCTCCCGTAGAAGACGGCGCCGATCGCGACCGCGGGCACGACGAGCAGCATCACGCCGGTGAGCTTGGCGGACGTGAAGACGAGGAGCACAAGCCCGCCCACCACCTGCACGCCGTTCCGCAGCGCCATGGAGAGCTGCGAGGAGAGGAGCCCCTGCAGCGAGGCGGTGTCGGAGGAGAGGCGCGAGGTGAGGTCACCCGTCCTCTGGCCGTCGAAGAAGCCCACCTCCTGCACGAGCAGCGCGTCGAAGAGCCTCTGCCGGACCCGGCGCACGCCCCGCTCGCCGGCCAGCGCGAAGAGGTAGGCCCGCCCGGCCACGGCGAGCCCCTGGAACACCGCGAGCCCGCCCATGAGGAGCGCGGCGAAGCGGATGCGCCCGGTGTCGCGGCTCGAGAGCGCACCGTCCACGATGACCCGCATCCCCTGCGGATAGGCGAGCGCGGCGGCGGAACCGAGGAGCAGGAGCACCGTCGCCCCGGCCAGCGCCTTCCACTCCAGGCGGATGAGCGGCAGGAGGCGGCGGACGGAGGAGATTCGGTTCGGGGAGGACAAGGGCACCGGAAGGCTAACGCAGCGAGCGTGGGGTGCAAGGGAAGGGTGGGTTTGTCCGCATCTCCACCGTGCGGCGGTACGTCGATGCGCTCGGCGGAGAGCTCGAGATCGTCGCCCGCCTGAAGGGCAAGACCATCCGCCTGCGCGGAGTCGGACCCGCGCCGCGCCTGCTACACCAGCTTCAGACCCCGCAGGATCTGGATCGCCCCGGCCAGCACCGCCGCAGTGGCCGCGGTCACGCCGGGCTTCGCCTGCGCGCGCGTCCACGCGAAGCCGGCTGCCGCCAGCACCGCGAAGGAGAGCACGAGCGTGAGGGGGAAGTTCCCCGCCCGCACCTGGAGGAAATGGAACAGGATCCCGGCCTGCAGCCCCGCCGCGAGGACGGCCGCGAAGGCGGGAAGGCGCGCGCCCGCGTCGAAGAGGAGGACCACCGACGCGGCGAACGCCGCCACCGAGAGCATGTCGAAGAGGCTCATGGGGCGAATTCTGCCCGCTCCGCGACGGGACGCCAGAAACCGGCCGCCCCGGCCGGGTCTTTCCTCTAGCGAAGCCGCTCCAGCACGTACGGCAAGATCCCGCCACTCCTGAGGTATTCGAGCTCCATGGGCGTGTCGAGCCGGACCGCCACCGGCTGGCGGACCACCGAGCCGTCCCTCCGGTGGACGACGAGCTCGGCCTTCCCCCGCGGGACCACCTTCTGGAGCCCCGTCACGTCGAAGCTCTCCGTCCCGTCGAGGCCGAGCGTGGCGGCCGACACACCGTCCGGGAACTGGAGCGGCAGCACCCCCATGCCCACCAGGTTCGCGCGGTGGATGCGCTCGAACGACCGGGCCACCACCACCCGCACGCCGAGGAGCGCCGTGCCCTTGGCCGCCCAGTCGCGGGAGCTGCCCGTGCCGTACTCGTGGCCGGCCACGACGAGGAGCGGCACCGCCCGGGTCTCGTACTCCACGGCGGCGTCGTAGATCGACTTCACCTCCCCGGAGGGCTGCACCGCCGTCACGCCCCCCTCGCTCCCCGGCACCATGAGGTTCCGGATGCGGACGTTGGCGAAGGTGCCGCGCACCATGACCCGGTCGTTCCCGCGTCGCGCGCCGTAGCTGTTGAAGTCGGCCGGTTTCACTCCTTGTGAAACAAGCCACCGGCCGGCCGGGGTGTCCGGCGTGATGCTCGCCGCCGGGGAGATGTGGTCGGTGGTGACCGAGTCGCCGAGGATGGCGAGCGCCCGCGCCCCCTTCAGGTCCCCGACCGGGTGGGCCGGGGTCATGAAGTAGGGCGGCTCCTGCACGTAGGTGGAGCGCGCGTCCCAGCGGAAGAGCTCGCCTCCCGGCGCCGCCAGCTCGTTCCAGCGGGGGTTCTCTTCGAAGCGGGCGTAGTTCTCCCGGTACTCGTCGGGGTCGGTGGCCTTCTCGAGCAGCGCCGCCACCTCCTCCCCGGTGGGCCAGAGCTCCGCGAGGTGCACGTCCCGGCCGTCCCGGTCCTTGCCGATCGCTTCCCGGGAGAGGTCGCGCTGCACGGTGCCGGCGAGCGCGTAGGCCACCACGAGCGGAGGGCTCATGAGGAAGTTGGCCTTCACGTCCACGTGGACCCGGGCCTCGAAGTTCCGGTTCCCGGAGAGCACGCTCGCCGCCACGACGTCCTCCTGCGAGAGGATCGCCTCGAGCCGCGGGTCGATGGGGCCGGAGTTCCCGATGCAGGTGGTGCAGCCGTAGCCCACCACGTCGAAACCCAGCGCCTCGAGGTGGGGGAGCAGGCCGGCCCGTTCCAGGTACCGGGTCACCACCCGGCTGCCCGGGGCGAGCGAGGTCTTCACGTGGGGTGGCGGCCGGAGCCCCCGCTCGTTCGCCTTGCGGGCGAGCAGCCCCGCAGCGAGCATCACGGCCGGGTTGGAGGTGTTGGTGCAGGAGGTGATGGCGGCGATGACCACGTCGCCGTGGCCGATCTCCACCCCGTCGTCGCGGAACCGCTCCGGCAGCTCGGCGGCCGGCTTCCCGTAACCCGTGGCGTCGGCGCGGGAGAAGAGCTCGGCGAAGCGCTCCTTCACCTGCACGAGCGGGATGCGGTCCTGGGGGCGCTTCGGTCCCGCCACCGCCGGGACCACCGTGCCGAGGTCGAGGTCCACCACCTCGCTGTAGTCGATCTCCCCCCGCCGCGGCATTCCATAGGTTCCCTGTGCGGTGAGGTAGGCGCGCACGCCGTCCACCTGCTCCTGGGTGCGCCCGGTCGCCAGGAGGTAGCGCAGCGTCTGCTCGTCGGGCGGGAAGTAGCCCAGGGTCGCGCCGTACTCGGGCGCCATGTTGGCGATGGTGGCCCGCTCGGTGGCCGGCAGCCGCGCGGCCCCCTCGCCGTGGAACTCGACGAACTTGCCCACCACCTTGCGCTTGCGGAGGAGTTCCGTCACCGCGAGCACCACGTCGGTGCCGGTGGTTCCCCCCGGGACCTCGCCGTGGAGGTGGACGCCCACCACGTCGGGGGTGAGGAATGCGGTGGGCTGCCCGAGCATGGCGGCCTCTGCCTCGATGCCTCCCACGCCCCAGCCGACCACGCCGATCCCGTTCACCATCGTGGTGTGGGAGTCGGTTCCGATGACCGTGTCGTACAGCCAGACGCCATCCCGATCGGTCGCAACCGTGGCCAGGAACTCCAGGTTCACCTGGTGGCAGATGCCGATGCCCGGCGGGACGATCCGCAGCTTCCGGAAGGCCTGCGTGCCCCACTTGAGGAAGGCGTATCGCTCCCGGTTCCGCTCGAACTCGAGATCCAGGTTGCGCTGGAAGGCCTCCTTCGAGCCCCAGGCGTCCACCTGCACCGAGTGGTCCACCACCAGGTCCACAGGGACGAGCGGCTCGACCCGCGACGCCTTCTTGCCGGCCCGGGCCATCGCGGCGCGCATCGCCGCCAGGTCCACGAGGAGCGGAACGCCGGTGAAGTCCTGTGCGAGCACGCGCGACACGACGAAGGGGATCTCGTCCACCCGCTCGGCGCGCGGCTGCCACGCGGCGAGGGCCCGGACGTCCTTCTCCTGCACCCGGACGCCGTCCAGGTTGCGGACGAGCGACTCGAGCACCACCCGGATCGAGACCGGCAGGCGCGACACCGGGCCGAAGCCGATGCGCTCCAGGGCGGGCAGCGAGAGGAGGCGGCCGGTCCGATCGGCGCCGCGCTCGAACGATGTGAGGATGCCCAGCGGGTCGTTCATGGCGCGACCTCCGGTCAGGTCCTTAACCAACCCAGAAGAAGCGCGTCCAGAAGAAGAAGAGGATGGCCTGGGCGAAGGAGAAGGAGACGACCACCACCCGGTCCACCCAGGCCCGTCGCCCGAGGAGCCCGAGCGCCAGGAATACCGGGAAGGCCACCGACGCGAACCGCACCATGGAGAGGTAGGTTCCGGAGAGGAGCGCCGGCACGAGGGAGGCGAGCGCCCAGACGCCCAGCGCGCGGGTCTCCCTCCGGCGCAGCAGCCACGCCCCCGCGCCGGCCACGAGGAGGAAGGAGACGACCTCGAGCGGTCCGAGGCGCGGGTGGAACTCGCGCGGGGAGAGCAGGGTCTCCCAGGGCAGCGCCATCCGTCGCCCCCAGGCTTCCTGCGCGCGGAAGAGGGCGAGCCCGTCGCCCGTGAGCCACCGGAGCATCGCCACGTGGACCGCGAGCCCGGCGCCGGGGAGGGCCGACGCGACGAGGGGGCGCAGCCGCGGGCCTCCCCGCGTGAGCGCGATCCAGGCGAGCGGCACGGCGATCATCACGCCACCCGGCCGGGTGAGGGCGAGCAGGAGGCCGAGCATCCCGGCGAGCCAGGGTCTGCCGCCGAGCGCCGCCGAGAGGCTGCCCACCGAGAGGAGGAGGAAGAGCGCCTCGGGATAGGCCGACGAGAGGATGAACCCGAACGGGAAGAGGAGCGTGTAGAGCACCGTCCGGGACGCCGCCCCCTCGTCCCCCGACACCTCCCGGGCGATCCGCCAGAGGAGCCAGAGGCCGGCGAGCGCGGCCGCGTTCGAGACCAGGAGCGCGGCGAGGAACGCGCCCCCCTCGCCTCGCCCCGGGAGGAGCGCCGCCACGAGCCTCGTCGTCCACGGGTAGAGGGGGAAGAAGGCCACGTTGGACTGGACCGTGGAGAGGGGCCCACGCACCGAGTACCCGTGGGTCACGATATCGAGGTACCAGCTCGTGTCCCAGCGGCCGAAGACGTCCAGCCAGCGCCAGGGGACGAACTCCCAGCCCCGCGCCACGGCCGCGGGGACCGGGTAGCTGCCGCTCGGCGACATCTGGTCCCCGAACCAGGCCACCCCCACGAGGAGGAGGCGGGTCCAGAGGAAGGGCCAGAGGATGGCGCGGAGGAACATCGAGTCCTTCTACATCGCCCCCGCCGGCGTTAGAACCATCCCGGAGAGTTCATGGGCCCCTCGCAGGTCTACCGGACGTCGCTCGCGCTCCTCACCGACTTCTACCAGCTCACCATGGCCGCCCAGCTGGGCTCGGACGGGAAGCCGCTCTTCGAGCCCGCCTTCCTCGACTGGCTCCCGGCCCAGCGGCTCGACGTGGACGTGGACGCCGTCCCCGAGGGGACGGTGGTCTTCCCGCACGAACCCCTGCTCCGGGTCCGGGGGCCCGTCGTCCCCTGCATGCTGCTCGAGACGCCGCTGCTCGCCATCGTCAACTTCCAGACCCTCATCGCCACCAAGGCGGCCCGCATCGTGCTCGCCGCGCGAGGCGCGCCGGTGGTGGACTTCGGGCTGCGCCGCGCCCAGGGGCTCGACGGCTCGCTCTCCGCCGCCCGCGCCGCCTACATCGGAGGCGTGGCCGGGACCTCCAACGTCCTCGCGGCGAAGCTGTACGGCATCCCGGTGAAGGGCACCCACGCCCACAGCTGGGTGATGCTCTTCGACGGAGAGCTGGACGCCTTCCGGGCCTACGCGAGGGCCATGCCGGCCAACACGGTGCTCCTCGTGGACACCTACGACACGCTGGAAGGGGTGCGCCACGCCATCACGGTGGGGAAGGAGCTGGCCCGCGACGGCCACCGGCTGGCGGGGATCCGGCTCGACTCCGGCGACCTCGCCTGGCTCTCCCAGCAGGCGAGGGGGATGCTCGACGAGGCGGGGCTGCGCGACACCGCCATCCTCGCCTCCAACGAGCTGGACGAGCACGTCATCCAGGCGCTGCACGACCAGAAGGCGGCCATCGCCATCTGGGGGGTGGGGCGAGCCGGCGCTCGCCAAGACCACCATCCCCGGGGTCCAGCAGGTGCGTCGGTTCCGGCACGCGGACGGATTCCTGGCCGACGTCATCTTCGACGAGGACGCGGGGATCCCGGCCGAACCGGAGATGGTCGATCCGCTCGACCACACCCGGCGCCGGGTCATCCCCGAGGGGACGCCCTTCGAGGACCTGCTCGTCCCGGTCCTGCGAGGCGGGGCGCCGGTGTGGCAGGCGCCGCCGCTCGCCGAGGCGCGGGCTCGCTCGGCGGCGCAGCTCGCCCGATTCCACGCCGGGGTGAAGCGGCTCGTACACCCCCACGCCTACCCGGTGGGGCTGGAGCGCGACTTCTGCCTCCCCCGCGGCGGACGCAACCCGGCGCTCATCGAGTCGCTCCTGTCCTCCGACGCGCTGGTCGTCGCCGGCCAGGCGGCGAGCCACTGCGTGAAGGCCACCGTGGAGGACCTGCTCCGGGAGATCCAGGCGCGGGATCCGCGCCTCGCGGGCCGCGTCTACCTGCTCGAGGACTGCATGTCGTCGGTGGCGGTACCGGACGGGAAGGGCGGATTCCTGTCCGATTTCACCCCCGAGGCGGAGGCGGCGCTGGGGCGGTTCGCCGAGGCGGGCATGAACGTGGTCCGGAGCACCACCCCCATCGGGGAGTGGCCCGGTATGGGGATGAAATAGGGCGCGCCCTTCCGCGTAGGGAATGGACACGAGGAGAGTGACGATGACCACCTGCCCCTACTGCCGCACCGAGAACGAGCCCGGCGCCGTCCGATGCCGCCACTGCACGAGCTGGATGTCGCAGCCGCCGGCGCAGCGGGAGTGGTACCGGGCCCGCGAGGGGAAGATGATCGCCGGGGTCTGCCGCGGCCTCTCCGAGCGCTTCGCCCTGCCGATCGCGCTCGTACGGGTCGTATTCCTGCTCTCCATCTGCGTCGGCGGCTGGGGCATCATCCTCTACGTGGCGCTCTGGATCGCCATGCCGCTCGCGCCGCTCCCCGTGGCGGTGGCGCCGGCGGTCATCGCCGGTCCGCTGGTGACCCCGCCGCCGCGGTAGCTACCCGGCCTCGACGATCCCGGTCCCGGCGAGCTGGAGCCGGTCTCCCTC
>CAIOAK010000127.1 GCA_903855945.1 uncultured Anaeromyxobacter sp.
CTACCCAATTCCTTACATGTCAAGTCTGGGTAAGGTTCTGCGCGTTGCGTCGAATTAAACCACATACTCCACCGCTTGTGCGGGCCCCCGTCAATTCCTTTGAGTTTTAGCCTTGCGGCCGTACTTCCCAGGCGGAGCGCTTAATGCGTTAGCTTCGGCACTGCAGGGGTCAACACCCGCAACACCTAGCGCTCATCGTTTACAGCGTGGACTACCAGGGTATCTAATCCTGTTTGCTCCCCACGCTTTCGCGTCTCAGCGTCAGTATCCGTCCAGGTGGTCGCCTTCGCCGCTGGTGTTCCTCCCGATATCTACGAATTTCACCTCTACACCGGGAATTCCACCACCCTCTCCGGTACTCGAGCTAGCTAGTATCGAACGCACTTCCTCGGTTAAGCCGAGGGCTTTCACATCCGACTTGGCCAGCCGCCTACACGCGCTTTACGCCCAATAATTCCGAACAACGCTAGCACCCTCTGTATTACCGCGGCTGCTGGCACAGAGTTAGCCGGTGCTTCCTCTGGAGGTACCGTCGTCAGACCGGATTGTTCACCCGGCCCTTATTCGTCCCTCCCGACAGTGCTTTACGATCCGAAGACCTTCATCACACACGCGGCGTTGCTGCGTCAGGCTTTCGCCCATTGCGCAAGATTCCCCACTGCTGCCTCCCGTAGGAGTCTGGACCGTGTCTCAGTTCCAGTGTGGCTGATCGTCCTCTCAGACCAGCTACCCGTCGTAGCCTTGGTGGGCCATTACCCCGCCAACTAGCTGATGGGCCGCGGGCTCATCCTGAAGTGATAGCTTGTATACAGAGGCCACCTTTTCCCCCAGGGACCGAAGTCCCCGTGGTCTCATCCGGCATTAGCACCCCTTTCGGGGAGTTATTCCGGGCTTCAGGGCAGATTACCCACGTGTTACGCACCCGTGCGCCACGGTACTCACCCTTGCGGACTTTCCCGTTCGACTTGCATGTGTTAGGCACGCCGCCAGCGTTCGTTCTGAGCCAGGATCAAACTCTCCAATTAAGAGTTTGCATCCCTGCCCGAGCCTCTTCCGAGGCACGTGGCATGGTGTGTTACGAATTATTTTGTTCACTCGCAGGAACGCGGTTCTCCGCATTCCGTCGTAGGCTTGCTATTCAGTTTTCAAAGACCGAGCTTACCCTCCGGAAACGAGAGACAGCCTCGTTTTCGGCCCAGGACAGCAGGAAGTCTCGAGGACAACCAGCTTCGTCAAGGGGGGAGGCTTGTACACCTGCCTCCCGGCGCCGTCAAGTGAAAACACCGAAACGAGTTTCGGCATGCCACGTAGCGGCGGTGGGAGGGTGAATATAGCCAACCTCCCTGCGGTGTCAAGGAGAGGATCCTCGTTTTCGAGGGTACCGCTTCCCGACCCTACCACGGCCCGGACCTTGGCGAAATTCCCTAGGAATTCCGCGGGTCCTTCGTGCGTCGCGAACGGCTATCGGCCTCGCGCCCGCCCACCGATCCCCTGCCCTTCAAGCCAGGAAAACCGTCCGTGGGGGGCGCTTTCTAGCCCCGTTCGACCGGGTGTGTCAACTCCCATCGAGAAGAAATCTCCGATCAGGCGAGCCATGGGGAGAGATCCGCCCGGGATCGCAGGCAATTCTCGGCGATCGACCCGGCCCGAATGTCCGGGCATCCCGAGCGTTCCGCACGATCGGCCCGGGAGACGGCCCGGAGACGCTCGAGCGCATCCTCGAGCCGGTCGTTCACGATCACGTACCGGTAGCGCGCGGCCGCCAGCGCCACCTCCCGCTGTGCCGCCGCGAGCCGCGCCCGGACCGCCTCGTCACTCTCGGTAGATCGTCCGCGAAGCCGTCGTTCCAGTTCCTGGGGCGAGGGCGGGAGGACGAGCACGGAGACGGTCTGTGCGGGCCACCGGTCCAGGATCTGTCCGCCTCCCTGGACGTCGATGTCGAAGAGCGCCACGCCCCCGTCTCGCAGGACCGCCTCCACGGTGCTCCGGAGCGTGCCGTAGAACTGTCCGTGAACCTCTGCCCACTCGGCGAACTCCCCTGCCACCACCCTCGCCGCGAAGACCTCCGGGGAGAGGAAGTGATAGTCCACGCCGTCCCGCTCGGTCCCCCGCAGCGCTCGCGTGGTCGCCGAGACGGAAAACCTCGCACCGGGAGTGGAGTCGACGAATCGGTGCGCCAGCGTTGTCTTTCCGGCGCCCGAGGGAGCCGAGAGGACGAGCAGTTGCCCGGGGAGGCGCGCCTCACTCGACATTCTGGACCTGCTCCCGGATGCGTTCGATCTCCGCCTTCAGTGCGACCACCGCGCTGGAGGCGTCTACACTCTGCGACTTGGACCCCACCGTGTTCGCCTCCCGGTGCATCTCCTGGACGAGGAAGTCCATCTTGCGCCCGGCGGGCTCGGCGGATCCGAGCATCTGCCGCATCTGGGCCAGGTGGCTCCCCAGGCGGGTCAGCTCCTCGGTGACGTCGGTCCGGTCGGCGAAGAGCGCCACCTCGGTGGCGAGCCGGGCCGGGTCGGGGGCCAGCCCCCGGGAGAGCTCCGCGACCCGCTCGTGGAGGCGCGCGCGGTAGTCCTCCACCGACCGTGGCGTGATCTCGGCGAGCCGCGCCGCGATCCCCTCCACCACGACGAGCCGGCCCTCGAGGTCGCGGGCCAGGGCCGCCCCCTCCCGTTCCCGCATCGTCACGAGCGCGTCGAGCGACAGGCCGAGCGCCTCCATCGCCGCGGTACCGGCCGCCTCCAGGTCCACGGCCCGATCCTCCAGGGTCACCACCCCGTCGGCCGCGAGCACGTCCGACAGTCCCACCCCGCCGGAGAGGCCGAGCCGCTCCCGCACCTCGCCAAAGGCCCGCGCATAGGCCGCGGCGAGCTCGATGTCGACCCGTGGAACGGTGGTCCCCCTCGTGGCCGAGCGGCGGAGCGTGACCTCCACCCCGCCGCGGGCGAGCCGGTCCTTCACCTGCCGCACGAGCTCGGTCTCGAGGGGAACGAGCTCGCGGGGCAGGCGTGCCTTCACCTCGCAAAACTTGTGATTCACCGAACGGACCTCGGCCTCCACCACCTCGCCGGACGCGGAACTCCGCCCCGCGCCGAACCCGGTCATGCTCCGGATCATGCTCCCGCCCTCCCTCCGGCGCCGTTTCCGGCCTCCTTGGAGAGCAGGGCGCGCGCCTGGCGCTCCACCTCGGCCACCTGGAGGTCGGTCATGCAGCGGTGGTGCCCGAGCGGGCAGCGTTCCGGCCCGTGGCCGTGGCAGGGCGAGCACTCGAGCGGGACCCGCAGGACCCGCTCCCGTTCCGCGAGGACGTGGCGCGCCGGATCGGTGGGGCCGAAGAGGAGGAGCGTGGGACGCCCGAGCGCCCGGGCGCAGTGGACGAGCCCGGTGTCCCCGCCGATCACGAGGTCGCAGCGGGCCAGCAGCGCCAGCGCCTCGGCGATGGAGTTGCCTGTGGTGTCCCTCAGCGGCGCTCCGCTCCCGGCCGCGATGGCGCGGGAGAGTTCCCGGTCGGCCGGGCCGCCCAGCACCACCAGGGAGGCCCCGGTCGCGGAGAGGCGCCGGGCGAGGTCGGCGTAGCGCGCCTCCCCCCAGCGCTTGGTACCCCACTCGGCCCCGGGCACGAGCCCCACGACCGGGCCCTGGAGCCCCCGCAGCGTCTCCTCGGCGTAGCTGGCCTGCTCCGGCGGAGGGTCGAGCCGGAGGTCCCGGCCTGCCGCGGGAGCCCCCGCTCGCTCCGCCAGCCGGAGCGAGCGGTCGATGAAGGGACGGCCCCGATCGAGGGTGAGCCGGTCGTTGCAGAGGGGGGCATAGCCGATGCGTCGCGGGGCCCGGGACAGCCAGGCCACGACGCCGGACCGGGTCGACGGATGGGACACGAGCGCCACGTCGGGGCGGAAGGTGCGCAGCCGGGCGCCCAGACGGAGGATGCCGCGGAGCCCCGCGTCCCGCTTCCGCTTGTCGAAGACGAAGACCTCGTCCACGCCGGGCATCTGCCGGGCCACAGCCTCGCCTCGCGGCGACACCACGACCCCCACCCGCCCATCCGGCCAGCGGGCCTTGAGCGCCCGGACGGCAGGACCCAGGAAGACGGTGTCGCCGAGGAAGGCCGGGTGTACGAGGAGGAAGCGCACGGGAGGTCAGGGGAGCGGCTTCGCCTCCTCGACGAGCATGACCGGGATGCCGTCCCGGATCTCGTAGGCCAGCCGGCAGCGGACGCAGTGGATCTCGCCGCGGTCCTCGTGGAACTCGAGGTCCCCCTTGCATCGGGGGCAGGCCAGGATCTCCTTCAGCTCGGGAGCGAGCGCCATCGACACCTCCTGCGACCTCATACCCCGCGCCGCCCGGCTGCCGCAACGACGCGATGGAGGGCGCGGCACTACGTGACGGGGGGAAGCCGCCGCACCCGCTCCAGGAACGCCTCGACCGCCCGGCCCCGGGCCGCCCCGGTGAACTCGGTCCGCATCCGCTCCCGTGCGGCGGCGCCCATGGCACGCCCGCGGTCGGGGAGCGAGAGCACCTCGACGATGGCGTCGCCCAGCGCGGCCACGTCGTCGGGCGGAGCGAGGAGCCCGGTGATCCCGTGGACGATGCTCTCGGCCGGAGCCCCGAAGGCCCACGCCACCCCGGGGCGCCCGCACGCCATGGCCTCGAGCAGCGCGCGGCAGGTGCCGTCGTTTCCCTCGGCGAGGAGCACCTTCGCGTCGAGGGTCCGGTAGGCCGCGGCGAGCTCCGGACCGGTCCGATAACCGGCGAAGACCACCCGGTCGGCGAGGCCGCTCCGAGCCACGTGGGCGCGCAGGTCGGCGAGCCCCTCCCCGCGCCCCACGATGACGAGGCGGGCGTCGGGAAGCCGGGAGGCGACCCGACCGAACGCGTCCACGAGCTCGGCGTGGCGCCGGTCGGGCTTCACCCGGGAGACGATGCCGACGACCGGAGCCCCGGCCGGAATCGAGAGCTCTCCCCGGAGATCCGGGCCATCGGGCGAGAAGGCCTCGGCGTCCACGGCTCCGCGGGCCAGCCCCACCCGCTCGGCCGGGATGCGGAAGCGCTCCCGGAGGAGGGCTGCGTGCGAGCCGCACACCGCGAGAAGCCCGTCGGTGCGCCGGTGAGCCCAACCCTGCAATCCGCGATCGCGGAGCGAACGGGCGGAGTGGACGGTGCGAACCACCCGGCTTCGCCCCCGGTCCACGGCAAGAACCGCCAGGGCGTGGTCGTGGGAGAAGTTGGCGTGGACCACGTCGAAGTCCCGGGCCGCGCCGCGCAGCCGGGCGAGGTCGCGCACGAGGTCGAGCGGTCCCCCCTTCGTGGAGAGCGCGAGGTCGGTCCGGGGCGGGAAACCGAGCGCGGTGAGCCGTTCCCGGATGTCCCCCTCCCGACGCGTGTCCACCGCCAGTTCCACCTCGTGCCCCCGGCGTGCCAGCTCGCGCGAGACCGAGGCCATCGGCTCGGCGGGGCCGGTCCAGACCGGCGAGGCGAGGAGCTCGAGGACCCTCACCGCACGAGCTCGAAGTTGCGGTACTCGCCCATCCGGTAGCCGGTGGCCCCCTCCAGGATGTCGAGCAGGTCCTCCCGGATGTGGCCGGGCCGGAGGAGCCGGGCGCGGGGTTCGAAGGGCCAGTCGAGCTCGGCCACTCGCGCCGCCATCACCGCCGGGTGGGTGCCCTCGAACCGCCGGACCTTCTCCTCGACGTCGTAGGAGAAGGACCGGCCGACCGGGCCGCGCCCCGCGTCGGCGCCGTGGTAGAGCCGGGCGAACTCGGCGAGCTTCTCCTCCTGCCGCTCCGGGGGGCGAACCCACCCGTAGTGAAATACGCGGGCGCCGGAGCGGGCCACCTGGAGCTTGCGGGCCGGATCCCCGGTCTTGAGGGAGCGCGGCCGCTCCCCGGTGAATCCGGGAGGCGGGGCCCAGATCCGGAAGCCCTGGGCGTCCTTCCAGGACCCGACGCCGAGCCCGGAGCGGAAGGCCCGCACCTCCTGCCGGTACCAGACCCGGGAGGTGCCCACCGTGTGGAAGGAACCGTAGAAGTGGACGTAGTCGAAGATCAGTCCCTCGACCCGCCGGTCGTCCTGCATGCGGAGGAGCGAGTCCCGGATCCGCGGGTGGTCGTCCTCGTGGATCACCTCGTCCGCCTGCAGGTAGAGGCAGGCGTCCCCGGTGCAGCGAGCCAGCGCGATGTCGGTCTGCTCGGCGAGGACCCGTCCCCGCTCCAGGCTCGTCTCGTCCCACGTCGACTCGACGATCACGATCCGGGGATCCCCGATCCCGCGGACGAGCTCGAGGGTTCCATCGTCGGACCGCCCCACGTTGACCACCATCTCGTCGACGAGCGGCAGGACCGAACGGATCGACTCCACGAGTGGATAGAGGAGCCGGACGGCGTTGCGGGCGAAGGTGAAGCCCGAGACCCTCAACGCCGCCTCCGCGGGCCCAGCTTGCGGAGCAGGTCGGTGGTGGAGTGATCCTTGGGATCGCCGGCGACCGCCGCACGGCCGCCGTAGCGCGCCACCTCGGCCGCCTCGGGGATGGTCTCCGGCGTGTAGTCGGTCCCCTTCACCTGCACGTCCGGACGGAGCTTGCGGATGATCGGGACGACCGTCCGGGCGCCGAAGACCACCACGTGGTCCACGCAGGTGAGGGCGGCCACGATCTCGGCGCGCTCGGCCTGGGGAACGAGCGGACGGCCCGGCCCCTTGTTCCTTCGCGTCGAGGCGTCGCTGTTCACCGCCACGACCAGCACGTCGCCGAGCGCCTTCGCCCCCTGGAGGTAGCGGAGGTGGCCGACGTGGAAGAGGTCGAAGACGCCGTTGGCGAGCGCGACGGTCCTTCCCGCACGGGTGGCCCGCGCCCGGATGGCGGGGAGGTCGGAGAGGCGGACCCGCTTGTCCATCACGCCCCCGCGAGTTCGCGCCGGAGCTCGTCCCGCCCCACGGTGGCGGTGCCCGCCTTCTGCACGACGAGCGCCGCCGCGACGTTGGCGAGGCGCATGGCCCCCTCGGGGTCGGCCCCGGAGGCGATGGCGGCGGCGTAGGTGGCGGCCACCGTGTCTCCGGCACCGGTGACGTCCACCGCCTCCTTGTCGCCGTGGGCGGCGAGATGCAGCGGTGGCCGCCCCTTCTCGAAGAGCGACATCCCGTTCCTGCCCCGGGTGACGAGCAGGCTCTGGCACCTCATGTGACGCTGGAGCCAGGCCGCCGCGCGGGCGAGTCCACCCGGCGTGGAGGCGCGGATGCCGGAGGCGGCCTCCAGCTCCGTCTCGTTGGGCTTCAGCATCGTGAGCCCGGAGAAGCCGGTCAGGTTGTAGCGGGAGTCGACGCAGACCGGGACGCCGCCCCGGCGGATCTCCCGGAGCGCCTGGACGACGCGGGGCGAGAGGACGCCGGAGCCGTAGTCGCTCGCCAGCACCGCACCGGCGCCCCGTGCGGCCCTCTTCAGATCGGCGACGAGCCGCCGCTCGACCGCCGCGGAGATGGGCTCGGGAGTGCGGTCCACCCGGAGCATCTGCTGGCGCCGCGTGGATCGGCCTCCGGCCAGGATCCGGGTCTTGGCCTCGGTGGCCCGCCCCCGGACCCGCTGGATTCCGCGGACGTCGACCGGCCCGGCCCGGAGCTCCGCGAGCAGCCGCCGGCCCGGGGCGTCGTCCCCCACGAGCCCGACGGCCCGCACGTCCACGCCCAGCGCGGCCAGGTTCTGGGCGGCGTTCCCTGCGCCACCGGGGACCACCTCGCTCCGCTCGTAGCGGACGATGAGCACCGGAGCCTCGCGGCTGATGCGCTCGGTCTCCCCGTAGACGTACTCGTCGGCGACGAAGTCACCCACCACCACCACGCGACTCCGGGGAAACCGCTCGAGGAGGCGGGCGAGCGGCGCGAGTCGGTCGGGGGCGATCCGGGCCATGGCCGTGTCTACTCCGCGCTCCGGGGCGGGTCAATTCGCCGGGTGCGGCGTCGCCCCCCGTCCGCCGGCGGCCGGGTCTTCCACCGACGGTGCAGCCAGTACCAGCGGTCGGGGTGGAGCCGGATCCAGCGCTCCAGCCGGTCGTTCAGCCCCTGCAGGAACGCCAGGACGTCGGCCTCCCGGTCGCCGGTGTCCGGCGGCGCGATGGGCCCCTCGATGACGATGTGGTGGCGACCATCCGGGAGCGGGACGTCGAGCATGAAGAAGACCGTCGCGCCCGAACGCATGGCGAGGTAGGCCGGGGTGGGCGCGGTGGCGGCCGGGACGCCGAAGAAGGTGGGGAAGATGGCCCGGTGGCTGGGCATGTTCTGGTCGATGACGTAACCCAGGACCTTCCCATCGCGCAGGGCCCGCTGGGCGGCCTTGAGCGTCTCCCCCCGCGTCACCTCGAGCACCTCCAGTCCGGCCTTGGAGCGCCCCTGGTTCCAGAACTTGGCGAACCAGCCGCCGCCCATGCGTCGGACCACCATGGCGATCGGGTAGCCCTGCAGGTTGTGCACGGCCGCCAGGTTCTCGAAGTTGCCGAAGTGGGCGGTGCAGACCACCACCGGTTTCTTCTCGGCGAGCACGCCGAGGATGGCGGCCTTCCCCTCCTCGTCGTAGACGAACATCCGATCGAGATCGGCCGGCGAGAGCTTCGTCACCAGCAGGAACTCGGAAGCCATCCTCCCCACGTTCACGAAGGTGCGCTTCCCCACCTCCCGCCGCGCTTCCTCGGTCCAGTCCGGAAAGGCGAGGCGCAGGTTGCCCATGATCACCTTTCTCCGGACGTGCAGCGTCCAGAGGAGCCAGCCCATGAATCCACCCAAGGCGACAAGCCAGCGCCTCATCCCGCCCTCCCATCCAGCGCGATCTCCAGCGCCTCGGCCAGCACGTCCCCGCCCCGGAGCAACTCCACCTCGATCCGCAGCACCCGGAGGCGCGGGTCCCCGGCCATGGCCTCCGGCAGGCGGACCGCGTCCTTCTCGGTGGTGACGATGAACTCGGCGCCGGCCCTGGCCGCACCGTCCAGCGCGTCCGCCACCTCGCCGGCCGAGAAGCGGTGATGGTCGGGGAAGGCGTGCGTGGCGATGACCGAGGCTCCGAGATCCTCCACCGTGCGCGCCACGCTCCCCGGTTTCGCCACGGCGACGAGGAGCGCCACACGCCGGCCCGCGAGCGAGGCGAGCGGGAGGTCGTCCTGGAGCCTGCCATCGGAGAGGCTGATCGGAGCGTGTCGGGACTCGACCGGGGCGCGCCCGGTGGTGCGGACTGCGATCTGCCGGAGTTCCTCCAGCGCGGCCGGCGTGGCCCGGTCCGCATGCGTCAGCCAGACGAGCCCCGCTCGCCGGAGCGCCGAACGGGGCTCCCGGTTCGGCCCCGCGGGCAGGCAGTGGCCGTTCCCCCAGGGATTTGCGGCGTCCAGGACCACCACGTCGAGGTCCCGGCGCAGCCGCCGGTGCTGGAATCCGTCGTCGAGGAGGAGCACATCCGCTCCCGTCGCCACCGCCCGCGGCGCCATGCGGGCCCGGTCGGGGCCGCAGAGGACCCGGAGGCCGGGGAGGCGCCGGGCGAGCAGCACCGGTTCGTCCCCACCGGCGGTCGCGTCGAGGAGCAGGGCCGCTCCATCGGCGACGACCCGATCGTCGATCCGGGCCGAGCCGTGGCCGCGGGAGAGCACGGCCGGGCGGCGCCCAGCGGCGAGGAGGCGGGCCGCGAGGGAGAGGACCACGGGCGTCTTCCCGGCGCCGCCGACGGCCAGGTTTCCCACCGAGATCACCGGCACTGCGGCCCGGGTGGCCGGGAGCAGCGAGGCGTCGTACAGCGCCCCCCGTACCCCCGCAACGGCCCGGAATACCCCCTCGGCGAGGAGGAGCGGCGCCCCGAGCAGCCGGTCGCCCGGAGTGGGAGTTGCGCTCCACCAGAGCCGCTCGAGGAGCCCGGGGGGACCGGCGATCACGCGGCTCCCCGGGCGCGCCGGATGGCGCGCAGCATGTGGTCGACGTTCCGGGCGCTCGCGCCCCGCACCGCACCGACGGCCTCGCGGGCCATGGCGCCGAGACGGCGGGCCTCCTCGGGCCGGGCGAGCAGTTCCCGCGCGACCTTCAGGAGTTGCTCCGGCGTGGCAACCTGGATCCCGCCCCGCCCCACCAGCACCTGGACGCTGTCCTTGAAGCTCTCCATGTGGGGGCCGAAGAGGACCGGCTTCCCCTGCCCGGCCGGCTCGAGGACGTTCTGCCCGCCCCTCCGGATGAAGCTGCCCCCCACGAAGGCGAGCGTGGCGAGCCGGTAGGCAGCCGACAGCTCACCGATGGTGTCCATCACCACCACCTGCGCCGGCCCGGCGGCCGCTCCGGCGCTCCGCAGGCGGGCGCTCAGCCCGGCGGCCTGGGCGATCGCCACGATCCGTCCCGCCCGCTCGACGTAGCGCGGGGCGATCACCATCTGGAGGCCGGGGAAGTCGCCGAGCAACGCCCGGTACACGGAGACGAGCGACTCCTCCTCCCCCTCGTGCGTGGAACCGGCGATGAAGGTGGGGCGAACCGGATCGAGCGCCATGGACGCGCGGAGCGGCTCATCGTCCCCGCGAGGCCGGTCGAGGACCAGCGCGTCGAACTTCGTGTTGCCGGTGACCCATACCCGGTCGGGCGGGGCGCCGAGCTGCAGCGCCCGCTCGGCCTCCTCGTCGGACCGCATGAGGAAGAGCGTGATGGAACGGAGCGGCTTCCCCGCCAGGCGGAAGAAGGTCCGGTAGCGGGACAGCTTCTCCGGCGCGAACCGCCCGTTCGTGAGCGCCACGCGGACGCCCGCCTTGCGCGCGGCCCGGATGAGGTTGGGCCAGATCTCGGTGTACTCGAGCACGAGCAGGTCGGGACGGAGCGCGGCCATGGCACGGCGCGTGGCTCCGGGAAGGTCGTACGGTGCGTGGACGACGACGTCGGCCTCCCGGATCCGGGCGCGGGCCATCTCCAGCCCGCTGTTGGTGATCGTGGTGACGACCAGGCAGCAACCCGGGATCCGCTCCTTCAGCTCCTTCATCATGGGCTGCAGGGACTGGAGGTCGCCGGCGCTGGCCCCGTGCAGCCAGATCCGGGGCGACCCGCTGCCCGGGGTCTCCCGGGAGCGGTAGAAGCCGAGCCGCTCCTTGATCCCGTGGCGGAGCTTGGGATGGAAGAGCAGCATCGGCAGGAGCAGCACGAAGGCGAGGTAGCTCCCGATCGCGTAGAGGAGGTGCACGGTCGTCCGCTTCCTACTCGATCCGCACCGGGTTGGTGAAGATCCAGGGCTCGCCGTCGATCCGCCCCTCCACGCGCCACGCCCCCCGCGGGCACGGGCCACCGCAGTTCCAGCCCCAGGCCGGAGGCGACGCGGAGAGCGTCCCCATCGGGGCGCCATCGCGGAAGAGGTGCCAGGCGACGCGGGTCTTCGGCGGGATCGATGCGCGCAGCTCGATGCGATCTCCGGAGGGAGCGACCGAGAGACGGACGCCACTCACCGGGGCCCGCGCGTCGAGGACGCAGACCGCGCTCCCGTCGAGGAGCGATCGGCGCACCGCCGCCAGGTCGGCGGCCGGGTCGCCGGTGGGGGTCACCGGGACGTGCGTGCTGAAGGCCTCGAAGGCGGCACCATAGGTGGGCCATCCGTGGGCGTCGGAGGCGCAGAGCAGGACCACCGGGCGGCGCGCAGCGGCCGCGTCGAAGCGGGCGAGCTCGCGGGCCGGGTCCTGGTAGAAGGCGAGCATCGAGCGGCCCGGGTCCCACGGCAGCAGGAGGAGCGACTTCCCGGCGCGCCACCAGGCCTGGTCCCGCTGCACGAGCCCCCAGAAGGAGTCGTTCGAGACCACCTCCATCCCCGCCCAGTCGTCCCGTCCCCAGCGGGTGAAGGGTCGTCCGGGGTGGAACGGGTGGGCGAGCACGGCCTCGCCCCCGAGCTTCCCGACCGTGCCCAGGGCATCCTTCTGCCGCTCCTCCCGCGAGAGTTCCCGCGGCAGCCCGATTCCCACGACGTGACCGTAGGGCGCGGAGATCTCCGTGGCCGGAACCACGAGCACCCCGTCGCGCCACCCGCCGTCGCCGGGTGCGAGGACGTTGTGGTCGGCGATCACCACGAACCCGAGTCCCGCCTCCCGCGCGGCGCGGACCACCTCGTCGAGGCTTCCCCGACCGTCGCTGCGGGTGGTGTGGACGTGCCATGCCCCGCGCAGCTCCCCGGCTGGAGGAGGCGGGCGGGCGGCCCGCCGGGATCGGGCGTACAGCCCGTAGGCCAGCCAGGCCGCGACGAGCGCGCCGAGGAGCGCGCCGACCCGCCGGGCGGTCATCCGGCGGGAGCCTCCCCGGCCTCTCCCTCGTAGATCTGGTAGAGCCGCGCGTACTCTCCGCCCTTCGCGAGCAGTTCCTCGTGGCGACCGACCTCGGCCACCTGCCCCTGGGAGAGGACGACGATCCGATCGGCGTTGCGGATCGTGGAGAGCCGGTGGGCGATGACGAGGGTGGTGCGGTGACCGCGCTTCCCGTCGTCGCCGATGCCCATCAGCCTCTCGAGGGCCCGCTGCACCTCCCGTTCGCTCTCGGCGTCCAGCGCGCTGGTGGCCTCGTCGAGGAGGAGGATGGGGGCGTCGCGGAGGAAGGCGCGGGCGATGGCGATGCGCTGACGCTGGCCTCCGGAGAGCAGCACGCCCCGCTCGCCCACCACCGTGTCGTATCCCCGGGGCAGCGCGCGGATGAAGTCCTCGGCGTGGGCCATTCGTGCGGCCCGCTCGACCTCGGCCACCGGCACGTCCGGCCGTCCGTAGGCGATGTTCTCCCGCACCGAGGTGTTGAAGAGCACCGTCTCCTGGGTCACGAGCGCGATGCCGGAGCGGAGGCTCGCGAGGGTGGCATCCCGGATGTCCACGCCGTCCACGGTGATGCGCCCCCCGGTCACGTCCCAGAAGCGGGGGAGCAGGTTGGCGAGGGTGGTCTTCCCGCCGCCCGAGCTGCCGACGAGCGCGACCACCTCCCCCTTGCCCACGCGGAGCGAGACTCCGTGCAGCACCGGGCGGTCGCCGTAGGAGAAGGCGACCTCCTCGTAGCGGATGGCGTCGTGGAGGGGCGCCAGCACGACGCGACCCGTGTCGGGGACACCCGTGGTCGAGTCCAGGATCTCGAAGATCCGCTCCCCCGCGGCGGCGCCCTGCATGGCCACCTGCCCCACCTTTCCGAGCGCCTTCACCGGTGTGTAGAGGAGCAGGATCGCCGTGACGAAGGAGAAGAACTTCCCGGCGGGAAGGGCTCCCGAGACGATGCCCTCCCCCACCCACCAGATGGCGATGCCGATGCCCACGGCCGCCATGACCTCCATGAGCGGGGAGGAGAAGGCCCTCACGGTGATGCTGCGCCGCATGTAGCGGAGCCAGCGCTCGTTCTCCCCGCGGAAGCGGCTCGATTCCCAGCCCTCCATCCCGTAGGCCTGGACCACCCGGATGCCGGAGAGGGCCTCCTGGACCAGTTCCGTGATCTTCCCCAGGGTGGACTGGGACTGGGTCGTCACCTTCTTGAGCCGCTTGGCGATGCCCACCACCGGGAGGATGGTGATGGGGATGGCCACGAAGGTGACGAGCGAGAGCTTCCAGTCGATGAGGAAGCAGTTCACCAGCATCACGATCACGGTGAGTCCATCGCGCAGGTAGCTGGCGACGGCGTTGGAGACGGCCGCCTCGACGGCCCCCACGTCGTTGTTCACCCGGGAGAGCAGGTCGCCGGAGTGGCGGCGCGCGAAGAAGGACGGCGAGAGGCGGAGCAGGTGGTCGAAGAGAGCCAGGCGCAGGTCGGCGATGATCCGCTGGCTCGTGGTGCCCATGAGGTAGGCCTGACCGAAGAAGGCGAACCCCTTCGCCAGGGCGACCGCGATGACGATCCAGGGGAGCACCCGAAGCGCCTGGGTCCGATCCACCCCGCGTGTCCAGGCCGCCAGCCCGGAATCCCCCGGCAGGAGCCGGGCGAGCGACCCCATGGCGTCCACCCGTCCGGTGAAGAGGAACTCGAGCACCGGCCCGAGCAGGTTCACGTACATGGCGGTCGCGAGCGCCAGCACGGCCATGCAGGCGAGGGCCGCGGCGAAGCGCCAGCGGTACGGGGCTGCGTAGGAGAGGAGGCGAAGGTAGGTGCGCACGGGTGCGGAAGGACCGCTCGGGCCATTCTCCCAGGGGAGCGCGCGGACCGCCAGCACCGCTGGCGCGGCCGCGTTCTCAGGCTATGTAGCCCACATGCCTGCCCGGGTCGACCTCGTCGTCCTCCGCGCCGCCGAGTACGCGGCGACTCGGAGCCCGCGCGTGCTCGGAACGACCCCGGCCCGCTACCTGACCCTGGACGGCGAAGGAAAGTTCGGGGGGCCCGAGTTCGAGGAGCGGGCGGCGGAGATCCACCGGCTCCTCCAGCAGCTCCGGGAGCGTGCCATCCGGGAGCAGGGCAAGGACTTCCGGCCCACGCCGCAGGAGGCGCTCGCCGGCCCGCCCTGCTCGTCGAACCGCTCCGGCGGAGGCGCGCCCCTGGCCCCGTGGAAGCTCCTCCGCCGGATCCCGGCCTTCGTCCGGACGGGCGACCTCACGGCCCTGTGGGAGGAGGCTCCGGCGGGCGCGGGGCTCCCCCCGGCCCGCATCGAGGAGCTGCGCGAGGGGCGCTGCATCCAGTCGGTTCATGTCGGTCCCGTCGACGGGGTGACGCAGGTCGCGGACCGCTTGCGTCGAGCGGCCGCGGACCTGGACCTGGTCCCGCACGGGCGTCTGCACTGTGCCTGGCTCTCCGACCCCGGGCGGACGCCGCGGGAACGGGGTCGAATACTCGTCCGGGTCCCGGTGAAGGCGCGCTAGATCGCCTTCGGCGGCGCGGCCGAGGTGCCGCCGGCGGGGCCGAAGGCGACTCGGACGAGCACGCCTCGTGGGGGGATCCGGGCGGGGCGCCAGAGTTCATACGAGTAACTTTCCGTGAACGAGAAGCGATCTAATTTCAGGTACTTACCCGACGCCATCCGGTCATCGTGCGTGAGCGACCCCATCTGAAAAACAAGCCTAATGTCAATGGGTTACGCGGCGCACGAAATTCCAGGATCAGGACTGAACCTCCCGAAGCGCCGTTCCCCTGTTATTTCGCGGAGATGTATCCGACGTTGAACCTGCCCCTGATCTGCGCGACGCTCACCCGGTTGATCAGCCAGGAATGAACTCTGGGGCGCGGCGTCGCGCGGCCGGGCCTCGTCGCCGCCCGCCCTTCCGGCAGGCGGGACGGGGTGGCCCCGGCGCGGGGCGCATCTGCGCGGGCGCCGAGACTGGGCC
>CAIOAK010000128.1 GCA_903855945.1 uncultured Anaeromyxobacter sp.
CTCAGGCAGGCTAGCTCAGTATGCCGTGATCACTTGCCGCCTGCGCGATCGCCACAAGTTTAATCCCGCCCACGCCGACCGCCGCCGCCCGCGCCGCCCACGCCGCCGCCCACGCCGCCGCCCACGCGCCCACCCACGCGCCCACCCACCGGCCGGCCGTCCCCGGAGTGCCTCCCGCGGCTCCTCGCCCGGACCCGCGGTCCATCCGTCCCACCTCCACGCAGGCGGTGGTGATCTCCCGCCCCACCACTCCCGTCCGGCGCGTCACGCCCCCCACGGGTACGCGCAGCCAGTATCCCGCCGCCCCCGGACCGCGGGCGCTCGGCGAGGTTCGCGAGCTCAAGGTCGTCCCCGGCAGCCTGGGGCGCGAGCGGGAGTTCATCGACGTCTCCAAGGACAAGAAGCGGCGCGGCACCGGTCGCCCGGCCGACGAGGCCGTCAAGTCGCTCACGCCCAAGGACCTGCTGCAGTCGGCCATCGCCGACCGCTCCTTCGTTCCGATGCGCGGCAAGAAGAAGAAGCCGACGAAGAAGGGACAGAAGACGCAGGTGACCGAGCGCGCCGAGCACAAGAAGGTGATCCGGATCGAGGAGTCCATCAGCGTCTCGGCCCTCTCCCAGGCCATGGGTGTGAAGGCGTCGGACCTCATCCGGAAGCTGATGACGTCCGGGACGATGGCCACCATCAACCAGCTCATCGAAGCCGAGACCGCGGCCACCCTGGCCACCGAGTTCGGGTTCACCGTCGAGAAGCAGGGCTTCGAGGTGGAGGAGTTCATCCCCGAGGTCGAGGTGGACGAGTCGAAGCTCGTCAACCGGCCCCCGGTGGTCACGGTCATGGGTCACGTAGACCACGGCAAGACGTCGCTGCTCGACGCCATCCGCAAGGCCGACGTGGCCGCTGGCGAGGCCGGCGGGATCACCCAGCACATCGGCGCCTACTCCGTGCAGACCACCCACGGTCCCATCACCTTCCTCGACACGCCCGGCCACGAGGCCTTCACGGCCATGCGGCAGCGCGGCGCCCAGGTCACCGACCTGGTGGTGCTCGTGGTGGCGGCCGACGACGGCGTGATGCCCCAGACCATCGAGGCCATCAAGCACGCCAAGGAGGCGGGGGTCACGATCCTCGTCGCCATCAACAAGGCGGACAAGCCGGGCGCCCAGCCCGAGCGCGTCATGCAGCAGCTCACCGAGTACGAGATGGTGCCCGAGCAGTGGGGCGGCACCACCATCATGATGCCGGTGTCGGCGCGCACGAAGCAGGGGCTCCCCGAGCTGCTCGAGTACATCGCGCTGCAGGCCGAGGTGCTCGACCTCAAGTCCAACCCGGAGGCGATCGCGGCCGGCGTGGTCATCGAGGCCAAGCTGGAGAAGGGTCGCGGTCCGGTGGCGACGGTGCTCGTGCAGGAGGGCACCCTGCGCGTCGGCGACGCCATGGTGACCGGGATCCACCACGGGCGCGTTCGCGCCATGATGAACGAGCGCGGCGAGCTGGTGAAGGAGGTTCCCCCCGGCTACCCGGTGGAGGTCCTCGGCCTGTCGGGCGTCCCCACCGCGGGCGACGACTTCAACGTCGTGTCGGACGAGAAGTCCGCCAAGGAGGTCGCCGAGCACCGCGCCCAGAAGGCGCGGCAGAAGGAGCTCGGCTCGATGAAGCGGGCCACGCTCGAGGACCTCTTCGCGAAGAGCAAGCCCGGCGGTGCCAAGGAGCTGAACGTCGTCGTCAAGGCCGACGTCCAGGGATCCTCCGAGGCGATCTCGCAGGCCCTCACCAAGCTCTCCACGCGCAAGGTGAAGGTGAACGTGCTCGACTCCGGCGTGGGCGCGGTCACCGAGTCGGACGTCCTCACCGCCGCGGCGGGCAAGGCCATCATCGTCGGGTTCCACACCAAGCCCGAGACCAAGGTCGAGCAGATCGCCAGCCAGCAGAGCGT
Source organism: uncultured Anaeromyxobacter sp. (assembly GCA_903855945.1). GTDB lineage: Bacteria > Myxococcota > Myxococcia > Myxococcales > Anaeromyxobacteraceae > CAIOAK01. Next base: position 1,937 of record CAIOAK010000128.1, read on the forward strand.
GAAGATCCTGCTCTTCGACATCATCTACGAGGCGGCCGACACCATCCGCGAGGAGATGGTCGGGCTGCTCGAGCCCATCATCAGCGAGAAGCCGCTCGGCAAGGCGGAGGTGCGGGCCATCTTCAACATCCCGCGCGCCGGCACCATCGCCGGCTCGTCCGTGACCGAGGGGCTCATCCGCCGCGGTGCCCACGTGCGCGTGCTGCGCGAGCGCAAGGTGGTCCACGCCGGCAAGATCGCCTCGCTGCGCCGGGTCAAGGACGACGTGAAGGAGGTCCAGGCCGGGTTCGAGTGCGGCATCGGCGTGGAGAACTTCTCCGACTTCAAGGTCGGCGACGTGTTCGACGCCTACGAGCTCGAGGAGACCCGCCCGTCGCTCGACTAGCGGCGCGGGGGTCAGGAGGGTGCGGTGTTCGTCGGCATCCTGCGCCTCACCCTGCACCTCCCCGACCCGGGGTCGCTCAAGTCGAAGCGCCACCTGCTGCGCTCGGCCCTCGATCGGGTCCGGGCTCGCTACCCGGTGGCCATCGCCGAGGTGGGTGAGAACGACACGTGGCAGCGGAGCGTGGTGGGGGTCGCCGCCGTGGGCAACGACCACGCATTCGTGAACGAACTTCTCGACAAGGTGACCGGGTTCGTGGGCAACGTGCACGGAGGCCAGATCCTCATCACCGACCGGCAGATGGAGATCATCCCGTTCGGCGACGATCTGGGCGGAGACTGGCGGACGCTGGCGGACGCCGAGGAGGACGGAAATGGCCCATGATCGCCCGGCTCGCGTGGCCGAGGAGTTCCAGCACGAGGTGTCCGCCATCCTGGCCCGTGGTCTCAAGGATCCACGCGTGGTCGGGTTCATCACCGTCACCGGGGCCAAGATGTCGCCCGACCTGCGCGAGGTGGTGGTCTTCGTCTCCGTCCACGGGGACGAGGCGGTCCAGAAGAAGACGATGGAAGGGCTGGCCGCCGCCGCCAGCTTCATCCAGCGCGAGGCCGCCCGCAGCCTCCGGCTCCGCGTCGTCCCCCACATGAAATTCGCGTGGGACGGGAGCATCCAGGAGGGGGACAAGATCGAGCGCCTCCTCCGGGAAGCCAAGGAGAAGGACGGCCGGTGAAGGGAGGCGTCCTCGTCGTCGACAAGCCGTCCGGCCCCACCAGCTTCGCCGTCGTGGAGCGGGTGCGTCGCGCCACCGGGGCGGCCAAGGCCGGTCACACCGGCACCCTCGACCCGTCCGCCACCGGCGTCCTCGCCGTCTGCATCGACGACGCCGTGAAGCTCCAGCACTGGATCACCGAGGGGGACAAGGCCTACGACGCGCTCTTCGTGCTCGGGATCGCCACCGACACCGAGGATGCGCAGGGGAGGGTGACGGAGCGCGGGGATGCCTCGGGAGTCGAGGGCGCAGCCGTCGCCACGGCCCTCGCCCGCTTCGTCGGGGAGATCGACCAGGTGCCCCCGATGTACTCGGCGGTCCGGGTGGACGGGCGTCGCCTCTACGAGTCCGCCCGCGCCGGCAAGGCCGTCGAGCGGGAGCCGCGCCGCGTGGTGGTCCACGCGCTCGAGCTCCTCGACTTCTCGCCCGCCGGGGAGGACGGCCTGGCCCGGGCGCGCGTCGCGGTTCGCTGCGGCAAGGGTACCTACGTCCGGACGCTCGCATCGGAGCTGGGTCGGGCGATGGGGGTGCCGGCGCACCTGGGTGCCCTCCGGCGCACCGCCTCCGGTCCCTTCACGCTCGTCGGAGCCCTTCCGCTCGAGGAGCTGGAGCGGCTGGCGCATACGAACCCCGACGAGCTCGCGGCCCGCATGGTCAGCCCGGCCGACGCCCTCGCCGCCTTCCCTTCGATCCGGGTCGATCCCGGGGAGATCCTGGCCCTCGCCCAGGGCAAGAAGCTGCCCCGGACGGCACCGGCGCCGCTCTGCCGGGCTCTCGACGAGCAGGGGATGCTCGTCGCGATGGTCGGTCCGGCGGGCGACGAGGGGCTGCGGCCGGTCCGGGTATTCGTGCAACCCCCCGGAATCACGGGGCAGCCCTCCTCGAAGCATTGACTTTCCAGGCCCTCGCCGCTACAAGACCGCCTTCCAACCCGCCGTCCCCTGTCCCTGTGGCGCACGCCTTCGCCCTCGAGACGGGAACGGTCCTCCACAGGGAGCAATCGATATGGCGCTCGTCGCAGAGAAGAAGTCCGAGGTAGTTCAGAAGTACCGCCGGCACGACAAGGACACCGGGTCTCCCGAGGTCCAGGTCGCCCTCATCACCGAGCGGATCGCCTACCTCACCGAGCACTTCAAGACGCACAAGAAGGATCATCACAGCCGGCGCGGCCTGCTCAAGCTGGTCGGGCAGCGGCGCCGTCTCCTCGACTACCTCCGAGGGATCGACGTGAACCGCTACAAGGCGGTGATCGAGCAGCTCGGCCTCCGGAAGTAGCGAAACCAACAGGCCCGCTTGCGAGCGGGCCGGCGCACCGCCGACGGCGCTTCCGTTTCCGACTCGGATGTCGCTCCCGCGGGAGCGGTGTCCGGGTGAGAAACTGAAGCTCCGCGGGCATGGCGGCGGCAACTCGCACGGCGGGACCGGAGGGCCGAGAGGCCTTCCGGCTCACAAAGTGAAGGTGCCCAAATGAAGGCCATCCAGGAGCGCGCGCAGGTCGGCGGTCGCGAGATCGTCCTCGAGACCGGCAAGGTTGCCAAGCAGGCCGACGGGTCCATCTGGATCCGTCACGGCGACAGCATCGTCCTCGTCACCGTGGTCTCCGCCAAGGAGCGGAAGGAGGGGATCGACTTCTTCCCCCTCACGGTGGACTACCAGGAGAAGCTCTTCGCCGCGGGCAAGATCCCGGGCAGCTTCTTCCGGCGCGAGGGGCGGCTCACCGAGAAGGAGACGCTCGTCTCCCGCATGGTCGATCGCTCCTGTCGCCCGCTCTTCCCGGACGGCTACGCCAACGAGACCCAGCTCATCTGCACGGTCATCTCCTTCGACCAGGAGAACGACACCGACGTCCTGGCGCTCACCGGCGCCTCGGCGGCGCTGGCCGTCAGCGACGTCCCGTTCCACGGCCACATCGCCGGCGTCCGCGTCGGCCGCGTGGGCGGAACGTTCATCGCCAACCCCACGCTGGCACAGCGCGCCGAGGCCGATCTCGACATCGTGCTCGCCGCCTCGCGTGATGCGGTCGTGATGGTGGAGGGCGGCGGCAAGGAGATCTCCGAGGACGTGATGGTGGACGCGCTGCTCTTCGGGCAGGCCGCGGTCCAGCCGCTCCTCGACGCCCAGGACCGGCTCGCCGCCGCGGTGGGCAAGGCGAAGCGTGCCTTCGAGCCGCCCAAGAGCGACGCGGCCCTCCAGCAGAAGGTCAAGGCACTCACCTGGGAGAAGGTCCGCGCGGCCTACGCCCGGAACGAGAAGCACGACCGCTACGGCCGGCTCTCCGAGATCAAGAAGGAGCTCCTCGAGGCCCTCCGGGCCGAGGCCGCCGGCGACGCCGCTGCGCTCTCCGCCCTCTCCGCCCGGGAGAAGGAGATCAAGGGCTACTACGAGGACGTGAAGTACGAGTACATGCGGAAGATGATCACCGACGAGGGGAAGCGGATCGGCGGCCGCGGTCCGGCCGACATCCGCCTCATCACCTGCGAGGTGGGGCTGCTCCCCCGCGTGCACGGTTCGTCCCTCTTCACCCGCGGTGAGACCCAGGCGCTCGTCGCCACCACGCTGGGCACCTCCGAGGACGAGCAGCGGGTCGAGATGCTCACGGGCATGCACTTCAAGAAGTTCATGCTCCACTACAACTTCCCGCCCTTCTCGGTGGGCGAGGCCAAGTTCCTGCGCGGCCCCGGCCGCCGCGAGATCGGCCACGGCGCGCTGGCGGAGCGGGCGCTCCGGGCGGTGCTCCCGGCCGAGGACAAGTTCCCGTACACCATCCGGATCGTCTCCGACATCATGGAGTCGAACGGGTCGTCGTCGATGGCGTCGGTCTGCGGCGGCTGCCTGTCGCTCATGGACGCCGGCGTGCCGGTGAGGGCCCCGGTGGCCGGGATCGCCATGGGGCTCATCAAGGAGGGGGAGAAGATCGCGATCCTCTCCGACATCCTGGGCGACGAGGACCACCTCGGCGACATGGACTTCAAGGTCTGCGGCACCGAGGCCGGCATCACCGCCATCCAGATGGACATCAAGATCGGTGGCGTGACCCGGAAGATCCTCCAGGACGCGCTCGATCAGGCTGCCCGCGGCCGCAAGCACATCCTCGGCGAGATGGCCAAGTCGCTCCCGGCGTCCCGCGGTGACATCAGCGCCTACGCGCCCCGGATCACCAGCATCAAGATCCGCACCGAGCGCATCAAGGACGTCATCGGGCCCGGCGGCAAGGTGATCAAGGACATCACCGCCCGCACCGGCTGCTCCATCAACATCAACGACGACGGCACCATCAACATCGCCAGCCCGAACCAGACGCAGGTGGACGCGGCGATCAAGATGATCAAGAACCTCACCCAGGAGGCGGACGTCGGCAAGACCTACCTGGGCACGGTCCGCAAGATCGCCGAGTTCGGCGCCTTCGTGGAGATCTTCCCCGGCACCGACGGGCTCATCCACATCTCCGAGCTCTCCGACAAGCGGGTGAAGAGCGTCTCCGAGGTCCTGCAGGAGGGCGAGGAGGTCCTCGTCAAGGTCATCTCGGTAGACCGGGCCGGGAAGATCCGGCTCTCCCGCAAGGAAGCGCTGGCCGACGCGGCCGCGCAGAAGCCCGATCCCGCCAAGGGCTAGGGAGTCGAGCGGTGTCCACGGCCGACAGCCCGGTCCCCATCGCGGTCCTCCGCGTGGCGGGCCGGGGCGAGCCGCTGGAGCTCCCGCGCTACCAGAGCGCCGGCGCCGCGGGCATGGACCTGCGGGCCGACGAGCCGGTCGAGCTCGCCCCCGGCGAGCGCCGGCTCGTCCCCACCGGGATCGCCGTGGCCATCCCGCCCGGATGGGAGGGGCAGGTGCGTCCCCGCTCGGGCCTGGCCCTGAAGCACGGGCTCGGCATGCCCAACGCCCCCGGCACCATCGACAGCGACTACCGGGGCGAGGTGGGCGTCATCCTCGTCAACTGGGGACACGACACCGTGCGCCTCCAGCGCGGGGAGCGGATCGCACAGCTCGTGATCGCACCGGTTCGCCATGCGACACTGCACGAGGTTGCCGAGCTGCCCCCCACGGGGCGGGGCGGCGGAGGATTCGGTTCCACCGGCCGCTGACGGCCGGCCACGACGAGCCGGCCGCCGAGGGTGGCCGTGGAGGGTCGGATGATCCCGCGCTACACGCGTCCCGAGATGGCCCGCATCTGGTCCCCGGAGCGGCGCTTCCGCATCTGGCTGGACGTCGAGCTGCTCGCCGCCGAGGCCATGGTGAAGCTCGGCGAGGTGCCGGCCGAGGACCTCGCGGCGCTGCGCCGGACGTTCGACGGCTTCCAGTTCTCCGCCGCCGACGTGGCCCGCATCGACGAGATCGAGAAGGTCACCAAGCACGACGTCATCGCCTTCCTCACCTTCGTGGAGGAGAGGGGCGGCCTCCCGGCGCGCCACCTGCACAAGGGGATGACCTCCTCCGACGTGCTCGACACCACGCTGGCGGTGCAGCTCGCGGAGGCCACCGCGCTGCTCCTCGCCGACGTGGACCGGGTGCGGGCCGCCATCCGGAAGCGGGCCTTCGAGCACCGTCGCACGCCGATGATCGGGCGCAGCCACGGCATCCATGCCGAGCCGGTGACCTTCGGGCTCAAGCTGGCCGGCTGGTACGACGCATGGGGGCGCAGGCGCGCGGCCCTGGAGGCGGCCGGGAAGGTCGCCGCCGTGGGCAAGATCTCCGGCGCCGTGGGGACCTTCGCGAACGTCGATCCCCGCGTCGAGGCCTTCGTCATGGAGCGGCTGGGGCTCCAGGGCGGGGAGGGCGCGGCCACGCAGGTGGTGGCCCGCGACCGGCACGCCGATCTCTTCTGCGCCATGGCGGTTGCCGGAGCGGTGATGGAGCAGCAGGCCACCGAGGTCCGCCACCTGCAGCGCACCGAGGTGCGCGAGGCGGAGGAGCCCTTCACCGCCGGGCAAAAGGGCAGCTCGGCCATGCCCCACAAGCGGAACCCCATCATCTCGGAGAACCTGACCGGGCTGGCGCGGCTGCTGCGCGGCTGGGCCGTGCCGGCGCTGGAGGACGTCGCGCTCTGGCACGAGCGGGACATCAGCCACTCGTCGGTGGAGCGGGTCATCGGTCCCGACGCCACCATCGCCCTCGACTTCGGCCTGAACCGCTTCGCCCGGATGATCGACGACCTGCGGGTCTACCCGGAGCGGATGAGGGAGAACCTGGAGGCGACCGGCGGGCTCTTCGAGGCCCAGCGGGTGCTGCTCGCGCTGGTGGGGAAGGGGATCCCGCGGCAGGAGGGGTACGTCCTCGTGCAGCGCAACGCCATGAAGGTCTGGGAGGAGAAGGTGGACTTCCGCACCGCGCTGAAGGGCGACGCCGACGTGCGGAAGGCCCTCACCGACGTGGAGATCGACGCCTGCTTCGCGGTGGATTACCACCTGAAGCACGTGGACACGATCTTCGAGCGGGTGTTCGGGGTTACAGATAGCCCTTCGACCTGAGGTTCCCGCGGATCCGCGCGTCCACGCTTCCCTCCGGCGACTCGAACCGCTCGCCGGTGAGCAGCTCGAAGACCTCGATGTACTTCCGGGCCAGCATGACGCGTACCTCGTCGGTGAGCGGCGGCGGGCTGCCGTGGCCGGAGAACCCGTGCTCGGAGATGAGCCACTGGCGGATGTTCTCCTTGTCGAGCATCTGCTGGTCCTGGCCGGCGGCGAAGCGCTCCTCGTAGCCCTTCGCGACCCAGTAGCGGGAGCTGTCGGGGGTGTGGATCTCGTCGATCACCGAGAGCTTCCCGTCCACGATGCCCATCTCGTACTTGGTGTCGACGAGGATGAGCCCGCGGCTGGCCGCCCACTCCTGGCCGCGCCGGAAGAGCGCCCGCGCCACCTCGGTGGCCTCGGCCCAGAGCTTCGCGGAGACCAGCCCACCGTCCACGATGGCCTTCTCGCTGATGGGCTCGTCGTGCTTCCCGTACTGGGCCTTGGTGGACGGCGTGATGATGGGGGCGCCGAACTTCTGGTCCTTGCGCAGCCCGGCCGGCCAGTCGATGCCGTAGGCGCCCGCCTTGCCGGCCAGGTAGTCGCGCCAGAGCGAGCCGGTGATGTAGCCGCGGATGATGATCTCGACCGGGAAGGGCTCTGCCCGCTTCACCACCATCACGCTGGGATCGGGGGTGTCGAGGACGCAGATGGGGGCGAAGTCCTTCACCTTGTCGAACCAGAACGAGGTGAGCCGCGAGAGCACCTCCCCCTTGAACGGGATGGTGCCGAGCACGTGATCGAAGGCGCTGATCCGGTCGGTGGTGACCATGAGGATGCGGTCGCCCCGCGAGTAGTTGTCGCGCACCTTGCCTCGGTAGAGCTCACCGAGTTCCGGGGCGTCGAACTTCTGGAGGGTGTGGGCGAGCTGGGCGCGGAGCTTGTCGTCGGGAATCATGGGCGCAAATGCTAGCATACGGGCCCGTTGGACCGGGATGACCTCATCTTCGTGCTGCACCGCCCCTCCTCGGCCGAGAACATCGGTGCCGTGGCGCGGGTTCTGGCCAACTTCGGCCTGTCCCGGATGAGGGTCGTGGCCCCCCCTTCCTGGTTGGGTGCGCCCCGGACAGGTCGGGGGAAGAACGCCACGGAGGACGTGTTCCGGAGGGCCCGCAGGACCGCCAGGAAGGCCCGCAGCGTGCTCGACGCGGCCGAGGTGGTGCCGGACATGGCCCACGCCCTCCAGGGCACGACCTGGGCGTGCGGGACCACGTCCCGGGACGTCGAGGGGCGCCCCCGCATCTCGCCCCGGGAGCTGGGGGCGGAGGTGGCGAGGCGGCTGCCCGCGGGGCCGGTGGCCATCGTCCTGGGGGAGGAGCGGCGCGGACTCTCCGATGCGGAGCTCGTGCACTGCGCCGCCGTCTGCACCATCCCCACGAGCAACGCCTACGATTCGATGAACCTGGCGCAGGCCGCGGCGGTGCTGGCCTACGAGGTGGCGGTGGCTCGCGGCGCAGGAGTTCCCGGACCCCCGCCGATGGATCCGGCGCGGCACGAGACCGTGGAGGCCTTCTGGGCGCGCACGCGTGCGCTGCTCGCCGGGGTGGGGTACCTGAACCCGCAGAACCCCGATGCGATCCTCGCCGAATGGCGGAGATTGCTGGCGCGGGCCGAGCCCACGCAGCGGGAGATGGAGCTGCTCGCCGCGGCGGCCCGGTCGATCGAGCGGAAGCTCGCGATGGGGCCAGGGCCGGGCGAGACGGACGACTAGGCGGCGGGAGCCTCGGCGGCTTCCTGCTTGGCGCCCTTGCGGCTCTTCTTCCAGGCGTCGAAGTGGACCTGGCAGAGGCCGTGCTCGTGCACCTTCTTCTTGCACTCCTCCTTGGAGCAGCCCTTCCAGCGGCGAGGAACTGCCTCGATCTCGCCGCGGCGCCACTTGGAGTAGTGGAAGAAGCAGAAGCCCTTGGCGCGGTACGAGCGCTTGCAGCCCTGGATCTTGCAGGCCTTCTTGCCGGCGCCCTTGGCCTTCGGGGCGGTCTTCTTCACCTTCTTGGTCATGTCGGTCATTCGGGGGCGTTGATTACCCGACCCCCGGGAAGAACGCAACCCCGCGATTCGCCTCGCGGCATGCCCGCCCCGGGCGGGGTGGCCGGCTCGGTCAGCGCCGCGTGGGCTTCGGGTCGGCGGCGTGCTCGGCGACGAGCCGGTCGATGGCGCGCCGGTCCTCGTCTGTGTGGTGCTCCGCCGGAGCGGGGTCTGGCGCCCGGGCGGCGGCGCCCCTGGAAGCCAGGCGGGGGGCGGGCTTCGGAGCGGGGGCGACCCCCCAGAGCCGGTCCCAGCCGACGACCGTCTCGTTCCATCCCCGCTCGACGAACTGGCCGGTGGACGGGGCCTCGTTCCAGCGCTCGACCGCCGTCTTCCCCCCCATCGGGACGAAGACCCCGACGAGCAGGAGGATGGAGACGAGGGACAGGGCGAGGAGGAGCCGGGACATGGCCCGAGGTTCCCACGTGACCACCCGGGCGTCGAGTTTCCGGCGCCCCCCCCCGGCGCCCACTACTCGATGAGCCCCTGCTCCCGGGCCAGCTTGCCGAGCTTCTCCTTGAGCCGCTCGAAACGCTTGCGGAGGGCCGCCGGAGAGGCCGGCGCGCCGTCGGAGTGGAGCACGAGGGCCACGTCCTCCCAGGCCATCCCCTTGTCCACGCGCAGGATGAGGAGCGTCTGCTCCTCCGGCTCGAGCGACTCGCGGAGCTTCGACAGCTTGTCGGCCCGCCCCCCCGGAGCGAAGGTGGACATCGTCGAGCGGACCTCCTGCGCGATGCGGGAGGCCTCGCCGGTGAGCATGGGTCGGCCGCGCTTCCGGTATGGGTCCCGCGCCCAGCGGGAGGCCGCGTGCCAGGCGAGCCGGAAGGACCAGGTGCGAACCGAGCTCTCGCGCCGGAAGCCCCCGAGCCCCTTCCAGAGGTCCTCGGCGAACTGGGAGAAGACGTCGTGGGCGTCGTCCTCGTTCCGCAGGACCGCGTTCAGGTAGCCGAGGATCTGGGGCCCGTAGCCGCGGAGCGCCTCCGTGGCGGCGCCCGGAAGGTCGCCCGCGTCGAGCAGGGCCAGGATGCGGGGTTCGAGGTCGGACAAGCGCTCAGTCCCCGGCGCCCACGAAGGGGAGGAGGTCGGCAGCGTCCTGGACGAATCCGGTGGCTCCGGCGGCGGCGAGGGTCGCCATGGGGACGAGCCCCCAGGAGACGGGGACGAACCGGACCCCGGCCGCGACGGCCGTGGCGTGGTCCACCAGGCTGTCCCCGACGAGGACGGTCTCCTCGGGCGTCGCGCCCGTCCGGATGCAGATCCCGAGCAGGCCCGAGGGGTCGGGCTTCCGGGCCGCCTCGTCGCCGCCCACCACCACCGAGAACCGGGAGAGGACGCCCAGGCCGTCGAGGATGGCGCGGGCCATGGCGCCCGGCTTGTTCGTGTGCACTGCGAGTGAAATACGGGCGCTCCCCAGCACGCCCACCATCCCCGGGTAGAGGCGGGTGTGGTCGAGGAGGTGGCGGGAGTAGTGGTCGCGCCAGAGCTCGAGGGCGCGCCCGAGAAGGTGGTCCCGGGGTGCGATGGCCCGCGACACGAGCGCCGCCGCACCGTCGCCCACGAAGCCCACCACCTCCTCGCGCGACCGCGGGGGGAGTCCGAGCGCGGAGAGGGTGTGGGCCACGGCGAGGTAGAGGTCCTCCCGCGAGTCGACGAGCGTCCCGTCCAGGTCGAAGACGCAGAGCTTCACGGCCCCATCCCCACCCATTCCGAACCGTCCTCGTGGATCTCGCGCTTCCAGATGGGGGCGTCCCGCTTCAGCCGCTCGAGCGCCTCCTCGCAGGCCCGGAAGGCCGGAGCCCGGTGCGGGGCCGCGGCGGCGATGACCACCGCGGCCTCGCCGGGCACGAGCACGCCGACACGGTGCACGATGGCCACGCGTGCGCCGTGCGCCTCTCCCACCGCGAGGCCGATCTCCTCCAGCTTGCGCTCGGCCATCGGGACGTAGGCTTCGTACTCCAGCCGGACGACCCGCTTGCCACGGGTCTCGTCCCGAACGTCGCCCCGGAAGGTGACCACGCCGCCGTTCCCGGGGCCACTCACGGCCTCCACCACCTCGGCCAGGTCGAGGGGTCGGTTCACCACCCGGAAGCGGCCCGAGCCGCCCGACACGGGCGGGATGACCGCCACTTCGGCCCCGTCCGGCACGGGGTCGCCGTCCTGCGCGAAGGTCTGGTCCACGGCGAGACGGCAGCGCGGGAGCACCCGGGCGAGCTTCGGGTGGCGTTCCGGGAGCAGGGCGCGCAGCGCGCCAACGGTGGTCGGTGCCCCGGCCAGCGACTCGGAATCGGTGCCGGCTGCTTCCCGGGCGACGGCGAAGTAGAGGACCGTGATGGCCACGGGGAGATGGTAACCCGGGACCCGGGTCAGCGCCGGAGGAGTCGCGGGAGGTCGCCGAAGAGGGTGACCCCGATGAGCAGGCCGAAGAGCAGGACGAATCCCACCGTGTGGATCACCGCCTCGGCCCGCGGGTTCACCGGCCGGCGGGTCACCATCTCGTAGACGAGGAAGATGAGCCGTCCGCCGTCGAGCGCGGGGAGCGGAAGGAAGTTGAAGATCGCGAGCATGATGGAGATGAGCCAGACCATCATGAGGAAGGGTGCGGCGCCGGCCCGCGCGCTGCGGGTCATCTCCTGCGCGATGCCGAGCGGCCCCTGCAACTCCGCCTTCTGCTTGCGGGTGACGATCTGGCCGAGGCCGCCCAGGATCTCGCCGGCCTTGTCGGCGGTGCGCCGGAAGCCCATCGAGACCGACTCGAGGAGGCCGGCGTGCACGGCGCGCAGGCTCGGGGCGATCCCGGCCTTGCCGATCCCGCCCGAATCGTCGGGGTGGATCGTGAGCGAAACGGCGGGCGCCCCGGGTCCGTCTCCGCGCGCCACGGACAGCTCGAGCTCCTGGCCGGGGTGGGCTCGGATCGCCTGCACGAGCGCCTTCCAGTCGGCCACCGGGGCGCCGCCGGCCGACAGGATCCGGTCTCCGGCGCGCAGGCCGGCCCTGGCAGCCGCGCCGCCGGGGATGACGTCGCCCACGGTTGCGCTCGGATCGGGCTCGCGCAGCCCGAGGGTGGCGATGAGCCCCACCGCCAGGACCACGGCGAGGAGGTAGTTCATCGCCGGTCCCGCCAGGATGACGAGGAAGCGCTTCCAGGCGGGCTTCGTCGAGTAGGCGCCCGTCTCTCCGGGGGGGATCTCCTCGCCCGGGGCCATGCCCAGGATCTTCACGTAGCCGCCCAGCGGAATGGCCGACACGGCCCACTCCGTGTCCCCTCGCCGGCGCGACCAGACCACCGGGCCGAAACCGATGCTGAACCGCTCGACCCGCATTCCGGACCAGCGGGCGGCGAAGTAGTGGCCGAGCTCGTGGATCACGATGAGGAGCCCGAAGGCGAGCACCGTGACGATGATCATGGGGATGGACTGCAGGAACGAGCTCATGGGCTCTCCGGGGCCGGGTCGCCGAACTCCTCCGCCTCGAAGGTCTCGAGGGAGGTGGCCGGGTCCCGCCACGCATCGGCGGGCAGTCCCGCCTTGAGGCAGGCGTGCTTCAGGAAGGTGGGGCCGTCCCAGCCCCGCTCGACGGCGACCACCGGCAGGAGCACGCCGCGGTGCCAGCCCTGCCGGACGACGAGGCCGTGGAGCCCCACGCGGAGCGCCTCCGGGTCGGGCAGCGGCTGGCGCGGTCCGAGCGTCGAGACGTGGATGTCGAGGTCGTCGGCCTCGCCGGCGGTGAGCGGGGGGAAGCGCGGGTCCTCGAAGGCGGCGGACACGGCCATGCTGGCCACGGTCCGCGCGAGCGATCCCTCCGGGTCGAAGCGGCCGATGCAGCCGCGCAGCTCGCCGCCGCGCCGCAGGGTGACGAAGGCCCCCCGCCGCTCTCCGAGCACTCCCGACTCCGGAAGGGCCGGGGCGGGGCCGAACCCCAGCCGGGCCCGGATGGCCGCGCGCGCGATCCCGAGGAGCGCGACCCGGTCGGCCGGCGTGAGCTGCGAGGTCACAGGGTCCTCCGTGCGCCGGTGAGCAGGTAGCGGCGGACATCGGCCAGGATCTCGCGGTGGTCGAACACGATGGGGTGGGGCAGGGCGTCCCAGGCGAAGGCCCGCGCCTCCGCTGCGTCGTCGCCGCCGCAGGGCTCCCCCGAGGCCGACGCCAGGAAGACCGTGCTGATGGTGTGGCGGCGCGGGTCGCGCGCCGGGTCGGAATAGGAGTGGAACTGCTCGAGGAGCGTGACGGGGAGGCCGGTCTCCTCCCGGGCCTCGCGCGCCGCCGCCACGTGGAGCGGCTCCCCGTCGTCGACGAACCCGCCCGGCAGCGCCCATCCGTGCGGCGGGTTTCCGCGGCGCACCAGCACCACCCGGTCGCCCGGCAGGAGGATCACGGCATCCACGGTGGGCGCCGGGTTTCGGAAGGGGGGCGTGGAAGCGGTCACGGGCGGGGCACGGTGATGACCGGCCGCGCCCGTGCGGACGCCGCCGCACCGCCGCGCCCCGGGAAGGCCTTCTCCACCATCTCCCGCGCGAACGGGACGTCGCGCCCCGGGACGCCCGCCGTCAGCGCGCGGGC